>CAJTPV010000004.1 GCA_910578505.1 uncultured Oscillospiraceae bacterium | reverse complement strand
ACGCAGCAGCAAACCGGCAAAAGCCGCTAAAATTTGACCAACGCAAAAGGTATACTTTTTGCGTTGGTAAAATTGGCTATTTTGCACAAATTGAATGGTGAACGCCTCTCCTGGTTGTATCCTTGCCCTTTCGCTGGTTAGTTGCCATCCGTACAGAAAAAAATTTTTGAGGAAATTAAAAAAAGGGCTTGCAAATTTTTGAGAGATGTGCTATTCTAAGCAAGTCGAGAGTAATATGGTTTATCCGGGTGTGGCGAAGTTTGGTATCGCGCTTGAATGGGGTTCAAGAGGCCGCTGGTTCGAATCCAGTCACTCGGACCACCCGAAATCCCTGTAACCGCAGTGGTTACAGGGATTTTTCCTGTTTGTTGGAAGATGTTTTCCCTTAATTTTCCCTTATGGCGTTTTTTCACTTGTTTTCCCTTATCCAGCAGCAACGCCCCGGATAAAGTTCTCCATCCGCTGTGCGCTTTCCCGCTTCATCTGATCGGTGACATGACCGTAGACATCCAGTGTAAAGGCGGCGGTGGCATGGCCCAGGTTGCCCTGCACCGTTTTGATGTCGTCCCCGCTTTTTATCGCTGCCACGGCATAAGAATGGCGCAGGTCATGGAAGCGGGTATCTGAACAGCCAATCGAGGCGGCGACCTTCTTAAACGCCTTATATACCACATGGGGCATGAGATGTCTGCCCATTTCGTTGGTGAACACAAGGCCGCTATCCTCCCAGGCGGAGCCAATCGCTAGTTTCCATTCCGCCTGCCGTCTCCGCTGGGCCTGTAACAGCTCCATCACAAAGGGGGCTGGGGTGATTGTCCTGCCCTTGCCGTTCTTCGGCGTGAGAAGCCGGTATTCTCCTGTGCTGTCCGTGGCCTTTTGGAGCTGTCTGCGAATAGAGATGGTTCCCCGGTCAAAGTCTACGCAGTCCCAGGCAAGGCCAAGGACTTCCCCTTGACGCATTCCGGTGAACAGCGTGACCAGAAAGACCAATTCAAAGCGGTGGCCTTTTATGGCCTCCATAAAGCGGGTAATGGCATCCTCGTCCAGCGGGTTCAGTTCCTTGCGTACCACCTTGGGCAAGGTGCATTTGTCAGCGGGATTGGATTGCAGATAGCCCAGCGCGACAGCCTGTCCCATAACCTTGTGCAGCACACCATGAACAATCTTGATGGACTTTGGAGACAGTTCGGGTTTGCTGTCCTTCTCTTCCCCCAGGCCGTTGTAAAACCGTTGTATCGTATGCGGATTTAGGGTATCCAGACGGATAGCTCCCAACTCGGGGCGAATATGGTTTTTAATCTGACAGAGATAGGACTCAACTGTCCGGGGCTTCACGCCGCCCAGGTAGTCAGCCGTCCAGATGTCCAACCATTGCCCCACGGTCATTTTGTTGGGGGCGGTGTAGGTGCCAGCGTCAATAGCGGCGGTGGCTTTCCGTAATTTCTCCGCTACCTCACTCTTTTTCTTGCCGGTGATGGAGCGTTGAATCTGCTTTCCAGTGCTGGGGTCATAGCCCTCCGTGTAGCGGCCCTCCCAATAGATATATTTTTTGCCATTTCGGATAACGGTTTTCTTATGGACGGCTCCGCTGCCGTTGGCGTTGCGGCTTCTTTTTTCTTTCGTGCGTGGCATATTTATATCCTCCTTTTCGCCGCCACGCAGATGCACTATGGGTATATAGTACATCATGCGTGGCGGCAGGTCAATAGGTTTTAGGCGGTTAGATAAACTTCCAACGCATCCTTCGGGATTTTGTACTGCCTCCCGATACGGACGCTTCGGATACTGCTGCTTCTGACAAGCTGGTAGGCGTTGTTAAGCCCAATTCCCAGCACGTCGGCAAGCTGCTCCACCGAGAGGACGAGGGGGAGCTGTTCAATATTAGTGTACTTTTTGTTCTCCGTGACTTCCTCCTTAGTTTGCGCCATCTGGCAGGATGTAGGACTTGAATACGGTTGCGCTGGTATCCCTGCCGCTGCTGTCATTGAGCATAAACAGGCCCTTGGCGTTCTTGGGGATGAGTTCGGCGGCGGCGGTGCTGTCAATGATGATGGACGAGAGGATACTGTCCGCCCTGCCGCACACACGGTAGTCGATGTTGGAGCGCACCTGGGCGGGCATGACGTTCGCGTCCGGCCTCTGGGTTGCCAAAATAAGGTGGAGGCCGAAGCTGCGCCCCTGACAGGCCAGGAGGGAGAGGACCGCGCTGGCCTTGTCGATCTTCTCCTTCTGCTCCTTGCTCTGCCCGGTCTTGTCCAGCATCATGGCGATCTCGTCACAAGCAAACGCCCAGCGGTGTAGCTTTGTTTCGGTAAACATGGCGTTGTACTCGTCAATGTTGGAGCAGTTGGAATCCCGCAAAAGCGTCTTGCGGCGGTCCAGCTCATTCTCCCATTCAGCCAGAGTTTTCAGCGTTGTGTCCATATCATAGCTCATGCAGCAGTTCTCCCGGAACCACGATTTGAAGTCCACGCCGCCTTTGAAGTCAGCGATATACACCCTTGCTCCCTTATCAATGGCCTGCCGGAGCAGCACCTTGAGCAGTACTGTCTTGCCTGAACCTGTTACGCCGCCCAGGAGAATATGGGCATTGGTTCTCAGGTCCACGGTCACAGGACCGAGCTGACTTTCTCCCAGCGTCAGGACAAAGTTCTCCAGAGAGACATTGCGGTCATACCACACGATACGCTCAGGCCACTTTGCCGCAGGCGGGGCGAGAGACAGTGTAACAGTTTGATTGTCCTCTCCATAGCTGATGTCAGCAATAGAGCCATTCAATGCGGATTGGATTTTATCGGCGCAGTCCAGCCATGCAGAAACCGGGATGCCGCAGGTGTAGAAGGTGTAATCTCTGACTTTTGGATTGCCGGGATTTACGGTGACGGACAGCAGCGTGGGCGGCTCTCCGACGGCGTTGACCAGCCCAATACGGAGCAGATTGTCCTGCACCTGTCCGGCCTGCCAGGGCCCTCCCCAGGCCCATAGGAGGGCCAGGGAGAGGGCCGCTGTCAGGAGCAGCAGCACAATCACCGTCAGAGCGTCCAGCACCGGAGCAAGCGGCGTATCCGGACCATAACCCATCATGGGATGCCGGGTCAGCCAGATAATGCCCGCCATAATCCAGAGACTTGCCAGAATTATCAGCTTTGCCCGGCTGTTGCGGACTGCGCCGATGCCTCGCCGTATGCGCCGGAAGGTCTGAACCGTCTGGGTCTGCCGTGCCAATTCCTGGCGTTTATCAAAATTGCTGTACATAAGCAAATCACTCCATTTCCTGTAATAATTTATGTTTCCTCTGGTTGCAGAGGCGGAAATTCTTCCGTTATGATACAAAGTCCGTCATCGAAGCTCTCGTAGATTTTGGCTTCATATTGGACGTTAGTTTTCAATTTTTCAGGGTCTCGAAATTCGTCATAGCGTATCGGGTCCAGTGGGATTATCTCCGGATGCTTGGCCAAATTCCGGCTGGATAAATACCATTTGCCGAAGATTTTTTCCTCGGTTTTGGTGACATACTTCACGACATAGTTGACAGCGCGTTCATAATTCTCGTCCAGAGGCACGCAGTTGGAGTATCCCCACGTCCAGGAGGTCATGTTGTAAATGGGCCTGCCGCTCCTGTCGGAGAGGGGTTTACCCGCTTTGCTGCGTGCTCGGGTAATTGGCACCTCTCCCAGAATACAAAGGCCGTGCATGTGGATGGCACGAATATCCTCGCCTTCCTTTAAGGTGTGGTATTCGGGAACCAACACATAGGCGAAGCCCTTGCGCTTGACGGCGTTGTTGAGGAAATTACGGACCTTGGGATAAATAGTTTCCGGGTCATAGCGGTCTATCAATGTGCCGTCCAGCGTCCAGGTGAAAAAATACTCGAACTGGTTGCAGAGGGCAATATCCCTTACCCGCGCCGCCGCTCTCCGTTGGCTTTCTTCTTTGGCTCTGTCCGGGTCCTCCGCCATTCCAGGAGGCGAGACATCGTAGCCGCGCGGCTGGCTGAGGCCGGGGATGTATTGGAAAATTGGCTTGCTGGCAACTTGAACAACGGCTTTGCCGGGGTAGGATTTGATGCGTGCGTTGGTGTAAACAGCAGGGGTTGTGTTCTCTGTCAAAGGATGAAATCCCCCTTTCCTGTAGGGTGGGTGACTTCAATTTGTTGTCTTATCGAGTAGCCCCCTCCCCTCCGGGGAGGGGGAACCAGACGGGTTCGCTACTTAATGACCGTGATGATGTCGGGCTTGCCGAAGCGATTGAAGGAGACGTTCACCTCATCCCCTACGTGGGGCTTGTACCCGCTCCGAGCAAGCTTGGCGTCCGTCATGTAGTACCGCTCACAGGCTGAGCCGTCGGCGTCCTCGCCGGTAATGGGGTAGCTGAGGTAGAGGTTATAGCCAGTAATGGGAGCTCCCTCCTTGGACATAAAGTCCGCTCTTTTGAATCCGATTACTTTCATAGTTATCAAGTCCTTTCATCATAAGATTTTTATTGGGATGGGGTGTAGTCGCACCCCGCCGCCCTTTGCGCATCAGCTCGCCAGGTTGGCTGCTGGGAAACTCTACGCGGTTCCAGCCCCGCCAGTCGATACCGAAAGGAAAAACCCGTCGGTTCGCGTCGACTGGGGGATACTATGCTGTCAAGCGGAAAAATATCAAGAAAATTTTCAAAAAATTATGAATAATTTATAAATATTTGATATTGACAAAGGTGCCGCCCTCCGCGAGAGGGGGTAGCACAGCCTCCGCAGACTGTCAAGGCCGAAAAAATATCTCTCTGGTTTCCGTAAGGGCCAGAGAGATATTTTTTCGCGAGTGGGCCGTTGGCCCAGCCTTGACCGTCCGCTCCGCCTGCGCTGGTAGGGGGCAACGAAGCTCGCCCACGAGCTTCGCTCCGCTCAATATTTATTATGGGAGGCGTTGACGCTATGAAAGAGACTATCAAGACCAGCAGGACAGCCGGATATATGGAAAAGATTTTCCGCGCCTTGAACAGCCGCTATTTTGACAGCCAGCTGGAAGAGCCGGTCATTACCATCCAATCCACGCCCAGGGCCTACGGGCATGTTACCGTTGCTAAAGCGTGGGCCCGTGCGGACGGGGAACGCCGCCACGAGTTGAACATCGGAGCGGGGACGCTGGACAGGCCAATCGAAAACGTGGTTGCCACCGTCCTGCATGAGATGGTACACCTCTACCATTTGCAAAACGGAATCAAGGATTGCAGCCGGAACGGGACATACCACAACAAGACCTTCCGGGATGCAGCTCAGGCACGGGACCTGGAAATCAGCTATGACAAGCGCATCGGATGGAGTGTTACCGAACCTTCGGACGTGCTGGTGGAGTTCATCATCGAGCAGGGCTGGGAAGACGTACACATGAGCCGAACGGAAGGGTTCTCGGCAAGAGGTATTGGAACTCCCGGAAAGTCAGGGGCCGGCACAGGAGGAACGCAGAACGGCGGCGGGAGGCCGTCCAGTACACGCAAGCTGGTTTGTCCCAAATGCGGGCAGTCCGTCCGGGCTACCAAGGAGGTCAACATCATCTGCGGGGATTGCATGGAGAGGATGGTAACGGTTGAATAGAGTTTTGAAAGTGTAGGTTCAAAAATATCCCCCGCCCAGTTGGGCGGGGGGCGAAGACTCAGGCGAGGGGGTAACGGGTGTAAAGTGTGGCATATCCTCTTATAGCATTAGGACCCCAGCCAATCGACCCTGCCTTACCTCCACCTGCAGTTTGTGTTAATGGGTAGTCGCGACCTGGTTCTTGATAGGCGCTTTGTACCGCAATACACCAATGACTAGGGAAGTGGATAAGGTCTCCCGGCCTTATTTGCCACGGATCAGTCACCTCGCGATAAGGTGCGTCTCCAAAGATGTCGTCCCAAAAGGCAAAGGCGAATTTGGCGCATTCGGTTCCAGACCCAATCGCACCAAAGTACAGCGGATTGTACGGATCATATGTAGATCCGTTAGTATACGAGGTAAACCCAGCTTCCTTCGCCTTCTCCCCAGGCTCCTTCCCATTCTTGTACTCCTCAATCAGAGCCAGCACATTTTCCTCAGTCACAGGCATCCCGTTGGTCAGGGTTGCGGAGGGGGCTGCCTGGGGATTATGTGCATCGCCGGGATTATCTGCTGTGCCGGGAGTTATCGTGTCCGGGGTTGTGGTTCCGGGATTTTCGGTTGTCCCCGTACTCAGCACACTGACCGCCTTTTTCAGCCGGGTATAGATGACCGCTGTCTGTGCGCGGTTCAGCACTCCCTTGGGGGCGAAAGTTCCCTGCGCGTCAACACCGGCCAGCAGTTCCCAATAGTAGCACACGGCTACCGCCGTTCTGTAATTGCCGTCCACAGCGGCAATATCCGGAATCTTGTTTATAGTTGCCTGGATTTCGGTGTCATTCGGAAGAACAACACTCTTGTCAACCATGACGCGGTACATCATCTCCGCCATCACTTCACGGGTGACTTCGGTATTGCCCGCGATGTTATGCACTTCTCCAAAGAGGTTGTGATTGCTGTAGTAGGCAATTCTGTAGGCGGGTTCCCACCAGAGCGTGTCATCTGGAGAGGTGGTTATCTCGTCTGCGTAGAAAGCACGGGCCAGGATGGTTGTAAATTGCCCCATGTTCAGCTTACCGGCGGGACTGAAAGCGCCGCCGCCTGTGCCGGTCATTACTCCGTCATTGTAGGTCTCCATGATGGCATCATAGGCCCAGAAGCCGGGTGCAACATCGTTGAATGGGTTGTTGTCGGCGTAGGCACAGGGCATCAGACCCAGACAGAGTACACACGCCAGCAAAAGGGATAGTTTCTTTTTCATGGGATTTTCCGCCTTTCGTTTTTGTATCCTTATTATAGCCTGATATTCGGCAATGCGCAAGGGGAAACTAACATTTACAATAGTCCCAAAGTGAGGGATTGTCAATGATTAGTTTTGCTCCCCTGTGGCGGACGATGGAGCGAAAGAAGATTACACAGTATCAGTTGATACAGAAATACTATGTCAGCACTGGGACGCTGGACGCTCTGCGGAAAAACCGAAGCGTGACGCTGAACACAATACAAGACCTCTGCACCATTTTACAGTGTCCGGTGGAGGACGTGGTGGAGATCACTCCGGAGCCCAGACCGGATAAGGAAAGCTGAGTTTTTGAAAGTGCATTTTCAAAAGCGGTCTCTTAAGGGGAAATGGAAACGCCGGTAAGTGCATCTGCGAGGGCGGTTTTGTTTTCCCTTTTTCCCTTATTTTTCCCTTAAGAGCCTGATTTTTGATGGTGGTAAACGTGGATGGATGGCGAAGCGGACAGCCGGAAACCGTTGCAAACAGGGGCTTTAGAGAATGGATTTGAATACTTAACAGATAATCCCGATAATTCGAATCCAGTCACTCGGACCACCGAAACGCTTTGAAATCTTACGATTTCAAAGCGTTTCTTTTACTTTTTCGATGGATTTAGGCAATCTCATCTTAATAGAGCGCACAAAAAGTGGTGGAGTGTCCTAATAGGACACTCCACCACTGAATTTACGGTGTCACAAGCCAATTTTCCGGGGCATGGACAGGGCCATTCTCAGGATAGTACATAGAATAATGTGTTCACAGACATCGTATGCAAAGAAATAAAAAAATCAACGCTAACCTTGCCGCTATCACAGGCATGGGCAGTATCATATAAATTTTTCCCGCCAACCGCCATTTCCCTCTTGACAAACTGTTCATACTGTGTATACTGTTTATATACACAAGAACAGAGGTGATGCAGTGGATATCATCATCAGCAACGCCAGCGGACAGCCAATCTATGAACAGATCTGCCGCCAGCTCAAGGGGGCCATTGCCACCGGGAAGCTGAAGCCCGGCGAGGCCCTGCCCTCCATCCGCGCCCTGGCCAGGGACCTGCGCATCAGCGTCATCACCACCAAGCGGGCCTATGAGGAGCTGGAGCGGGACGGCTTTATCTGCACCGTGGCCGGCAAGGGCAGCTTTGTGGCCCAGCAGGACCTGGAGCTGGCGAAGGAGAGCAATCTGCGGGAGATCGAGGCGCATTTACAGTCAGCCGTGGAGCTGGGCAGGCAGAACGGACTGACGATGGAGGACCTGCAGGATATCCTGCGGGTATTATATGAGGAGGAATAAACAAAATGGAAAGCAATGTCGTTGAAATCAAGGGCCTGCGCAAGCGCTACAAGGGCTTTGCGCTGGAAAACCTGGATCTGGCGCTGCCCGCCGGGTGCATCATGGGCCTGGTGGGCGAGAACGGGGCCGGGAAAAGCACCACCATCCGGCTCATTATGGACGCCATCAGTCGGGACGAGGGGAAAATCACTGTGCTGGGCGTGGACAACCAGAGCCCCGACTTTCTGCGCACCAAGGAGGACATCGGCGTCGTGCTGGACGAGACCTGTATCCCGGAGGTCATCACCGCCAAACAGTTGGGCAAAATCATGGCCGGTACTTACAAAAACTGGGAGCAGGACGTCTACGACAGCTGGCTGGAGAAATTCCGGCTGCCGCCGGACAAAAAATTCAAGGAGTACTCCCGCGGCATGACCATGAAGCTGGGCATCGCGGCAGCGCTGAGCCACCGCGCCAAGCTGCTCTTGCTGGACGAGGCCACCAGCGGCCTGGACCCCATGGTCCGGGACGAGCTGCTGGACGTGTTCGCCGACTTTGCCGTGGAGGACGGCCACGCGGTGCTGCTGAGCAGCCACATCGTCAGCGACCTGGAAAAAATCTGCGACTACATCGCGTTCCTGCACAAGGGCCGGCTGGTGCTGTGCGAGGAGAAGGACGCGCTGCTGGACCGGTACGGCATTCTGAAATGCACCAAGGAGCAGATCAAAAACGTGCCCAGCGAGGCGGTCCACAGCATGCGCCTGGGGCCCTATGGCGCGGAGGCCCTGGTGGAGCGGGCGTTCATGCCCAAGGACCTGCTGGTGGAGCGGGCCACGCTGGAGGACATCATCCTGTATCTCTCCAAGGAGGAGGACCAATGACCGCCCTGCTGCGGAAGGACCTGTATATCACGGGGAGGCAGCTCCGGCTCCTGTTCATCGTCGCGCTGGGCCTTGCTTTTACGCCCCAGTTTCACGCCGTTGGCACGATCTATCTGCTGGCGCTGTCCATGACCCTGTCCCAGGGCTCTATTGCCAGTGACAGCCGGTCCCGCTGGGACCAGTTCGCCGCCATGCTGCCCATACCGGCCTGGAAAATCGTGCTCAGCAAATATCTGATCACGTTTCTCGCCGCTCTCAGCATGGGATGCGTGGCGTGTGCCGTCAGCTATGTGCAGCACAGATTCCTGGACGGGTCCATCAGCGTGCCGCTGACGGTCGCCCTTCTCTTCACGGTATTGACGCTGCACGCCGTTTTTCTGCCGATCATCTACCGCCTTGGGGTGGAAAAGGCCCAGATCATTCTCAGTTCGGTATGCTTCGGGGGAGCCGCGCTGCTGTTCGCCGGCCTTCTGATGAGAAACAGCGGGGTGATTCGCTTCGTCGAGTCCGTTGTCTGGCTGATGGACAGGTCCGCGCCGGTGCTGATTTTCGGCTCCGCCGTACTGGCCGCTGTCAGCAATGTGATCTCATTTCGTCTGTCCGTTCAATTCTATGCCAACCGCCGGTATGGCTTATATGACTGATTCAGGAGGAATTTGCTATGACCGCTTTACTGAAAAAGGACCTGTATCTGTTGGGGAAACAGACGTGGATTCTGCTGGGCGTCGCGCTGCTGTTCAGCCTCACGCCCCAGTTTGAGAGCTTCGGCAGCGCGTATCTGATGGTGCTGACCATGACCCTGCCCCTGACCACCCTGGCCTACGACGAGCGGTGCCATTGGGACACCTATCTGTCCATGACGCCCTGCCGCCCGGAGCGGGTGGTGTGCAGCAAGTACCTGTTCGCCGCCCTGCTGGCCGGGGCCGCGCTGGCTGTGACGGTGCTGGCCGGTATACTGAAAAGCACCTTTCTCCACGGGGAATTTGATCTGATGGGGAATATGATCCAGAGAGCGTCGCTGCTGGTGGTGATTTTGACCGTCAACGCCATCACCATGCCCACGATTTTCCGCTTCGGTGTGGAGAAGGGCCGTCTGACGATGATGGCGCTGATGTTCGGCACCTTTGGCGTGATTGTCGGCGGGGCGAAGCTCCTGGGTGAGGAGAGAATGTTCGGCTGGCTGGACCGGGTACCGCTCACCGCGCTGGGGATTGCCGCTGCCGCTGTGGTCGTTGTCATGAATGCGGCGTCCTTTTTCCTGTCCGTCCGGTTCTACCGGAAGCGGCAGAACGGGGCGTATGACTGATGCAGGAGGAGTTGCGATGGCCGCTTTACTGAGAAAAGACGTTTATCTGATCGGGAAAAATATCTGGATACTGATAGGGAGCGCGCTGCTTTTTTCCTTTGTTCCAAGATTAGAGAGCTTCGGCAGCACCTATCTGACGGTGCTGACCATGACCCTCCCCTTGACGACGATGGCCTATGACGAGCGGTGCCGCTGGGACGAATATCTCGCCATGACGCCCTGCCGCCCGGAAAAGGTGGTGCTCAGCAAGTACCTGTTTGCTGCGGGCCTGGCAGCGGCCGCAATGGGTCTCAGCTTTTTAATCTGCTGCGCCCAGGCCGCCGCTGCCGGTGCGGCGTACGACATGACGGGAACGTTGATGGCAAGAGTATCGCCGCTGGTCATGGTCCTGACCGTCAACGCGGTCACCATGCCCACTGTCTTTCGCTTCGGCGTGGAGAAAGGCCGGCTGACCATGATTGCGCTGATGGGCTGCATATTTGCTATCCTGGTCGGCGGGGCGCAGATCATTGGTATGGAGAGAATGTTCCGTTGGATGGACCGGGTACCGCTCACCGCGCTGGTGATTGCCGCCGCCGCTGTGGTCATTGTCATGAATGCAGCGTCCTTTTTCCTGTCCGTCCGGTTCTACCGGAAGCGGCGGAGCGGCGTCTACAATTAAAATATACTTGCAACCAATAAAATTACCCTGGGACAGGGAGGACCCCTCCACCGCAAGCGGTCCCCCTCCCCTTTCAGGGGAGGCTTTCCAAAGGAGCAGGGGAAAAGGCTCCCCTGAAAGGGGAGCTGGCACGCGAAGCGTGACTGAGGGGTCCCCATTCTGGCATATTTCATCGTTCGTGCGTATAGTCAGCAGAAAACCCTCTCCGCCGCCTTTAGCGGTGACGGAGAGGGTATGTAATGCACTTGCCCCGGTTACACCTCTTTATCCGGCCCCGGTGTCTGGGCGGTAGCAGCCCGGGCCTCCTCCTGGGGCTCTGCCGGTTTGACCTCCACGGTCACGGGCCGGGTGGCCGCAGCCGCGCTGCCGCCGCCGACACCCGCCAGCAGCGCCCCCAGGTCCAGCCCCGTGGACTCCTTCACGCCGTCCATCACCTGGCTGGCGCTGGTCATCACGTCCTTCACCAGCCGGGTGGAGTTGCCGTCGCCGTACATGACGATGCGGTCGGTCTGGGCCAGGGGCTGGGCGGCGTTTTTCACTACCTCCGGCAGGGCGTCCAGATACATCTCCAGCACCGACGCCTCGCCCATCTTCTTCTGGGCCTCCGCCTTCTTCTCGATGGCCTCCGCCTCCGCCAGCCCCTTGGCGCGGATGCCCTCCGCCTCCTGCTCCATGGAGAAGCGCAGCGCCTCCGCCGCAGCCTTCCGGGCCTCGGCCTCCTTGACGGCCTCATAGGCGCGGGCGTCCGCCTCCCGCTGGCGGCGGACCAGCTCGGCCTCGGCCTCCTTCTCCGCCTTGTACTTCATGGCGTCCGCCTGCTTGCGGACCTCCGCGTCCAGCTGGCGCTCCTTCAGGGAGATCTCCTTCTCCGCCAGCTCCGCCTCCTTCTCCTTCCGGGCGATATCGGCGTTGACACGGGTGACCTCGATGGTCTTGCGCTGGGTCTCCTGCTGGATGGAGTAGGCGGCGTCCGCCTCCGCCTTTTTGGTGTCCGCCTTGACCTTCATCTCCGCCTGCTGGATGGCCAGAGCGGCGTCCTGCTCGGCGATCATCTTCTCCGCCTGGACCTTGATGGCGTTGGCCTCCTGCTGGGCGTTGGAGGTGGCGATGGCGATGTCCCGCTGGGCGTTGGCCTTGGCGATCTGGGCGTTTTTGCGGATCTGCTCCACGTTGTCGATACCCATGTTCTCGATGGTGCCCGCGCCGTCCTTGAAATTCTGGATGTTGAAGTTGACCACCTCCAGCCCCAGCTTCCGCATGTCCGGCACCACGTTCTCCGTGATCTTCCTGGCCACGCCCTGCCGGTCCTGGACCATCTCCTTCAGGCCCACGGAGCCCACGATCTCCCGCATATTGCCCTCCAGCACCTGGGTCACCAGGCCCACCAGCTCCTCCGGGCGCTTGCCCAGCAGGGCCTCGGCGGCCAGATGGAGCAGCTCCGGGTCCGAGCTGATCTTCACATTGGCCACGCCGTCCACCGTCACGTTGATAAACTCGTTGGTGGGCACGGCCTCGCTGGTCTTCACGTCCACCTGCATGATGCGCAGGGAGAGCTTGTCCACCCGCTCAAAAAAGGGGATGCGCCAGCCGGCCCTGCCGATGAGGATGCGCTTGCGGCCCAGACCGGAGATGATGTAAGCTGTGTCCGGCGGCGCCTTCAGGTAGCCGGTGAAAAACAGCAGCAGCACCAGAGCGCCGATGATGATGAGGGGCAGGTAACGCAGCAACGCAGTCATTTATTTTTCCTCCTTGTCTGTTGTGCCGGGCTTCCCCGGCCCAGGGCCCTTGCAGCGATGCTCGAATATAGTGATATTATAAACCCGGCGCGCGGATTTTGCAAGCGGACCAGTGCCGTCAGGGGGGGGCTGGCGGGGGAAATTTTGTTGGACTTTTTTTCCAGTTTCGTCAAAAAACACGCGGATTTGAAAATGCTGTATAAAGCGTGAAAAATATGGAAATAGTTTCCTTGGAACGTGAAAATTATAACACAATCCAGCCAAACGTCTGCCGCTTTCGTGAATATTCCCACAAAATGGCGTGTAGATGTCAGGAATCCGGGGATAAATTTGTAGGAAGTGTCATTGACGGGGGAAGGGAAATTTGCTAACATAACACTATGTTCCCGAGCTGCAAACAAGCCATAGCAGATTGAGATATGAAGAGGAGATAAGGTCTATGTATACTCAGGAAGTTACCATTAACAACGAGGTCGGCCTGCACGCGCGGCCTGCCACCTACTTCATCCGCAAGGCCAATGAGTTTAAGAGCGGAATCTGGGTTGAGAAGGACGAGCGCCGGGTGAACGCAAAGAGCCTGTTGGGCGTGTTGTCCCTGGGCATCGTCAAGGGGACGACGATCACTCTCATTGCAGATGGCTCTGACGAGCAGGAGGCCGTGGAGGCTCTTGCCGAACTTGTCCGTTCCGGCGATTTCGGCGAATAAGCAGGCGGATGAAAGACTGTTTCGGTAACGAAGCAGTCTTTTTCTTTGTTTTCAGCGGCATTTGGGCCGTTGAAAATATATGTTTTGGAGGATATTTTCAGATGAAAGGAAGGATGCAAAGGTTATTGAGGACCGCCGCCCTGTTCTGCATAATGGCGGTACTGCTGTGCGGGACGGCCTCCGCCAACTCCGCGCCGCCGGACTATCTGCTGCTGGTAAAGCTGACAAACGGGCCGGAGGAACCGTATGAGATAGAGATCCTTCCCCAATCTGGCGGACTCGTCTATATCGAGCCTGCGGATATCGAGCATACAGCGGGCGGAAGCGGCACACACCGGTTCAGCGGCACAGTTATGCCGGAGAAGTACCGCATCCGCATTGTGAGCCAATCCGGGGAAACGTGGACCTCGGATGTGCTGGAGCGGCGGGCCGTGCAGGACACCGTGCGGGTGAACTGGGCAACGAAACGGGTATCCGCGCCGCCGGTATGGCTGGCGGTGGTCTTGCAGACCCTCTCCACCCTGCTGCCCACGCTGGCGATCGAGGGCCTGCTTCTGCGGATGTTCTGGTTTGACTGGAAGAAGAACTGGAAGCCGTTCCTGCTGGTGAATCTGGTGACCCAGGGGGCCCTGGCCCTCTTCGTCAGCAGCAAGATCGCCGTGTACGGGTCCGACTACTACACCATCGTGCTGGGCGCTTTGCTGCTGCTGCCTGTGGAGTTGATCATTGCCTTCTCGGAGGCGTTTTTGTACCGCGGGCTGCTGCAGGGGCACTCAAAGGGCTGGGCCTTTGCCTACGGGCTGATCGCCAACGCGGTGTCCTATGCGCTGGGGATGGCGGCCGTACCGCTGGTCTGGACCTTCTTTGCGCGGGCCCTGTGGATGGGAATTTAACAGGAAAAACTATGGCATTCCCGGCTGAGGCGTGGTATAATAGGGGTACAAGGGGGAGAGGCGCTATGGGAAAATTGCGGTATACATTTAAGACGGACACTCTGTTCAAAATGCTGTTTGTGAAGCATCGGGACCTGCTGAAGCATCTGGTAGCGGCGCTGCTGCGGATTCCGCTGGAGAGCATAGAGCAATTCGAAGTGCGCAACCCGGAAATGCCGCCCGAGATCATGGGGGACAAATTCTGCCGCCTGGATATCAACATGATCGTCAACGGCCAGCGGATCGACCTGGAGATCCAGGTTGCCAACCAGGGCTACTATACGGAGCGGGTCATGCTGTACTGGGCGCGGGAGTTTTCAACGGCCCTGCCCGCCGGGCAGAGCTACGACCTGCTGCCGCGCACGCTCATTATCAGCATCATTGACTTCCGGCTGTTTGACTGTGAAGAGTATCATTCGTTCTTCCAGCCGCTGGAGGTCAACCGTCGCACACTGCTGTCTGACAAGATGGGGTTTCACTTTTTTGAGCTGAGGAAGCTGCCGGAAGAAATCGGCGACAAGGACGCGCTGCTGCTGTGGCTGTCGCTGTTCAAGGCGGAAACTGAGGAAGATTTGGAGAAAATCAAGGGAATGGAGGTGCCAGCAATGGAACAGGCCATCAATGCGTACTACAGCATCACGGCTTCGCCGGAGTTCCACGAGATCGAGCGTCTGCGCGAGAAGGCGCGGCATGACGAGGCCCAGGCCCTGCGACATGCAGAGCAGCAGGGGATACAGCAGGGTATGCAGCAGGGTATGCGCCAGGGAAAGCTTGAAACTGCGCAGAACCTTATCAAAATGGGGATACCGCTGCATCAGGTCGCCGCGGCGACCGGCCTGGCCCAAACGGAGATCGAGGGTCTGTGCCCGGCTCTCTGAGGAGGCATCCCGCAGATAGCCTGTCTGACAAACACAATTTTTCTGCCTGAGCGGAACCGGCTGTCCAACCGCTCAGGCGGAATTTTATGGAAAGGAGGCCGCGTCATGACAAAAGACCAGCTGCTGGAAAAAGCCAACAGCCTGCCCCTGGCCCCCGGCGTGTACCTGATGCACGACAAGGCGGGCACAGTCATCTATGTGGGCAAGGCCAAGAAGCTGAAAAACCGGGTCAGCCAATATTTCCAGGCCGGGCGGGGCCACAATCTGAAGACCCACACCATGGTGGGGCAGGTGGACACCTTCGACACCATCCTGGTGGGCAGCGAATTCGAGGCCCTGGTCCTGGAAAACGCCCTCATCAAGCAGTACATGCCCCGCTATAACATTCTGCTCAAGGACGACAAGGGCTATCCGCTGGTGCGGCTGAGCCGGGAGCCCTACCCCAAATTCACCCTGGTCAGCCGCCCCGCCGAGGACGGCGCCAAATATTTCGGTCCCTACGGCGGGCGCATGGAGACCCGCTCCGCCCTGGACGCCATCCGCCGGGCTCTGCACCTGCCCACCTGCCATAAGACCTTTCCCAGGGATATCGGTAAGGAGCGGCCCTGCCTGAACCACCATATGGGCCGCTGCGACGGCTTCTGCCGGGCGGAGATGACCGCGGAGGAGTATAACCGGCGCATGGATCTGGCGGTGCAGCTGCTGGAGGGCAAGGTCCGCATGGTCACCGCCCAGCTGGAGCAGGAGATGCTCTCGGCGGCGGAGGACCTGCGCTTCGAGGAGGCCGCCGCCCTGCGGGACCGCATCGAGGCCATTAAGGTGCTGGGCAAGCGGCAGAAAATCATCGCCGGCGTGTGCTCGGATTCCGACGTCTGGGGGCTGTATCTGAACGTCAAGGGCTGCTATGCGGTGCTGCACTACGAGGAGGGCCAGCTCACCGGCAAGGAGGCGGAGGTGTTCTCCACCTTTGACCTGGAGGCGGAGGGCGAAATCCTCTCGGCGCTGCTGCTCCAGTATTACGGCAGCCGCCGTGTCCTGCCCAGGGAAATCTGCATCCCCGCCGCCATCGAGGACCAGGAGGTCCTGGAGCAGCTGCTGTCGGAACAGGCGGGACACAAGGTGGCCATCAAGGTCCCCCATCGGGGGGAGCGGGCCCAGGTGATGCGGATGGCCGCCGACAACGCCCGGGAGGAGGCGGAGCGGCAGACCTCCAGCCAGGAGCGGTCCGACCGCACGCTGGAGCTGCTGGCCAAGCTGCTGGGCCTGGCGTCGCCGCCGGAGTGGCTGGAGTCCTACGACATCTCCAACACCGGCGCCGACGACATCGTGGCCTCCATGGTGGTCTTCCACGGCTCGAAACCGGCCAAGGACCGCTATCGCCGCTTCCGCATCAAGGAGCTGGACGGCCACCCGGACGACTACCGCTCCATGGAGGAGGTCCTCACCCGCCGCCTGACCCACTATATGGAGCAGGACAAGCGCTTCCTGCCCCTGCCGGACGTGTTCCTCATCGACGGCGGGGAGCAGCACGCCAAGGTGGCCCGGCGGGTGGTGAGCAGGTTTGGCCTGGCTGTGCCCATTTTCGGCATGGTGAAGGACGACCGCCACCGCACCCGGGCCCTCGTCACCCCGGAGGGCCGGGAGATCGGCATCCAGAACTACCAGGCGGTATTCGCCCTGATCGGGCGCATCCAGGAGGAGACCCACCGCTTCGCAATTACCTTCAACCGCCAGAGCCACGGCAAAAGCGTGCGGGGCTCCACGCTGGATGAGATCCCCGGCGTGGGAGCGGCCCGGCGGACGGCGCTGCTGAAGCGGTTCAAGAGCCTGAAGGCCATTAAGGAGGCCAGCCTGGAGGAGCTGCTGGCGGTGGTGCCGAAGAACGCGGCCCAGGCGGTGTATCTGTGGGCCCATCCGGAGGACGGGGAGGGGCAGCTCTGAACTGCGAACTGGCCGCCATATCGAACGCCCCGCCCCGCCGTTCAGGTTGAAAATTTTACATTGACTTCACACTTAGGCTATTTCCTTTGCTGGAAGAATCATGTATAATATGGTTTACTTGCGGCAAAGTCCGCCAAAGGAAAAAGGAGGCGCGCCATGCGGGTAATGGCTATTGACTATGGGGATGCGCACACCGGCGTCGCGATCTCAGATCTGACCTGCCAGCTGGCCGGCTATACGGAGACCATCCACAGCAGAAAGCGGGAGAAGGTGCTGGAGCGGCTGGGCCAGCTGATCGCGGAGTACGAAGTAACAGAGCTGGCGCTGGGATATCCGAAGAATATGGACGGCACAGCCGGACCACGGGCGGAGAAGGCGGCGGCGTTCCGCCAGGAGCTGATCGAGGCCCATGGCCTGCCGGTAACGCTGTGGGACGAGCGGCGCACCACCATCGCAGCCCACGACCTCCTCCTCTCCGCCGGGAAGAACGGGCGGCAGCGGAAGAAAACCGTGGACGCAGTGGCGGCGGCGCTCATCCTGGAGGGCTTCCTGACCTTCAGGAGCATACGGGGGGAGACGCCATAGCATTCTGCGGTTATCCGGTACATCTCTTAAAGCGGCTGAAAGAAAGGAACTCCTATGAAGGAATATATGAAGACAAACAAATTGCTTTTTCTGCTGGCGGCGCTGGCGGTACTGGTCAGCGCCGCGGTGGTGGGCCAGCGCTGGCGGGCGGAGTCGAAAAACAAGACCTATGACGTCGTATTGGACTATAACGAGCTGGAGCTGCTGGCCGAACAGAGCGAACAGGACATCGCCTGGTGGCTGGAGCAGTTCCGGGACATGGGGATCACCCGTGTGGGACTGACGGAGGAGAGCCTGTCCACCCTGATGGAAAACTCCCCTCTCCCCGTCTCGGCGAAGCTGATGGATGAGGTCATGCAGGACGCGGACTGGATGGAGCAGTACCCCGCCGCCTTTGTGGACGCCATCACCCGCCGCGGTTATGACCGCTTCGACGTGCTGGTGGAGGCGGCGGGCGGCGAGGCCGTGTCCTTTGTCACGGACGCGGTGTCCAAGCGCTTCCACAGCGAGGACCTGGTCATGATGAACCAGGGGGACACGTGCTACATCCTCATCAACGGCACGGTCACCGACACCCTCTATACGGAGACGCGCAAGCTCTACACCAGCAAAAGCGACGGATTTGTGGAGCGGCGGGAGATCGATTCCTCCAAGCTGCTGTACGTCTCCCTGGGTCTGATGCCGGAGAAGGTGGAGACCATTCAGGCGCTGGGGATGGAGATCATCCCCCGCACCCTGTGCTACAATGGCCGCAACGACACCCAGTACGCCCAGGCCGTGGTGGACGGCTACCAAAAATACAACATCCACCCCTCCTATATCATCGCCGGCGGCGAGGCCGTCATCGGCTACGACGACGCGGAGGACGACTTTGCGCTGGACTACATCCGGGACAACGGCATCACCATCGGCCTGATCGAGACCAACGTCCAGCGGGAGAACATCCTCCAGACCGGCGTGGAGGAAATCGCCAAGGCCACCGGCTATCAGACGGTGCGGGTATTCTCCGTGTGGAATTATATCCAGTACCGCTACGGATACTACGGCTATACCGGCGCGGAGGAGATTGAGAACACCTTTTACCGGGCCATTGTAGAGCGGAATATCCGCATCCTCTACTTCAAGCCCATCAAGCACACCGACGACTCCTTTGCCTATGTGACGGACATGGACGTCTACCGGGAGCTCTTTGACAGCCTGGACCAGCGGCTGGCGGCCCATGGCATCACCAGGGGACAGGCCTCCACGCTGGACGACATCCAGATTCCCTCCCTGGCGCTGCTGGTCATGGGAGTGGGCGCGGCTGTATGCGGCGCGCTGCTGCCGGCGTCCTTCCTGCCGATGAAGAAGAAGTGGACGCTGCTGCTGGCCGGCGCGGGGGCGGCGCTGGCGGCGGCGGCCTGGGTGGTCCTGCCCAACAGCTTCCGGCTGCTGGCCAGCTTCGCCAGCGCGGTGGTGTTCGCCTGTCTGTCCGCGGTGTTTTTCCTGTGGAGCGCCAAGCATACCGCCCAGACGCTGCCGGCGGGCGCGGGCCTGCCGCAGATTCTCCCACGGTCCGTGGGGATCCTGGCCGGGAGCGTACTCATCGCCCTGGCCGGGGCCATGATGACGGCGGCGCCCCTGTCCTCCACCGCCTTTATGCTGGAGATCGGCATCTTCCGGGGCGTGAAGCTGGCCCAGCTGGTTCCCCTGGCCTTCTTCTGCGTGCTGTTTTTGTCCTATTACGGCATCTTTGAAAAGGAGCGGGCAAGCGACACCCTCCACTTCGGCGACATCACCACCGCCCTGCAGTGGACCATTCCGGTCTGGGCGCTGCTGGTCCTGGGCGTGATCGCGGCGGCGGGATACTACTACCTGGCCCGGACAGGCCACGAGAGCGATGTGTCCGTGTCCACGCTGGAGATCGTGTTCCGCAACGACCTGGAAAACCTGCTGCTGGCCCGGCCCCGGACCAAGGAGTTTTTGGTGGCCTTCCCCGGCGTGATGCTGGCGGTGTACTGCGCTGTCCGGCGCATGCCCTTCTTCACCGCCGTCTTCGGTCTGGCGGGGACCATCGGCATGACCAGCGTGTGCAATACCTTTATGCATATCCGCACGCCGCTGTATCTGGGCTTCGTGCGCACCGGGTACTCCCTGGTCCTGGGGATCGTGCTGGGCATTGTGTATATGGTGTGCTTTGAGCTGCTGCTCCGGCTGTGGGGGCGGGCGCGGGAAAAATTTCTTTAGGATAAAAAGAGAATGTACAAGATTCTGATATCAGGCTATTATGGCTTTAACAACATCGGCGATGAATCCATTCTCCGCACGGTCATCGACAACCTGCGGGAAAAGCTGCCGGATGTGGACATTACCGTGCTGTCCCAGGACCCGGAGCAGACAGCGGAAAAATTCGGCGTAAAGTCTGTGCGGCGGATGTCCCTGCCGGACATCTTCCGGGCGGTGGGTTGGTGCGACCTGCTGCTGTCCGGCGGCGGCAGCCTGCTGCAGGACGCCACATCGGGCCGGAGCATCCTGTATTACCTGTTCATCCTGGGCCTGGCCCAGCTGCTGGGCAGGCAGACCTTCATTTACAGCCAGGGCATCGGCCCCATCTCCACGCCCCGGAACCGGCGGCTCACCGCCTCCATCCTCCGCCGGGCCGACGGCATCGTGGTCCGGGACGCCAAGAGCCGGGACCTGCTGCTGGAGATCGGCGTGCCGGACAAGCTGATAGTCGTCACCGCCGACCCGGTGATCCGGGTGAAGAAGCCGGATTCGGCTTTGGGCCTCCGGATCCTGGAGCGGGAGAACTGCCCCAAGCAGGACGGGCATCTGACGGTGGGCTGGGCGGTGAAGGCCCGGAAGCCCAACCGGGAGTTTTTGCAGGAGGTGTACAAATGCATCCTCTGGCTGCGGGAGGCGTACGGCGCGGACTCCGTGCTGATCCCCTTTTTCTACGATGAGGATGTGGGGGTCTGCGAGGAGATCGCCCGGCGGCTGGAGGGGAAGGCGGGGTGCCTGCGGCAGAAGTATCTGTCGGAGGAGACCCTGTCCATTATCGGCTGTATGGACGTGCTGGTGGGCGTGCGGCTGCACTCGCTGATCTACGCTGCCGTGATGGGCGTGCCCATGATCGGGGTGTCCTACGACCCGAAGGTGGACTCCTTTCTGGCCTCCATTGAGCGCCCCACCCACTTCACGGTGGAGAACTTCACCCTGGAGGGGTTCCAGTCCGCTTTTGCGGAGACCATGGAGGACCGGGAAAAAATCTGTGACACCACAGCCCGCTGTCTGGAGGGGCTGGTTTCGAAGCTGGACCGGAATGAAGAATTCATCCGTATGTTAATGGAGCAGTCAAAGTGAAACGAAATCAAACAGTGAATCTGATCGGAGCCGTGACGCTGGTGACGCTGGCGGCAAAGCTGCTGGGCATTGTCCGGGAGGCCTTGCAGGCCAGGGCGTTCGGCACCCTGGCCGCGGCGGACCTGTACACCGCGGCCAATAACAGCAGCATCTATCTCTTCACCACCGCGGCCTACGCCCTGTGCATCGCCGCCGTGCCCATTCTGACGCCGCGGCTCCGCCGCAGCCGGCGGGAGGGGTACGAGGCCGCGGGGAATCTGCTGACCATCACCGTCCTGGTCTGCGCGGCTGTGGCCGTGGTGTGGATCGGCGCCACCTTTACGCCGCTGATGGGATTTTTGTGGGACGGCCCGGCGGAGGAGGCGGCCCAGCTGGGGGCCTATATGCGCGTCATGGCCCTGACTCTGCCGGTGATTGGCGCGGCCTATCTGCTGGTGGCGCTGATGCAGTCCCTGGAGCACTTTGTCCTCCAGGGCAGCATGTCGATCCCCTACAACCTGGCGCTGATCCTGTTCCTGGCGCTGCTGGCGGACCGGCTGGGCGTGGGGGGCTATGTGGCGGCGGTGACGGCGGCGTGGCTGCTGCAGCTGGGGATGACGGTCCCCTATATGATAAAAGAAAAATACTGCCCCCGATTCCGGCTGGACCTGCGGGCGGACTATGTGAAGACCTTCTTCCGCACCGCCCTGGTGACGGTGCTGACCACCTCCATCTTCCTCTTCTGCTATCTGCAGGATTCGGGGATGACCGCCCGGCTGGACGGCAGCCCGGTGAGCGCCTTCTACTATGCGGACAAGCTGTTTACCCCGCTGACGACCACCCTGATCTACAGCATCAGCACGGTGCTGTTCCCCAAATTCAGCCAGGAGTACGCCAGCACGGACCAGGCCACCTACCGCCGGTATATCTGGGGCGTGCTGCGCAGCACGCTGGCAATCATCCTGCCCATGTCCATGGTGCTGGCGGCTTTCGGGACGCCCATTGTGCGGGTGCTCTTTGAGGGCGGCAATTTTGACGCGGCGTCCACTGCGGCCACCGGCGCCATCTTTACCATCTACTCCCTGTCCATGGCCGGATTCTGCGCCCTGGACCTGCTGAGCAAGGCGTACTACACCATGGAGAAGACGCTGACGCCGCTGCTGGTGAACGCGGGGATCCTGGTGTGCAACTGGGCCCTCAACCGGGCGCTGGGTCCCCGGTGGGGCGGCGCGGGCCTGGCTGCCGCCACCGCCGTGTCCATCACCGCAGGCGGAGTGGTGATGGGGGCGCTGTTCCTGCGGAAAGCCGGCGGCATCAAAACGCTGCCGCTGGTGAAGAGCCTGCTGTGTACCGCTGCGGCTGGCGGGGCGCTGTGGGCGATGACCGGCCAGGTGCTCAGCGGCCTGGAGGGAAAGGCCATGCTGGTGGTCAAGTGCGTCGGGATGGGCGCGGCGGCGGCGGCGGCGTATGTGCTGCTGATGCTGCTGGTCCGGCAGGAGGACTTCAGCGATTTGCTGAAGCGGTATAGAGGTTAGCCGATGGGATGTCAAAAGGACGGGAGCCCCCGCATACAGGGGCTTCCGTCCTTTCTTCGCGTGCAGTCCTGCGCCGCGATTTTTCGCCTTCCCTGGGGCGCTTCTCCGTCAGAGATTGCTCTGCCTGCGATTGGCGCTCTTCCTCAGGTAATTGCCCAGCTCTGTCATGCACACCAGCGTCGCCACCAGGAACAGGCCCGGAATCAGGATGATCCACCAGCAGTTCCCCAGCAGCGCCTTTTCCGCCAGGCTCAGCATGCTCCCCCAGGAGATGACCTCCAGCGGCAGCCCGATCCCCAGAAAACTCAGGGTGGACTCCGACACAATGGCCCCCCGAATATTCATGACCACCATGAACATGATGGCCGGGAGGAAGTTCGGGGTCAGATGCCGCCGCAGGATGTGGAAAAAGCCGCCCCCCATGCACCGCGACGCCACCACGTACTCGCTCTCCCGGATCTGCCGCACCTCCGTGCGCACCACCTTGGCGACACTGGTCCAGCTGGTCACCCCGATGACCAGGGAGATGCTCCACACTGTGGCCTCCCCCAGCGCCGCCTGGATCAGCACCACCAGCAGCAGACCGGGGATGCTGAGAATGATCTCCGCCAGGCGCATCAGCAGGCTGTCCAGCCAGGGCGGGGCCAGGCCGCTGAGAGAGCCGAAGAGAATGGCAATGGCTGTGGAGATCGCCGTGGAGACGAAGCCGATGAGCAGGGAGATCCGGCCGCCGTACCAGATCATGGAGAAGATGTCCCGGCCCATGGTGTCCGTGCCGAAGAGGAACTCCCGGTCCGGCGGGCGGCTGTAGTTCATCAGATCCATATACGTCGGGTCCTTCGTCATCACCAGCTCACAGCCCAGACATCCCAGCACGATGACCGCCAGTATCACCGCGGCGAGTATAGGCCTGTCCCGCCGGGCGGCGGGCCTGACCGGGGGCGGGGCTTCCGGCGCAGGCCGTATGCCGGTGAGCACAAATTTTTCGTCAGCCATGGCCGCCCTCCTCCCCTGCGCCCGGCGCCTGGGGCGACCGCATCCGGGGGTCCAATTGCTCGTTGAGGATCTGGGCGAGGATGCTGCAGAGGATCACGATCACGCCGGAGAGCATGCTCAGCACCATCAGCAGGTTGTAGTCGTGGTACCGGGCGCTCTCATAGGACAGCGTGCCCAGGCCGGGGTAGGAGAACACGGTCTCAATAATATAGGTGCCCCCCAGGATGTGGGGGACGGAGATGGCCATGATGCTGAGATAGGACGGCAGGATGTTCCGCAGGCAGTGCCGGAACAGGACCTGCCGTTTTCCCATCCCCTTTGACCGGGCCAGCAGCACATAGTCCGCCCGGACCTCCTCCAGCAGCTTGTTTCGAATCATGTACGCATAGTACCACAGGTGATCGATTACCACCACCGCCATCGGCAGCACCAGGTGGAGCGCCCGGTCCCCCCAGTCGTCCGCCTTCCCCACGGAGTAGGCCCCGCTGCTGGGCAGCAGGCGCAGGGACACCGCAAAGAGCAGGATCAACACCAGGGCCAGCCAGAATTCCGGAATACAGCTGACGGCTGTCCCCACCCGGCACAGCGCCCGGTCCGGCAGCCGGTCCTCAAACCAGGCGCAGAAAACGCCCAGCAGCAGCGACAGGCCGAAAATCAGCAGAAAGCCGATCCCGCCTAGTATCAGGGTGTTCCCGGCCCTGCCGCCGATGACCTCCAGCACGTCCGCCTTGTACTTGAAGGAGCGGCCGAACTGCCCGTGAAGCGCGCCGGACAGCCAGCGGACGTACTGGACATAGATGGGGTCGCGGAGCCCCAGCTTTTCCTCCGCCCAGGCCCGCTCCTCCACGCTCATTTTCTCCGCCCGCTCGCCGTAGTAGGACACCAGCGGGTCGCCGGGGGCCAGCCGCGCCACATAGAACACCACCAGGGACAGGACCAGGACGCTCATCAAAAAGGTAAGCGCCTTTTGTCCATAGTATAGAAATGGATTCCGTTTCATCCCGGTTCCTCCTCCCGCAGGACAAGATGGCCCGGAGACGCCTCCGCCAGCTGTCCGGTCACCGGCCCCGGCGTGTAGACGCGCAGGGGCCGGGCCCGCTCCCGCCGGGGGTCCGGGATGGGGATGGCGGACAGCAGGGCCTGTGTATAGGGGTGCAGGGGATTGGAGAAGAGCTCCTTCGTGGGGGCGATCTCCACGATTTTCCCGTGGTACAGCACCGCCGCCCGGTCGCAGAGGTACCGGACCACCGCCAGGTCATGGGCGATAAAGAGGAACGTAAAGCCGTGCTCCTCCTGCAGGTGCTTGAAAAGATTGATGATCTGGGCCTGAATGGACACATCCAGGGACGCGATGGGCTCGTCCGCCACCAGCAGCGCCGGCTCCATGGACAGCGCCCTGGCAATGGCCACCCGCTGCCGCATGCCGCCGGACAGCTCCGCCGGGTACCTGTCCAGATAGGACGGGTCCATGCCCACATAGTGGAGCTGGAACTCCGCCTCTGCCCGGCAGGAGCCCCGCTTGGGCGTGATGTGGTGGATGGACATGGGCTCGGCGATGATGTCCGCCACCGTCATGCGCTGGTTGAGGCTGGAGGAGGAGTCCTGAAAGATGATCTGCCGCTTGGTCTGCAGCAGCTTTCGATGGGCACGGCGCTCTTTGGGGGAGCACACGTCGATGCCATCGAAAAAAATCTTCCCCTCCGACGGCTGGCAGATGTTCATGACACACCGGGCAATGGTGGACTTTCCGGAGCCGGACTCCCCCACCAGACCGAAAATCTCCCCCGGCCGGACGTCAAAGGACACGTCGTCCACCGCCCGGAGGACCTGCTTTTTTCCCAGCCGGAAGCAGTGGGTCAGATGCTGGATGGAGAGCAGGGCGTCAGACATCCGGCTCACCTCCCACCGGGGGCGTTACGGCAGGGGCCCGGGGGTCCAGCAGCCAGGTGGCCGCGTAGTGGGTGTCCGTGATCCGGAACAGGGGCGGCATCTCCTCGTAGTCGATGGCCAGGGCGTACTCGTTCCGGCTGGCGAAGGCATCCCCCCGAGGGGGATCGACCAGGGCGGGCGGCATGCCGGGGATGGTGTACAGCGGCTGGCCGTCCCTGGCGAAGGCGGGCAGAGACCGCATCAGACCCCAGGTGTAGGGGTGGCGGGGATGGTAAAAGATCTCCTCCACCGTGCCGGTCTCCACGATCTTCCCCGCGTACATCACCGCCACCCGGTCCGCCGCACGGGCCACCACCCCCAGGTCGTGGGACACCAGCACCGCCGCCGTGCCCAGCTTCTGCTGGATATCCCGCAGCAGGTCCAGGATCTGGGCCTGGATGGTGACGTCCAGGGCGGTGGTGGGCTCGTCCGCAAACAGCAGGCGGGGATTGGCCGCCAGAGCAATGGCCATCACGCTGCGCTGGCGCATGCCGCCGGAAAAATTGTGGGGATACAGGCTGTACCGGGCCTCCGGGTCCTCGATGCCCACCAGCTCCATCAGCTCCAGCACCCGCCGGCGGACCGCCGCCCTTTTCAGCTTCGGCTGATGGACCAGCACCGCCTCCCCGATCTGGCGGCCTATAGGCAGCGTGGGGTTCAGGCTGGTCATGGGGTCCTGGAAGATCATGGAGAACATCCGCCCCCGCAGCCGCCGCATGTCCCGCTCCCGGTAGCCGGTCACGTCCGCGCCGTCCAGCAGGATCTGTCCGCTTTTCATGCGGGCATTGTCCGGCAGCAGCTTCATGATGCTCCGGCACAGCACGCTCTTTCCACAGCCGGACTCCCCCACAATGGCCAGCACCTCGCCGCCCGACAGGGAGAACGACACGTCCCGCACGGCCTGGACCTCGCCGGCGGCGGTGTCAAAGCTGACGGACAGGTTTTTTACTTCTAATAATGCTGCCATAGAAGACTCCCCATCGGTTTACTTTGTCATGGTCCACTCCGTGACGTTCCAGAAGATGCCCACGCCGTGGTGGCCCATGACGGTATCCGGCGAGATGCCCGCCAGGCCGTCCACCGCCACGTAGTCCGCGTCCACGTAGCAGATGAAGGCATAGGCCGGGTCCTTCGCCAGCTCCTCCTGGAATTTGCCGTACGCCTCTGCCCGGACCGCCGGGTCGTCGGACTGCCTGGCCTGGATCAGATACTGGTCCACCAGTGCGTTGGAGTAGGCGGAATAGTTGGCCCCCTTGCCGGTGCCGAACACCTTATAGGTGTGGTCGTCCGCGTCGAAGGGACTGCCCCAGCCAATCAGATACGCCATCTGGCCGCCCCAGTCCACCACGGCGGGGATATCCACTGTGACGTCGATGCCCACCTCCCGCAGCTGCTGGGCGGCGGCCTGGGCGATGTCCACCCGCACCTGGTCCCCCGCGCCGACGCTGATGGTGAAGGCCAGTTTTTCGCCATTGCGGTAATAGAAGCCGTCGTCCCCCAGGGTGCATCCGGCGGATTCCAGGACCTGCCGGGCCCGGTCGGGGCTGTAGTCGTAGTGTTCCACGTTTTCATTGTTATAGACATTGCGCTGGAGCGGCCCGTAGGCGGTGACGCCGTGGCCCAGGAGTATGGCGCTGACAATGGCCTCCCGGTCGATGCCGCAGCAGATGGCGGGGATGATATCCCGGTTCTCCGTCCAATAGGCATTCTGGAAGTTGAAGAGGATGCCCCGGTAATCGGAGGTCTTCATCTCGTAGACCTGATAGCCGTCCTGGTCCCGGAATGCCTCTGCGTCCTTGGGCGGCAGCAGGGCCAGGTCCAGCTCCCCGGAGCGCATCTGGATGGTCTGGGCGTTGTCGTCGGGGACGATTTTGAAGATGATCCGGTCGATGTTGGCCGCGCCCTTGAAATAGTCCTCGTTTTTCACCAGGGTAATGGCCTGTCCCTCGTCCCAGCTCTCCAGCCGGTAGGGGCCGGTGCCCACGGGGCTGCGGAAGAAGGACGCGGTCTGCATGTCCTCCCCCTCCAGCAGGTGCTTGGGCAGCACGGCCATGGTCATATAGTCCAGGAACGCCACGTTGGGCGCGGTCAGGCGGAAGGAGATGGTGTGCTCGTCCACCACCGTGATCTCCTCCACGTCCTCAAAGTTGGGGGCGTTCTCGGAGCCGTTGTCCGGGTCCATAATGGCCTGGATGGTGAACTGCACGTCCTCCGCCGTCAGGGGCTGGCCGTCATGCCACTTCACGCCCTCCGTCAGGTGGAAGGTGTAGGTGCAGGTGTCCTCGTCGAAGGCCCAGCTCTCCGCCAGGCCGGGGATGACGCTGTTGCTGCCGTCGTGGGCGGTGAGGCCGTTGAAGAGGAGAATGTTGATCTCGCCGTGCTCGTCCATGGCCGGATTGATGCGGGTATAGTCGCCGCTGGCATAGACCAGGGTGGACGGTTCGCCGCCGTCCGGACTGGCCGCGTCTCCCGTATTTACAGCGCCGGAACCGGCAGGCTGGTTTCCGCCGCAGGCTGTCAGGCCCAGCAGCATGGCCGCCGCCAGAAGCAGGCATAGAAGCGTTTGTTTTTTCATGGTGACCTCCGTCGGTGTTTTTAGGATCCTATGGGCATTATAACAGGGTGAAAAGTGGATTTGAAGCCCCCAGGGGGGATATATTTTTTGAAAACGCGGCCCCCGCTGCTGCTATGCACCATCTGCCCGGATAGAAGGCGTCACCCCCCAACGGCAAAAGGGAAAAAAGCAGCCGCCACTGTCAGGTGACGGCTGCCGGTTTTGACGCCTCGCGGTGTACGCTCAGCGGTGGCGGTATATTTTTTTATCCAGCGCGAAAACTCTCTTGGTGAACTGCCCTTTGGTCACACCGGCCAGCGCCTCGCTGTAGATTTCCATCCGGCTGTCGATCATGTCGATCAGCGCCAGCAGCTCGCTCTCCGCGCACTGGGGCCGCACTGCCGCGCCGAACTCCGGCTCCCCGTGGTGGGCGAGCAGCATGTGCTGCAGCAGCACCGCCTTCTCCTCCGGCATGCCCAGCTCCTGCGCCGCCGCGGCCACCGCCTGGGCGCCCATGACCAGGTGGCCCAGCAGCTGGCCCTTGGTGGAGTAGTCGGTGACAAGACCCAGGGAGGAGGTGACAAACTCCTCGCACTTGGCGATGTCGTGGAGCAGCGTCCCCGCCATCAGCAGGTCCCGGTCGATCACATCCTCGTACAGCCCCGCCAGGTCGTCCGCTATACGGGCCATGTTGACCGTGTGCATGAGCAGCCCGTGGAGAAAGCTGTGGTGCATGCTCTTTCCGCCGGGGATGTCCCGGAAGCGCTGGCCGTACTGGTCCAGCAGCTTCTGGCACAGGGTCCGGTAATCCGGGTCCTCCAGGGAGCCCACAAAGTCCTGGAGCTCGTCGGACCAGCCGTCCACGTCGATGGGCGCGCAGGGCACCAGATTGTCCAGACTGTACTGGTCCCCGCTCTGCACCGGGCGGATGCGGCTGACAATGAACTGGAGGCTGCCCCGGAACTCCGACACGCTGCCCCGCGCCTTGATGACGCTGCCCTCGTGGGAGGGCCCGATGGGGCCGCTGTAGTCCCAGACCTTGGCCTCTATGCTGCCGCTGCTGTCCGCCAGCACCGCCGCCAGAAAGGGCTTCCCGGAGCCGGAGACCTTGGAGGCCGCCGTTTTCAGGATATAGAACCCCTCGACCTCATCTCCAATCGCAAAATCCGCTATGTATTTATTGTACTCCATGCTTTCCCGCGCCGCGCCGGCGGCGCCTCCTCCTATCCTTGCTCTGCGCCGCGCAGCGGCCGCGGCCGAAGCCGGACCATTGCGCGGAACAGGTATTTCCCTCTACAGCAGCATCAAAATCACGCCGTAGACGACGCTGGCGGCAACGCCGAAGACGATCACCGGCCCGGCCACCGTGAACATTTTCGCGGCCATGCCGGTGACCATGCCCTCGCTCTTGAAGTCGATGGCCGGCGAGACCACCGCGTTGGCAAAGCCCGTCACCGGCACCAGCGTCCCCGCGCCGCCGTAGCGGCCCAGCTTGTTGTAAAGATTCAGCCCTGTCAGCAGGGCGGAGAGGAACACCAGAGAGATGGTGGTGGCGGTGCCTGCGTCGGTCTTTTCCAGCCCCAGGCCCATAAAGCCGTCCATGATCGCCTGTCCCACCGCGCAGATACCGCCGCCGATGACAAAGGCCAGCACGCAGTCCTTGACCAGCGGCGAGCTCTTTGCGCGGGCCTGAACGAACTTCTGATATTCCTGCTTGGACATTTCCATGCGCATCACTCCTCTCCCCTAGTATGCCCCTGGGAAAACAGGATATGCGGGACTGCCCTTTTTATTTATTATCGGCTGGAAAGCGGTGGACATAAGCCTGCAAATTTATAAAATCGGCACTACCGTGGGGCGGCTTAGGGACACTGTACAGCAATTTCATTTCAAAATATGCTGTAAAAATCCCTCTGGAGTGATGGCCTTAACACAAGAATACTGGAAGTCATCAATATTTCTTGTCAGCAACATTTGTGTCAATCAGAACGGCCATATTTCTCATTCCGCGCATCCTCCAACTCCTTTTTGTAGTCCAACTCCGGCACAGGCTTGACCATTTTCTCAAGCTCCCAAAACGCCTTTAGCTTTGGAGAAACAGTCCCTTCGTTTTCAAGAGGGCGGTCCAGTCCCGCCTTTCCTATGAGGGAATAGAGATATTGAATGATGTTTGGCACTTGATCTTCCGGAACCTGTTTGACCAGCTGCACAGCTTGTTGTCTCAATGCCGTCATCATTTTCACCGCCTTTCTATTATACAGTATACTCCCGCATTGAGAAAATTTCAACCATCAAGATATTGCGCCCGGCGCCGGCGAAAGTCTTTGACAACACCGTTTATTTCTAGTATACTGTTTTTTGCAGCGCCGGGGCCGCTGTCCGGCGGCGCTGTCCTGCCATATCGATACAAAGGAGTCAAATAATATGTGGTTCGATGAAGCGGTAATTTATCAGATCTACCCCCTGGGGCTGTGCGGCGCGCCAAGGGACAACGACGGCGTGCAGGAGCACAGGATCCTGCGGGTGCTGGACTGGATCGAGCATATCAAAAAGACGGGGGCGGACACCGTGCTCTTCAACCCCCTTTTCCAGAGCGACCGGCACGGCTATGACACCCGTGATTACTATACGGTCGACTGCCGTCTGGGGACCAACGAGGACTTTCAGCGGGTATGTGACGCCATCCATCTGGCAGGCATGCGGGTGATGCTGGACGGCGTTTTCAACCATGTGGGCCGTGGGTTCTGGGCCTTCCAGGACGTGCGGGAGAAGAAGTGGGACAGCCCCTACAAGGACTGGTTCCACATCAGCTTTGACGGCAACACCGGATACAACGACGGCTTCTGGTACGAGGCCTGGGAGGGCCACCACGAGCTGGTCAAGCTCAATCTGAACCACCCGGACGTGATCCGCCACCAGTTTGAGGCCATCCAGTCCTGGGTGGACCAGTTCGCCATTGACGGACTGCGGCTGGACGTGGCCTACTGTCTCAGCGCGGACTATCTGCGCCGCCTGCGGGGGTTCGCCAACTCCATCAAAGAGGACTTTGTCCTCATGGGCGAGACGCTCCACGGCGACTACAACCGCTGGATGGGGCCGGAGCTGTGCCACTCGGTGACCAATTACGAGTGCTACAAGGGCCTCTGGTCCAGCTTCAACTCCATGAATCTCTTTGAGATCGGCCACAGCCTGGCCCGGCAGTTCGGGCCGGAGAACTGGACCCTCTACAAGGGCCAGCATCTGCTCAGCTTCCTGGACAACCACGATGTGGAGCGGATCGCCAGCCGCCTGGACAATCCCCAGCACCTGATCCCCGCCTACGGCCTGCTCTTCGGCATGCCGGGCGTGCCGGCGGTGTACTACGGCAGCGAGTGGGGCATCCAGGGCCGCAAGTCCGACGGGGACGACGCCCTGCGGCCCGATGTGGAAATGCCGGAGTGGAGCGATTTGACGGACTGGATCGCCAAAATGGCGGAGGCCCGCCGGGGCAGCCGCGCCCTCTGCTATGGCGCGTACCGGAACGTGGTGCTGACCAACCGGCAGATTATCTTTGAGCGGGCCGTCCAGGGGGAGCGGGTCCTGGTGGCGGTGAACGCGGACAGCGCGCCCTATACCGCCCATTTTGACGCCGGGTGCGGCATGGCCGAGGACCTGCTCACCGGCAAGCCCCATGATTTCGGCGGCGGCAGCGAGCTGCCCCCCTACAGCGTCGCCTTCTGGAAAATGGAGCGGTAAGGCCGGCGTCTTCGTGATGGACAGCATGCCCCGCCCGGGTTTCGGGCGGGGCATGCTTCCGGAAATATCGCGGATAAGAAGAGCGGCCCGGCTTCCCGGACCGCTCGCTATGGTTTTCAGGGGATGATATGCTTTTTACTCCGCTTTCCGCTTCTTTTCGTTCAGAAGCATCCACAGCAGGCCGCCGCAGCTCAGCAGGGACAGCGTGGTCCACTGCGCGCAGTCGCCGGTGTGGGGGACGTCCGCCAGAGGAACGTCAGGCTCATCAACGTCAATCTAGCCTCCACCGTGATATAGCGCACCTCGGAAACCCGGATGCCGGTGGAGCTGATGGTCTGCAGCAGCAGCTCCACGTACCCGGAGGCGGCGCTGAGGAGCCGGTCATACTCCTGCCGGGACAGGTCGCGGGACGCATCCCGGAACGTGCGGCGCTGGAGCTTCAGGAATTTGACCCGGCACTCGTCCCAGCCCAGGAAGCGGAACAGGCCGTTGATGGCGGAGAGCTTCGCGTTGACGGTGGCGGGGGCGCAGCCCCGGGAGAGCAGGTGGGCCTTCCACTGCGCCGCGGCCTCCCTGGTCACCGCCCTCCCCTGCAGCCACGCCAGGAAAGCGCGGGCATCGTGGACATACTTGTTCGTGGTTGCGGCGGTGCGCTCCTCCTCCCGGAGATGGGCCACGTAGCGTTTGATGCATGCATCTGTCAGAGTGCGGCTATCCATAATATACCTCAGATAAAAGTGAAGGCGCTCTTGCTGGTACTGTGTACCAAACGCAAGGGCGCCGTTTTCTCGTTTGCCCATATGGGCTCCCGCGGAAGAACAGCGGGAGCCGGGCTGTATCCCGATCCATACCAATCTCCTCCTGAAAGTTGAAAATACCGATTATTTGTGCGGCGGCCACAGGGTTTATGATACTCCCTGTCAGAAATAATTGCAAGTGTGCAAATGGGCCTGGCCGCACATGCATTCCCCTCTTTCTTTCCCGCCGGGACTGTGTTATAATAGGCGGCGGATAAAAAAACGGAGGCGGCCTTCTATGAGCAAAAACTTTCACCGCGATTACGCCGAGAGCGTCGGTCATTTCTGCCAGAGCATCCCACCGGAGCTGCGGATCTCCTCCCAGGAGGTGGACACCTATTTCCGCGCCTGCGCCCTCTGCCTGTGGGCCTGCGGCGACCAGCCGGGCGGCGATGTTGCCGGCATCAACCAGCTGTACACAGACCAGCAGGTCAAATTCTCCCCCCAGCAGTTCAGCAAAGCCATCAGCTATTACCACGCCAACCCCCACTACACCGTGGGCGTCCCCGACTTCTTCCGCAAGCTGGCCCAGGCCGACGCCAAGGCCGGAACCAGCTGCAGCCGGACCTTTGCGGAGGTGCAGAAGAATCTTCTCATGCTCTGCGCCGCCTACGACGGCACGTTCTCCTTCGCCGAGAGCCGCCGGATCACCCTGCTGTACGGCCAGCTCACCGGCCTGTGCGACCAGCTGGGCGTGCCGGCCATCGCCCTGACCCCTGGGCCGGACGACTATCTCCCGCCCGTCCCCAAGCGGGACGCCGCGAAGGAGCTCAACGACATCATGGATGAATTCAGCCAGGTCATCTCTCACAGCCGGCGGGACGTCTATGACGATTTCTTCGGCGCGCCCCCGCAGCCGGCGGTCCAGAGCCCCGCCCCCGAACCAGCCGCCGCCGAGCCGTGCGCCCCCGCCGGGGAGCCGGAAGCGGAGCCGCCCACCCTGGAGGAGGCCCTGGCGGAGCTGGACCAGCTCATCGGGCTGGACGCGGTGAAAAAGGACGTGGACAGCCTTGTCAATCTGGTCAAGGTCCGCACCCTGCGGAAGGAGCGGGGGATGAAGTGCCCGGAGATGTCCTTTCACCTGGTGTTTTCCGGCAATCCCGGCACGGGCAAGACCACTGTGGCGCGGATCGTGGGCAAGGTCTACAGAGCCCTGGGGATCCTGAGCAAGGGGCACCTGGTGGAGGTGGACCGCAGCGGCCTGGTGGCCGGCTATGTGGGCCAGACCGCCCTGAAAACCCAGGAGGTGATCGGCCAGGCCTTGGGCGGCGTGCTGTTTATCGACGAGGCGTACACCCTCACGCCGGAGAACGCGGACAAGGATTTTGGTCAGGAGGCCATCGACACGGTCCTGAAGGCCATGGAGGACCACCGTGAGGACTTCATCGTCATCGCCGCCGGGTACGCCACCCTGATGCCCCGGTTTATCGACTCCAATCCGGGCCTGAAGTCCCGGTTCAACAAGTACCTGTATTTTGAGGACTATAACGGCGAACAGCTCTATGAAATTTTCCAGGGCCGGGTGGAGCGCAACGACTACCGGCTGGACGAAAAGGCCGCGGAGGCGGTGCGGGAACACCTGCAGGAGCTGTATGAGGACCGGGACAACAATTTCGGCAATGCCAGGGACGTGCGGAATCTGTTTGAGAAGATCGTGTCCAAGCAGGCCGACCGGGTGGCGGGCCTGGCGTCGCCGTCGGACGAGGATATCGTGACCATCACCGCAGAGGACCTGGAGGGGCTGATGGATCTGCCCCTAACGTGATGCGCCGCGGACTGACTGGGGGGCGTATTTTGCCCTGTATGCCAGTCCCCTGTTTTGTCGAAATTTGCACAAAATATGAGTATCCCTGCTTGAACTAGAGCGGGAATACTCATACAGGGTATATTTCGTGCTGTGAATCGTACCACAAAAGTTGAAATGTACCAGTTTCTTCAATCATAATCCCCCACACACGCTGTTTACCTGTAATGGTGAGTGAGTACAGCACATCATAGCTATCCAAGTTCAACTCGGTCAACCGCTTTGCCGCCTCCTTATTCAGTATCTCAACTGGCATAGGGTGGCTCTGCGTATTATGCTTGCGTCCTGACGTTGTCGTAAGAATCTCGCCCCATGTCCCTCGCTCCCATTCTTTGAAACGGGCCAACATATCACCCAGATGTTCTGTGTTGTTGGAAATACCCCACTTCTCATGCTGCATATCACATTTTATGAAAGACCACTTAGGGGACAGCTGATAAAGATTTGGACGTTTCGCAGCCCTGACTTGTTTTTCAACTTTTGGTCGGGCCCCTGCCTTAACCCTCTTCGGCATCTTCCAACCCCCCATAATATTCCTGCATCAAATCTTTGGGGATTACCGAATTACAGGGTTCGCCGGGTTTGACGCCGCACCGGGTTTCGCGCCATGGACGTTCCAGGTGTGTCAATTCGCTCAGCCACTGCGGTTCCTTGTCTGCGTATCCCTCCAGCACCGCATTCATGGTTTCTTCCTGCGCTTGTGTAAAGGAATGTGGCCCATAGCTGTCATAGAAGTCCTCTCCGAGCCAAAAACGCCCTCTATGGGTTTCATACAGTTCCGGACAGGCCGGGCCATTCGCCCACGCTTGAAAATCTTCGTCAAACAAAGGTACGCCATCCCATGCAAGCGACCACGCCTGACAATAGTAGACTAGCTTCTGTAATTTCATTGTAGTCATAGCCCCGGCATGGTTTAGAACATATTTTGCCACATCAAAAACTCTAGCCACAATATCGCCTCCTCTTGCTTCTATTATACTTTATTCGCCTCAAAAGTAAAGTCCTCATATTCTATGAAAATATGGTGAAAAATTGTATGTTCTTATGCAGCGGTCGTGTGTCAAATCCGCGGTAAACCGTGAAGTCAGCCCTGTAACCCCACTGGTATCAATACTTTCAGAGATTCTATCCATATATGAAGGCCCCAGCACCCACAATTCGATTGCGAGTGCTGGGGTTTAGCCTGTTCAGATAGTTGCTCTCAAACTTTCAGCGGTCTATCAATACATGCCGCCCATGCCCATGTCTCCGCCGGGTGCGGGAGGTGCGGGAGGCTCGGGCTTGTCGGCCACCAGGGACTCGGTGGTCAGCACCATGGCGGCCACGGACGCGGCGTTCTCCAGGGCGGAGCGGGTCACCTTGGCCGGGTCAACGATGCCGGCGGCAATCATGTCCACATACTTCTCGTTGTAGGCGTCGAAGCCCACGCCCTTGTCGGACTTCTTCACGTTCTCCAGCACCACGGAGCCGTCCAGGCCGGCGTTGGCCGCGATCTGACGGGTGGGGGCCTCCAGGGCCTTGGCGATAATGCGCACGCCGGTCTTCTCGTCGCCCTCAACGTTCTCCAGCAGGGCCTCCACAGCGGGAATGGCGTTGACAAACACCGTGCCGCCGCCGGCTACGATGCCCTCTTCCACAGCGGCCTTGGTGGCGTTGAGCGCGTCCTCGATGCGCAGCTTCTTCTCCTTCATCTCGGTCTCGGTGGCAGCGCCCACCTTGATGACCGCCACGCCGCCGGCCATCTTGGCCAGCCGCTCCTGCAGCTTCTCCTTGTCGTAATCGGAGGTGGTCACGGCAATCTGGCTGCGGATCTGGGCCACGCGGTTCTTGATCTCGTCGCTGTTGCCCGCGCCGTCGACAATGATGGTGTTCTCCTTGGTGACCTTCACCTGGCGGGCCTTGCCCAGCATGGAGAAGTCGGCGTTCTTCAGCTCATAGCCCAGCTCCTCGCTGATGACCTGGCCGCCGGTGAGGATGGCGATATCCTGGAGCATCTCCTTGCGGCGGTCGCCGAAGCCGGGGGCCTTCACGCACACCACGTTCAGGGTGCCCCGCAGACGGTTGACCAGCAGGGTGCTCAGGGCCTCGCCCTCCACGTCCTCAGCGATGACCACCAGCTTTTTGCCGGACTGGACCAGCTGCTCCAGCAGGGGCAGGATGTCGGCGATGACGGAGATCTTCTTGTCGGTGATGAGGATATAGGCGTCGTCCACAATGGCTTCCATCTTCTCCATGTCAGTGGCCATGTAGGGGGAGATATAGCCCCGGTCGAACATCATGCCTTCCACGACCTCGCTGTAGGTCTCGCTTGTCTTGGACTCCTCAATGGTGATCACGCCGTCGGCGGAGACCTTCTCCATGGCCTCGGCAATCAGCTTGCCGATGACCTCGTCGCTGGAGGACACGGTGCCCACGCGGGCGATGTCGTCGGTGCCGTTGACCTTCTGGGAGCTTTCACGGATGGAGGCCACAGCGGCGTCCACGGCCTTGGCGATGCCCTTCTTCATGACGATGGGGTTGGCGCCGGCGGCCAGATTCTTCAGGCCCTCGCCGATGATGGCCTGGGCCAGCAGGGTGGCGGTGGTGGTGCCGTCGCCGGCCACGTCGTTGGTCTTGGTGGACACTTCCTTCACCAGCTGCGCGCCCATGTTCTCAAACGGGTCGTCCAGCTCGATCTCCTTGGCGATGGTCACGCCGTCGTTGGTGATGAGGGGAGCGCCGTATTTCTTATCCAGCACCACGTTGCGGCCCTTGGGGCCCAGGGTGACCTTGACGGTATCGGCCAGCTGGTTGACGCCGGTCTCCAGAGCTTTGCGGGCATCCTCGCCGCGCTTGATCAATTTAGACATAATCGCATAACCTCCAATTTATTCAGAAAACATTACATATTCGTTGTCCTGCCGGACCCTCCGCCGCCAAAGGCGGCGCATTGGCCGTCCGCCCAGGACCGCATTGGCCGTTCGCCCGTGACTTATTCGACAATGGCCAGAATGTCGCCCTGGCGGACGATGACGAACTCGTCGTCGCCGATCTTCACATTGGAGCCGGCGTACTTGTCGGTGATGACCTTGTCGCCGGGCTTGACGCTCATGGTGATCTCCTTGCCGTCCACCATGCCGCCGGGGCCCACGGAGATGACCTCCGCCACCGAGGGCTTCTCCTTTGCGCTGGATGTCAGGATAATGCCGCCTTTGGTGGTCTCCTCCGCCTCCATCGCCTTCAGGACGACGCGGTCTGCTAAGGGTGTGAGCTTCATGATCAGGTTCCTCCTATATCAATTTTTTTGAAAACGAAAGTAAGCACCGTTAGCACTCAAACTCTCGGACTGCTAACGGTGCTTATATTACAACATCTCTCTCCATATTGCAAGAGGGTTTTGAAAAAATTTTGGCTGTTTTACAAAATGTTCACAATCTGGGCTGTTTCGGGCAGCGGGCGGCAGGTTGCGTTGGGATCGCAGCCCGCAGGGCCAAAAAAGCCCACCTTTTTCTCCGACAAGCGCAGCGCCGCCCGGCGGGCGTACACCGACTCGCCGTCCAGACACATCACGATATCCCGCTCCGCCGACGCAATCACGATTTCGCGGGCCTGGGAGCCTCTGGCGATATCCGGGAACCGGTAGTACCCGCCCTGGGCATAGGCCCCCACCAGGCGCAGGAACGCCGCCCGGCTGACCCGCCTGACCAGCACCGTGTTCAGCACGCCGTCGTCCATCCGGGCCTCCGCCGCCGGCATGAAGCCGCCGCCGTAGTACCGCCCGTTGCACACAGCCGCCAGGATGAAGTCCCCCTCCAGCCGCTCCCCGTCCAGGGTCACCGTCCAGCGGTGGCTGAGGCCGCGCAGCACAAAATTCACCGCCAGAGAGAGGATATAGCTGCCCTTGCCGCCTAAAAACGGTACTTTCCCATAGGTATGCACATCGTCCGCCACCTGTGCGTCGAAGCCGAAGCAGGCCACGGTCAGGGCCAGCCGCCCGTTGCAGTCAATGGCGTCCAGGGGGAAGCGGGGGCCGTCCCACAGGTTCTCCGGGTCGGAGAAGAGGGGGGCCATCTCCCCGAAATTCTTCAAAAAATCGTTCCCCGTCCCCACCGGCACGCAGGTCATGGCGGCATTGTCCGCCCCGGCGACGCCGTTGGCCACCTCGTTGACCGTGCCGTCGCCGCCGCAGGCGTAGAACCGCAGCGCCTGCCCGGTCTCCGCCAGCTTCCGGACAGTGACGGCGGCGTGGCCGGGGCTTTTGGTCAGGATGCACTCCACGTCCAGGCCGTGGCGGGCAGCCAGGGCCCTGGCCAGCTGCACCATCTGCGCGGTGCAGTCCTGTTTTCCGGCGGTGGGATTGATGATGAACACATGCCTCACAGCGCCGCCCCTTCCTGCGCCGCCAGATATGACCGGGCGCTGTCCGCATCCCTGGCGATCTGCCGGCGCAGGGCGTCCATGCTCTCGAACTTCTGCTCCGGGCGCAGGCGGCGCAGAAAGTCCACCCGGCAGCCCTTCCCGTACAGCTGCACCGACTGGTCCAGCAGGTGGCTCTCCACGGTCACGCCGCCGTCGATGTCCACCGTGGGCCGGACGCCCACGTTGGTCACCGCGCCGTACACCCTGCCGCCCACGCTCACCCGGGCCGCGTACACGCCGTAGGCCGGCACCAGCTGCCCGGCGGGGGGGACCAGGTTCACCGTCGGCGCGCCCAGCCGGGAGGAACCCAGCCCCTTCCCGTGCCGCACCGGGCCGCTGAGGGAGAAGGGCCGGCCCAGGAGCCGGGCGGCCTCCTCCGCCTCCCCCTGCTCCAGCAGGGCGCGGATCCGGGTGGAGCTGACGGTGACGCCGTCCAGGGTCACGGCGGGGATGATGTCGCAGCCCATGCCCAGCGCCGCCGCCTTCTTCGACAGCAGGGCCGGCGTGCCGGCGTTTCTGTGGCCGAAGCGGAAGTCGTGCCCCGCCACCAGCCACCCGGCCCGGTACTTCTGGGCCAGCTCCAGCACAAAGTCCACCCAGGGCATGGTCATCATATGCTCGTCAAAGGGGGCCACGATAATCTCATGGATGGGAAACAGCGCCTCCACCGCCGCCCGCCGGGCCTCCGCGGTGGTCAGCAGCGGCACCGGCACGCCGGTGACAAACTCCCTGGGCGAGCGGTCGAAGGTAAACACGGCGGGGATGAGACCCCGCTCCTCCGCCCGCTCCACCGTGCGGCGCAGCAGGGCCTGATGGCCCAGGTGTACGCCGTCAAAAAAGCCTAACGCGATCACTTTTCTGGCCGTCTGCTCCAAGCCGTCAGCCCCCCTGTTGAAAGAAATTTTTGATAGGAACCAGTCTGCCGTCCGTCCACCGGCTCAGGGCGAGAAACGCCCCGTCCCGTCCGTAGACCCGGTACGTCCCCGCCGCCAGGCCCCGCGCCGCCACCGGGTTCCCGTTGCGGCACAGCTGCTCCTGGCGGGGGGAGGGGAGGGTGTAGGCGGGGTAGCCGCCGAAAAAGCAATCCACCGGCAGCAGCAGCGCCTCCCCCTGCGCCTGGACCTGCTCCAGCGTCACCGCCTGCTCCAGGGTGAACCCGGCGGCCATGGTCCGGCGCAGGCTGCTCATGCACCCGCCGCAGCCCAGGGCCTGCCCGATGTCGTGGCAGAGGGTGCGCACGTAGGTGCCCTTGGAGCAGCGGACATGCAGCAGATACTCCGCCTGGCCGCGCTGTTCCAGGATCTCCAGGGTGTGGATGGTCACCGGGCGGGGGTCCCGCCGGACCTCCTTTCCCGCCCGGGCCAGCTCGTAGAGCTTTTTACCGTCCCGCTTGATGGCGGAGTACATGGGCGGGATTTGGGCGATGGGGCCGGTGAACCGGGGCAGGACCGCCTCCAGCGCGTCCCGGCCCGCCGTCACCGGGCGGCTGTCCAGGATCTCCCCGGTCACATCCTGGGTATTGGTGGTCACCCCCAGCCGCAGCCCGGCGATGTACGCCTTGTCCCCCTTTTCCGCAAACTCCACCGCCTTTGTGGCGCTGCCCACGAATACGGGCAGCACGCCGGTGGCCAGGGGGTCCAGCGTCCCCCCGTGGCCGATCCGCCGCTCCCGCAGGATTCCCCGCAGCTTGGCGCATACGTCCATGCTGGTCCAATCCGCGGGCTTGTCGATCACAATGATTCCGCTGGGCATACCCTTACTCGCCCGCGCCGTCCGCCGGCGCGCTGTTGCCGTCCGCCGGCGCGCTGTTGCCGTCCGCCGGCGCGCTGTTGCCGTCCGCCGCCGCGCTGTTGCCGTCCGCCGCCGCGCCGCTGCCGGTATCTGCTCCGGTATCCGTTCCGGTATCCGCGCCGTCGCCGGTATCATTTTCTGCGGCTTTGGCGGCGGAGATTTCCTCTACCTTGGCGTTATAGCTGGTATAGAACGCCTTGAGGTCGAGGGCGCTGATCTCCTCGCTGGCCTTGAGGTCAAAGCCGTCCGCCAGCTGGGCCAGCTGGTCATAGAGATGCTCCTCCGCCAGCGCGGATGCCTGCTCCGGCTGTTCCCGGAGGACGTCGGCCATATGCCGGCGGTAAAGGATGTGGTAGCCGTAGGTGCTCTCCACGATATCGCTGACCTGTCCCGGCTCCAGGGCCAGGGCGGTGTCCAGGAACTCCGGCACAAAGCTGGAATCCGCCGTCACCATATACCCCTTGGCAGCGGCCCGGCCCGGATCCTCGCTGTACTCCTCCGCCAGCTGGTCGAACAGGGCCTCCACGCCGTCTCCGGCGCTTTGCAGCTGGCCCAGCAGGTCCTCGGCGGTGGCGCGCTTCCGGGCGATCTCCTCGTCGCTGAGGGCCTCGCCGGTCTCCTGGTTGGTGGTGCCCAGCAGGATGTGGTCCGCGTAGGAGGCGCTCTCCTCGTATGTCTCCGGAGCCACATAGAGGGCGCTGTCCTCCTCCATCACCAGGTCCAGCAGCTTCTGGAACAGCATGCCGTCCTCGGTGATGCGGTCGAAGGTCTCCCGGCTGATGCCCATCAGCTTCAGATTTTCCTGGAATTCCTCCTCGCCGCCCATCTGCTCCATGGTGTCGGCAAAGCTCTCCGCCAGCTGGGCCCGGTCCTCCTCGTCCAGCGCCACGCCCAGCTCCTTGGCCTTGCTCTCGATGGCGGCATAGAAGCGGACGTTGCCCTCCGCCTGCTGCTCTGCCTGCTCAATGAGGGGGGTGCCCTCCAGCTCCTTGTCCCACAGGAGGTTCCCGTCCTCGTCGAACATCTCCTCATAGAGGCCGTAATAGGCCCGGTACATGTTCAGGTTGTACTCCATAGAGCTGCACGCATAGGCGGCCCAGTAGAGATAGGCCTCCGCCGGGAATGTCACATCCCCCACGGTGTAGGCCGTATTCCGGGGGTCGATGCCGGTGACATCGTAGAAGATGCCGGAGGGCGGCTCCTTTTTGGCGCAGCCCGCCGCCAAAGAGACAATCAATACCAGGGCCATCAGCCCGCTGCATAGTCTTTTCATCAAACTCGTATCCTCACAGTCTTTTTTAAGTTTCGTCCGGCCAAAGGGCCGCGACAGCTATCATACCACGGTTTGGCCGCCGGCACAAGGGGTATCTGCGCCGGATTTCAGCGCCGCCGCCAGCTGGACGATCCAGCGGGGCCGGTAGTCCCCCTCCAGCACCAGCTCCCCGTTGCGGTAGGACGCCACCCGCGCAAAGCCGTTGTCGTTGTCATAAAACTCCGCCTCATCACAGTAGGGCAGGATGTCCGCCACAGCCTCCCAGCGGTGGAGGAAGCGGCGCTCCACGTCTGCCGTTGGGACGTCGTGCCCGCCCTTTGACACCCGGTTGGCAATGCGCCGCAGGCTCTCCCCGGCGGTGTCCAGGCCCACGTAAAAGAGGCGGACGGCGTATCCGGCGTCCCGGACCCGGCGGGCAGTCTGGCGGATGCGGTGGCCGGAGAGGGTGGTCTCCTGGGTGAAGCTGACGTTTTTCGCGATGCAGTCCTCGATCAGGCGGACCGCCCGTTTTCCGCCCTGCAGGACGCTGCCGCCCGCCTGGGCGGTCATTTTATCCACATCCACGATAATACCCAGGTCTGTCATGCGGCTTTTCAGGACGCCGGTGAGGCTGCTTTTGCCCACGCCGTTGACGCCGCCGATGATGGTGTAAATTTTCATAGTGCTGTGTTCCTCCTTTTACCGGGGGTTTACAAACAAAATATAGCAAAATACTTGTATTATGCTGCGTTCTCTTCTACAAACTGGAAGTTACTCAATTAAAAGTTTCCCAATTTCCAGGACTATTGACGTATACACCCATGCAGGCTATTTCTTGCGGATAGACTGCAATAAAGCAGTGGTAATTGTAATTCCCCCGAATTCGGGGGAATTACATCACTTCAAGACCTTGGTTGTCTGTTCTTCCAAAATACATTTCTTCCCATATGCCAAGAAATTCTATTGTATTCTTGTTGCGTAACCATTTTTCTATCAGGGCAGGTCCATTGTTAATTTTTCTTACCATATCAGTTAAAGAGATATAGTCATCTTCCTCAATCTGTAAGACTTGTATTTCTGTTCCATCAACATTTAGTTTTCCCATAAGAAGATTCCTTTCGTTTAATAATCACACACTTGAAGAAGTGGTTATAAGTCATTTACAGTATTCATCAAGTTTTCCGTCTGCCGCTTGATCCTGGTATAAAACTCCAGCTCATCCTCGTGGTGGATATACGCCCCGTTTTTCATCTGCACCCGGAGCGACGCGGGGTTGTCCCTGCTGACTGACATATAAATCTCATCCTCACGGATGATATCCCACGCCTTTTGGATGGTCAGCCGCAGCCCTGCGGAGGCATAGCCTCTTCCGCGAAACGCTTTTCCGATGCCATACCCGATGTGTCCCGCCCCGCTGGCCAGCGCTTCCGTCAGGTAGTGCCGTATCCGGAATAAGCCGACAATCTGTCCGTCGTCCCATAAGAACAGCTGTGTCTGGGGCACCCGGCCCTCCCGCAGCCCGACGCCCCTGGCCGCGTCGATATAGCCGGGCAGGATTTTCTGCTCGAATTCCTCTCTGGAACAGCCGGCGTGGGGATTTGTAAAGCCGTTTTCATTGGCGGGAGTGTTGGTAATGAAAACGTATTCCTGTTCCAGGTCTTCCATGTTCGCTTCTCGCAGGCATAGCATGGCAAGATACCTCCTAAGGTCGAAAATACTTCAAATTCCTTGAATCCAAGTGAGCGATAAAACGTATTATACTCGCGGGGGAAAAATGTGCCAGAATGCGGAAACCCCTCAGCCGCGCTCCGCCCACGCCGCCGCTTATCGGAAGATGTCACCTTAACCGCATATACAAGAGCGGATAGGGGTTCCCCTCCTCATCATGATCCGTGCGTTTATAGGTCTCAAATCCAAGATGCTCGTAAAAACCGACTGCCTGCGGGTTCTGCTCATTGACTGTTACCTCCAGAACCCCATAGTTCTCAATACCGGCTCGAAGAAGTCGTTTCCCAAGCCCCTTCCCGCGTTCTGCCGGGGAGAGAAAGAGCATCTCCAACCGGCCACCCTGCACACCCATAAAGGCAGCCGGTACGTCCTGTTCTTTTTCGGCAACGATCAGGTGGGCAACGCCGTTTAACGCCTGCGGGACATATTCCTTGATCTGCGCAATACCGGCATCAGAAAGGAACAGATGCGTGGCACGAACAGACTCTTCCCAAACTGTCAAGAGCTTTTCAACCAGCGCGGGGGTCCTTGTTTGGACTTCGTAGATATTCATCGCAGCTCCTCCGGCGGCTTTCAATTTGTACAGTATTTCTTTCAGCGGATGGCGCAGGGACGCCGCTGCTTTTATCCTGCAAACTGGAACTTACTTTTTCATAATTCCAATCTCATATAAACAACTTCTTGAAATCTCGCCATTCGGGAATGAAAGCCTTTAGGATTTCTGCCGTATTCAACAAACCCGTTTTTTTCATACATGGATATTGCCCGTGTATTTTCAGCAACCACATTCAATTCCAGCTGGATATATCCCGCAGCCCTTGCACATGCAATACACGCTGTGGTCAGCGCCTGTCCGATTCCCAGCCCCCAAAACTCTTTGGCCACACTGATCCCAAACTCAGCGCGATGCCGCACTTTATATTTTGCGCCGATTGCTCCAATCCCAGCGGTTCCCACAACTACGTTATCAACTACGGCGACTATCTGAATTTCGTTTTTACTTTCCGTTTTTTCTTTGAGAAATTGGCTTTCCTGCATCACGTCGAATGCGTTCTCGTCGGGATAGGTGAGCAGATAATCGGTTTCTCCATGTGTCAAATTGAAGTTATCGAATACAGCCTGTCCATCTCTCTCCACGCCATTTCGTAAACAGCATTCCACTCCGTTTTTTAATCGTATCACTTGATGATATTCCATAGTGGTCCGTGTTTCCTCTTTTCTTCTATAAACTGGAAGTTACTGCAAAACAGCTTGTCATCTGGTTTTCAAGCGCTCCAAGACCCAAAAGGTGACCGGCCTGAAAATAACGTAAAGGCCATAGCCCAGCGCCCCGCCGATCACATTCGTAATTAGGTCCGTGATGTCTGAGGAGCGGTCGAAGAACGGCTGTAAGAGTTCGATACCCAAGCTCATCAAAAAGCAGAAAAGCACCGTCACGCCGAAGTTGGCCCTTTTGTTCCGGGTCAGAGGAAACAGAAAACCGAAGGGCAGGGTCATGATAACATTCAAGACTACTTGTCTGAGAAAATCCCCTCTCCCTAAAGAAACGTCAATAAACGGCACCAGGTTCATCGGCTTATAGGGGTGGTCTAATATGGATGGGATAGATGTGATCACCGGCATCATAGTAAAAAAGAGCACTAACGAGAGATAGGCATACATGAGCGTGTTGACAAGCAGACTTCCCCTGCCCTGAGTCCTCCATTTCCTAAAAAGGACAAGAGCATACAGGAAAACCAACGCTGTAAAATCTATGAAATATTTTATCAGGTACTTCATCTTATCACCCTATTCAATCGGAATTTGTACATCTATTTTTTAACCATTTCCGGCATCTCCCGCCCCTCGGACGCCAGCCGCAAATCCTCCACCAGCGTCAACGCGGTCTCCAGCACCGGCTCCCCCTTCTTCAACGCCAGCGTCAGCGCGGGCACATCCCCCGCCGCCAGCTTCAGCCGCTGGCGGTACTTGGGGCTGGAGCAGATGGCCGCCAGGGCCTCCGCCTTGAAGTCCGCAATCACCAGCCGCAAACTCTCCCCCCGCTGCACAATCTCCGACACCCCGGCCCGCACCGCGTTGGCCCGCAGCATCGCCACATCCAGCAGGGCGTACACCGGCTTCGGCGGCTCGCCGTACCGGTCCATCAGCTCATCCAGCAGGTCGGCGGCGTCCGGCTCCGTGCGGATGGCGGCAATACGGCGGTACAGGTCCATCCGCTGCTCGTTGGACGGCACATAGCGGTCCGGGATGTTGGCGGAGATGGTCAGGTCGGCGGAGCACTCCGTGGATACGGCCTTCTTCTTGCCCTGCTCCTCCAGCACCGCGTCCTCCAACAGCTGGAGGTACATGTCGTAGCCCACGGTCATCATATATCCCGACTGCTCTGCCCCCAGCAGGTTCCCTGCGCCCCGGATCTCCAGGTCCCGCATGGCGATCTTGAACCCGGAGCCGAATTCCACATACTCCCGGATGGCGGTCAGCCGCTTCGACGCGACCTCCGACAAAATTTTCCCCTGACGGTAGGTCATATAGGCGTAGGCCCGCCGGGCGCTGCGGCCGATGCGCCCCCGGATCTGGTGGAGCTGGGCCAGGCCCATCTTGTCCGCGTCCTCAATAATCAGCGTGTTCACGTTGGCGATGTCGATGCCGGTCTCAATGATGGTGGTGCACACCAGCACCTGGGCCTCCCCCTCCACCATCTGCTGCATGACGGCGCTCAGCTCTTTCTCCTGCATCCGCCCGTGGGCCACCACCACCTTCGGCTCCGGCCCCACCAGCTCCTTGACCCGTGCGGCGGTGGAGTCGATGGACTCCACCCGGTTGTGGAGGTAGTATACCTGCCCGCCCCGGTCGATCTCCCGGCGCATGGCGTCCGCCAGCATGCCCCAGTCGTGCTCCACCACGTAGGTCTGTACCGGCTGGCGGTTCTGGGGCGGTTCCTCCAGGGTGGACATGTCCCGGATGCCGGAGAGGGCCATATTCAGCGTCCGGGGGATGGGCGTGGCGGTGAGGGTGAGCACGTCCACCTGTTTGCTCATCTGCTTGAGCTTCTCCTTGTGGCTGACGCCAAAGCGCTGCTCCTCGTCCACCACCAGCAGCCCCAGGTCCTTGAAGGTGATCCCCTTCTGCAGCAGGCGGTGGGTGCCGATGAGCACGTCAATCTTCCCCGCCGCCAGTTCGGAGAGGATGGCCCGGCTCTGCCCCGGCGTCTGGAACCGGCTGAGGACCCGGATCTCCACCGGGAAGCCCCGGAACCGGCTGGTGGCGGTGGTAAAATGCTGCTGGGCCAGGACGGTGGTGGGCACCAGGATGGCGGCCTGCTTGCCGTCCAGCACGCACTTCATCACCGCCCGCAGGGCCACCTCCGTCTTCCCGTAGCCCACGTCCCCGCACAGCAGGCGGTCCATGGGGATGGGCCGCTCCATGTCCTTTTTGATCTCGCTGATGCACCGCAGCTGGTCGTCGGTCTCCGCGTAGTCGAAGGCCTCCTCGAATTCCCGCTGCCAGGGGGAGTCCGGGGAGAAGGCGAAGCCGGGCTGCCGCTGCCGCTGGGCGTAGAGGGCGATGAGTCCCTTGGCCAAATCTTTGACGGCGGCCTTGGCCTTGCTGCGCTGCTTGGACCAGTCCGAGCCGCCCAGCTTGCTCAGGCGCGCGGCGCGGACCTCGCCGTCGTCCCCCAGCCCGCCCCCGCCGATGTATTTGCTCACCAGGTCCAGCTGGGTAGCGGGGACGTACAGGCTGTCGCCCCCCGCGTAGACGATCTTCACATAGTCCTTTTCCACCCCGTCCACCGGCATTTTCCGGATGCCCTCGAACCGCCCGATGCCGTGGTTGGCATGGACCACCAGGTCGCCGGGGGTCAGGTCGGTGTAGCTGAGGAGCTTCTGGCGGTTGTCCCCGCTCTTGGCGGTGCGCCGGGCCGGACGGCCTGCGGCGGCGGTGATCTGGCCCTCTGTCAGGATGGCCAGATCCAGCTGCGGATACTCCGCGCCGGCGGAGAGGGCCCCCACCGCAATGCGCACCTCGCCGCCCTTGGGCATAGCCGCGCAGTCGAAGTCCAGCGCCGCCGGGATCTCCCGGTCCCGGAGCATCCGCTGCATGCTCTTCGCCCGCGCCGCGCTGCCGCACAGCAGCAGTACGGAGTAATTTGTGTCCATATAGTGGCGCAGGTCCCCGGCGGCGGCGTCAATGCTGCCGCCGTAAGCGCTCAGCTGCTTGGCGGTGACGGCCAGCAGCGTCCTGGGGGGCAGGGGATAGCGGGAGGTGGGCAGGGACTCCATCATACACACCGGGAACTGGCCCAGCGCCTCTGTCCACTCGCTCTGGCTCAGCAGCAGGGCCGTCAGGTCGCCGTCCTTCTCCCCGGCGGCCAGCAGGGACTCCGTATCCTCCCTGGCCTGCCACAGCACATTCTTCACCCGCTCGCCCACCCGGCCCGTCTCGCTGACGCACACCAGGGCATTGCGGGGCAGGTACTGGAAGGCGGAGGCCGGCTTTATCCCCGGCAGCAGCTCCGCGGCAGGCAGGATCAGGGCCTCGTCCAGATTTTTGGTCCGCCGCTGGGTGGTGGTGTCGAAGGCGCCCAGGGAGTCCACCTCGTCGTCAAAAAACTCGCAGCGCACCGGCTCCTCCATCACGGGGGAGTACACATCCAGGATGCCGCCCCGCAGGGCGAACTGCCCCACCCCCTCCACCTGGTCGGCCCGGCTGTAGCCGGCGTCCACCAGGCGGCGGGGCAGGTCGTTCAGGTCGTACCGCTCCCCCATAGAGAGGGTCAGGGCGGCGTCACGGAGTCTGGCCGGAGGGCTGGTCTTCTGCAGGAGGCCCTCCGCCGTACAGACGACGATGGGGGCGTCTCCGCGCTGACTGAGGGCGTACAATGCGGCGATCCGTTTGTGCTCCCACTGCCGGGAGATGACGGTTCCGGCCCGGACGAACAGCTCCCGTGCAAACAGCCGCAGGCTCCCGCGGCCCAGCAGGATCTCCAGGTCGGCGGCCAGCCGGACGGCCTCTCCCTCGTCGGAGCAGATCATGACCAGGGGCCGCCCGGTCTCTGCGGCCAGGGCGGCGGCGATGTGGGCGCGGTGGACGGGGGCCAGGCCGGTGACAGCGGCGGGGCACGCGCCGCCGTCCACAGCGGCGGCTAATGCGCCGGCTTCCGGTATTGTCAGCAGTGTTTGGAGAAGTTGTTCCATAAATAACCTCCGGCATTGAAAGCGGCAAAAGGCCCACGCCGGACCCGGAGGGTGGCGTGTGCCGCAGTTCTGTGTCTATTGGGTATCCTACCCTATATCCCGCTATTTGTCAAGGTCCTGGGCTGCCGTTCAGAAATTGTGATGAGCGTGGGAACGGCTCCCATGCTTTTTCCTGGCGGCTCTTGACAAAACTGTCGGGCGGTGGTATAGTGCAGATAATCTACTGTTTAATAAACACTAGTTGAAAGGAAGGGAGCTCATATGATGAGACCTGGAGACGCCTCCATCCGCACGGAAGAGGCATATTTGATCTGCCTGGGCCGAAAACTGCTGCGCTATTTTCCTATACAGCAGGTGGAGGAAATACTGGAGGATTACCAGGGACATTTCTCTCTGGGACGGGAGCGCGGCAGCGCGGACAGGGATATGATGGCCGCCCTGGGGACGCCGGAGGCTGTGACAAAGGAAATTCTCAGGGAGATGCCGGAGGGATGGTCCTACTGCATCCGGCATACCATCCGCTGGGGGCTGCTGCTGATCCTCTCCTGCTGCTGCCTGTATCTGCGGCGTTCCTTCTATGAGTTCTGGATTGCCTTGGGGACGTATACCTGTATGCTGGGGGGAAGCGTATTGCTGTTCATCCTCCTGCATGGCCGGGGACAGGCCGTGCTGGAAGGACGTTTCCGGCAGTCGCCTCCACGGCTGACCGCCGCCTATCTGCTGCCGCTGGCGGTGGTGGCCGCGCTGGAGGGACTTGCGCAATATTTTGCATCTGTCGGCGCGAGACTTCCCGCCTTTCTTACAGCCGGTCAGGTGGGACCGCTTTTCAGCATTCTTTTTGAGGCTGTACGGATCATTTTCCCGCTGCTGCTGATCTGGCTCCTCTGGCGGAGCTGCGCGGTGTCTATACGCTGCTTCCCTGCTGCTGTCTGCGTTTTGGGGGGAATTTTTTTCACACTGGAAATGGAGAGGATCATGCACAACATGAAAGTGGACTATACGCCGCAGCACCTCAAGTACATGCTTGCCGGATGTCTCCTGCCCTATTTCATTGCCGTCTTTGCGGCGGTTGTTTTTGGGAAGTATATCCGGAGGTTTTCCAGTCAATAAACAGCGTTTTGGAAAGGAGCCCGATATGATAAAAACAGGAGAAGTCGCTATCCAAACGGAGGCGGCGTATTTAAACCGTCTGGGCCGGACACTGCTGCGCTATTTCCCCATAGGGCAGGTGGAGGAGCTGCTGGAGGACTACCAGGAGCACTTCTCCCTGGGCCGGGAGCGGGGCGGCATGGACGGGGAACTGATCGCTGCCCTGGGGACGCCAGAGGCTGTGACAAAGGAAATTCTCAAGGAAATGCCGGAGGGATGGTTATATCTTATCAGGCATACCATTCGCTGGGGGCTGCTGCTGTTGTTTGCCGGATTCCTCCTCTTTTTGCGGTATACCGGCGCGGGATGGGCCTTTTTTCAGAATACGGCGGAGGAGACCGGCAGCTGTGTCCTTCTGCTGCTGAGCACGGCGGCTATGTTCGCGCTGCTGCGCGGACGGGAGATGGCGGCGGTGGAGGGGCGGTTCCTACAGACCTCCCTGCGGCCAGGGATTATTGCCGCGTACATACTGCCGGCGGGCGCGGCGGCGGCGACAGCGGCCATGGTGCAGCATCTTCTTGCCACTGCGGACTCGATAGAGATTGCTGCGGTGGGCCTGCTCTGCAGCGCGGTGCTGGATGCCGGCTCGCTGGTCACGGTTTTGACGGTAATATGGGGCCTATGGCGCTCTTACGGTACGTCCATCCGCTACTTTCCCGCAACGGTCCATGCGGTGGGAGCGCTGCTGTTTATCCGGCAGATCGAGCGATTTATCCGCAGTATGGATATGGTGTCAGAGGTTTATCTGGAGAAATTCATCAGCCGCCAGCTGGTATGGGAGCCGCTTGCGGCCTATTGCCTCGGTATTTTTCTGGCCCTGCTGTTCTGGTACGGGATTCGGAAAATGATGCGGAGAGGGGGGAGGCGTTAGGGCATGGACGCGCAGTTGAAAAAGGGCGTGCTGGAGCTGTGCCTGCTGCAGTGCCTGAGCGGGGAGCCCCAATACGGCTACGACATTATCCAGATGATGCACAAATATTTCCCCGAAGTAACGGAGAGCACCTTTTACGCCGTCCTGCGCCGTCTGGACAAGGAGGGCGCTGCCGCCACCTTCCGGGGGGAGGTCTCCAACGGCCCGGCCCGGAAATACTACCAGCTCACCGGCGCGGGCCGGGAGCGCCTGCGGCAGATGAAAGCGGATTGGGCGCAGCTGCAGAAGATCGTGGCGGCGCTGGGGATTGAGAAATAGACAGAACGGGAGCGCTGTGGTTCTGGTTCACAGCGCTCCCTTATTGTCTGAAACTCCGTGGCCAGGCGTCAAACCGGGTTCTACGCCGCGAAGCGCAATAACTGCGGGCTTGGCCCGCTCAGCCCGGAGGCCAGGTCATATCCCGACCGGCCAGGACATGGAAATGCAGGTGCGGCACCGTCTGCTGCCCCGCCTCGCCGATGTTGGACACCACCCGGTATCCCGGCCCCGCGAAGCCCAGCTCCTCCGCCAGCTTGGCGATCACGGCGAAAATGTGCCCCACGATGTGGGCGTTTTCGTCGTTCACTGCGGACACGGACTGGATGTGCTCCTTGGGCACCACCAGGAAATGGGTGGGGGCCTGGGGGGAGATGTCGTAGAAGGCATAGCAGAGATCGTCCTCGTACACTTTATTGCTGGGGATTTCCCCGGCGATGATCTTGCAGAATAAGCAGTCTGACATGGGGGGTACCTCCTTCGTTATTGCTCCGGGATGACGGCGAAGAACGCCAGATCAGCCCCGCTGTCATTGATGAGACTGTGGGTATGCCCCTTGGGACAGAAGTGGCAGGAACCGGCGTGCACAATTTCCGTCTCGCCGTCGCAGATGACCTTGCCGTCGCCGCTGAGGATATAGATGACCTCGCTGCTGGTCTCGTGGGTGTGCATGCCGATGGACGCCCCCGGCTCCAGGGAGCCGGACATGACCTTGCCCAGCGGGTCTGTAAACATGCGGATCGTGGTTACCTTTTCCCCGTTGCGGAAATGGGGGATCTTCTGCTCCTCCAGTGTTGAAAAATCAATCAGCATAATTGAAACTCCTTTAATAATTATTGCGCCTTTTCCAGTGCTGCAGGCCGGGTTGAGTGAGATTTAACGACATGTTTTATGACAGATATCTCATCCTCCATTTCGGAAACTTTGGTGGCCGGAGCTAATATCCGTCTTAAATTCTTTTGTGCGTCGGCAAGAGAATCCAGTCTTGGCAATACAACATTTTCCTGTATAATGGCCACTCTTCTAACCGTTTCCTGAAGCTCAGACACGTCTTCTTTCAGACCCGACACGTCAGTCTTAAGTTTGGCCATATCAGATTTTATTTCCGATTGGGAGTTCTCCAAATGGTCAATCTTTTCAGACAAATTTTCCAGGATAGCTAAAATCTTTTCTTCATTGTTCATACGTCTGTCCCCTCCATTTCCTGATTCAATTATTACTTCGCTTTATCATTCACAAAATCGTCCAGTGCCGCCAGCGCGTCGTCCAGCTTCAGCAGGTCGGACCCGCCGCCCATGGCGCTGTCGGGACGCCCGCCGCCCTTGCCGCCGCAGATAGGCGCGATGGTCTTGATAATGTCCCCGGCCTTCACGCCCCGGGCCATGGCCTCCTTCCCGCAGATGGCTTGGAGGGTGATCTTGCCGTCGTTGACCCCCGCCAGCAGGGCCACCACCGCGGCGTCCTTATCCCGGAGGAAGTCGCCCATCTTCCGCATGTCGTCCGCCGTCAGGCCGTTCCTGGACATGGAGACCACATGCAGGCCCTTCACCGTCTTGGCGTTCAGCAGGAACTGGTCCGCCTCATTGAGGAACTGCTTGGCCTTCAGCTTGTCGATGGTCTGCCGCAGCTCCCGCACCTCCGCGGTCATCTGGCTGGCCCGCTCCCGCAGGTCGGCGGGCTTGACCTTCAGCTCGGCGGCGGCCTTGAAGAGCATATCCTGGGCCTTGTTCATCACGTGGACCGCCTTCTTGCCGGTGGCGGCCTCAATGCGGCGCACGCCGGAGGCCACGGAGAACTCGCTGTCAATATGGAACAGCCCCGCCTTAGCGGTGTTGTCCAGATGGGTGCCGCCGCAGAACTCCACCGAGTACCCCTCGCCCATGTTGACCACACGGACAACATCCCCGTATTTTTCGCTGAACAGCGCGATAGCCCCGGTTTTCTTGGCCTCCTCAATGGGCATCTCCTTCGCCGCCACGGGATAGCCCTCCAGAATGGCGTCGTTGACCACACGGGACACCTCGCCCAGCTCCTCCGCCGTCATGGCGGCAAAGTGGGTAAAGTCAAAGCGCAGGTAGTCCTCGTCCACCAGGGAGCCGGCCTGATGGACATGGTCCCCCAGGACGGTGCGCAGGGCCTTGTCCAGCAGGTGGGTGGCGGTATGGGCCCGCATGATGGCCTTCCGGCGGTCCGTGTTGATGGCCGCGGTCACGGTGTCCCCCACCTGCAGAGAGCCGCCGGACATGACGCCGTAGTGCATATACTTACCGCCCTTGTTCTTCTGCACGTCGCTGACAGTGAACTGGCAGCCGTCGTTCCCCAGGAACCCGTGGTCGGCCACCTGACCGCCCATCTCGGCATAGAAGGGCGTTTTGTCCAGCACCACAATGCCCTCTACGCCGGGCATCAGCATCTCGGCCAGCTCGTTTTCCACCACCAGGGCCACCACCTTGGCATCGGAAATCTCCGTGTTGTCGTAGCCAACGAATTCCGTGGCGGGTACGTCCTTGCCGAACTCTACGCCGGCCCAGCCCAGATCGCCCAGGGCCTCCCGCGCCTTCCGGGCCCGGACCCGCTGGGCCTCCATCAGCTCCCGGAAGCCCGCCTGGTCCACGTCCATGTTTTCCTCTTCCACCATCTCCGCCGTCAGGTCGATGGGGAAGCCATAGGTGTCGTAGAGCTTGAAAGCGTCCGCGCCGGAGAAGGTCTTCTCACCCTTGGCCTTGTGGCCCTCCAGCATCTCGGTGAAAATCTTCATGCCGCTGTCGATGGTCTTGGCAAAGCTCTCCTCCTCCATCCGGATAATCCGGGTGATATACGACTCCTTCTCCTTCAGGTCCGGGTAGGCGCTGGCGTTCTCCTGGATTACCACCGCGCACACCTCGTACAGGAACGGCTTATCCACCCCCAGCAGCTTCCCGTGCCGGGCGGCCCGCCGCAGCAGACGCCGCAGCACGTACCCCCGGCCCTCGTTGCTGGGCAGCACGCCGTCGCAGATCATCATGGTGGCGGAGCGGATGTGGTCCGTGATGACCCGCAGGCTCACGTCCATTTTGTGGCTCTGGCCGTACGTCGCGCCGGTGATCTCGCTGACCTTGTGGGTGATGTTCATCACCGTGTCCACGTCAAAGAGAGAGTCCACGTTCTGGCTCACGCAGGCAATGCGCTCCAGACCCGCCCCTACGTCGATATTCTTCTGCTTCAGCTCGGTGTAGTTGCCCTGGCCGTCGTTGTCAAACTGGCTGAACACGTTGTTCCAGATCTCGATATACCGGTCGCACTCGCAGCCCACCGTGCAGCCCGGCTTGCCGCAGCCGTACGCCGGGCCCCGGTCGTAGTACACCTCGGAGCAGGGGCCGCAGGGGCCGGAGCCGTGCTCCCAGAAGTTGTCCTCCTTGCCGAAGCGGAAGATGCGCTCTGCCGGGATGCCTACCTCCTTATTCCAGATTTCAAAGGCTTCATCGTCGGCGGGGGTGGTCTCGTTCCCGGCGAAAACAGACGGATACAGCCGGTCTGCCTCCAGGCCCAGCCACTCCGGGTTGGTCAGGAACTCCCAGCACCAGGTAATAGCTTCCTTCTTGAAGTAGTCGCCGAAGGAGAAGTTGCCCAGCATCTCAAAATACGTGCCGTGGCGGGCCGTTTTGCCGATGTTCTCAATGTCGCCCGTGCGGATGCACTTCTGACACGTGCACACCCGGTGCCGGGGCGGCTCCACCTCGCCGGTGAAGTACGGCTTCATGGGGGCCATGCCGCTGTTGATGAGCAGCAGGCTGGCGTCGTTTTGCGGGATCAGGGAGAAACTGGGCAGGCGCAGGTGGTCCTTGGTCTCGTAGAATTTCAGGAACATTTCGCGGATTTCATTGACTCCATATGATTTGTGCATGGGAAATAATCTCCTTTACAATGAATATTTGAAACTTGGTTGATCGTTCTCTGCCGCCTGCGGCGGCATGGGGAAGCCGGTTCTATAGGGAGGCTCCGGGGTCCCGCCCCCGGACGGCGGGTTACTTTTGTGCGAACAAAAGTAACCAAAAATCGCCATCCCTACGGTCTGGACCCCCTGATTTTACGGGGGTTTATTTTTTTGCGCTTATGCCTGCTGGTTTTTTCTACGCTTTTGCGGCGCTTCGTGATGCCTGTCTCTGCTTCTACGGCCTATCCTTGATACACTTTTGCAGGGCTGCTCATTGCACGGAATACTCTGCTCGGCATACTGCGCGGATTTTGCTTCGGTCCGCTCCTACCGCTCTGCTCATCGTTTGGCCTCTAATCCAATATTATCCATTGCCGCCTGGCCTGAACCATGAAACTGGAAAGAAATCCCTGTGACCCGGCGCAAATCGAATTCCGTCGCCTGGGGTACAAAGGCTTCGCCAGGGATGGATACAGTTGCAAACGCCCGTTTATAGGCCGGCGTATGGAACAGAAAGTCCAGCTTGTCCGTCCGCACAGGGAGGATGGGAAACACCGCCGAATAATCGCTGATGCGTGCCGCTGCCTCATTTCCATCTGCATCTGCTAAAATCACCGTACCGTCTACCAGCGCATAGCGCCCGCTTTCAACCGCCCCGCTGTCCAAATCCGCCAGGTCGAAGGACACCGCCCACTCTGTCAGATCCGTTTCCGGCAGGGCCGCGTGGTACGTCCCCTCGTGGCCCCACCGCAGTCGGAGCGCGTGGGTATCCTCACCGCCAAAGCCCATCAGCTCCTCGGTCCAAAGCCCTACGCCCTCCGCCGACAGGGTCGCCCCCTCCATTGTCGCCGTCTCCAGATTGGAGTCCTCCTCAAAGTCGGCAATGGGCACAAAGGACGAGCTCTCCCAACATTGCACATACACCGTCTCCGGCAGCTGGGCCGTATAGGCGGGCCAGTCCGTCAGCAGTCCCCGGCAGCTCTGGTCGTCCAGCAGCGTCACATCCAGGAAGACCTTGACAAAGAGGCACGCAATCCGCTGCTGCTCCTCCTCCGGCATCAGCCCCTCCACATTCAGCAGCGCCGCGAAGGGTCCGCTCTGGTCAAAGGCCCCCCACAGGGAGTTGAACTGCCCGTGGTTGGCCCCGGCTATGTACAGCGCGGTCTTCAGATAGTCCCCCTGGCCGGTGAAGGAGATGTTCTCGTACTGGGCCATACCCATGAAATTGCGCACATCCCGGTCCGCCGCGCCGTGGAGCAGCAGATAGTTGACGTCCTCCAGCTCCACGCTGTGGTCCGCCGGCTTGTACTGGTTCACCGTCGGCGCAATGGCGATGATGGACTTAATCTGATAGTTATAGTCAAAGGCGATGGTGCCGTTTTCCGGATAGCGGTCGTAGCTGTTGAAGAGATACGCGGTGGCTACCATCTCTCCGCCCCGGCTGTGTCCGGCAATGGCGATCCGGCTCTCGTCCAGCATCCGGTACAGGGGATTCCCCCGCTCCTTGCCATACGCCAGCAGCAGTCCGATGTGCTCCAGCAGCAGCACTGCCCTGCCCGCGTTCTCGCCGGTCAGCATGTTGCAGGCGTTCTGGTCCACCGACACCATCACATAGCCGTGGGAGGCCAGATACCGGCCCAGGTAGTCGTACCCCAGGTAGGACTCCGTGGTGATCTCATGGTTGCCGTGGGCAATAAACAGCACCGGACAGTCCCGTCCATCCGCCGGGTACCAGACCCGCCCCGCCAGAGGCACGGCGTTCAAATCGTAGTCCCAATAGGCGTCCACATAGCTGCCGGTGATGTCGTCTGTATCCCGGCTCATATACCAGGAGAGATTGACCGTTCCGGCCTCCAAAGCCGTATCCGGGCCATAGTCCAGCATTTTCGGCTCATAGGGCCCCAGCCCCAGGGACGGCTCAAGAGCGGTCCGGCTGGCGTCCGGGCGGGGATGCAGCGCCAGATAGCGGGGGATATAGTTGTCGCTGAACCCGTTGATAAACAGAAACACCCCCAGCAGGACCCCGGCGGTCGTGGAGACCAGCGCCGTGACCACCGTAGCCCCGGTCACCCGCCGCCAGCGCAGCAGGCTCCACCACGCCGCCGTCAGCAGCCACAAAGTCAGCGTCACAGACGCTGCGAACAGCCACACCCGATAGGTCCAGCCCTCCCCCGCGCCCCGCCACACAGTATGCACCGTGCAGCCGCACAGCAGCCCCAGCGCCAGCAGCCACCCCAGGCCCCGGCCCAAAAGCAGCGTCAGCAGCTTTCGGGCCAGCCAAAGGGCCAGTTCCAGCAGGGCCAGAGCCGCCGCGCAGGTCACGGCATATCCCACGCCCTGAGGCCAGTAGGTGGCGGCGAAGCCGGTCCCGATCACCAGCGCGCCAATGAGCAGGCTCATCTGGCACAGGGCGGGCTCCGTTCCGCCAAAATGAGAGACGATCCAGTCGCGGCACCGCAGGGACAGCGCGCCGCATCTGGTCAGCAGGTTATTCAATCCGTTATCCTCCAAGGGTTATTGTTTTTTAACTTCCAGGCCAATCAAGGCCATCTGCGGGTCAAAGGCCAGCCGCACCAGCACATCGTCCTTGGAAAACTGGCAGTACATCACAGCCACGCCGTAGTGCTCGCCGTTGGAGGACTGCCCGGTGGTCATGCGGCTCTCAATCTGCTTGTACACTCCCGCGCCGTCCAGCTGCCGCAGGACCAGGGACTGGATGTCCTCCGCCGAGGTACCCGCCGCCACATCCTCCCGCAGCTGGCCGTACACGGCCTCATAGTCGCCTCCCACCAGCTCCAGCAGCACCTCCTGCCCCCTTTCCAGCAGGGCGTCCTCATCCATGCCCGCCGGCAGGGGCTTCCCCTGGCATCCGGCCAGCAGCAGTATGATGAGAAAAAGCCCCGTCAGACAGGGCAATATCCGTTTCAAGACCGTCAGCTCCTTTCAGACAGCAGTGACACCAAAAAGAAAACACCCCCGCCTCCCAAACAGGGGCGAAGGTATTCGCGGTACCACCCTGATTATCCCCCAGTCAATGGGGGACATCTCCAGGCCCGGTAACGGGGGCAGGCCGTGCGGCTCGTCGCCGCCTGCTCGGAAGTGGCTGTCCCGGACGGCTCTGCCGCAGGGCTTGCACTCTCCCCCGCTCGCTCAGGCGGCCCAGACCCGGACTCGTTTCCTCATCGCGGTTTTGCATCTTCCCGTATTATAGCATAGAAAATCCGCTTGTCAACAGCATCATTTGACAGAAAAGCAAAAATTAATTGGGTGGAGCTGGTGAATTCTTACGCTGGCAATTGACTTTTGCACATAGAATGTGATATGATTGTAGTGCAGGGAGGTGCTGATATGGATAGCAATATGACATTTCGCATGGACGCCGGCGTGAAACAGCAGATGTCGGCAATTTGCAGGGAACTCGGCATGACCACATCCACAGCATTTAATTTATTTGCCAATGCCTTTGTCCGCGCAAGAGGGATGCCGTTCCCGGTGACAATTCAGGAGCCGCCTGTATTGCAGTCAGTTTCTCCTGAAAAAATGGCTGCTGACGCCAGTAAAATTCTAGAAGAGTTTTCTGCGGATTATAAGAGGATGGCCGAATGATTTGGGTCACTGCCGCAGACGTCATCAGGCTTCACAGTGTGGAACGGATATGAACTGACGCTCCAGAAAGGGGAACTCTCAGATATGTTTATTGGGATTGCGGACCATACGGCAAGCGAAGAGGATTTGCTGCAATGGATTCGACAGCATTTGAAGTAATAATCCATCTATGTATGGGCTTATACCTGTCTCACAAAAAAACGCCGGAGGAAAAATCCCCCGGCGTTTGTCCGTTGATCAGATGCTCTTGTCGTCCACATACAGCTCCCGCACGGCGTTGGGGTCCGCTGCGGGTTTTGCCGCAGGAGCCGCCGCCGGTGCTGCTGCGGGCTCGTCGTGGGGGCCGTCCCGCCATTTCAGGAACTTGGGCGCAACCTGGGGGAACAGGGCCAGGCTCAGCACGTCTTCCTCGCTCTTGGCCAGGTCCTTGTACTCCGCCTTGTACTTCTCCAGCTCCGGCTCCAGCTGGTCCGCCGGACGGCAGGTGATCACGTCCTCCGGCTTGATGCCGGCCTTGGCCCGGACGGCCTCGTTGACCTTGCCGGGCAGCGCGCCGTACTCGCCCTTCAGCACCGCACGGGACTCCTTGGTGAAGGTCTTGTACCGCTCGCCCATGATGATGTTCATCACCGCCTGGGTGCCCACGATCTGGGAGGACGGGGTCACCAGCGGGGGATAGCCGTAGTCCTCGCGGACACGGGGGATCTCCGCCAGCACGTCGTAATACTTGTCCTCCTTACCGGCCTGCTTCAGCTGGCTGATAAGGTTGGACAGCATGCCGCCGGGCACCTGGTAGAGCAGGGTGTTGGTATCCACGTTCAGCACCTTCGGGTCCAGGGAACCGGTGTCCTTCAGCCGCTGGGCCACCTTGCGGAAGTGGACCGCCGCGTCGCTCATCTTGTTCAGGTCCAGACCGGTGTCGCGGACCGTGCCCTGGAGCGTCGCCACCAGGGACTCGGTGGCCGGCTGGGCGGTACCGTTGGCCAGGGGGCTCAGGGCGGTGTCCACGATGTCAACGCCCGCGTAGGCGGCCATCAGGTACACCATGTCGCCGGTGCCGGTGGTGTTGTGGGTGTGCAGGTGGATGGGCATATCCACGCTCTCCTTCAGCCGCTTGACCAGGCTGTAGCAGTCCATGGGCAGCAGGAGGTTGGCCATGTCCTTGATGCACAGGGTGTCCGCGCCCATCTGCTCCAGCTCCTTGGCCATCTTCACGAAGTAGTCCTCGTTGTGGATGGGGGAGATGGTGTAGCTGAGGGTGGCCTCCACCGTGCCGCCGTACTTCTTGGTGGACTTAATAGCCTGCTCCAGGTTGCGGATGTCGTTGAGGGCGTCGAAAATGCGGATGATGTCAATGCCGTTCTCCACGCTCTTGCGGCAGAAGGCGTCCACCACGTCGTCGGCGTAGTGCTTGTAGCCCAGGATGTTCTGGCCCCGGAACAGCATCTGCAGCTTGGTGTTGGGCAGATGCTTGCGCAATGTCCGCAGCCGCTCCCACGGGTCCTCGTTGAGGAAGCGCATGCACACGTCGAAGGTCGCGCCGCCCCAGCACTCCAGGGAGTAGTAGCCGATGGAGTCCAGGATCTCGCAGGCCGGCAGCATGTCCTCGATGGTCATGCGGGTGGCGGCCTGGGACTGGTGGGCGTCGCGGAGGATGGTATCCGTAATCAGCAGGGGCTTGTCGGACAAAAAGTCCATGGTCTGGAGATTCTTCTTCGCGGGAGCCGGGTTCTTCTCCGGCGCGGGTTTCTTATTAGCCATTTACACCTTCTCCTCTCATTAACCAAAGAGCGCCATCAGGACGCCGGCCGCAATAGCGGAACCGATCACGCCGGCCACGTTGGGGCCCATGGCGTGCATCAGCAGGAAGTTGGCGGGGTTGGCCTTCTGGCCCTCCACCTGGGACACGCGGGCGGCCATGGGCACGGCGGACACGCCGGCGGAGCCGATGAGGGGATTGATCTTCTCCTTCAGGAACAGGTTCATCACCTTGGCCAGCACAACGCCGCCGGCGGTGCCGAAGCCAAAGGCTACGACGCCCATGAGCATGATGGCGATGGTCTGCAGGGACAGGAAGGTGGTGGCGGTGGCGGTGGAGCCCACGGACACGCCCAGGAAGATGGTGACGATGTTCATCAGCTCGTTCTGGGCCGTCTTGTTCAGCCGCTCCACAACGCCGGACTCCTTAAACAGGTTGCCCAGCATCAGGCAGGCGATCAGGGGGCCCGCCGAGGGCACCAGCAGGGCCACGAACACGGTGACCATGATGGGGAAGATGATCTTTTCCCGCTTGGAGACCTCCCGCAGGGGGCGCATGACGATCTTGCGCTCCTCCTCCGTGGTCAGCAGGCGCATAATGGGGGGCTGGATGACCGGCACCAGGGCCATGTAGCTGTAAGCGGCCACGGCGATGGGGCCCAGCAGCTCAGGCGCCAGACGGCTGGTGACGAAGATGGCGGTGGGGCCGTCCGCGCCGCCGATGATGCCGATGGAGGCGGCCTGGGCGTAGGAGAACAGGCTGGAGACCCGGCAGCCTACATAGGTCATGAAGATGCCCAGCTGCGCGGCAGCGCCCAGGAGCAGGGTCTTGGGGTTGGCGATCAGGGGGCCGAAGTCGGTGCCCGCGCCCACGCCCATGAAGATCAGGCAGGGGTAGATGCCCAGCTTGACGCCCAGATACAGCACGTCGATGAGGCCCACGGAGATCGTCTCCCCCACGGAGACAGTATTGCGCACCGCCTCTGACACGCCCAGCTCCTCCAATTCCGCCAAAAATTCAGCGGTAATGGGGCTGCCGCCGAAGAAGGACCAGTTGACGTGTCCGCCGGCGAACAGGATCTCATGGTACATGCCCGCGCCGGGCAGGTTGGTAATCAGCATGCCGAAGGCAATCGGCAGCAGCAGGAGGGGCTCGAACTTCTTCACGATCGCCAGATACAGCAGGACGAAGGAGATGACCATCATGATCAGCACCTTCCAGTCGCCGCTGGCAATGCGGTAGAAGCCGGTCTCCTGGATAAAGTTCATAATAGCTTCCATAAATTTACCCTCCTGGCGGGCGGCCTTAACCGAGTACGCACAGCAGCGTGCCGGACTCGACGGTGGCGCCCTTCGTGACGCTGACAGAGGCGGCGGTGCCGTCGCAGGGGGCCATGATCTCGTTCTCCATCTTCATCGCTTCCAGGATGAAGAGGATGTCGCCCTTCTTCACAGCGGAGCCGTTCTGCACGCGCACGTCCAGAATGGTGCCGGGCATGGGGGACGTCACCTTCTCGCCGCCGGCGGGAGCCGCGGGGGCAGGGGCGGCGGCAGCGGGAGCAGCGGCCACGGGGGCGGCGCCGTCCATCGCCTCGACAGTGACTTCGTAGACGGTTCCGTTTACATTCACCTTGTACTTTTTCATGACTCTTTTCTCTCCTAAAAATTATAATTTTTTGACAGATAGGATGCGAATGCCGGAGATGTCGGTCCCCATGTCCTCCGCTATGGCGGCGGAAATGGCGGCAATCATGGCCTGGCGGTTCGGGATCGCGTCATTCCTAACGGCGGGAACTGCAACAGCGGGCGCGGGCGCTGCCACGACAGGCGCTGCGCCGCCCATCGACCGGCAGACGGCGCTCATGGCCATACACAGGACGATGATGCAGATCAAGCCGAAGAAGACGGTCCCGATCCCCATCAGCACGACGAACAGATTATTGGGCATCAGGTTCCTTCCTCCTCTCAGATTGCGGGACGCAGGCCGCTGCACAGCAGTGGGTACGCCCCCTGGTTTCCGGCAAGAACCGGGCGGTTCCTGCCAAAGCAAAGATGTTTTCATTATAACAAAGCCCAGCCTAAAGTTCAAGACTTTTTCTGCTATATTTCCGACAAGTTTTTGTGGAGTTTTTTAGTGTGTCCGCCAGCAGAGGACAGTCAGCTGCCGGGGAAAACGTTCCTGTATCTCGTCGGGGCGGCGCTGTGCTGTACAATAGAAAAGCCCCGCCGGATGCACAGCGGGGCTTTGTCCCATCATGATAGGATTGACCGGCACAGGGCGTCACGACAGCTTCACCGCGTCCACCGCCTCCAGCACCCGCCGCTTGACCTCCTCCAGCGATCCCTGGACCGTAGCGCCCGCAGCCATCGCGTGGCCGCCGCCGCCCAGGCGCTGACAGGCCAGGGTGGCGTTTACCCGCCCGTTGGCGCCGGTGCGCAGGCTGATCTTCCACTCGTCCGGCTTCAGCTCCCGCAGCACCACGCCGCAGTCCACGCCCTCCACCAGGCCCGCCAGGGCGGAGAGGTCCTCCGCGTCGTTCTCCGTGGCCTCCAGCCGGGCCATCAGCGAGCGGGGGACGCACATGAACACGCCCCGCCCCTCGTGGAAGAATTCCATATTCCCCAGCATGTCCGCCTCCAACGCCAGCCGTTTTCTGCTCTTGGTGCGGAAATGCCGCTTGTTGACGGCGAAATAGTCGATGCCCGTCTCCAGCAGCGCCGCCGCCACCCGGTGGGTGTTGGCGGTGGTGTTGGCGTACACAAAGCAGCCCGTATCCGTGGACACCGCCGCGTACAGCGGCAGCGCCGCCTCCGGCGTAATCTCCCCCAGCTCCCGGCAGATCGCATAGACAATCTCCCCGCAGGCCGCGCAGGATGCATCCACGCACTGCGCCGCGCCGAAGCCCTCAAAGGACGGATGGTGGTCCACCGCCAGGCCGATCCGGTCAAAATATTCCTCCGCGGCGGGGAAGAACAGGCTCCTCGACGCGATATCCACCGACACCACAAATTCCGGCGCATACCCCGCCGGGGCCCAGTACGGCTCCAGATAGCCCCGGTTGGACGCTGTGATGTCCGGGTTGTACAGCACATAGGCTGTCTTCCCGATCTGACGCAGCATGGCGCACAGCCCCGCCGCGCAGCCGGCGGTATCTCCGTCCGGGCGGCGGTGGGTCAGAATCAGAATGTTATTATGCTGCCGCAGCAGAGCGGCGGCTTTTGTTATGTCGCTGCTCACTTGCCGTCCTCCAATATGATATCCGCGTTGGCGGGGTTCGCGGGCTTGACCACATTGGGGTCCCGCAGCATCTCCAGAATATGGGCCCCCTGCTGGATGGAGTCGTCCGCCACAAACTGCAGCTGGGGCGTATACCGCAGCTGCACCGCCGCCCCCAGCTCCCGGCGCAGATAGCCCGCCGCCGACTTCAGGCCCTTCATCACCTCCGCCTCCTGGCTCTTGTCCAGGGCGCTGACGTAGACCTTGCAGCAGCGCAGGTCGCTGGTGGTGTCCACATGGGTCACCGTAACCAGACCGTTTTGTAAGCGGGGGTCCTTCAGCGTCCGCAGCAGGGCCGACAGCTCCCGCTGGATTTCCTCGTTGATTCTTCCGATCCGATTGCCTGCCATATTCGTCCTCCTTTGCGTCAGGGCCTGTCTTCCAGGCCCAGCAGATAGTCTGTGGAGACATTGAAGAATTTAGCCAATAAAACTCGCCCGCGGCATCTGCCGTCACAGTGAGCGCAATTGTCCGTGCCAAGAGTGTATATCAAATCCCGCAAAAAATCAAGGGGCTGACAGATTTGACGAAACTGTCCCTTGACATTCTTTGGTTTGCGCCATATAATGTGGTCGAGTTTTGGAAACAAATAGAGAGTGGTATACAGGTATATCCCCACGGGGATGACAGGGAAGCGGGTGTGAATCCCGCGCAATGCCGTTGCTGTGTGAGCGAAGCGCCCTCCATAAATGTCACTGGGAGTTTTCCTGGGAAGGCGGAAGGACGCATTTGACGCTTGAGCCAGAATACCTGCCTGTATATGACGCACGAGAAGTCTCCCCGCGCATGGGAGGGTGCCCAGCGGCCAGCAAGGCCGCGATTGGCTGTACCCATTGCCGGGTGCAGCTTTTTCCGTTTCCAGACACACCGCAAAAAAGAGAGGGGACAAAAAGGATGAAAAATAGGAAATTATTTGCTGCCGCCGCCGTGGTTCTGGTACTGATCGCCGTGTTTGCGGGAGTTTGGTTTGCCGCCCGCCCGGCCACCAGCGAGGGCGCTAAGACGATCACCGTGGAGGTGGTCCACAGGGATGCGCGCTCCAAGACCTTTACCTATCATACGGACAAGGAGTATCTGGGCGAGGTGCTCCAGGCCGAGGGACTGGTGAAGGGCGAGCCGGGCGACTACGGCCTGTATATCACCGAGGTGGACGGAGAGTCCGCCGTCTTTGAGACAGACGGGGCCTATTGGTCCTTCTACCAGGGCGGCGAATACGCAAATCAGAGCGTGGATCAGACGCCTATCAACGATGGAGATGCCTTCTCCCTGGTATACACGGTTGGATAAGAGGCGGCTGACGTTGGCAGAGACCGTGCTGTTCGGCATTTTAGGCGGTATGACCTTTCTGGCCAAGATACTGATGGCGGGCCTGCCCAATATCGAGCCGGTGTCTCTGCTGGTGATGCTGTTTGCCGTCACCTTCGGCAGAAAGGCGCTGTACCCAATCTACGTCTATGTACTGTTGGAGTTTGTGCTGTACGGCGTCAATCTCTGGTCGATCAACTACCTCTATATCTGGTTGATTCTGGCCGCGGCGGCGCGGCTGCTGCGGGGGATGACGCATCCGCTGGGCTGGGCGCTGCTCTCCGGCGTATTCGGCCTGTTTTTCGGGCTGCTCTGCGCCCCGCTCTACGGGTTTACCGGGGGATGGGCCTTCGCGGTATCCTGGTGGATCAGCGGCATCCCCTATGACCTGGCCCACTGCGCGGGCAACTTCCTGCTGGCGCTGGCGCTGTTTGGACCTTTGCGAAAGCTGCTCAACAGGCTTTATCAGGGGATCGTCCGAAGGTAGGCTGAGGGGCGTGCAGAGGAAGTTCCGGGCGCTTTTTTCGTCTTGCAAAACGGGCTGGAATGTGGTAAATTGGTACAATCTGTTACAATACAAAAATAGGAGGCACTGCAATGTCTGCCCTGAAAGACGAAATCACCCGGCGGCGCACCTTTGCCATCATCTCCCACCCAGACGCCGGCAAAACCACTTTAACGGAAAAATTCCTGCTCTACGGCGGGGCCATTGCCCAGGCGGGGGAGGTCAAGGGAAAGCGGGCCCGGGCCGCCACCTCCGACTGGATGGAGATCGAGCGGCAGCGCGGCATCTCCGTTACCTCCTCGGTCATGCAGTTCCAGCACGGCGGCTTCTGCGTCAACATTCTGGACACCCCCGGCCACCAGGATTTCTCCGAGGACACCTACCGCACCCTCATGGCCGCCGACTCCGCGGTGATGGTCATCGACGGGGCCAAGGGCGTGGAGCCCCAGACCCGCAAGCTCTTCAAGGTCTGCGCCCTGCGGCATATCCCCATTTTCACCTTTATCAACAAGATGGACCGGGAGACCAAGGACCCCCTGAGCCTGTGTGAGGAGGTGGAGCGGGAGCTGGGCATCGACACCTATCCCGTCAACTGGCCCATCGGCTGCGGCAGGGAGTTCCAGGGGGTCTATGACCGCCAGCGGGAGCGCATCCTCTTCTTCTCCGCCGCCGGCCACGGGAAAAAAGCCGCCTCCGTGGAGGTGCAGCTGGACGACCCCGCCGTGGGGGAGGCCATCGGCGAGAGCCGCGCTCAGGCGCTGCGGGACGATGTGGAGCTGCTGGGGGCGGGCCGGGAATTTGACCTCCAGGCCGTGCGGGACGGTACGCTCAGCCCGGTGTTCTTCGGCTCCGCCCTGACCAACTTCGGCGTGGAGCCCTTTCTGGAGGAATTCCTGCGCATGACCACCCCGCCTTTGAGCCGGATGAGCGACAGCGGTGAGATCGACGCCTTTTCCCCGGATTTCTCCGCCTTTGTGTTCAAGATCCAGGCCAATATGAACAAGGCCCACCGGGACCGCATCGCCTTCATGCGGGTCTGCTCCGGCCGCTTCCAGCGGGACGCGGAGGTGCTGCACATGCAGAGCGGTAAAAAGCTGCGTCTCAGCCAGCCCCAGCAGATGCTGGCCGCGGAGCGGGAGATCATCGACGAGGCCTACGCGGGGGACATCATCGGCGTGTTCGACCCCGGCCTCTTCTCCATCGGCGACACGGTGACCGTGCCGGGGAAGAAGTTCAAATTCTTCGGCATCCCCACCTTTGAGCCGGAGCACTTCACCCGCGTCAGCCCCATGGACACCATGAAGCGCAAGCAGTTCATCAAGGGCACGGAGCAGATCGCCCAGGAGGGCGCTATCCAGATCTTCAAGATCCCCTATGCCGGCATGGAGGAGGTCATCGTGGGCGTGGTGGGCACGCTGCAGTTCGACGTCTTCCAGTACCGGATGCGCAGTGAGTACGGCGTGGAGCTGCGGATGACGGGCCTGCCCTACGACCACCTGCGCCGGATCACCGCCAGCCCGGTGGAGCCCAAGGACCTGGCCCTCTGCGCCGACGCGGCGCTGCTGGAGGACTTCCGGGGCCGGAGCCTGGTGGCCTATTCCGGGGAGTGGCCGGTGGGCTATCTGCTCAAGCACAATCCGGGGCTGGAGCTGTCGGAGTCCATGACGGTGTAAGCAGGAGCAGGGGGATTACAGCAGTCTTGAAAATTGCCGGCGGAAAGCTGGCGGCATCAACGAGAGAGGCATATCTGCGGAAGCCCGACCGCCCCTGAAGCGGGCAGAAAAATCCACATCTGCAAACACGGAGGGCCGTCCCCTATGGGCAGCCCTCCGTGTCTGCGTATTATCCCATCGTCTTTCCCGCCGTCAGCCTGGCGTTGGCCTGCTCCACCTTCAGCCGGGAGAGCAGGAAGGTGATGACCAGGTTGAGCAGCATGGGCAGCCACAGGTACATGAAGTACAGCATGGTGATACAGGAGTCCGCCTGGACAGCCGCGTTGGGGATATACCCGCTGGCGTCCAGCAGCCACCCGGCCAGGGCCACCCCCAGCCCGCCGCCGATCTTCACCCCCAGGGAGGTGCAGGAGTACATGGTGCCGTCGATCCGCTTGCGCCGGGTCAGGTAGGTGTACTCCGAGCAGGTGGCGATGAGCGCGTTCAAATCCCCCTGCAGAGGGCTCATGCCCAGGGCCGCCACGCCGGAGAACAGCAGCATCATGGGGATGCTCCCGATGTAGGCCCCCACGACCACCAGGGCCCTGGCCGCCGCCGACAGGGCGTAGCCCGACAGATTCAGCCGGTACATCCCGCCCAGCCGTTTCACCAGCACAGGCGTCAGGATCAGGCCCGCGATCATGGGGATGTTGATGGCCATGGAGAACACGCCCAGCAGGGACTCGTTCCCCAGAATGTAGATCATAAAGTAGATGCCCATGTTCAGCGTGGCCGTGTAGAGCTGGGTCAGGATGTAGACGCCGCAGATGATGAGGTAGTATTTGTTGGCCGCCAGCAGCCTGACCGCGTCCCACAGGCGGTAGGCCTCCTCCGGCTGGCCGGGGGCCTTGGCCTCCGCCAGCTCCTCCGGCGGCAGTTCCTTGACGGAGAAGACGGACAGGGAGTTGATTGCCAGGCCCAGCAGGGCGTAGAGGATGGCCGCGTTCCGCCAGCCGGCCGCGCCGCCGCCGGTCATCTGGACCAGCTTCACGGTGCCCGCCTGGATGAGCATGCTGGTGCCGAAGGCGAAGATGAAGCGGATGGAGCCCATCTGCACCCGCTCGCTCTGATTTTTGGTGATCAGCGCCGTCAGGGCGGAGTAGGCGATGTTGTTGGCGGTGTAGAAGACCGCGTTGAGCAGCGTATAGGTGATAAAGAACCACGCATACTGGGCGGTGGTCCCGATGCCCGCCGGAATGGCGAAGACCAGCACCAGCGTCGCCGCGCAGCCGAAGAAGCCGCCGAACATCCAGGGCCGCGCCTTGCCCATGCGGGTATGGGTCTTGTCGATCATGGAGCCGAAAAAGATGTCGGTCACGCCGTCAAAGAGCTTGGACGCCGCCATCAGCGAGCCCACCACGCCGGCGCTCAGCCCCACCGTGTCGGTCAGGTAGATCATCATAAACGAGGACAGCAGCGCGTACACCACGTTGCCCGCGATATCCCCGGAGCCGTACCCGATCTTGTTGTACCATTTCAAATATGTTCTGTCCATACTTTCCCTCCTGTCGCGTACATTATGATTGGTTGGAACCTGTCCCCGGCAGCAGCCGGAGCCGGAAGCGGAACGACTCCCGATCCAGCCGGTACTGCCGCAGCAGCTCAGGGCCGCAGCTGTTGGAGCCGATGCCGCTCTGGGCCCGGTCCAGGCACAGGACCGTGCTGCCGCATCGCTCCAGCTCGAAATTGTGCCGCTTCTCCGTCAGCTCCTCCTGGGTGTAGACGGACGCGCTGAAGGAGAAGGGCCGGGGCGACACCGCCGTCAGGCTCCTGCCGCCCCCCGACACGGTCACATAGTCGCAGCCCCAGTGGCTGCCGTTCTCCTGGGGGTGGAGGTAGTCCTCATGCAGCCCCGCCGCGCTGCTCCGGAACACGCCGTAATAGGATGCCCGCCGCTTGTCCGGATAGCTCTCCCAGGGGCCGAGGCCGCAGTACTCCACCTGGTCCATGCCGCCGGGCAGGAACAGCCGCAGCCCGAACCGGGGCAGCATGGGGAACTCCGGCCGCCGCTGCACCGCCATATCCAGGTCGATGACGCCGTTGTTCCACACAGTCCAGCAGGTGTCCAGCTCCAGAATCCGCTGCACGGTGTCCGCCGTCACCCCCATCCGGCACCGGACGCGCACCGCCCCCTCCACCGGCTGCCAGGCCACGTCGTAGGCCCTGGCGGACGCCCAGTGGTAGCAGGCCCGCCGCCACTGGGCCGCAATATACTGGTCGTTGTCCGTGGGGGCCCGCCAGATGTTGACCTCCATGGGCCGGTCCAGCAGCTGGGTCCCCCGGTGCTCCAGACCGGAGAAGAGGCCGGTGCGCTTGTCCAGCCGGCAGCGAAAGTCCTCCCCCCGCAGCAGCACGCAGTCGTCCCGGCTGTCCACCGCCATAGCCGCTCCGGTGACCCAGGGCCCCGCCAGCAGCTCCGCCGCCTTCCGGTTGGTCCCCTGCCCCAGGGGCAGCTCGTCAAAGCCCAGCAGCGTGCCTGCCGGGACGCCGGGGCGGTCCTCCTTCTGGCAGTAGATCAGCCGCAGATGCACCTGCCCCTCCTCCGGGCCCTGGACGCGGAGGGGCAGCGCCTCCTCCCGGCGGGGCGGGATGGAGGGGCAGTCCACGGTTCCGGATTGCAGCAGCTGGCCGTCCACGGCCAGCTCCCAGCGGATGGTCAGGGCGTCCTGCAGGTCCGTGAAATCCAGGTAATTGCGCAGGAAAATCTCCCCGGTGTCCAGGCGGCGGGAGGCCCTGGCGGGGCGGTGGACATTCCGGTACTCCAGCAGTCCCGTGTGGGGGGTGCGGTCCGGATACACCAGGCCGTCCATACAGAAGCAGCCGTCGTGGACCCTCTCCCCGTGGTCGCCGCCGTGGAGGTACCGGACCCTGCCGTCGGGGGCCGTCCCCTGGGCCGCGGCGTGGTCGCACCACTCCCAGACAAAGCCGCCGCAGAGGGCGCTGTGGCGGTGGAACAGCTGGAAATAGTCCTCCAGGTCGCCGGGGCCGTTGCCCATGGCGTGGCAGTACTCGCAGAGCACCAGGGGCTTGTCCGGGCTGCTGTCCAGATACGCCCCGATCTCCTCGAAGGAGGGGTACATGCGGCTGTACAGGTCCAGACAGGAGAAGTCGTATGTCCGCCGCCCGCCGCGGTAAAAGGCGCTCTCATAGTGGGTCAGCCGGCTGGGGTCGAAGGACTTTGTCCACCGCAGGGCCTCCTCAAAGGCGCAGCCGTAGGCGCTCTCGTTGCCCATGGACCACACCACCACACAGGGCCGGTTCTTGTCCCGCCGGACGCATTTGCGCACCCGGTCGCAGATGGGCTCCACCCACTCCGGCCCGTCGGCGATGGTCTCGTTCCAGCGGCTGGCCCGGACAGCGTCGCTGTCCTCCCGGTAGTACAGCGCCCAGGGGCCGTGGGCCTCCACGTCGGCCTCGTCGATGACCAGGAAGCCATAGGCGTCGCAGAGCTGGTAAAACTCCGGGGCGTTGGGGTAGTGGCTGGTGCGGATGGCGTTGACGTTGTGCTGCTTCATCAGGATCAGATCCCGCTCCATGTGCGCACGGGTGACCGTGGGGCCGGTGACCGGGTGGGCGTCGTGGCGGTTGACGCCCCGGAACTTGATGGGCGCGCCGTTGAGATAGACCCGGTTGTCCGCGATGTGGATCTCCCGCAGACCCACCCGGTCGGTGATGGTCTCCCCCGCCGTCTCCAGCACCAGGGTGTAGAGGTACGGGTTTTCCGGGCTCCAGAGGACCGGGTCCGGCACCGGCAGGGTCAGGGCACAGGGGTCCTCCTCCTCCGTCTGCCAGGCCCGGCCCGGAAAAACCGGCTCCCCGGCGGCGTCCAGCAGGGTGGCCCGGACGGGGACGGGGCTGCGGAGGAAGTCCAGGCGGATGTCCACCAGGGCGGAGCTCCCGGCGATGCGGGTCTGAACAAAGTAGTCGAACACGCAGTCCCGAGGGCGCCGGAGGAGGTACACGTCCCGGAAAATACCGCTGGCGCGGAACTTGTCCTGGTCCTCCAGGTAGCTGCCATCGCACCACTTGAGCACCAGCACCGCCAGCCGGTTGCCGCCGTCCAGCAGGAAGGCGGTGACGTCGAACTCGGCTGTGGCGTGGGACACCTGGCTGTAGCCCACATAGCTGCCGTTGAGCCAGACGTAAAAGCAGGCGTCGACGCCCTCAAAGTTCAGGTAGGCGGCAGGGGCGGCGGGGTCTGTTTCCCAGGAGAAATCCAGCAGGTATGCGCCGCAGGGGTTGTCCTGGGGGACATAGGGGGGATCGAAGGGGAAGGGATAGCGGATATTGGTGTACTGGCGGCTGTCGCAGCCGTAGGTCTGCCACACATTGGGGACTGTCCGGTCCTCAAAGCCGGAGGCATCGTATCCCGGCTCGAAAAACCGGTCCGTCAGGTCGTAGACGCTGTCGAAATACCGGAACCGCCACTGGCCGCTGAGCATCCGGAGGCGGCTGGAGGCAGTGCGGGGCTGGCTGGGGTCCAGGGGAGCGGGGGCGGGGATGTAGTAGGCGCGGTCGGGCATGGTGTTTTCATGGAGGACGCGCAGGTCCTCATAGTATCTGGGCACGATCATGGGGGCACGCTCCTTTTCTGATTGGGTAGGTGTATTATATAGCGCCCCCCGCCGGTTCTCCTATAGATTGCATTGGACAAAATATGTACAAAATGGTACAATACATACAAATTGGGCCGTCAAAGGACGGCAGCCGTTATAGAATGTGACGGATTGCACAATTTCTGCGGAGCCGTTTTGTCAATATTTCCAAATGGAGGAGTCCCCATGTATATGAACAGCGCCTATTGGAACAACAGCCGCATCGACTTCAAGACTAAGGAGCACCCGCTGTTTGTGGGCAGCTGCGGGACCTACCGGCTCATGGAGCGGCCTGTGCTGCCCACCCACCGTCCGCGGGGCCGGCTGGACTTCCAGCTGCTGTACGTGGCGGCGGGGAAGGCCCACTTCTTCTTTCAGGGGGAGGAGCGGATCGTACCGGCGGGCAGCGTGGTGATCTACCGGCCCAAGGAGGAGCAGAAGTACCGGTATTACGGGGCGGACAAGACGGAGGTCTTCTGGGTACACTTCACCGGCGGCAATGTGCGCAACATCCTGCGGGAATACGGCATCGCGGACAGCGACCAGGTGATCCGCACGGGCACGAGCCTGGAGTTCAAGCGGCTCTTCTGCCAGATGATCCGGGAGCTGCAGCTGCGGCGGGAGAACTATGAGCAGATGCTGGTGCTGCTGCTGCGGCGGCTTCTGATCCTCATCCAGCGGCAGGCGGCGGACAGCCCCAAGGTGCGCAGCAGCTTTGTGGAGAGCGAGATGAACCAGGCCCTCAACTACTTCCAGGAGGGCTATTACACGCCCATCAGCGTGGAGGACTACGCATCCTCCCGGGGGATGAGCACCAGCTGGTTTATCCGGAGCTTCAAGGACTTCACCGGCGTCACGCCCATGCACTACATCCTGGCCCTGCGCATTGCCAACGCCCAGAGCCTGCTGGAAAACACGGATTACACAGTGGCGGAGATCAGCCGCCTTGTGGGCTATGAGGACCAGCTGTATTTCAGCCGCCTGTTCAAAAAACAGAACGGCCTCTCCCCCTCCCAGTTCCGCAGGCAGGTGCAGCGGGAGGAGTAAGAAACCAGCGCGGGCGGGGCATTTTCAGGCCCTGCCGGCGTACAAGTTTTTCGCCGCGCCATAAAAAAATGGACATTTCTCTCATATGCCCTCTTGCTATCTGTGCGGAGATGATGGTAAAATAAAAAACACCATTTCTATCACGTACCACGCAGAGAGCAGAACTGGAAGAAAACGGAGGGAGAACTATGAAAAGGGAAGTCTTACTGGAATATCTGCACAGCGGCGCGGCGCGGGAGTCCCTGGCCGGCGTCTACGGCGCGGACGCGGACGCCGCCGCCGTCCGCCTGCTGGAGCTGACGGAGGAATTCGCGCAAATTTTCCCCTGCGCCCCCGACAGCGAGGCGCTGCTCTTCTCCACGCCCGGACGGGCCGAGCTGGGCGGCAGCCACACCGACCACCAGCTGGGCCACGGCCTGGCCGCCAGCGTCAACCTGGACACCATCGCCTGCGTTACGCCCAACGACTCCTGCACCATCCGCATCAAATCCCGCAACCACCGCATGGCCACCGTCCACCTGGACGACCTGGGCATCCACGAGGATGAGTCCAGAAACTCCATGGCCCTGGTCCGGGGCCTGGCCCAGAAATTTTCCCAGATCGCCGGGCCGCTCCGCGGCTTTGACGTCTATACCACCACCACCGTTCTGCGGGGCGGGGGCCTCAGCTCCTCCGCCGCCTTCGAGGTGCTGATCGCCACTATCTTCAACCACCTCTTCTGCGGCGGTTCGCTCCCTCCCGCCCAGGTGGCCCAAATCGCCCAATATGCGGAAAATGTCTATTTTAACAAGCCCAGCGGCGCACTGGACCAGCTGGCCTGCGCAGTGGGCGGCGTCATCGGCGTGGACTTCGGCCCCTGCGCCGGGCAGCAGCCGCCGGAGATCACCCATCTCCCCCTGGACCTGGCCGCCTACGGCCACGCCCTGTGCATTATCGACACCAAGGCCAGCCATGCCTCCCTGGTGGAGGACTTTGCCGCTATTCCGCGGGAGATGCAGCAGGCGGCGCTGTGCTTCAGCCACGACGTCCTGCGGGGCGTGGATTACGACCAATTTTTCCGGGACCTGCCCCGCGTCCGGGCGCTCTGCGGCGACCGGGCGGCTCTGCGGGCCTTCCACTATTTCCATGAGGACCGGCGGGTCTGCCGCCAGATGCAAGCGCTGGAGCAGGGCGATTTCCCCGCCTTCCTGCAATGCGTCCGGGAGTCCGGGCGCTCCTCCTTCCTGTATCTGCAAAACGCCACCAACTACCAGGACAGCCGCGTCCAGCCCCTGGGCATCCTCCAGGCGGCGGCGGAGGAGCTGCTGGACGGCGCCGGCGCGGTGCGCATCCACGGCGGCGGCTTTGCGGGCACCCTGGCGGCCTTTGTCCCTCTGGACCGGCTGGAGCGCTTTATGGCGGGCATGGACGCTGTCGCCGGTCCCGGCGCCTGCAGCGTGCTCCATTTCCGGGATACCGGCTCCGCCCTGTTACTCTCATAAACCGTACATACAGAAAGGGGACCGTTTATGCTCCATGAAACCATTCTGCTGACCGTGCCCGGCGGGCCGGAGCCCGCCCGGCTGGTCTCCTATGTTCCCGACAGTTTTCCGGAATTGGGCTTCCGCCCCCGCCCGGCGCTGATCGTCTGCCCCGGCGGCGGCTACGAGTACCGCTCCGACCGGGAGGGCGAGCCGGTGGCCCTGCGCTTTGCCGGGCTGGGCTACGCGGTGTTCCTGCTGCACTACCATGTGGCCCCCCAGGCCCGGTGGCCCATCCCCCAGCGGGAGCTGCTGGCGGCCATCGACCACGTGCGCACCAACTGCGGACGCTACCATGTGGACCCCCAGGCGGTCATTCCCCTGGGGTTCTCCGCCGGAGGGCATCTGGCGGGCTGCGCGGGGACCATGTGGAACCGCCCTGAAATCTACCGGCCCCTGAAGAAAAAATCCCCGGCATTCCGCCCGGATGGGGTGATTTTATGTTACCCGGTCATCACCAGCGGAGACCACGCCCATCAGGCGTCCTTTGCCAACCTGCTGGGGGACCGCTATGACGAGCTGCTGGAGAGCGTATCCCTGGAGAAACGGGTGACCAAAAAATCGCCGCCCATGTTCCTCTGGCACACGGCGGACGACACCACCGTCCCCCTGGAAAATTCCCTTCTGATGGCGGAGGCCCTGCAGGCGCGGGGCGTGGAGCACGAGCTGCGGGTCTTCCCCCACGGCGTCCACGGCCAGTCCCTGGCGGACCGCACGGTCTATGCCCCGGACCGGCTCTACCAGCTGTCGGTGCCCTGTTCTGTGTGGGTCAATTACTGCGACGCATGGCTCCAACACCACTTCTGTCAGCCGGTCTATGCGTGTAATATGAATTAGGTTGACATTTGTAAAATTACGTGATATACTGCGGCTATCCTGAAACGAAGAAGATAAGGAGGCCGCCATGATAATCAAACGAATACTCACCTGTTTCTGCTGTGTTCTGCTGCTCGTATGCCTCACCCCCGCCGCCCAGGCCAAGGGGATGACCGCCGCCATCGCCACAGGACCTGTGGTGATGAACGGGCAGAAGATTGACAGCAGCACCGCCCGGTACCCGCTGCTGGTGTACAACGACATCACCTATGTACCCATGACCTACGACCTGTGCCGGTTTATGGGCCTGGCCACGGCGTGGGACGGCGCTACAAAAACCCTGTCCATCGACAGAAGCAAAGACCGGGGGCCCTATGTGCCCGACACCGGGCACGGCGCAAAGAAGGGCAAGGTGTCCGTGACATGTGTCGTCGGTCCCGTCATCGTGGGCGGCGTCTCCATCGACAACGCCCTGGAGACGGACTACCCCCTGTTCCTGTATAACGGCGTGACCTACTTCCCGCTTACCGATAACTTCATGGTCTCCTCCTTTGGCTGGACGTACAGCTGGAACATGGCCAGCGGCCTGACGGTCAGCAGCGAGACGCGGCCTCCCCTGCCGGTGGAGGCCGTGGATACCGGCCGGCCCGACCTGGACGCCGCCCTGGAGTCCCTCAACGCCCTGCACCGGCAGAGCCACGTCTATGCCGGTACGCTGACAGACCGGCGGGATGGGAGCGCCCAGGAATTTACAGCCAGGACTACGGTGGTGACCAGCCCATTTGGTTCAAATGTGGAACTGCGCGCAGAACCATTTGTGTTCTTTGGCGCCGGCGGGGGGATCACCGCGCAGTATCATACGGAGGCCGCTTTGGCCGGTGATCCGGGCTTTACAACTGGCTGGGACATACCCAGAGAGTATGGACAGCACGCCGCCGCGCCTTCCAACAACGGCACCGAAAAGGCGTATTTGGCTTACAGCTTTCTGGACTGCCAGTTCAGCGGCAAGCGGACGGAAAAGCTCCTGTCCGCCAGCAAGGACAGCCGGGATGGTTTGACTGTCTGGCATCTGACGGTGGCCTTTGAGCAAAATGATCTGACCCAATATGACGCGGCCATTACGCTGGAGGACGGCGAGGTGTCCGCCATTGAGATTTCTACCGGAAATTATACCATGCATCTGGATGTAACCGCCTGATTGCCAATCGGCGGGGGAGGAGTAAAGTGACTATTGGGAATCATTTTAAAGGAGAGTCGAGATAATGGGCATCGTAAACACAAAATCTTCTTTCATTTCTGAGATCATGTCAAAAGGTATATGCGGTCGGATAATCCTGTCACTGACTTTTGCAGCAGCTCTTTATCCACTCACGCTCACCTGGTTTTCCCGCGGTGATGCGGTCGGATGGACGGGCCAGATCATAATTGACACTTTATTCTCCTTTTTTGTCCTGGCTTACTATGCAGGTCTTTGGACGGCTAGGCAGCGTGCGGTCCAATTTCAGACAATAATGCATGTCATATGGCTCCTGCTATATGCGAGGATGTTTTTCGTTTTCCCCCAGAGAGCCTATTTGGATGATACGATTAACCTGGGCCAGAGTGTTCAGTGCGTAAGCGCGGGGTTTTATCTTGCCTGCATGGCGACCATTCTCCATATGGGATTTGCGGTGGTATGCAGTTGGCGCTTCATCCAGTGCCCTCAGAGATCTGAACGATCAAAGAAGGAGGATTCATATGAAATATCGTGATTATGCAGTGCTGACATTTCTGACGTTCCTGATTGAGCTGTCAATTTCTTGCATTATGTATCAAAATGCGTCGCCCAACAGACTTGTCCCGTGGTCTACTGTGGTAAGCGTCTATGATCTGGACATCGTGTTTGGTGCTACCGTTGCTGCATTTGCCTTCTTTTGCGTAAAGGCATATCAGGAACATAAAATGTCTGATAATGGGTCGAAGGAATAAGCAGCTCTCTGTACAGTACATAATTTATAGCAAAGTATGGTCACCGGCCTCTGCCGCATTCTGCTGGCGCTCAACCGCATGCTCACCGCCTAATCTAGGGGGGGTGGGCATGTCTTGTTAGCACGGACACGAGAGGGGAGGCTAAAAAGTATAGAAAATTTTAAAAAACAGCGGATGCAACCCAGAATTGCGCCGATGTAAACTCGAATTGGTTTACATCGTATGGGATATTTTGTAAAATCGGGAGGTAAAAAATGGTAATGCAAGAAAAGTTGGTTCAGCTACGGAAAGAAAAGGGGTTGACACAAATAGAGCTGGCGGAGGCTTTGAATGTGTCCCGTCAGGCGGTGTCCAAATGGGAGTCAGGGGGAGCGCTCCCCGCTACAGAAAATCTGATCTTCCTCAGCAAGCTGTATGGAGTCACTATTGACTATCTGGTAAACGATGAGGGAGAAAGGCCTGTCCCCACAGAAACAAAGGAAGCAGGCGCAAGTGAAAACAGGAACAGGAAATGGGTCATTGGTGTCGTTTGCGGACTGATAGCGGTTATCATGATCGCTGCTGTGGGGATTGGGGCGGCTATTATGCAAAGTCAACGCGAACCAGAAGTGTTAGACTTTAGTATGTTAGAAAAGGAGGACTGGAATGGCTTAGAAACAGATGTTATCCATATGGAGTGGGAGTAGTGAAAGGAGGTGAAAACATGTATAAGAGCTTTTATCGGGCTGTATTCATCCTGGGGATCATCGCTTGTCTCTGCACGAGCGCTGGGGCCGCAGAAAGGGACGCAGCGGAAGCCACATATGACTGTGCTGTAGCTGAAACAGCTGCAATTATGCGGGCATCGGGTTCCTTTGATGTAAGTGTGAAACCCTATGCCGGGGCAAAAGGAGATAAGGATTTTCCCCTGGAAGCCGGTGAGACCGTTCGTATCTATGCGACCTATTCGCCAGGTGACGCGAGCTTGGACATTGGTCTCATAGACCCAGATGGAGTGTTCTACTATGCCAGCGCAGAGGACGGAACGGTTGATACAACAATTGAAGTTCCGGAGAGTGGAAACTACAGATTGGGGATCAAAAACAATTCCGGAAATACGGTTAAGGTATCTGGATTTGTGAGGTATTGATTGCTTTTTAAGTATATGGTGAAATTCCCACCGCTGCGCCGTTTCATCTCCTGGGTCAGCTCGTAGCCATACATAGGCTTATCCAGCAACAGACGCAGGACGACCAGCGAACTGGTGGCACGTTTGAAATAGGCCAGGAACGAGTGGCCGGTGTTGTCGTTTTTCTTTGCCATCTTCTTTTCCTTCGGGTGTATGAATATTGTAGTATGGTAAAAAATTTTATTAATATATCGGATTGACAAATATAGATTTATATGGTATTATCTGGTTATGGCAGATTTGAACAGAATGAAATTTTTAAGAGTCTGCGCTTTATTGGGGAAATTCTTTCCGGGATAAAATACAGAAAAAGGAGGTTTACCCCAGCGAATTGTCTCGGAATGGGTTTTAAAATCTATGAGAATCCGCCAGCTTTGATAACGATGCGATGCGATTCGAGACACGACTGGCTATCGTGGCTCAAACCGCAAATATAATAATAGGAGAAAAAACAATGAAACGCAAAATAAGTGGATTTTTAGTTGTGGTGTTTGCTTTTTTGATGATGAGCGTGACCTCTACGGCGATGGCAGCAAATTTTGAAGTTTCTATATCTTACTTTGAAAACTACGCTGCTGATGGTGACACATTATCTGCGGACAAGCGTGAGGACGTGTCTGTATTGCCGGGTTCCAATGCAGCATTAACGGAATCCGGCTTGACTGTATCTGGACAAGGAGAAAAGGGGAAGGCGTTTGATGTTTCTGTTTCTATAGAGAGCGGTGCTTTTGTAAATCCAAGGGATTGGAATGAAAACTATGATGTGCTGAGTGTCCTTGATCTCGAATCGTTTGTTCGATTTGTTTTGAAAGAAAAGGATGCTAATAACATGTTATATGTCGATGTCCGGTTTAGCGGCGAGGCTGGTAAAAGAGAATCATATGAGAATTACAATACCAATTGGTATACCGCTTTTGTGAGCAGTGATGTCGTTCTGGAAGAGGAAGTTGCTTTGCCAGGAGTTCGAGATACAACGTCTTCCACTAGAAGGTCGTATTCAACAACAAATAATATTTATGGGGATATATACAAGGAGTATATCCAGATAGAAGCCATCGCGGATTATCCTTCTGTGATAAATAATCAGACGGGAGGTTTGTTCTGCTTTACATTGGGAATCAAAGACAAGTGGACGGTATACACCCCTTATGGCGGCAGTAGGGTGACCACAGATGGAAGCAGCCTTGGGGTAAATTGTGGAGAGATTAATCTTTCAACGCCGCAGGGAGAATATTTCTCTTCCATGCAAACAGATTTTCAAGGTCAAATTTTCAGTAGAAACAATCCGCTTTCGTTAGGATTTAATTTAAACATTCCTAGCACCCCCTTTTCACTTACATATTCTTATGCGTTCGCCGAAGATTACTACACTAGTTCGTTTTTCAAAGCATATCCTGGAACAAAAAACAAAGCTACACAGGTAGGTAACATATGGGAATCGGAAGGATATTGGATATATGCGGCGCCTGAGAGGAACAGCGCGATTGGGGATTTCTTTTATGTTGCAATGAGGGTCGATACAGTCACATCGTATCAAGTTTTTGGCAGAAAAGCACTAAATTATAGATGGGATTACCATATTACGGGAACTGGAATCAATGAGAACTACGGAATTGCAGTAGATATGCCAAGCGAATACGATTACATTGAGGGTACGGTGCCGTATACTTTGATAGCAGCGTGATGAGAAACCGGTCCCGCCTCCGGCGGTGACGGAGAGGGCTTACCGGCAAATTCCGGCACTATATAGTTCTCTTCGATATAAATTTCTTGTTTGCTGGTTGAATGCAAATCTTTTAGTATCAATTCCGTTTGGTATAACGTGAAATTCTTTATTACTTCCATACATCCATTTCCCCGCCTCTTGTGAACATGCCAAATGATACTTTATCGCTTTGTACAAGTAGCCGCGGTTTACTTTATGCAAGAGCAGGGATATCCTACCGCCACTAGTTGGTGAAGTGTTATGTGAGTGCGAAATAGCAGTGGCGTTCCCCACTATATTTGCAATTACAACAGGTAATATGTTGGCAGCCGAGTTTTTGTGAATATGGATAATATCATATCCACGTTCCATAACCGTTTTTAATTCTCGATAATAGCGTACAGGATGTTTGTAAGACGATATTTTGATAATATGTCCGCCCAAATCTTTAAATTCGTTTTCTTTTGCCGGTGCATCAGATTGAGTAATAAAATCAAATTGGAACTGGTCTCTATCAATATGAGAGTAAAGATTGTATAGGAACACTTCAATACTACCCGTGTTTTCTGATAATTCAAGATGCAAAACTTTGATTTTTTTCATACTGCTCCGTCCGTTTCGCATAAAATATTGTAAATTTTTTCCTTCAGAGGCGATATCGAATCTAGTTTCTCGCCACTCCCGCCCGCGACTTCTCACGTCAGATATGCCGTATTTACAGATCCACTCCGCCCATTTATCCGCATTTTTGTATAGTGGGAGAAAAATAATCTGGTCAGTCATTTTTGCCTCCAACGGAACCACGTCCGACACAACGCATGGCAAACCCGCCGTTTGGGCCTCAATATTTACAATGCCAAGTCCCTCATACCGAGAAGGCAACACAAACACATCCATAGCCTGATAGAGCCGGTCCACATCACCGCGAACACCTAAAAAAACCACCGCATTATCCAGCCCCAGGCGATGCACCTTTGCCTTGACTTCATCAAAAAGTTCACCGTTTCCCACTAGCACCAGAACAGCATCATTTCTCTGCCGGTACACCTCAGCGAATACATCAATCAAGAAATCGTGGTTTTTTTGTATGCAGAACCGTCCCACATGGCCGATGACAAACTTTCCTTCCAATCCCAACTCCCGGCGGACTGACTCCCGTATGCTGGGATTGAACCGGAACCGCTCCAGATCAATTGCGTTGTTAAAAATGGTGACCTTGTTCTCCCGCACAGCCCGCTTTCCGAACAGCCACTCTCCGGCATACCGGGCCGCCACACGGCCTTGAGCCGCTCATAGGCGTGCTCCCGCCGGGACAAAAACACCTCCGGACTGTTTTCCCCGGCATAGAAATGGGGCGTGGCTACAATGCGGTCCACCCCCTGGGCCGCGCTGGCCTCCAGCATGGACAGACTCTCCGCCGCGCTCCGGCTGCCGTCATCCATACCGGGCAGAATATGACAGTGCATATCCGTCATGTACCGGACCCCTTCTTTGCCGCCGCAGAATAGCTGTAGCGATACTTCCCCCTTTGATAGGCCCTTCTTTGTAAAGGAGTAGTCCACCCCGGCCTTTTCAACGACCTCGTTGAGCGTGAGGCGGGTATTCAAAATCACAATATAGGTTTCCACCAGCGACTGGGACGCCGACAGGTCCGACAGGCTGATGGACGTGCTCCCCACGGAGATCGCGCTGTTATTCACATACAGCAGCGTGCTGGCCTGATACTTCACCGGCACCAGATAGCGGGCCGCGGCAAAGGCCGCGCCGCCGCACAAAATTGCCGCCAGCACGACCAGCGCCATATGCCGCCATACCGCCCGCAGCAGACGCAGCAGGTCGATTTCTATGTATTCGTTCTGTTGTTCCATTCACTGTCTCCCGCTCTGCCGCTTTTTGTCCGCCTGCCGGGTGGCAAATTCCCGCAGAAATTGGTCGTGGAACTTCTCCTCCCCCTGCTTTCGGGCCTTGACGGCGTCGTTAAAATTCGAGTAGCTGCCTAAATAGTGCCGCTTCCCCTTGAAGCAGATGGTCGCGCGCCAGCGCTGCTTGGAGGTGACCCACTCCACCCCCGTGATGCCGCTGGTGTTGTTGGAACGGACGGAGCATTTCCACGCAGGTGCCGTCGATATAGTTGAGGACAAGGCCGCCCGCCCGCTTTTTCGCACAATGTCTTCATATGCTGCCAGATCCGCTGTCTGGAGAGTGTTTTGCCGCCTTTGGTGAGGAAAATCTCACCGGAGGCGATTTTGTGTTTTTTGGCGAACTGGAGCAGCTTCCGGCACAGCTTTCCGGGCAGGAGGATCGTGCGGATCTTCCCCTTCAGCGCGATATTGGCCCGACCCGCCCGCGCGGCCTCCACGGTGATGTACCGGACCTCGGACACCCGGATGCCGGTAGCGCAGATGGTCTGCAGCAGCAGCTTCACCTGACCGGAGGCCGCCGCCACCAGGCAGGCGTAATCGCTGCGGGTGAGATCGCGGGAGGCGTCCCGGAAGGTGCGGCGCTGGAGCTTCAGGAGCCTGACCCGGCAGCCGTCCCAGCCCAGGAAGTGGAACAGTCCGTTGACGGCGGAGAGTCTGGCGTTGACGGTAGCCGGGGTAAGGCGCTGGTCCAGCAGATGGGCCTTCCACTGGGCGGCAGTTTCCCTGGACACCGTCCGGCTATCCAGCCATGTCAGAAACGCGCGGGCGGCGTGTCTGTATTTCTCGACCGTAGCGGGGGCGCGCTCCTCCTGCTGCAGCAGCGCAGCATAATTTTCAATGTGTGCGCCTGTCAGGATGCGGTTTTCCATCCCAGTCACCATCGGTGGATATGATGTCAAATTGCGGTACATTGTGGGGACCTCCGTTTCTATAGCGAGCTGCAAAATTGCCGGCAGTAAGCCCTCTCCGTCACGGCTTTCGCCGCGCTGCCTCCCCCTTTGGTGTGAGCTGTCAGCCGCAGGCTGGCGGAGAGGGTCCTCCGCCGCTTTGTCGGAAATTTTGCTGTTTGCCATAATTTGCGTCTATCTTACCATATATTCCGTTTTTTTCCACCTCCTGAATGCTGTCAAACAATAAAACGCCGGGCCAGCGGGTAGAACATTACCCGCTGGCCCAACGTTTTATTGGCTTATGCAGTTTTCTATCGCAGGGATCACCGCTGAATCCGTCCGGAGCCGTCGCCGCCGGCCAGCTTCTCCACCTCGGCCAGCGTGACCATGTTGTAGTCCCCCTCGACGGAGTGCTTCAGGGCGGAGGCCGCCACGGCGAACTCCACCGCCGCCTGGGTGTCCTTGCCGGTCAGCAGGGAGTAGATCAGCCCGCCGCCGAAGCTGTCGCCGCCGCCTACCCGGTCGATGATGTGCAGCTCGTACTTCTTGGAGAAGCAGTATTCGCCGCTCTTCACATCGTAGAGCATGGCGGACCAGCCGTTGTCGAAGGCGGAGTGGGACTCCCGCAGGGTGATAGCCACTTTCTCAAAGCCGAACCGGTCCGCCAGCTGCTTGGCCACGCTCTTGTAGCCCTCCCGGTTGATCTCCCCGGCATAGATGTCGGTGGCCTCCGCCTCGATGCCGAACACGTCCTTGGCGTCCTCCTCGTTGGAGATGCACACGTCCACATACTGGCACAGGTCGGTCATGGCCGCCCGGGCCTGGTCCCGTGTCCACAGCTTGCCCCGGTAGTTCAGATCGCAGGAGATCTTGATGCCCTTGGCTTTGGCGGCTTTACATGCCTCCCGGCAGATGTCCACCACGTTGGGGCCCAGAGCCGGGGTGATGCCGGTGAAATGGAACCACTCTGCGTCCTCAAAGATTTTATCCCAGTCAAAGTCGGCGCTCTGGGCCTCCTGGATGGCGGAGTGGGCCCGGTCATAGATGCACACGCTGCCCCGCTGGGAAGCGCCCTTCTCGTTGAAGTAGATGCCCACCCGGTCGCCGCCCCGGACAATCTTGCTGGTGTCCACGCCGTAGCGCCGCAGGGAGTTCACCGCCGCCTGGCCGATGGCGTGGGCGGGCAGCTTGGTGACAAAGGCGGCGTCCAGGCCGTAGTTGGCAAGGCTGACGGCCACATTGGCCTCGCCGCCGCCGAAGGAGAACTCCAGGTGGTCGGCCTGGACAAAGCGCTCATAATTATAGGGCTGGAGCCGGATCATCAGCTCGCCGAAGGTTACGATCTTACCCATGCTGTCAGTTCCTCCTCAAATTTTCTGTGCAGTTTCCGTGGACTGCTCCGCAAACTGTCCGGGCGCTGCCGGCGCGCTGGCGGACAGCGCGCCGTCCGGCATATCCTTCACCGCGGTCCCCAGGCGGGCGGCCTCCACAATGTCCCTGGATTTCCGGCACAGCCTGGAAATCTCCTCCCACTTCTGGTTGTCGATCAGGTCCGCCGTCACCATATAGGACCCGCCGCAGGCGGCAATCACCGGCGCGGCAATATAGTCCGCCAGATTCTTCAGAGAGATGCCGCCGGTGGGCATGACCTTGAACTGGGGGAAGGGGGCGCTCATGGCCTTGATCTTCGCCAGACCGCCGGACTGCTCGGCGGGGAAGAACTTGATGAGTTCCAGGCCGAATTTCAGGGCGGCGTGGTAGTCTGTCGGCGTGGTGCAGCCGGGGTAGATGGGGATGTTCTTCTCCTGGGCGTAGGCCACCAGCTCCGGGTCGAAGCCGGGGGTGACGATAAACTGTCCTCCCGCGGCGATGGTGGCGTCGATATGCGCTTTGGTGGTAACGGTGCCCGCACCCACGATCATCTCCGGGCAGGCCTCCCGCATGAGGCGGATGGCCGTATCCGCCCCGGCGGCCCGGAAGGTCACCTCCGCCACCGGCACGCCGCCGGCGCACAGGGCCTTTGCCAGGGGCGCGGCGTCCCGCTCCGGATGGCTGAGCTTGATGACCGGGACAACGCCGATGTCAGAGATTTTTTGATTGAATGCGTTCATTTCACAGCACCTCTCGATGAAAGATTTATTTGCTGGCGTATCCGCCGTCTACGGGGATGACCGCGCCGTTGAGGTAGTCGGAGGCGTGGCTGGCCAAAAACAGGCAGGGGCCCTTCATGTCCTCGCCCTTGGCGCCGCCCCAGCGGTGGGCGGGGATGCGGTCGGTGATCTCCTTGTACCGGGGGTTGGCCGGGTCCAGCAGAGCGGTGTTCATCTCCGTGGCCATATAGCCGGGGGCGATGGCGTTGACGTTGATGCCCCGCCCGGCCCACTCGTTGCACAGGGCCTTGGTCAGCAGGGCGATGCCGCCCTTGGCGGAGGCGTAGGCCGGAATGGTGAAGCCGCCGAAGAAGGACTGCATGGAGGCGATGTTGATGATCTTGCCATATCCCTCCTTCAGCATCTCCCGGCCCGCCAGCTGGCACAGCTCAAAGGGGGCGGTGAGGTTGACCTCCAGCACGGCGTCCCAGTCCTCCATGGGGAACTCCTCGCTGGGGTGGCGGCGCTGGATGCCGGCGCAGTTGACCAGGATGTCGATCTTGCCGCCCAGCAGCTCCAGGGAGCGGGCGAATCCGGCCCGCAGGCTCTCCCGGTCAGTCAGGTTGGCGGACACGCCGTGGCAGGCAAAGCCCCGGCTCCGGAACGCCTCCGCCACAGCTTCCACCTTCTCCGAGGAGCCCCAGATGACCACCTCGGCCCCGGCCTCCATCAATCCCTCGGCCATGCCCCAGCCCAGGCCCCGGGTAGCGCCGGTCACAATGGCCTTGCGGCCCTGAATATCAAATAAATTCGTCATGTATCAACCCTCCGTATGAAACAGGCCCACGACCTTCAGATAGTCGCCGGGGTGCTCGCTCAGCTCGCCCAGCATATGGGGCAGCTCTGTGTAGGAAACCACCTTGGAGATAATCTTTTCCGCCGGGACCCTGCCGGAGTAGATCAGCTCGATGGCCTCCTCAAACTCGCCCGCGCCGTTGCGGGAGCCGCGGACCTGCAGTTCCTTTTTCGTAATCAGGTTGGTGGGCAGGGAGATCTCGTGCTTGGGCCAGCCGGTCAGGGCGATGCGCCCGGTGTAGGCGGCGTAGTCCAGGGTGCTGCGCACGCCGGCGTCGGAGCCGGAGGCCTCCATGCAGCACTCCGCGCCCCGGCCCTTGGTGATCTCCATCACCCGCTCCACCGCGTTTTCCTTGGCCGGGTTGACGGTATACGGGATGCCGTAGGACCGGGCCAGCTCCAGCCGCTCGTCCACCACATCCACGATAATGGGCACGGCGTCATAGGCCAGGGCCCCCATGCCGGCCAGCAGGCCGATGGCCCCTGCGCCGATAATCACGATGTGCTCCCCCGCCTTCAGCTGACAGGTGTGGAGGCCGTGCATGCTGATGACCAGGGGCTCGGCCAGGGGCACCCGCTCCCAGGGCATGTCCTGGGGCACCTTGCGCAGCATGTGGACCGGGTGGGCGAAATACTCGCACATGGAGCCGTCACAGTGGACGCCCAGGCAGTGGAGGGTCTCGCAGCAGTTGGTCTTTCCCTGGGAGCAGGGGTAGCAGCTGCCGCAGTAGAGGTAGGGGTCCAGGACCACGTGGTCCCCCTTTTTGATGCCGTACCGGTTGTTCTCGTCCACATCCTCCACAATGCCGGCGGTCTCGTGGCCGATGACGATGGGGTAGGAGGAGACATTGACGTTGGTGCCCCGGAAGGTGCTCACGTCGGTGCCGCAGATGCTGGCGGCCATGACCTTGACGATCGCATAGCCCTCTTCCCGCTGGGGCTGGGGGAGCTCCACCAGGCTGGCCTGCCCGGCGCCCTGTACTTGAATGCCTTTCATATCACAGTGAATCCTTTCTGTATTTTTCAGCCGTTATATTCCAGATACGCGCCCTTCATGGGGGACGCCGCCAGGTCGGAGAACAGGCGCAGCACGCCCCGCTGGTATTTGGCCGGCTTGGGCTGCCAGCGCTTTTTCCGCTCGGCCAGGATGGCGTCCATCTCCTCCGGGGTCTTCCGCTCACCCTTCACGCCCACAATGGCGAGAATGCGCTCCTGCACGTCCAGATGGATGAGGTCCCCCTCCTCCACCAGGGCGATGGGGCCGCCGGCCTGGGCCTCCGGAGAGCAGTGGCCGATGACCGGGCCGGTGGACGCGCCGGAGAAGCGGCCGTCGGTAATGAGGGCGATGGTCCGGCCCAGCTCCTTGTCGGAGGAGATGGCCTCGGAGGTATAGAACATCTCCGGCATGCCGGACCCCTTGGGCCCCTCGTAGCGGATGAACACCGCGTCGCCGGGCTTGACCCTGTGGTGGAGGACCGCGTCGATGCATTCCTCCTCGCTGTCAAAGGGCCGGGCGTTGAGGACGGCGGAGAACATCTCCTTGGGGCAGGCGGTGTGCTTGATGACCGCGCCCTCAGGGGCCAGATTGCCCTTGAGCACGGCGATGGAGCCGTCGGTGCCGATGGCCTGGTCGTAGGGCCGGATGATGTCCGCGCGGGTGAGGCTGAGGTTGTACTTTTTGTTGGCCTCGTCCAGCCACTTCTGGCAGCGCTCATAGAAGCCGTTCTGCTTCAGCTCCTCCAGATTCTCCCCCAACGTCTTGCCAGTGACGGTCATGGCGTCCAGGTGGAGGACGCTCTTGATCTCCTCCATAATGGCGGGCACGCCGCCGGCATAATAGAAGAACTCGGCGGGCCAGCGCCCGGCGGGCCGCAGGTCCAGCAGGTAGCGGGCCCCCCGGTGGAGCCGGTCGAAGGTGTCCCCGGTGATCTCGATGCCGAACTCGTGGGCGATGGCGGGCAGGTGGAGGAGGGTGTTGGTGGAGCCGGAGATGGCGGCGTGGACCAGGATGGCGTTTTCAAAGCTGTCCATGGTGATGATGTCGCTGGGGCGCATGTTCTCCATCGTAGCCAGCTTGACCGCCAGCTTCCCGGCGTTCCGTGCGTACTCGATGAGGTCCGGGCTGGTGGCCGGCAGCAGGGCGCTGCCCGGCAGGGTCAGACCCAGGGCCTCGGCCATGATCTGCATGGTGGAGGCGGTGCCGATGAAGGAGCAGGCCCCGCAGCTGGGGCAGGCGTTGCACTTGGCCCAGTTGAGCTTCTCCTCGTCGATCTCCCCCCGCTCGAACTTGGCGGAGTACATGCCCAGCTGCTCCAGGGTGAGCAGCTCCGGGCCAGCGGCCATAGTGCCGCCGGTGACCACCACGCTGGGGATGTTCACCCTGGCCAGGCCCATGAGGCTGGCGGGCATGCCTTTGTCGCAGCTGGCGATAAAGACGCCGGCGTCAAAGGGGGTGGCGTTGGCCTGGATCTCGATCATATTGGCGATCATCTCCCGGCTTGCCAGGGAGAAGTTGATGCCGTCGGTGCCCTGGCTCTCGCCGTCGCACATGTCGGTGCAGAAGTACCGGGCCCCGTGGCCGCCGGCCTGGGCCGCGCCCTCTCGGGCGGCGGCCACCAGCTTGTCCAGGTGGCCGGAGCCGGGGTGGCTGTCGCCGAAGGTGCTCTCAATAAAGATCTGTGGCTTGCTCAGGTCCTCCGGCTTCCAGCCGGTGCCCAGGCGCAGGGGGTCCAGCTCAGGGGCAAGCTTGCGCATTTTTTGACTGGTCAGCATAGGTTGTATCGTTCCTTTCCTGTGGTATCGCAGATAGGGATCGTGTGAAGATTGTGGGAGCATGGTTTGGAGTTTACGGCTCCATATTAACATGTGACGTCGTATGTTGCAAGACCGCATTTTGGACAAAAAACAGGCAGCTATTTGGTGAAATAGCACAACTGCCAGCGGGACACAAGGCGTTGTATACAAAAAATAACCCAACAATTTGGACAAGTAGCCAAAAATCTGGAAAATTTTAAATAGCATTTGACATACGATGTCCGACGTGGTATGTTGTAAGGCGTGAAGTGTGATCTCCGCTGTGTGGGAGCAGGGGAGGTCCTATTTTAATCAAACAGGAGGCCCCCTATGCTGCTGTTAGTATTTCTGATTTCCATCGCCATATTACTGCTCTGCATCATCAAAATCAAGCTGAACCCCTTTGTGGCGCTTCTGGTCTGCGCCTACGGCACCGGCCTGATGGCCCTGGCCACCTATATGGGCGGCGGCGCGCCGGAGAATTTTTCCTCCATCGCCGATGTCACAGCCTGCGTCACCAGCAACTTCGGCTCCACCCTGGGCTCCATCGGCATCGTCACCGGCCTGGGCGTCATGCTGGGGATGTTCATGTATGAGTCCGGCGGCATCGACAACATTGTTGACAAGGTGCTCAAGGCGGTCGGCCCCAAGCGCTCCCAGTACGCGGTATCCGTGGCCGGCTTCATCACCGGTATCCCCGTGTTCGGCGATGTGGTGTATATCATGTTCGCCCCCATGCTCCGGGTCCTCTCCCGCAAGACCGGCTACTCCATGGCCGCCTACGGCTGCGCCATCTCCGTGGCCACCACCTGCACCTTCGCCCTGGTGCTGCCCACCGCGCCGCCTCTGGCCGTGGCCGCCGCCATGGACATCAACGTCGGCATTTTCTTCTTCTATGCCCTGATCTCCGCCCTGGTGGGCATGTTTGTCGGCGGCATTATCTACGGCGGCATTGTCAACAAGCAGGACCAGAAGGCCGGCAGGAAGTGGGATTTCTCCGACCTGGACGCTGAGCTGGCGGAGACCGCCGCCAAGGCCGCCGTCTCCAAGCCCAAGATGGGCGCGGGCATGGCCATGTCCATCCTGCTGGTGCCCATCCTGCTGATCCTGGTGGGCTCCTTCTCCGCCTTCCTGCTGCCTGCGGACAGCGGCCTGCTGAAGGTTCTGGCCTTCCTGGGCGACAAGAACGTGGCCATGACCATCGGCGTGCTCTACGGCGCGTTCATCTCCCGTCCCCATTTGAACCGCTCCATTACGGAGATCATGACGGAGGGCGCGGATAAGGTCGGCCTGATCCTGCTCATCACCGGCGCGGGCGGCGCCTACGGCGGCGTGCTGAAGGCCTGCGGCATTGCCAACGTCATCACCGACGGCCTCCAGGGCTTCCATATGCCCATCCTGATCATGTGCTTTGCCATTGCCCAGGTGCTGCGCATCGCCACCGGCTCCACCACGGTGGCCCTGACCACCACCGCCGCCATTGTCTCCACTGCGGCAGCCACCTCCGGCGTCTCCCCCATCCTCTGCGCCATCGCGGTGTGCGCCGGCGGCATCGGCCTGTCCCTGCCCAATGACTCCGGTTTCTGGGCCATCTCCCGCTTCTTCCACCTCAACGAGGTGGACACCATCCGGGGCTGGACGCTGGGCGGCTTTGTGGCCGGCGTGTCCATCCTGATCTTTGCCTGTGTGCTCAGCCTGTTCCAGGGCTTCCTGCCGGGTCTGATCTGATCCGCTGAACGAAGGTCCGCCCGCCGCCAGATGCAGCGGGCGGATTTTCCTTTTGATTCAGCCTTGCAACTTTCGGGAAAATCCGCTATAATGGAACAAAATATCCGTGTCGAAAGGAACAGGTTTGTGGTAAACGAAGACGTTTTTGAGACAGTCAAAACAAAAGAGGCCTCCCTGCCGGAGCGGACGGCGGAGCAGATTTCCCGTCTGATCAGGGAAAAGCAGCTGACGGGCGAGGATAAGCTGCCCAGCGAGTTTGAGCTGGCGGAGCTGCTCCATGTAGGCCGGGGGACCATCCGGGAGGGCGTGAAGCTGCTGGTGGCCCGCAATGTGCTGGAGATCCGGCGGGGCAAGGGCACCTATATAGCGCCGAATCCGGGGGAGATCCCCGACCCGCTGGGCTTCACCTACTATCCGGACCAGCTGCGGCTGGCCATGGACCTGGTGGAGATCCGGGGCCAGATGGAGCCGTGGGTGGCCCGCATGGCGGCGGAGCACGCCACCGCGGAGGACATCCAGCGGCTGCGGGAGAGCTGCTCTGTGGTGGAGCAGGATATCCTCAGCGAGCGGGACCACTCTGAGAACGACGTGCTGTTCCATGTGGCGATCGCCAAGTGTACGCAGAATCTGGTGGTCCCGAAGCTGATCCCGATCATCACGTATGCGGTCAAGCTCTTCGTCTCCCTGACGGAGCGCCGCCTGCGGATGGAGACCATTGTGGGGCATCGGGATATGCTGGAGGCGATCAGCGCCGGGGACGGCCGGCGGGCGGAGCAGGCAATGGCCCAGCACATCGAATACAACCGGGCCATGCTCCAGGACATTGCCGGTCAACTGAAGAAGGAAGACGGCGGCGGAGAGTAGGCCGCCCGTCCCTTTTGCGATCCTGCCGCCATCCCTGCATATGCAACAAGGCCGGTACCTGCTGTCAGGTACCGGCCCGTTTCTGTCAGTCGAGACTGCGCTTGTACAAGTCCCCGCCCTTGAAAACCGAAGTTTTAATCGGCCTTTTACCGATCATGACCTGGGAGCTGCCCTCCTTTATGGCCTGCGCCCCCTCCTCCGCGTGATCATACCGGTCAAGGATATTGGAACCCAGGGTGCCCACGTTCAGGCGCCCCATGTTCTCCACCTCCTTCCGGATATCATCCTCCTTGGCATCAGGGCCCAGCTCCCGCTCCGCCATTCTCCTGCGGATCTCCTTGTCTTTTTTGCTCAGGGCCGGGGCGAGTCCCACTCGCGCAAAGCGCTCCAGGATGCCCGCTTTGGCCTTCTCCTGGTCTCCGCCAACCGCGTCAGTCATAGCGCTCGCGCCGCCCTGCAGAAGGGACTTGAGCCTGCCGTTCTGCTGGATATGCGAGCCCACCTTGTCCAGCGCCTTCCCAGCCAAATCGCTGTTTGTAACCCCCATCTCACGGACCATATCCTCCGTAACGTTTGCCCGAAGCAGCCGGTTATAATCGCGCTGCTCCGCATTGATGATATCAAGATTCAGGGAATGCTTGCCGCCGCCCGGCTCCCTCAGCCGCGCCGTTGTGTCCTTTATATACTGGGGCAGGAAGGCGCTTTGGAGCGCCTCGTTGCCCTGCAGATCCTCGTCGCTCATTCCGCTCATCAGCATTCCGATGGTCGCGCCCATGCGGCTATTGTAGGATGCGATATCCTCCGACGAATTTTTGCCCGGATACTCGACAGTAAAGCGCCCATCTTCCGTCTCTTCGATGTACCTTCCGCGTTTGCCACCCTTCGGCTCGGAGATCTCCATATTCTGTATCTTCTTTTTCTCATGGTGGTCCTTCAGCTTTTGCAGAGGCTTTTTCGCCTGCATGGGGCCGGCGGCCTGGGCGGCGCTGGAGGCGGAAATGGGCGTCATGGGGCCGGAGTAGACGCTCTCCCCCGCGGCGGCCATGGCCCCCTCCCGGTCGGCGCGGGCCTCCAAGACGCGGTCGTTCAGAAAGCCGCTGCCCGCCGCCTCGCCCCGGGCCTGGCTGACCACATGGCTCAGCTCGTGGCCCAGCAGCGCCTGTCCGCTGCCGGAAGAAAAATCCAGCTTTCCCGGCGCGAAGCTGATGCGGCTGCCCATGGTCACAGCCTCCGCCCCCGCGTCGGCCACGGTCTGGCTCTCATACAGCCGGACCCCGGACAAATCCATCCCAAAGGACGCCTCCATTTTTGCCCGGATCGCCCCCGGCAGGTCTACCGGATGCCCCAGCTGTTCCGCTGTGGGGGCGGCTCCGGCCTGCAGGGCCTGAAGAGACGGCCCCTTGGCCTCCGGCCTCTGTACCGGGGGCGCTGACAGGGGCGCTCTCCGCTGCGCTTGGTACTGCATCATATGGTTTCCTCCCTCTCCTCTGTCTGCCGGTCCGCACCCTCCCGGAGGCAGACATGTTCCTCATATACAACAGACCGCCCCTCCGTCAGCCTGGCGGCCAGCCGGTCGGAGCTGCCGTTCAGCGCCGACACATATACCATAAACCCGCCGCCCTTCCAATACCAGCAGCGGTTCAGCGTCTCCCGCAGCAGCAGGATGAAGTCTGCGGGGCGGGCGTGGGGCCCGCTGACAGCGGCCAGCAGCGCCACGCCGTCCGCCGTCTCCCCCATCAGCTGGTAGGCGGCGGCCTTTCCGTCCCGCATCATTACCGCGGACAGCGCCGGGTTGACCCGCTCCCTGATGGCGCTCCAGCGCAGCGCCTCGCTGACGGTCTGTTCCAGCTCCCGCACCGCGCTCTCCGGCGCATCGCTCAGGGACAGGATGCCCGCCGCCGTCTGATAGCCGGCGGTAAACGCCCGCCCCAGCAGCCGGTTGTCCAGCAAATTTTCCGACGGGACGGCATAGACCTTCGACCGGGTCCAGGGCATGCAGAAGCCCCGGCTGATGAGCAAAAGGTCCATCCCCAGCAGGTCGCCGCCCCGCAGGACGTAATCCGCCTCGATCTGTGGCCGGCCCATGCTGTCCAGGCAGGACAGCAGCGCGTCCAGCAGCCGGCTGCCGATCCCCCGGCGGCGGACGGCGCTGTCCACAAAAAGATCCGTCAGCTCTGCCCGCCCGTCCGTCATGTATGCGGCAACGGCCCCGCAGGAATGCCGCCCGGACGACACCCCCAGCGCCAGAACGCCCGAATCGCCCCGGTGCAGGCGCAGCGCGGTCTCCGGCATAAGATACGGCTGGAATCCCGGCAGATTCTCCTGGTTCAGCCTCCATACGCTGATTTCCATCTTGCTCTACTCCTTTATTCTCCAGCAGGGCCGCAGTTGTGACGCTTTTGCCGCAGCCACGGGGCGCTGAACGAATCGCCTGCCGCTAAGTCTATACCATTATATCATGGAAAACGTGTTTTTGCTATCCGTCCAAAGTATGAATGGGTGTGTTTTGTCATTTTAGACAATTTCCCCTGAGGAGCCCTGCTGTATTTTACAAAACGGCTGCATACGGGCAGAGCGAAAAAAGCGCAGGGCGCGTCTCCCCCGCCTGGGGAAAACGCGCCCTGCTGCGCTGCTGCCGGTCAAACCTTGTAATGCAGAAACCTTTTTTGACAATGGCTCTGCATATAGGACGCCAGCTCCTCCGGCGTGCCGCCGGAGACAGCCTGCTTGGAAATAATATAGTACGCCTTGCCTTTGATAATAAAATAAAAGCACTTGTCGGTCTCACACAGGGAATAAATCTGGCTGAAGGCGCTGTGGGCCTGGCTCTTCTGGTCCGACAGCTGCATCCACACGCCCTCCTCATCAATGCGGAAGTCCACCTTCCGCCCGGCGTAATACTGCTTGTATTTGTCCGTGGTGCCGTCGCTGCGGTCCCGTCCGCCGGACACGGCCACCAGCAGCAGCAGGGAGCAGGTCACCAGATAGCCGACCCTGGCCACGCTCGCCCCGTCTGCGTACAGCATATAGCCAAAGTACAGGATGCCCGCCAGACCGCCCAGCGCGCACACGACACGGGTTCCCGGATGGACCTGCTTTTTCAGGTTATACACCGCCATGAAATCGGTCAGGATCTCATCCGTATAAATGAACGAGGCGGTAAAGGGTCCTTTGGACTTTTTCTTTTCTGACATGCTGAAACCTCCGGCAGCGGCCTGCCTCGCCTACAGGCTCTTGAACATCCGCACCGCTCCGGCCACATCCTCCGCGCAGAACACCGCGCTGCCGGCCACCAGCACCGTGGCCCCCGCCTCTACGCACTGGGGGGCGGTGGTGGCGAACTTCACGCCGCCGTCCACGGAGAGGTCCGGGCGGATTCCCCGGCGCTCACATTCGGCGCGCAGCTTGCGCAGCTTCTCCAGGGCGGCGGGCTGGAAGCTCTGGCCGCCGTGGCCCGGCTCCACGCCCATGACCAGCACGATGGCCAGCTCATCCAGATACGGGAACAGCGCCTCCACCGGCGTGCCGGGCTTCAGACTGAGCCCGGCCCCGCAGCCGCAGGCCCGGATGGCGGCGATGGTGGCTGTGATATCGCTGCCGGCCTCCAGATGGAAGGTGATGCAGTCCGCCCCGGCGGCGGCAAACTCGCCCACATAGGCCAGGGGGTCGCTGATCATCAGGTGTACGTCCATATAGGCGTCGGGCAGAGCCTTGTGCAGGCCCTCCAGCACAGGCAGGCCGAAGCTGATGTTGTTGACAAAGCGGCCGTCCATCACGTCGAAGTGGATCATATCCGCTCCGGCGTCCAGCACAGCGCGGCAGTCCGCGCCCAGATTGGCAAAGTTGGCGGACAGAACAGATGGGCTGATTTTCGTCATAATAATACCTCTTTCTAACGCATACTGACGTTTATCGGATGTGTCATTTGTCACGACAGACGCAGCGTATGAAGAAGAGATCCATGGAGCGCGGCGCTGCCTGCGCCCCATGGACCTGGTTTTTATGAAGCAATCACTTGCCCAGCATCTTCTTCGCCTGGGCGGCAATATTGTCCGCGCACAGGCCGAACTGCTTCAGCAGCGCGGCGGCGGGTCCGGAGTGGCCGAACTCGTCGTTGACGCCGATGCGCTTGACAGGAACGGGGCAGTTCTCCGCCAGCACGGAGCACACGGCCTCGCCCAGACCGCCGATGATGCTGTGCTCCTCGACGGTGATGATCTTCCCGCACTCCTTGGCGGCCTTCAGCACCAGCTCCTCGTCCAGGGGCTTGATGGTGGCCATGTTGATGATCCGGGCGGAGATCCCGGCCTCCGCCAGAGCCTTCCCCGCCTCGATGGCCTCGGGGACCATGATGCCGGTGGCGATAATGGCGATGTCCGCGCCGTCCTGGATGACCTCGCCCTTGCCAATCTGGAACGCATAGCTCTCCTCGTGGAACACGGGGGTGGCGGCGCGGCCAAAGCGCATATAGACGGGGCCCTGCATCTCATAGGCGGCCTTGACCATCTGCCGGGCCTCCACGTCGTCGGCGGGGCACATGACGGTCATGCCGGGGATGGTGCGCATGAGGGCGAAGTCCTCGCAGCACTGGTGGGACGCGCCGTCCTCGCCCACGGAGATGCCGCCGTGGGTGGCGCCGATCTTCACGTTCAGATGAGGATAGCCCACGGTGTTGCGGACCTGCTCATAGGCCCGGCCTGCGGCGAACATGGCGAAGGTGGCCGCAAAGGGCACCAGCCCCATGGTGGACAGGCCCGCGGCCACGTCGATCATGTTGGCCTCAGCGATGCCGCAGTCAAAGTGGCGCTGGGGATACGCCTTCTGGAAAACGCTGGTCTTGGTAGCGCCGGCCAGGTCCGCGTCCAGAACCACCAGATTGGCGGCGGCGGCTCCCAGCTCCTTCAGCGCGTTGCCGTAGCTGTCGCGGGTAGCGACTTTCTTCATTTCAGCCATGATTACACCTCCAATGCGGCGCGGGCCGCAGCCAGTTCCGCCATGCCCTTGGCATATTCCTCGTCATTGGGCGCTTTGCCGTGCCAGCCGGCGTTGTCCTCCATATAGGACACGCCCTTGCCCTTGGTGGTCTTCATGAGGATGACGGTGGGCTTGTCGGAGCCCTTGTTGGCGTGGAACTTCGCGAAAGCGGACTCGATCTCCTCAAAATCGTGGCCGTTGATCTTCACCACGTCGCAGCCGAAGGCGGCGAACTTGGCGTCCACCGGCTCGGTGTTCATCACGTCGCAGGTGCGGCCGTCGATCTGCAGGCCGTTGATATCGGCGATGATGCAGAGATTGTCCAGCTTATAGTGGGCGGCAAACATGGCGGCCTCCCAGATCTGGCCCTCGGCCAGCTCGCCGTCGCCCAGCAGGGCGTACACGTTGATGTCCTTGCCCAGGAATTTTGCGCCCTTGGCCATGCCGGCGGCGGCGGACAGGCCCTGGCCCAGAGAGCCGGTGGACATGTCCACGCCGGGAACGGTGTTCATGTTGGGGTGGCCCTGCAGGGGGGAGTCGATGTGGCGCAGGGTGGGCAGCTTATCCACGGGGAAGTAGCCCCGGTAAGCCAGGGCGGCGTACAGGCCGGGGGCGGTGTGGCCCTTGGAGAGGACGAAGCGGTCCCGGTCCTCCCAGCGGGGGTTCTTCGGGTCGATCCGCATCTCTTTGAAATAGAGATACGTGAACATGTCGGCGGCGGAGAGGCTGCCGCCGGGATGTCCGGCCTTTGCGCCGTGGGTACTGGTGAGGATTCCCTCCCGCACACTGACAGCCGTCAGCTGCAGGGCTTTCTTTTCGTCAGAAGTCATGCTGTTTCCTCCTTATATGATTTTTTATGCTTTGCCTTGTCCGTAGTAGGCGTTGGGGCCGTGCTTGCGCATAAAGTGCTTGTCCTGGATGCACTGGGGAGCGGGGCCCACCTTGGGATTGATGGCCTCGGTGAACATGCTCATCTTCGCCACCTCCTCCAGCACCACGGAGTGGTACACCGCCTGGGCGGCGTCCTTACCCCAGGTGAAGGGGCCGTGGTTGCGGCAGATGACGGCGGGGACGTGGGCGGGGTCGATGCCCCGGCCCCGGAAGGTCTCGACGATGACGTGGCCGGTGTTGGTCTCGTAATCCGCCTCGATCTCCTCCGGCGTCAGGTTCCGGGCGCAGGGGACGGGGCCGTAGAAATAGTCCGCGTGGGTGGTGCCGTAGGCGGGGATGTCCCGGCCCGCCTGGGCCCAGGCCACGGCATGGGGGCTGTGGGTGTGGACGATGCCGCCGATGGTGGGGAAGGCCTTGTAGAGGATCAGGTGGGTCTTGGTGTCGGAGGAGGGATTCATCTCGCCCTCCACCTTGTTGCCGTCCAGGTCCATGACCACCAGGTCCTCCGGCTTCAGGTCCTCGTACTCCACCCCTGAGGGCTTGATGACGAAGAGGCCCTTCTCCCGGTCGATGCCGCTGACATTGCCCCAGGTGTAGGTGACCAGGTTCCGCCTGGGCAGCTCCATGTTCGCTTCGTAGACCTTGATTTTCAGTTCTTCCAGCATGTTGATACGTTCTCCCTTCACGCAGTAATGGTATACATGGCGACCTCGTCGATCTCCCGGTTGGTGCCCACAAGCACGTCCTGCCCGTCCTTGTTGACAAAGTGCATCAGGTTTGCGCAGCCGGTGTCCTGATCGATGAGCGCCGTCTGATACGCGCCGTTTTCATAGGTGATGGCAATGGTGTTCTTGGCGCCCTTGCGCCAGCCGACCGTCCAGGTGGGCCTGCCCAGCAGCATCCCCGCCCAGGTGGCGTGGACCATCTCCGTCTCCGCCTCCGGGCAGGGGTACTTCCACTGGGGGACGTAGTTGCCGTGGACATCGAGATGGTAAATGGTGATGGAGCTGCCGTGGAAGGGGCTGATGGTGCCCAGCTCCAGCTGGCCGTCGCCGTCAAAGTCGAGCAGTACGGAGTCGCTGGCGGGGACGCCGCACAGATGCTTGATCTCCCAGGATTTGTCCGGCGCTTCCGGTGGAATAAACAGGAAAGTTCCCTCCTCACATCCTACCACGGCGGCGTCATAGCCGTCAACCCTAATTGTGGAATATCCGTGATTTTTCAGCAAGTTGTCCTTGATTTTTGTCAGGGGCAGGGGGTGATCCTCATCAAAAGCGGACAAATCCTCCGGCAGCACGGCGGCATAGCACGCGCCGGGGAAGCGCCAGTCCTCCTTGTACTCGTGGTCCGACTTCAGGCAGCAGACCAGCAGGTAGTTCACGCCGCCGCGGTTCAGGATGCCGAAGCGGTGGACAAAGGGGGCCTGGCAGAGGGTGCGGACAGACCAGTCGTCCTTGCCCTTGGGGGTGACAAGGACGATTTTGGCGTCCTTGGAGTCGTTGGGGGAATAGAACCGGTGGGTGGCCAGGAACTGCCCGTCCGTGCCGGGGACCTGGGCCATGGTCATGACGCCGCCGGGCTCTGTCCACACGGTCTCCAGCTGCGTGCCGTCCTCGGCAAACAGATAGCAGGGGTCGTGCTTCTCGGCAGCCACAAGAAAGCGCCGCTGGCCCTGATAGGTCAGCTGGCACATGGAATAGCACTTATTCAGATGGGAAATGACTTTCTTTTCGACTTTCATAAATAAAACGGGGCCTCCTGTACATAATACTGCAAACAAACAAGGCGGGATCTCACCCTATCAGCATGAGCGGGAATGGGCTTGCCTATACGCGCTTTACGCCTGCCGGTCCAGAAGCTCGCGCATGCTCCGGCAGGCAAAGTGAATGTCGTCCTTCCAGGTATCGTCATTACCGGTATACCACATCTCGGTCACATACCGGCGCACACCCAGCTCCCAGGCTGTCCGGATGATTTTCTCAAAGTCCACGTGGCCTGTCAGGAACGGAACCTCCCGGAATACCCCCGGCACGGTCTCCTTCAGGTGCATGGCCACGATATGGCCCCTGCCGGATTTCAGGTCCTCCAGCACGCTGGCCTTCCCGGTCAGGGCCGCGTTGGTCAGGTTGCCGGAGTCGGGGTACACCCCCAAATAGGGGCTGCCCACCGCGTTGACGTAGAACATGGACTTCCAGACGGTGTTCATAAAGTCCGTCTCCATGGTCTCAAACCCTAAGAGAATACCCTTCACCGCGGCCATTTCCGCCGCCTTCCGGAGGTTCTCCAGAAACAGCGCCTTGGTCTCCGCCGTGCTGCCCTCATAGTAGACGTCGTAGCCTGCCAGCTGGATGATGCGCACGCCCAGGTCGTCCGCCAGCGCCACGGCCTTCTCCATGATCTCCATGCCGCGCTCCCGGACAGCGGGGTCGGCGGAACCCAGGGGGTACTTCCGGTGGCCGGACAGACACATGCTGCGGATGGGCAGGCCCACCTCCTGCATGGCGTCCACCAGCTCCCGCCGCTCCTGGGCGGTCCAGTCCAGGCGGGCGAGTTTTTCGTCCTTCTCGTCGATGCTGATTTCCACGAAGTCGTAGCCGCTGTCTCTGGCAAAGGCCAGCTTCTCCCGCCAGGTAAGGCTGGGGGGCATCGCCTTCTCGTAGAGTCCGATGGTATACTTTTTCAAAACGCCTTCCTCCTTGTTTGTTGTTTATTCGAACATTTGCTGAGCGCCTGCTTTTCTTTTGTATGTTCGATTATAAAACACTTCTATCCTGTTTGCAATAGTTTTTTGTCGTTTTCTGCAAATATTTTTTGAAGAAAAATTCAGCAAAATGACGGCGATGGCCCATAATAGTCCCGCAAAAATCGGCTGATAATTGAAATAATTTGGTATAAATTGCCATTTGTTAAATGATTCTCCTCTGAAATGTTTTGGTAAAAACGCACAAAACGCTCGTAACCGACGTTAAAAACGAACGTTTGCGCTCAAAACGAACATAAAACACGGTTGAAAGACGTTGTTCTTTCTGATATAACAAAAACGCAAACAAACAAGAGCGCAGCTTTCAACAACCCAGCGGCATTCCAGTCAATCAAGATTCGCAAGGAGGAAGACATGAGTAAAGTATCTGAGATGACCCGTGAGAAATGGATTATGTCCACATTCCCTGAGTGGGGCACCTGGCTGGTGGAGGACATTGAGAATGAAGTTGTCCAGCCCGGCAACGTGGCCATGTGGTGGCTGGGCTGCACCGGCGTGTGGTTCAAGACCCCCGGCGGCGCCAACATCACCATCGACCTCTGGTGCGGCAACGGCAAGCGCACCCACGGCAACGGCCAGATGGCCGTGGGCCACCAGATGGCCAACATGTGCGGGGCCCGCGCCATGCAGCCCAACCTGCGCAACGTCCCCTTCGTCATCGACCCGTTCGCCTTCAAGCAGGTGGACGCGGTGCTGGCCACCCACTACCACCAGGACCACATGTCCGCCGAGTGGGCCGCCCACGTGCTCCAGAGCAACATGACCACCACCGATGAGAACGGCAAAGAGATCCCCGTCCCCTTCATCGGCCCGAAGAAGAGCGTGGAGACCTGGGTGAAGTGGGGCGTGCCCGAGGAGCGGTGCAAAACCGTCAAACCCGGCGACGTGATCAAGATCAAGGACCTTGAGATCGTCTGCCTGGACAGCTTCGACCGCACCTGCATCGTCACCACCGATTCCACCGGCCCGGACCGGGAGGAACTGACCGGCAAGTGCCCCACGGACATGGACGAGAAGGCTGTCAACTACCTGGTCAAGACCCCCGGCGGCAACATCTACCACTCCGGCGACTCCCACTTCTCCATCTACTTTGCCAAGCACGGCAAGGACTACGACATCGACGTGGCCTTCGGCTCCTTCGGCGAGAACCCCATCGGCATGCAGGACAAGATGACCTCCACCGACATCCTGCGCATGGCGGAGAACCTGCGGTGCAAGGTGGTGGTGCCCATCCACTGGGACGTGTGGACCAACTTCCAGGCCGACTGCGAGGAGATCAAGCTGCTCTACGAGTTCAAGAAGGACCGCAACGAGTACCAGTTCCACCCCTTCTTCTGGCAGGTGGGCGGCAAGTACACCTATCCCATGGACAAGGACAAGATCTACTACCACCACCCCAGAGGCTTTGCCGACTGCTTCGAGGCGCCTCAGAATATCCCCTACCGCTCCTGCCTGTAAGCGGGCCTGGCGCTGTCCGGCAGAATTTTCTGCCGGACGGCCCCCGGAAAATGATATTTTGACGTTGCAACAGCCATGGCTTATGTGATACTATGAGGAAAGAGAGGAGATTTCTATGGCAACACTTTTGCAGAAGATCGTGGAGCGCGGCCATTACAAATTCGTGGACAGCGTGGACTCCTGGCAGGAGGCCGTGAAGCTGAGCACGGAGTCTATGGTCAGGACCGGGTATGTCAGCGAGGACTACTACCGGCAGATCGTGGACTGCATCACCAAGTATGGCCCCTACGTGGTCTATGACCACTATGTAGCAATGCCCCACTCCCAGGAGGGCGCCAACGGCGCGAAAAAGACCTCCGTGGGCTTCATGCGGGTCAAGCAGGACGTGGACTTCGGTACGGATGAGGACGGCGAGCGGAAGATCGCCCGGCTGTTCTTCACCCTGGCCGCCGTGGACCCCGACGAGCATCTGGACAACATGCAGCAGCTGATGGGCATTTTCACCAACGAGCCGCTGCTGGACGCCCTCATGGCCGCTGAAACGCCGGACGACATCCTGGCCGCCGAGGCAAAGTACCCACCCGCCGAGGAGCTTTGACGCTCCCCCCGTACAAAAGTGAAAAGAGGTTTATGTAATGGTAGTTCTGGATATTCTGAAATCCATCTGGGATTTCTTTGCCACATACGTGCTGCAGAAGGCCCCCTACATGGTGGGATTCCTGACCCTGCTGGGCTACACCCTGATGGGCAAGAAGTGGTACGACACCCTGGGCGGCACCCTGAAAGCGATCATCGGCATGCTGATCCTGAACGCCGGCTCCGGCGGCCTGACCAGCACCTTCCGCCCCATCCTGGCGGGTCTGAAGGACCGCTTCAATCTCTCCGCCTGCGTCATTGACCCCTACTATGGTCAGAACGCCGTGCAGGAGGCCATGGAGGGCATCGGCAAGACCTTTGCCGACACCATGATGCTGCTGCTCATCGCGTTCATCATCAACATCCTGCTGGTCCGCTTCAACAAGATCACCAAGTGCCGCGCCCTGTTCACCACCGGCCACGTGCAGGTGCAGCAGGCGGCCACCGCCATCTGGCTGCTGATCTTCGCCCTGCCCATGCTGGCGGGAGACGGTGCCAGCGTCCCCGTCCCCATGATGATCGTCATGTCCATCCTGCTGGGCGCGTACTGGGCGGTAGGCTCCAACCTGACCATCAAGCCCATGCAGGAGCTCAGCGACGGCGCGGGCTTCGCCATCGCCCACCAGCAGATGTTCGGCATCCGCCTGGGCTACTTCCTGGCCGACAAGCTCTTCGGCACCAACGGCGGCAAGCGCAAGAAGGAGATCAAGAAGGTGGGCGAGCTGGAAATGCCCGGTTTCTTCTCCATCTTTAATGAGAACATGGTCTGTACCGCCATTCTGATGACCGCCTTCTTCGGCACCATCCTGGCCATCATCGGCAAGCCCTACTTCGTGAGCACCGGCGAGATCGGCGAGAACATGAACTTCGTGTGGTGGTGCTTCGACAAGTCCCTGAACTTCGCCGTCTACCTGGCGATCCTCCAGCTGGGCGTGCGCACCTTCGTCACCGAGCTGACCGCCTCCTTCCAGGGCATCGCGGATAAGCTGCTGCCCTCCTCCGTCCCCGGCGTGGACTGCGCGGTCTGCTACGGCTTCGGCGATGCCAACGCGGTGACCTTCGGCTTCCTGGCCGGCCTTGTGGGCCAGTTGGTCGCCATCATCGCCCTGATCGTCATGGGTTCCCCCACCATCATCATCTGCGGCTTCGTGCCCGTGTTCTTCGACAACGCCACCATCGGCCTGGTTGCCAACGAAAAGGGCGGCCTCAAGGCTTGCCTGACCATCCCCTTCTTCGTGGGCCTGTGCCAGGTGTTCGGCTCAGCGCTGATTGCCGGTTGGTGCGGCCTGGCCGCTCACGGCGGCTACCTGGGCATGTTCGACTGGGCGACCGTGTGGCCGGTGTTCACCGTCATCATGAAGTACCTGGGCTATATCGGCGTGGCCATCGTGGCGGTGATCCTGCTGGCCATCCCCCAGATCGAGTACCGCATGGACCCCAAGGGCTACTTCCTCATCACCGAGGATTACGACGCCTACAAGCAGTACAAGGGCATCAAGGGGCCCTATGACGATTAATTCCCCGCGCATTCCCCTGTCTTTTTCCCGCTGGGGCCGGCCTGGTCCCGGCGGGATGAGAATACGCTGAACAAAACCAACATGGAACAACATGGAAAAGGAGAAAAATTATGGCTAAGCTGGACAACAAGAAGTTTATGGTGTGCTGCGCCAACGGCGCCGGGTCCTCCCTGATGATGAAGATGACCCTGCAGAAGGTCCTCAAAAAGCACAGCATCACCCCCGCCACCTTGCACCACTGCGCCCTGGCCGAGGGCAAGTCCGCCGCTCCCCAGTACGACGTGGTGTTCTGCGCCCGCAACTTTGCCAACACCTTTGAGGACGCCAAGAAGAAGGGCGCCACGGTCCTGGGCCTGCGCAATATCATGAGCGAGCAGGAGATGGAGAAGGCCATGCGTGAGGCCGGGCTGCTGGACGACTGATCGCTCCTGTCCCATCGCCCCGTCTGAGGGGGTCCGGATCTGCTCCCGGACCCCCTTGCGCCTATGCGCCGGTTCTTACAATTTCTGGATTTTTGTTCGCTTCAGGCGGATTATCGTCCGCTAACCGCGGATTGACTGGTCTTGATGGAATTTGGTTGGAAAGAACAGGGATTTTTTCTTGACGAGGGCAAAATTTGGTGATATAGTATGATAAAAGTCTGACAATGATAGGACAATACTTCAGAGCTATGATAAAGACTTTCCTGTTTGATATTGATAATACGCTCTATGACTACGATGCGGCCCATCAGGCGGCTTTCCGCGCAGTATCGGCGTACGCCTGCCGGGCCTATGGCTTGACGCCCGATGCGTTCATTGCCCTGCACAAGCGGGGAAACCAGCTCTTGCAGGAGCGGGTGGGCTCTGTTACCGCCGCCATCCACAACCGGCTCATCCGCTATCAGATCATGCTGGAGGAGCTGGGCCGGCACATGGGCGGGGCTCCCCGGATGGCGGAGCTCTATTGGTCTACTTTTCTGGACGCCATGGAGCCCGGAGCGGGCCTGGCGGACTGTATGGCCGCCCTGAAGGAGCAGGGGTTCCGCCTGGGGGTGGGCACCAATATGACCGCCGAGTACCAGTTCGCCAAGCTGGAGCGGCTGGGCGTGCTGGAGGCCATGGACTTTATGGTCAGCAGCGAGGAGGCCGGCGCGGAGAAGCCGGCGCCCAGGTTCTTTGCCCTCTGCGCCCAAAAGGCCGGCTGCGAGCCGGGGCAGTGCGCATTTGTGGGCGACAGCCTGGAGATGGACGCCCGCGGCGCTCTGGCCGCCGGGATGCTCCCTGTCTGGCTGTGTCCGGAGGAGCGCCCGTGCGAGGGTTCCATCCGGCGCGTCGCCTCCCTGGCGGAGCTGCCCGGCCTGGCCCGATCTTTATGAAAGCACACAGTAAGGAGTCCACCCAATGAAACGAGGCCGACAGTCCATCGACGCCCGGCGCGGGAAGATGCTCTCCATGATCCGGGACCGACAGACCATCAAGGTCGAAGAGCTTGCCGCATATTTCAACGTATCCCTCATGACGGTCCGCCGGGACCTGCAGATCCTGGAGGACCAGGGCCTCGTGGGCCGCTTTTACGGCGGGGCGACGGTCGATCCCATGGCAGCCTCGCCGGCGGAGAGGGACGAGGTGTTCCTCTGCCGCCAGCTCATCAGCCGCTACGCCGCCTCCCTGGTGGCGGACGGCGATTATGTGTTCATCAGCGGAAGCTCGACAGCGCTGCAGATTCTCAATTATATGGAAGACAAGACCGTCCATGTTTTCACCAATAACGCCGCCGCCGCCGGGCGCAGCTTTCCGCCGGGGGTGGAGATCACGCTGTTGGGCGGCCTGGTGCGCGGCCAGGGCGTTATTATGACGGGCGATTGTACCATGCGGAATCTGTTGATGATGCAGGCGGAGAAAGCGTTTATCGGCTGTACCGGCATCTCGCCCCAGGGCGAGGTCCTCTACGGCGTTCCCACCGCAATCGGCGTCAATGAGACAATGATCAGCCATGCCTATGAATATTTTGTGCTTGCCGACCACACGAAGATTGGCAGGACGGGAACGTATGCCAGCTGCTCCTTGGGGAAGCCGGGGACCATTATCACCGACGAGGAGGCCCCCATGGATGTCATTGAGCGGCTGCGCGAGATCGGCATGACCGTGGTGCAGGTCCGGCGCAGCGACTTCCCGGATTGGGACGGCGAGACGCCGGAATAACCGGATAGCTGCACGGGGCCCCGCAATCCCCGTGTTTGACTAAAATATTTCAGAAAAAGGAGTCAATACTATGAAGCAGTTCACTTACACCATCAAGGATCCCCTGGGCATCCACGCCCGCCCCGCAGGCCAGCTGGCCAAGCTGGCCAAGAGCTTCCCCGACACCACCGCAACGCTGACCAAGGGTGAGAAGACCGTAAAGCTCAGCCAGCTGATGATGCTGATGGGCCTGGCCGTGAAGAAGGACACCGAGGTGACCGTAACGGTGGAGGGCGCTGCTGAGGAAGAGGCCTATAAGGCGCTGCAGGAGTTCTTTGAGCAGAATCTGTAAGAAAAATTTTGTGGGGGAGCGCCGGCCCGCAAGGGGGGTATGGCGTTCCCCTTTTCTATGGAAAATTTTGGAGTGCTTGATTATGATCTTAATGCAGGGCAAGGGCGTTTCCGCCGGTGTGGAGAAGGGTACGCTCTATTTCTATCAGCGCGCGGACACCACGGTGACCAAGACTGCGGCTGCGGACATTGCGGCGGAGAAAGCCCGGCTGGCCGAGGCCCAGAAGAAGTCTATGGAGCAGCTGGCCGTGCTGGCCGACAAGGCCAGGGAGGAGGCCGGCGACGAGTCCGCCATTCTCTTCGAGACCCACAGCATGTTTGTGGAGGACGAGGACTATGTGGAGAATATCATGACCGTGCTGGAGGACGAGCAGTGCAATATCGAGTACGCCGTCCAGGAGGCGGGCAGGCAGTTCTCGTCCATGTTCGCCAACATGGACGACGCCTATATGCAGGCCCGGGCGGCGGACGTGCTGGATGTGACCCGCCGTCTCCTGAACAACCTGATGGGCGTTGTGGCCGGCGGCATCGACTCTGAGGAGCCGGTGATTCTGGCTGCCGACGACCTGGCCCCCTCTGAGACGGTGCAGCTGGACAAGAGCAAGATTCTGGCCTTTGCCACCCAGGGCGGCTCCGGCAACAGCCACACTGCCATCCTGGCCCGGACCATGGGCATCCCCGCCATCTGCGGTCTGGGGGACAGCCTGAAGGAGGAGTACGCCGGTCGGGTGGCATATATCGACGGCCAGGTGGGCCGCCTGGTCATCGACCCCGACGAGCTGACGGCGAAGACCTTCCAGGACAAGTACGCCAAGCAGGCGGAGATGAAAAAGCTGCTCCAGACCATGAAGGGGCAGGAGGACGTGACCCTGGACGGCAAGCACATCAACGTCTACTGCAACATCGGCTCCCCGGACGACGTGGCGGCGGTGAAGAGCAACGACGGCCAGGGCGTGGGCCTGTTCCGCTCCGAGTTCCTCTACCTGGCCACCAACGACTACCCCACTGAGGATGAGCAGTTTGAGGCCTATAAGGCCGTGGCCGCGGCCATGGAGGGCAAGCGGGTCATCATCCGCACCCTGGACATCGGCGCGGACAAACAGGTGGATTACTTCCAGCTGGAGAAGGAGGAGAACCCGGCCATGGGCGTGCGGGCCATCCGCATCTGCCTGAACCGTCCGGAGGTGTTCCGCACCCAGCTGCGGGCCCTGTACCGGGCCTCCGCCTACGGCAAGGTGGCCATCATGTTCCCCATGATCACCTCCGTGTGGGAGCTGAAGGAGTGCCGCCGGGCCTGCAAGAGCGTGATGCAGGAGCTGACCGAGGAGGGCATCCCCTTCAATCCGGACACCGAGATCGGCATCATGATCGAGACCCCGGCTTCCGTGTTCATCGCCGACGAGCTGGCGAAGCTGTGCGACTTCTTCTCCGTGGGCACCAACGACCTGACCCAGTATACCCTGGCCTGCGACCGGCAGTGCAACGACCTGGGCAAGTTCTTTGACCCCCACCACCCCGCCGTGCTGCGGGCGCTGAAGATGGCCGCCGACGCCGCCCACAGGAACGGCATCTGGATCGGCATCTGCGGCGAGCTGGGCGCGGACCTGACGCTGCTGCCCACCTTCCTGGCCATGGATCTGGACGAGCTGAGCGTATCCCCCTCCAGCGTGCTGCCCCTGCGGGCCGAGCTGCGCAAGAGCATCGCCAAGACCTGCGACCTGAAGCTGCTGGAGTGCTGAGGGCGGTCCCGGCGCTGTATGGAGAAAAAAATCTTATTTCTGGACCTGGACGGCACCCTGCTCAACGACCGGAAGGAGATCACACCGGGCAACCGGGCGGCCATTGAGCGGGCCATGGGGATGGGCCACCAGGTGGTGGTGACCTCCGGCCGGCCCCTGCAGAGCGCGCTGCTCCAGGCCCGGCGGCTGGGTCTGGCCGGGGAGGGCTGCTATGTCATCGCCTACAACGGCGCGGTGATCTACGACTGCTCCCAGGGGCGGGAGATTTTCCGGCGCACCCTGGACAACGAGAGCCTTTACCGGGTGTTTGACGAGGCCCGGCGGCGGAACGTCCATATTCAGGCCTACGACGCCGACGACACGGTGGTCATTGAGCGCCGCTGCGATCCGGCGGTGGCCCGGCGGTACTGCGCGGGCATTGAGCTGGACTTCCGGGTGACGGAGGATATCCGCACCGGGCTGACGGCCCCGTCGGTGAAGGCGCTGATGATCGACTTTCAGGACCATGAGCCGGTGGCGGACATGGAGCGGTGGGTCCTTGCGAACATGGGGGGGCAGGCGGACTGCTTTTTCTCCAGCCGGTACTACCTGGAGGTGGTGCCTGTGGGCATGAGCAAGGGCGGGGCCGTGCAGGAGCTGTGCAGGGTCCTGGATGTGCCGCGGGAGAATACCGTGGCGGTCGGCGATGAGGCCAACGATGTGACCATGATTCTGGCCGCCGGCATGGGCGTGGCTATGTGCAACGCGGTCCCGGAGGCAAAGGCCGCCGCCGGCTATGTGACGGAGCGGGACAACAACCACGACGGGATCGCAGAGGTGATCGAGCGGTTCCTGTTCTGATAGCGGCATAACAGACTGCCGGAATTCCACAGCGCTGTGGGATTCCGGCAGTTCTGGATTGTTTCCCCAAATTTCTTGAGACAAGATTCTGGGCAGGTCCACTCTATTTTTTCTATGATGGGAAGCGAATTGTTCTGACGAATGGCTTTGTGAAGAAAACCCCAAAAACTCCGGCAGCGGAGATTGCTGCCGCTAAAAAATACCGCGCCGATTTTTTGAGCCGAAAGGAGAAAAGTGATGGATGATTTTGAGAAACATCTTGCCGAGAAGATGAGAGACCCGGCTTTTCGTGCCGAGTGGGAGTCACTTCAGCCCGCTTTAGCTGTGGCGCAGGCTATGATTGATGCCAGGGAGCAAAGCGGCATGACGCAACAGCAGCTTGCGCAGAAAACCGGCATTGCCCAGGGAGACATCAGCAAGCTGGAACAGGGTTCTGCAAACCCCTCTGTCCGTACGCTGCAGCGGTTGGCAAGGGGCATGGGTATGACGCTGAAAATTGAATTTCAACCAAACGCTGCCAGGTGAGCTGCCGGTTATGAAGCGGACATCCGGCGCTGAGCAGGGCATAACAGACTGCCGGAATTCCACAGGGCTGTGGGATTCCGGCAGTTTATAGCAATCTTCAGATTGCAGAAAATTCTTTCGCCCGGCGCAGGAAGGTATCCCGTGACATCCCCAGCTTCTTCGCGGCAACCGTGGCGGAAATCCCGCCGTACCCCCAGATTTGTACCATATCCGCAAACCCCTCCGGCACATCCAGGCGTTTGCGGCCAAAGTGCACGCCCCGCGCCTTGGCCGCCGCGATGCCCTCGGCCTGCCGCTGGCGGATGCTGTCCCGCTCCCTCTGCGCCACATAGCTGAGCAGCTGGAGCACAATGTCCGCAATCAGCGTCCCGGTCAGGTCCCGCCCCGCCCGCGTGTCCAGCAGCGGCATGTCCAGCACGACAATCGCCGCCTTCCGCTCCTTGGTGATGATCCGCCACTGGTCAAGGATTTCCGTGTAATTGCGTCCCAGCCGGTCGATGCTCTGCACCACCAATATGTCCCCCTGCCGCAGCATCCCCATCAGGCCCTGATAGAGAGGCCGCTCGAAATCCTTCCCCGACTGCTTTTCCACAATGATGTGCTCGTCCAACACGCCGAACGCCCGCATCGCCGCCAGCTGGCGGGCCTCATTCTGCAGCTGCGTGGATACCCTCACATAGCCATAGGTGTTCTTCACGGTTGCTCCTCCTTTGTGTAAAATATTTCAAGAGCCATTATACCGTATGACAGGGGGATGCATCATCGGCCGTATTCCGCCGGAAACCCTCCCGCCCGGCGGGGGGGAAAGTTCCCTCTTTACGAAAGCCCTGTTTTCGTGTAAAATGTAGAATATCGTAAAACGAAGGGGGGCGGAGGAGTGAGCGGATATGTCCTGCATCTGCCGGAGGAGGAGAGCGTCATCGTGCCCGGCGCGGCGGCCCGGCGTCTGATCGAGTCCGGCGACGGCGACGGCGCGCTGGTGTACCTCGCCCTGCTGCGGGGCAGGGGCAGCGCGGAGAAGCTGCGCGAGCAGCTGCGCTGGCCGGCGGAGCGCCTGCAGCGGGCCCTGGGCGCGCTGGCCCGGCAGGGCCTCATCTCCCGGCCCCAGGCCGACGTTCCGCCGCCCCCGCCGGCGGAGCAGAGGCCGGAGTACACCAGGGCCGATATGGCCAGGGCCATGGAGGGGGCCGAGTTCGCCGCCCTGACCGGCGCGGTGGAGGACAAGCTGGGGAAAAAGCTGACCACGCCGGACCTGGCGTCGCTGCTGACGCTGTACGACCAGCTGGGCATCCCGGCGGACGTGATCTTCCTGCTGGTGGGGTTCTGCGTGGAGCGGGCCGCCCTGCAGGGCGGGCGGGGCCGCCGGCTGACCATGCGGCAGATTGAGAAGGAGGGCTTTATCTGGGCGCGGCTGGGCCTGATGGACCAGGCCGCCGCCTCCGCTTACATCAACAAATACCACCAGGACCGGGCGGCCCTGCCCCGGCTGATGGCCCTGCTGCGGCTGGGGGACCGGCAGCCCTCCCCCACCGAGGAGCGCTATCTGCTCAGCTGGAACGACATGGGCTTTGACAGCGAGGTCATCGAGTCGGCCTACGACAAGACTATTCTCAAGTGTAAGGAGCTGCGGTGGGCCTACATGGACAAAATTCTCAAAAACTGGCACGCCAAGGGCCTGCATACAGTAAAAGAAGTTGCCGGCGGCGACCGGCCCGCCCCCCGGCGGGAGCCGGCTGGTCCGGCGACTGCCGCTGGCCCGGCGGCCCAGGACGATATGGCCCGGATGGAGCAGTACCTGCGGCAGCTGCGGGGCGAAAAGGAGGACGGATAAATGGCGCGGGACGCAAAGATCATGTCCGCCGCGTACCGGCAGTACCGGCAGGACCGGGACGACCGGCGGCGGGAGCTGGAGCGGCGGGAGGCGGAGGTCTACCGCCGTCTGCCACGGGTGGAGGCCATCGACCGGCAGCTGCGGGGCACGGCGGCGAAAATCGTGCTGGCCGCCTTCCAGGAGGGCGGCGACCCGGAGCGGGCCCTGCTGGAGCTGCGCAGCGGCAATCTGGCGCTGCAGCGGGAGCGGGCCGAGCTGCTGGTGGGCGGCGGCTTCCCCTTTGACTACCTGGACGGCGGCCCGGCCTGCCCCCAGTGCCAGGACAGCGGCTATCTGCCCGACGGCGCGCCCTGCCGGTGCCTGTCCGCCTACTACACACGGGAGCAGAACCGGCGGCTGAGCAAGCTGCTGGACCTGGGCAGCCAGTCCTTCGACACCTTCTCCCTGGACTGGTACAGCCCCCAGGTGTGGCCCGAGTATGGCCGCAGTCCCCTGGAGAACATGGGCATGGTGCGGGAGATCTGCCGGGAGTACGCCCGCTCCTTTGAGCGGCGGGGCGGCAACCTGCTGTTCACCGGCCCGCCGGGCCTGGGCAAGACCTTCCTGTCCGCCTGCATCGCCCGGGAGGTCAGCGAGCGGGGGTTCTCCGTGGTCTACGACACCGCCGGCCATATTTTCCAGCAGTTTGAGAGCGCCAAGTTTGGCCGGGAGAACCCCTACGAGGAGGACCCGGACCGGGAGATCAACCGGTACCTCAACTGCGATCTGCTGATTATGGACGATCTGGGTACGGAGATGATGACCAACTTCATCCCCCCGATGTTCTACCGGACGGTCAACGACCGCCTGCTCAATCAGCGGCACACGGTGCTCTCCACCAATCTCACGGTGGAGCAGCTGGGGCAGCGCTACGGCGCCGCCGCCCTCTCCCGCATCCAGGGGGAGTACCAGGTCCTCCGGTTTTTCGGGGACGATATCCGCCTGCTCAAGCGGAACCGCCGGTAGAGGCGGGGAGGCGGCAGGCGCATCAAAAACGGTACCGCGGTCCCGGCGGGCCGCGGACGCCGGGGAGGCGAATGCAGATGACGATAGCGGAAGTCAGTGAGAAATACGCGCTGACAGCGGACACCCTGCGTTACTATGAGCGGATCGGCCTGATCCCGCCGGTCCCGCGCACCCAGAGCGGATTTCGGAACTATGACGAGGAGTCGTGCCGGTGGATCGAGCTGATGAAGTGCATGCGGTCCGCCGGCGTGCAGATCGAGGCGCTGACGGAGTATGTCAGGCTCTTCCGGCAGGGGGAGGAGACCGCCCTGGCGCGGAAGGCGCTGCTGGTCCGGCAGCGGGACCAGCTGGCGGCGCGGATCGCGGATATGCAGCAGTCCCTGGACAAGCTCAACGACAAGATCGCGCGGTATGATGGCTCCTACTGATAAATGTGAAATGCCACAAAAATCGAAGGCGCATTTTATTCAATATGTTCATTGAGTTTTTTGGCAAATGTGATATAATTTGATGGAACATTTTTGTCGACAATTTACAATTTGCGGCCAACCGGAAAATTTCATCAGGGGGACCCGCAGTGGTCCTCACGCACCAGCGCGCGCTGGTGCGTCTCGCCCTTCGGGCGAGACGTTATGATCTTTTCCTCCCCTGCGGCCGCGGCGTATTGCAGAAAAGAGTTGATGCCCACCAGACTGAACCCTCAAAATGTTGGACCGTTTGGAAAACCAGATGAAATCAAGAAATCGAAGGGAGAAACAAGATGAAAAACAACCGTATCAGATTCTTATCCATCCTGCTGGCCATGCTCCTGGCCCTGACCGCCTGCGGCGGCAGCAACGGCGGCTCCGGCAACAGCAGTGACGGCGGCAACAGCGGCGGCGGTACCACTGCGGACGCCCCCGCCCCCAGCAACGGCGGCGAGCCCATCAAGGACATCATCCTGTGGGAGACCTCCGGCACCCGTGAGCTGGAGGAGTTCTTCATCCTCCACACCGAGCAGGCCAAGGACCTCAACGTCCTCACCAACGCCTACTCCCCCCTGCTGGAGCTGAGCCCGCCCAGCGAGCTTGGGCCCGCAGTGGCGACCAAGTGGGATACCCCCGACAACGGCCTGACCTGGAACTTTGAGCTCCGGGACGATGTGACCTGGGTGGACGTCAACGGCAACGAGAAGGCCAAGTGCACCGCCCAGGACTGGATCACCTCCATGGAGTGGATCCTCAACTACGCGAAAAACGGAACCAACAACACCTCTATGCTCCGGGCCATGGTGGCCGGCGCGGAGGAGTATTTCCAGTATACCAAAGCCCTGACGGAGACCGAGGGCGAGGAGGCCGCCAAGGCCCTCAAGTCCGACAACGCCGAGTTCCAGAAGGTGGGCGTCAAGGCTCCCGACGACACCCATCTGACCTACACCTGCGTCAAGCCCTGCCCCTATTTTGAGACCCTGTGCACCTCCGCCGCCCTCTATCCTGTCTCCCAGGCGGAAATCGATGAGAAGACCGTGGACGGCATGGTGGGTATGACCAACCTGGACATGTGGTACAACGGGCCCTACACCATCACCGAGTACATCAACAACAACACCAAGACCCTGACCAAGAACCCGGCTTACTGGGATAAGGACTGCTCCCTGTTCGACACCGTGACCATCGTCATGATCGAGAGCGGCACCACGGACGACAGCCTCTATGAGACCGGCGAGGTGGACTTCACCGAGCTGAATATCGCCAACCTGGACGCCATCCTCAAGGACCCCAGCGACGAGCGCAACGACTATCTGGTGGAGACCCAGATCAAAAAGTACTCCTATCAGTTCCAGCTGAACTTCAACAAGAAGAACGAGGACGGCACCCTGGATACCAACTGGAACACCGCCGTGGCCAACGAGAACTTCCGCCAGGCCCTGCTGTGCGGCGTCAACCTGAAAAACTTCTGGGAGCGCACCAACCGCATCAACCCCCTGGGCATCGAGAACCTGTGCTTCACCATGAAGGGCCTGCTGAAATTCTCCGACGGCCGGGATTACACCGACCGCGTCATTGAGCTGATGGAGTATCCCGACAGCAACGGCGACCTGCCCCGCCGCTTCGACGAGGCCAAGGGCATTGAGTACCGGGACAAGGCCAAGGAGGAGCTGACCGCCAAGGGCGTCACCTTCCCCATCCAGATGGACTACTACATCAAGGCCGGCAGCGCCACGGGTCTGGACAACGCCACCGTGCTGAAGGAGTGCGTTGAGGGCACCTTGGGCAGCGACTTCATCAACCTGAATATCAAGACCTACGTCAACAGCCAGACCCAGGAGGTCACCGCCCCCGGTCTCCACAGCATCACCGGCAGCGGCTGGGGCGCCGACTACGGCGACGTGGAGAACTTCCACGACCAGATCGTCTACGGCAGCGACAACGCCTATTACGCCAATTCCTATACCTATATCAATGAGTGCCAGGATCCTGAGGTCATCGCCCTGTTCCAGGAGTTCACCGACAAGGTCAACGAGGCCAAGGCCATCGTCGACGACCTGGACGCCCGCTACGAGGCCTTTGCCCAGGCCGAGGCTTTCCTGCTCCAGCACGCTCTCACCTGGCCGGAGTACTATGAGAACACCTGGCAGCTGACCAAGATCAACGACTACACCAAGATCAACGCCCTCTACGGCATCCAGAACTACACCTATAAGAACTGGGAGACCTCCACGGAAGCCTATACCGCCGAGGATTACGCCCGCTTCGCCGCTGAAGCCAACGGCTGATGCTCAAGTACACGGTCAGGCGCCTGATAGAGTCCCTGATTATGGTCCTGATCATCGTCTCCGTCACCTTCGTTCTGATGCGCATGCTCCCCACGGACATGTACTTCACGGAGGAGCAGATGATGAAGCTCAATGACCAGCAGAAGGAAGAACAGCTGGAAGCGGCCGGACTTTTGGACCCGATCCCCACGCAGCTTTTCCGGTTTTATAGGCAGCTCCTCCACCTGGATTTCGGCGAATCCCGGAGGATCCAGACCGGCGTGCCTGTCTTGAAGGTAATCGAGTCCAAGTTTACGGTATCCATGCGGCTGGGACTCATATCCATGGCCATTTCTTTGGTAATCGGTGTGCTACTGGGACTGGTCCAGGCCCAGTATAAGAACAAGATCCCGGACCATATCGGCACGGTGTACACCGTATTTGTCAACTCGGTGCCCTCGCTGGTATCGTATTCCCTTGTGCTTGTGTTCTGCGCCCATGTGCTGAGCCTGCCCAGCCTGTACTCCACCCGGAATGTGGGCAAGAGCAGCATCCCGCCCCTGATCTGCCTGTCCCTGGCGTCCATCGCCCACTACGCGCTGTGGACCCGGCGGTACATGGTGGACGAGTCCACCAAGGACTATATCCGTCTGGCCCGGGTGAAGGGCATGAAGTCCAGCGATATCATGCGCAAGCACGTGCTGAAAAACGCCTTTGTGCCCCTGGCCCAGTACATCCCGGCGTCCCTGCTGCTGACCGTGGGCGGCTCCATGCTGGTGGAGCGGTTCTTTTCCGTGCCCGGTATGGGCACGCTGATGATCGACGCCATCAACCGCTACGACACCAACGTGGTGCAGGCGTGCGTGTTCATCTACGCAGGGCTGGGCATCCTGGGTGTGTTCCTGGGAGACATCCTGATGATGCTCCTTGACCCGCGCATCAAACTGGTGGGAGGTGGCTCCGGACGATGATGAAAAAACAAGACGAGCTGTTCCGCATTGTGGAGTACTCCGCCGACGCGGCGGAGCGGATCGGCTACTCCAACTACTCCTACTGGCGGTCCGTGTGGCAGAACTTCCTGAAGAAGAAATCCGCCGTGGTGATGGCCCTTGTCTTCATCGCGCTGGTGGTCTTCTCCTTCATCGCCCTGGGCATCGGCAAGTACCAGTACAGCGAGCTGATGAGCGACAACGCCCTGGCTTTCACAAACCCTAACGGGGAGTACTGGTTCGGCACCGACAACCTGGGCCGGGACTACTGGTGCCAGGTGTGGTACGCCGCCCAGACCTCCATCAAGCTGGCCCTGATCGTAGCCATCGGTGAGTGCATCATCGGCGTGATCATCGGGTGCCTGTGGGGCTACGTGCGCAGCCTGGACGGCTTCCTGACGGAGCTGTACAATCTGGTCAACAACGTGCCCATGGTCATCTACATGACCCTGATCGCCCTGGTGGTGGGCCAGAGCTTCCGCATCATGGCCACGTCCATGATCGCCATCGGCTGGCTGGTCATGGCCCGGAACGTGCGCAATCTGGTCATCATGTACCGGGACCGGGAGTACAACCTGGCCTCCCGGTGCCTGGGCACCCCGGTGTGGCGGGTGCTGGTGAAGAACATCTTCCCGTATCTGGTCAGCGTGATCATCCTGCGCCTGGCCCTGTCCATCCCGGCCACCATCGCCCTGGAGTCCACCCTGTCCTACCTGGGCCTGGGCCTGGACATCAACACCCCGTCTCTGGGCCTGCTGCTGCGCAACGCCCGTGAGTATTTCCTGAAGTACCCGTATCTGCTGATTTTCCCCGCCGTCATCGTCTCGCTGATTACGGTTACCTTCTACCTGGTGGGCAACGCATTTTCCGATGCGGCTGACCCCCGCAATCATGTGTAAGGGGGGCGGAGAGATGTCACGAGAACCACTGTTGAGCGCAAAGGACATTGAGATTCAGTTCACCCTGCGGGGGAAAGTGCTGAAGGCCATCCGCCGCTGCTCCCTGGACCTGTACGAGGGGGAGACCCTGGCCATCGTGGGCGAGTCCGGCTCCGGCAAGAGCGTGTTCACCAAGTCCTTCCTGGGCATGCTGGACGCCAACGGCAGCATCACCGGCGGCTCCATCATGTACCAGGGCGTGGATATCGCCCAGTACAAGACGGAGAAGGAGTGGCTGGGCATCCGGGGCAAGAAGATCTCCATGGTCATGCAGGACCCCATGACCAGCCTCAACCCCCTGAAAAAGATTGGCAAGCAGATCGAGGAGAGCATCAACCTCAACCAGGGCATCAAGGGCGAGCAGGCGAAAAAGATGGCCATTGAGATGATGCACAAGGTGGGCATCATCGACCCGGAGCGCCGGGCCAACCAGTACCCCCACGAGTTCTCCGGCGGCATGCGGCAGCGCGTGGTCATCGCCATCGCCGCGGCCTGCCGGCCCCAGATCCTGATCTGTGACGAGCCCACCACGGCTCTGGACGTGACCATCCAGGCCCAGATTCTGGACCTGATCCGCAGCCTCCAGAAGGAGCTGAACATGACGGTCATCTACATCACCCACGACCTGGGGGTGGTGGCCAACGTGGCGGACCGGGTGGCGGTGATGTACGCGGGGCAGATCGTGGAGTACGGCAACGTGGACGAGATCTTCTACAATGCGTGGCACCCGTACACCTGGGCGCTGCTGTCCAGCCTGCCCCAGCTGGGGGTCAAGGGCGAGGAGCTGCCCACCATCGACGGCACGCCGCCGAACCTCTTCAACGAGGTCAAGGGCGACGCCTTCGCCCCCCGGAACAAGCAGGCCCTGGCCATTGATTTCGAGGAGGAGCCGCCGTTTTTCGAGGTCTCGCCGACTCATAAGGCCAAAACCTGGTATCTGGACCCCCGGTCGCCCAAGATTGAGCAGCCGAAGTCCATCAAGATGCTGCGGGAAAAGATGAAGAAGTAAGGGAGGGAATTTGCTGTGCCAGAACGTGAAAAATTAATTGAGATCAAGGACCTGCAAATTACCTTCGGAAGCGGCAAGAAGAAGTTCGTGGCCGTGGACCACGTCAACTTTGACATCTACAAGGGGGAGACCTTCTCCCTGGTGGGGGAGTCCGGCTCGGGCAAGACCACCATTGGCCGCGCCATCACCCGCATCAACCCGGTGTCCGCCGGCGAGATTCTGTTCAAGGGCCAGCGGATCAGCGGGAAGATCTCCAAGGACCTGGACCGGGAGGTCATCAAGAACTGCCAGATGATCTTCCAGGACCCCATGGCCTCCCTGAACGAGCGGGCCAAGGTGGACTACATCGTCTCCGAGGGCCTCATCAACTGGCATCTGTACAAGGACGAGGACGACCGGAAGCGGAAGGTGGAGGCGGCGCTGCGGGAAGTGGGACTGCTGCCGGAGTTTGCCTCCCGGTTCCCCCACGAGTTCTCCGGCGGCCAGCGCCAGCGCATCGGCATCGCCCGGGCGCTGATCATGGAGCCCCAGTTCGTGGTGGCGGACGAGCCCATCTCCGCCCTGGACGTGTCCATCCGGGCCCAGGTGCTGAACCTGCTGAACCGGCTGAAGGTGAGCCGGGGGCTGACGTATCTGTTCATTGCCCACGACCTGTCGGTGGTGCGGTTCATCTCGGACCGGATCGCGGTCATCCACAAGGGGCGGATCGTGGAGCTGGCGGAGGCAGAGGAGCTGTTCCTGCACCCCCTGCACCCGTATACGAAGGCCCTGCTGTCTGCGGTGCCCATCCCGGACCCGGAGCTGGAGAAGAAGAAAAGGCTGCTGGTCTACGACCCGTCGGTCCACGACTACAGCGTGAACAAGCCCATCTGGGAGGAGATCCTGCCCGGACACTTCATCTACGGCAACGAGAAGGAATTGGATGGATACCGGAAGGAGATCGTGGCCAAAGAAAACACCAAATAAGACCTGATGCATTTGGGAGGGAGCCGGAGAGGCTTCCTCCCAAGCGTCATAACATCCTGATACAGAGCGGAGGCTGCAAGTCCATGAAAAAAGTGCTGTCGCTGTACACGCGGGAAATGATCCGCCCAATCATCTATAAGTGCGTCAACAAGTGCGCCATCGCCCTGGTGATCGTCCTGCTGTGGGACCGGTATATCAGCCGCGGGGCGCTGTCGGCGGTGCGGGACGGGGGGTTCGCGGCGGGGCTGGTGTTTTTCGCCCTGGCCTTTGTGTCGTACCTGCGTCTGGACGGGGTGAAGATCGCGCGTCCGCCCAAGGAACCCCGGAAGCTCCGCCGCCCTGGTTCCCGCGACATGATCGACTTTGTGGACGAGCATATCGTTACCTTCGACGAGCTGGACGACGAGCAGCAGCTGGCCTGCGTCCTGGCGTCCAATCTGTTTTCCGGCCTGGTGTTTCTCATACCGGCGCTGATTGCCGCAGCCGCTGCGGGAATGGGCGGCTGACCGGCGCCGGGCCAGAGGAAACGGGCACCATCCGCCTGGGGGGAGCATACAATATTGCGGGGCAGGAAACGCCCGGTGACCATACGGCCGCGGCGGCGGAAATGAATCGGATGCTTTTGCGCTGCGGGCAAGTATAAATTCCGCGCCAGCGTGGGAGAATGATAGTGGCCCGCAAAAACGGGCACTTCTTCCGGCGGAGTGTGAACTGAGTGGATACAAGCGTAAAACGCGGGGATATTTATTATGCCGACCTCAGCCCGGTTGTGGGGAGCGAGCAGGGAGGCGTACGTCCTGTGCTGATCGTTCAGAACGATACAGGGAACCGATACAGCCCCACCGTGATTGCCGCTGCAATCACGTCTCAGACGGGAAAGGCGAAGCTGCCGACACATATTGAATTGGCGGCGCAAAGCTACGGGTTGACCCGTGATTCCGTGGTGCTGCTGGAACAGATCCGAACGCTGGACAAACGGCGGCTGCGGGAAAAGATGGGACGAGTGGACAAAGCGCTGATGGACCGTGTTGACGCGGCCATAGCGGTGAGCTTTGGCCTGCACAACGACCGGCTTGTCTGAGCCGGGAAAATATGCTGCCGGAAAAGTCCAGCGGACTTTTCCGGCAGCCTTTCGTCAGGAGTAGGCGGCCACCACGTCCAGGAACTGACTGCCGTAGCGGGCCGCCTTGACATAGCCCACGCCGGGGATTTCCAGGAACTGGCTCATATCCCTGGGCCGCCGCCTGGCGATCTCCGAGAGCACCGCGTTGGAAAAGACGATATAGGCCGGCACGTCCTCCTCCCGGGCCAGCTGCAGCCGCAGCGCCTTCAGCGCGTCCAGCAGGTCCTCGCACTCCGGCGGCAGCGGCGCGTCCATGGTCCGCCGGGCGGCGCTCTTCCGCTCCTCCTGCCGGGTGACCCGCTGGCGGTACGTCACGGTCCTGCCGTGAAACAGGACCGCCCCCGCCTCCCGCGTCAGCCGCAGCACCGGGTACTGGTCCCCTGTCACCTGCAGATAGCCCGCCTCCTTGAGAAAGTCCATGTACATATGGATCTGCTCCGGCTTCAGCTCCTTCAGCGCGCCGTAGGTGGGGATTTTGTCCAGGCCCAGCTGCTTGATCCGCTGGGCGGCGCTGCCCCGCAGCAGGCCCGTAATGGCGTTGATGCCCAGGCCGTACGGGTATTTTTTCTCCACCCGCGCCACGGCGGAGAGGATTTTCTGCGCCTCAATGGTGATATCCCGCTCCGCATACTCCGCGGTACAGTTGCCGCAGCTGCCGCAATTGCCGGCGTGGGCCTCTCCGAAATAGTCCAGCAGACAGGCCCGCAGACAGCCGCTGGCGGTGCAGTAGCCCACCATTTTATTCAGCCGCGCCAGGTCCTGGTGGAAGACCGCCTCCCGCTCTGCGGGGCTCAGGTCCTCGCTGCCCTGGGCGTTTTGCAGGAGAAACCGCGCCGTGCGCACGTCGCCGGGGGAGTAGAGCAGCACGCACTCCGCCCGCTCCCCGTCCCGGCCCGCCCGCCCGGCCTCCTGGTAGTAGCTCTCCAGATTTTTCGGCATGTTGTAATGCACCACAAAGCTGACGTTGGACTTGTCGATGCCCATGCCGAAGGCGTTTGTGGCCACCATGAGCCGGGCCCGGTCAAAGACGAAATCCTCCTGATTTTGCCGGCGCTCCTCATCGCTGAGCCCGGCGTGGTAGCGGGTGACGGAGATGCCCTTTTGCAGCAGGCTCCCGCACACCTGCTCCACGGTTTTTCGGGTGGAGCAGTAGATGATCCCGCTCTGCCCGGCGTGGCGGGAGAGGAATTCCGCCAGCCAGCTGTCCTTTTCCTTGGTCTGGACCACATCGAAAAAGAGGTTGGGCCGGTCAAAGCCGGTGGTCACGCAGAGGGGGTCCTGCAGCGACAGCAGCCGCCGGATATCCTCCCGGACCTGGGCGGTGGCCGTGGCGGTAAACGCGCCGACGACCGGACGGGCCGGGAGCTTTTCCACAAAGGCCGGGATGGACCGGTAGCTGGGCCGGAAGTCCTGTCCCCACTGGGAGACGCAGTGGGCCTCGTCCACAGCCAGCAGGGAGATGGGCCTGCTCTGGGCCAGGGCGAGAAAGCTGTCCGTCAGCAGCCGCTCCGGGGCCACATAGAGGATCTTATAGGCGTCGTGCTCCGCCTGGCGCAGGGTGTCCCAGTGCTGGGCGGCGGTCAGGGATGAGTTGAGGAAGGCGCTGGGGACCCCGGCCTGATTCAGGGCGGCTACCTGGTCCTTCATCAGGGAGATCAGCGGCGAGACCACCACCGTCAGGCCGGGCAGGAGCAGGGCGGGCAGCTGGTAGCAGACGGACTTTCCCGCGCCGGTGGGCATCACGCCCAGCACGTCCCGATTAGAGAGCAGGGCGTTCACCAGCGGCTCCTGACCGCCCCGGAAGCTGCTGTGGCCGAAGTATTGCTTTAGCGGCGTCAACGTATCCATCGTCTCGCTCCTCCTGTGTTTTGCGCCGGCGGGCCGGCGCGTCTGGAGCTATTATAGCACAGCCGGTTTCCTGCGCACAAGTCCGCGGGAAAAATATCATAGGCATCCGGGCATTCCCCCTTAACGTCAAAAACCGCCTCAGGCCAAGACCTGGACGGTTTTCGACGTTCCTATAGAGCCGAGCTGCAATTGGGAGTATTGTATTGTTTCCCAGCGCCGCCCCATCGGCGCCGGCGGAAACACAGGAAAAATGCGCCCCATGCCTTCCCATGGGACGCAGAAAGCCTCGCCGCTTTTTATACGGGAGGCCGGATTTCTTCACACGCAGTTCCAGTTCCGGCAGAACGCTGTCACGCTGCCATGTATCTGACTTAGCTTCTCGAAAAAGCATCACAGTGACCGACTCGCAGGGCTTCTCACCCTATTCCATGCGCCGCTTGGACGGCTGCAGCTGACATCTTATGAAATTTGATGATAGTATACCACACATCCCAGAATTTGTAAAGCCCTTTTTTCCCATTGCCCCACATTTTATTTTTTAAAAACTGCGGATTATTTCTCAGAAAGCACTTGCAATGCGGACAGTTTTGTGGTATGATATCCTTGCTTGGGGGTTAGCAGCCGGAGTGGACTTTTGGGTCCGCTCTTTTTCTTGACCTAATTTCATGAGGCAATTTCCCCCTGAAATGGGGCGGTCTGACCCTGCCTGTTTTGCAATGGGAGGATGACAATATGGCAAAAATTACCGAGCTGGTGGCAGAGCTGGCCCGGCCTGCCGTGGAGGAGGCCGGGTGCGAGCTGTGGGACGTGGAGTATGTCCGGGAGGCGGGCGCCTGGTTCCTGCGGCTCTACATCGACAAGGAGGGCGGCGTGGATATCCTGGACTGCGAGCGCGTCAGCCGGACCGTCAGCGACCTGCTGGACGAGGCCGACCCGATTGCGGGCAGCTACACCTTCGAGGTCTCCTCTGCCGGGGCCGAGCGGCCCCTCAAGCGCCCCTCCGACTTCCAGCGCTTTCTGGGCAGCCCCGTGGCTGTGAAGCTGTACAAGGGCCGCGGCGGCCGGAAGGAGTTCGCCGGCGTCCTGACCGGGTACGACCCGGACAGCGGCGAGATCACGGTTGCCATAGGCGGCGAGACCATAACCTTCCCCAAAAACGAGGTCGCCCTGTGCCGGCTGCGGATCGAGTTTTGATGGACATACTTTGATGGCGATTATATTAGGAGTATAAAATATGAAATGCGATGAAATTTTTACCGCCCTGGCCCTTTTGGAAAAGGAGCGGGGCATCTCTCCCACCTTTATGATGGATAAGATCATCCAGGCCCTGACCACGGCCTACAAGAAGGACCACGAGGGCGTGGAGAATGTGGTGGTGGACGTGGACGAGGCGCGCAAGGATCTGAAGATGTATGTACAAAAGGAGATCGTGGCGGAGGTGGAGCGGCCCGGCGCGCAGATCTCCCTGGAGGAGGCCCTGCTGAAATACCGGCGGGCGGACATCGGCGGCCTGGTGAACATCCCCGTCGACAATGTGGAGTTCGGGCGCATCGCCGCCGGGAACGGCAAGCAGGTCATTATTCAGGGCCTGCGGGAGGCCGAGCGGGGCATGGTCTACGACGAGTTCAACTCCAAGCAGCATGAGATCCTCTCCGGCGAGGTCAGCCGCATCGACCCCCGCACCGGCGGCATCTCCCTGCGCATCGGCACCGGCCCTGAGTCCACGGAGGCCATGCTGGCCGCCAGCGAGCAGATCAAGGGCGAGGAGCTGACCGAGGGCCAGCACGTGCGGGTGTACGTGGTGGAGGTGCGCCGGAGCACCCGCGGGCCCCAGGTGCTGATCTCCCGGACCCATCCCGGTCTGGTGCGCCGCCTCTTTGAGCTGGAGGTGCCGGAGATCTACGACGGCCTGGTGGAGGTGAAGTCCATCGCCAGAGAGGCCGGCAGCCGGACCAAGATCGCCGTTTGGAGCGCCGACGAGGCCATCGACCCCATCGGCGCCTGTGTGGGCCCCGCCGGACAGCGGGTCAACAGCATCGTGGGCGAGCTGGGCGGTGAGAAAATCGACATCATCAAGTACAGCGAGGACCCGGCCCAGTTTATCGCCGCCGCTATCGCCCCCGCGGATGTGGTGGAGGTGCGGCTGGCGGAGGAGGGCAAGGCCTGCCGGGTGATCGTGCCCGACGACCAGCTGTCCCTGGCCATCGGCAAGGAGGGGCAGAACGCCCGCCTGGCCGCGCGGCTCACCGGGTACAAGATCGACATCAAGCCCCAGTCCTTTCAGGAGGAAGTACCGGCAGAGTGATGGGAAAGGAACCGTCCAACATGTTGAAACCGCGTAAAATCCCCCAGCGCCAGTGCCTGGGCTGCCGGGAGATGAAAAATAAAAAGGACCTGATCCGCGTGGTGCGCTCGCCGGAGGGCGAGATCAGCCTGGATTTCAAGGGCAAGAAGCCCGGCCGGGGGGCCTATGTCTGCCCCCAGCCGGAGTGCCTGAAAAAAGCCCGGAAGAGCCGGGCGCTGGAGCGCGCTTTTTCCACCAGCGTGCCGCCGGAGGTCTATGAACAGCTGGAGGAACAAATGAGAGAAGAAAATGGATAACACGGTGACCCTGCTCGGTCTGGCTCTCCGGGCGGGACGGCTGGAGGCCGGGGAGGACTGCGCCAGGGACGCCTGCAGGGCAAAGGCGTGCCGCCTGTTGCTGGTGGCGCAGGACGCCTCCGCGGGTACCGCGCGCCGGGCCATGTCCGCCGCTGAGGAGGGCTCGTGCCTGTGCCTGACCGTCCCCTACACCCGCGGCGAGATGGGCCGGGCCGTGGGAAGAGAGCTGTGCGCGGTGGCCGCCGTCACCGACACCGGCTTCGCGGAGGCCTTTGCAAAAAAGCTGGCCGCCCAGGACCCGGAGCGCTACGGCGAGGCCGCCCAGCGCCTGCGCCTGAAGGCGGAACGGGCCAGGCAGAGACGAAACAAGCGCCCCCCCAAACGACGCGCAAAACGAACCTGACGCCATGACGTGCGTCCGGGAATCCCCGCCCCGGCGCGGACTGCCGGACGTACGCTGCGGTGTACAGACCGGAATCACTATGGAGGTGACCCTATTGGGAAACATTTTAAACAGATATAAGGTCAATGATCTGGCAAAGGATTTTGGCATGCAGACAAAGCAGATCGTGGAGATCCTGGGCAAATACTTCGATAAGCCCAAGAAGTCGGGACAGAACCTCAGCGACCATGAGCTGACGGTGGTCTTCGAGTACCTGACGCAGAACAACCAGGTCTCCAACATCCAGAGCATTTACGCGGACGTGCCCGCAGCGGAGCAGGCCGCGCCCGCGCCCCAGGCAAAGAGCGCGCCTGCCGGCAAGCCGGAGCAGCCGGCCCAGCAGCAGAAAAAGGGCGGCAGGCAGCAGCCGCAGAAGGGCAAGAGCCAGACGCCCCCCGCCAAGCAGCAGTCCGGCGCGCCCCAGGGCAGGCAGCAGCCCCAGCAGCAGAAAGGTCAGTCCCAGCAGCCCCAGCAGCAGCCGGTGGCCTCACGGGTCCCCAAGACGAAGGTGGTGGACACCCGCAAGGCTACCAATGTGAACCTGGATAAATACGACGAGAAGCTCCAGGATATGGCCGAGCGCAGCGACCGCAGCGGCGGACGGCGGGACCGGGAGCAGAGCAAGGAGAAGTTCCGCAGCGCCAGCAGCAAGAAGAGGGGGCAGATGTCCAGCAAGCGCCGCCAGGAGGAGGCCGAGAAGCTGCGCCGCCTCCAGCTGGAGATCGCCAAAAAGACGCCCCTGACGGTAAAGATCCCCGACGAGATTTCCGTCCAGGAGCTGGCCAGCCGCATGAAGAAAACCGGCGCGGAGGTGGTCAAGTGCCTGATGAAAAACGGCGTCATGGCCTCCCTGGGCCAGTTCATCGACTTCGACACCGCCGCCATCATTGCCGAGGAGCTGGGCTGCCGGGTGGAGAAGGAAGTGGTGGTCACCATCGAGGAGAAGCTCATCGACACCGCTGAGGATAAGCCGGAGGACCTGAAACCCCGGGCCCCCGTGGTGGTGGTCATGGGCCACGTGGACCACGGCAAGACGTCCCTGCTGGACTACATCCGGCACGCCAGCGTGGCCTCCGGCGAGGCCGGCGGCATCACCCAGCACATCGGCGCGTATCAGACCCGGATCGGCGGCAAGCCCATCACCTTCCTGGACACCCCTGGCCACGAGGCCTTTACCTCCATGCGGGCCCGCGGCGCTATGGTGACCGATATCGCCATTCTGGTGGTGGCTGCGGAGGACGGCATCATGCCCCAGACCGTGGAGTCCATCAACCACGCCAAGGCCGCCAGTATCCCCATTATCGTGGCCATCAACAAGATGGATAAGCCGGAGGCCAACCCGGACCGCATCAAGCAGCAGCTGACGGAGTATGAGCTGGTGGCCGAGGAGTGGGGCGGCCAGACCATCATCTGCCCCATCTCCGCCAAGACCGGCACGGGCATTGACAACCTGCTGGAGATGGTGACCCTCACCGCCGAGATGGCGGAGCTGCGGGCCAATCCCAGCCGCGCCGCCCAGGGCACGGTCATCGAGGCCCGGCTGGACAAGGGCCGGGGTCCGGTGGCCACGCTGCTGGTGCAGAACGGCACATTGCGGCAGGGCGACATCATCATCGCCGGGACGACTGTGGGCCGTGTGCGGGCCATGGTGGACGACAAGGGCGCGCGCCTGGCGGAGGCGGGACCGTCGGTGCCTGTGGAGATCACAGGTCTGAACGAGGTCCCCGGCGCGGGCAGCACCTTCAACGCCGTGGCCGACGAGCGGCTGGCCAGGGAGCTGGTGGAGCAGCGCAAGGCCGAGGAGCGGGCCAAGGCCGCCGCCCCGGTGCAGAAGGTGTCGCTGGAGGACCTGTTCAACCAGATCCAGGCCGGCGAGGTCAAGGATTTGAACATCATTGTGAAGGCCGACGTGCAGGGCTCCGCCGAGGCGGTGAAGGCCAGCCTGGAGAAGCTGAGCAACGACGAGGTCCGGGTGCGGGTGATCCACAGCGGCGTGGGCGCAATCAAGGAGAGCGACGTGATGCTGGCCTCCACCAGCAAGGCCATTATTGTGGGCTTCAACGTGCGCCCGGACGCGGCGGCACGGGACAGCGCCGCCCGCAGCCATGTGGATATGCGGATGTACCGGGTGATCTACGACGCCATCGGCGAGGTGGAGGCGGCCATCAAGGGCATGCTGGCCCCCAAGTTCCGGGAGGCCCTCATCGGGCACGCGGAGATCCGGCAGACCTACAAGGTGTCCGGCATCGGCACCGTGGCGGGATGCTACGTGCAGGACGGCAAGATCCAGCGGAGCTGCCAGGTGCGGATTGTGCGCGACGGCGTGGTCATCCACGAGGGCATGCTGGCCAGCCTGCAGCGGTTCAAGGACTCCGTGAAGGAGGTCGCCTCCGGGTACGAGTGCGGTATGTGCATCGAGAAGTTCAACGATATCAAAGAGGGCGATATTATCGAATGCTTCGTCATGGAGCAGATCGAGTCCTGATACAGTATGACAGGGCGGGCGCAGCGCCCGCCCTGCTGCTCTATTGGTGTGGATTGAAGTCGTCTTGCGTCAATAAGGGCGCGGCCAGATTCAGCGCCAGCTTGAAGCCCTCCTCAAAGGCGTATACTCCGTATGCCTTGATGGGATCGCCTTCCAAATAGCTCGGAAATTCCAGTGTCTCATGGGGCTTGCACCAGTAGTTAAAAAGCGTTTCGTAGCAGGCATTCACTTTTTTCACCTCAATTCAGATTTACGTATTTCAGGACTATTGTACTCCTGAAATACGTAAATGTCAAGGGAGCTTTATGGAAGTTGAAAAAATTTTCGGGGAAAGAATCCGTAAACTACGTACCCAAAACAAATTAACGCAAAAGCAGCTGGGAGAAGTAATCGGCCTGACCCATAAATCTATCAGTACAATAGAAAGCGGCATTTGTGCCACAACCCTCGAAAAGCTGGTTGCGTTGGCTAAATTTTTCAATGTCTCCACAGACTATCTGCTGGGCTTGAAGGATGAACCTTGATGCGAACAGCGGGTTGCATTTTGTAAAAACTTGTGCTATGCTGATGATAGGAAAGAAAAATCTTTCAGCGCTGCCATATACGGTAGGCGGTAGGCCCTCGTGACAGGGGGCAGCTTCTTGCCCTCTGATCTTCGGAAAGGGGGCTGCCCATATGAGTACATCAGAAGTGTTACAGCTTTGTTTGGTAATCATCGGCATTTGCAGCCTGTTCATTCAGGTCTATAACGGCAAAAAGAAGTAACCGCCCCCAGTTCCCCAACTGCGCGGTTACTTCTTTTAAGTAATCGGGGGCCAACCGTCTGCCGGCAGCGCCCTTTCTATGCTTAGTATAGCCCGGCTGCGCAGAATTGTCAAGCCCCAATTACAGTGGATGCAGGGCGACCGAAGAAGTATATTATACGCACGAACGATGAAATATGCGGGAAAGGGGACCCCTCAGTCACGCTTCGCGTGCCAGCT
>CAJTPV010000003.1:100139-146816 GCA_910578505.1 uncultured Oscillospiraceae bacterium | reverse complement strand
TCTGGTGGGGAAGACCTGCATCCTGCCCATCATGAACCGGGAGATTCCCATTGTGGCGGACGAGTATGTAGAGCTGGGCTTCGGCACCGGCGCGGTGAAGATGACCCCCGCCCACGACCCCAACGACTTTGAGGTGGGCCTGCGGCACAACCTGGACACCATCCGGGTCATCAGCGACGACGGCACCATCAACGAAAACGGCGGGCCGTACAACGGCATGGACCGCTACGAGTGCCGCAAGGCCATTATCAAGGACCTGGAGGAGCAGGGCTACTTGGTCAAGACCGAGGACTACAGTCACAACGTGGGCACCTGCTACCGCTGCAAGAACGACGTGGAGCCCCTGATCTCCGCCCAGTGGTTTGTAAAGATGGCCCCCCTGGCCAAGGAGGCCCTGCGGGTGGTCAACGAGGGCGAGGTGAAGTTTATCCCCGAGCGCTTCTCCAAGACCTACACCAACTGGATGGAGAACGTCCACGACTGGTGCATCTCCCGCCAGCTGTGGTGGGGCCACCAGATCCCCGCCTGGACCTGCGCCGACTGCGGGCACATCACCGTGGACCGGCAGGACCCGGACTGCTGCGCCAAGTGCGGCAGCAAGAACATTGAGCGGGACCCGGACGTGCTGGACACCTGGTTCTCGGCGGCGCTGTGGCCCTTCTCCACCCTGGGCTGGCCGGAGAAGACGCCGGAGCTGGACTATTTCTACCCCACCAGCGTGCTGGTGACGGGCTACGACATTATCTTCTTCTGGGTGTCCCGGATGATCTTCTCCGGCTGTGAGCAGATGAAGAAGTACCCCTTTGAGAAGGTGCTCATCCACGGTCTGGTGCGGGACGACAAGGGCCGGAAGATGTCCAAGAGCCTGGGCAACGGCATCGACCCCCTGGAGATTGCGGACAAGTACGGCGCGGACGCCCTGCGCTTCAACCTCATCACCGGCAACAGCCCCGGCAACGATATGCGCTTCTATGTGGAGAAGTGCGAGGCCATGCGCAACTTCGCCAACAAGATTTGGAACGCCAGCCGCTTCGTGATGATGAATCTGACCATCGACCAGGTCCGCCTGCCGGAGACGCTGGAACTGGAGGACAAGTGGGTGCTGTCCAAGCTGAACACGCTGGTGAAGGAAGTCACGGAGAACATGGACGCCTACGAGCTGGGCGTGGCCTCCGCGAAGGTTTACGACTTCATCTGGGACACCTACTGCGACTGGTATATCGAGCTGACCAAGGCCCGGATGCAGAATCCGGAGAGCGCGGAAAGCGCCCAGAACGTGCTCTGCTATGTGCTCATCCAGCTGCTGAAGCTGCTGCACCCGTTTATGCCGTTCATCACGGAGGAGGTCTACCAGGCCCTGCCCCATATCCTGGGGGAGGAGAGCGAGTTCCTGATGCTCTGCGACTGGCCGGTGTACGATGAAAAATTCGTCTTCACCAGCGAGGAGGCGGAGATGGAGACCATCATGGACGCCATCCGGGCCATCCGCACCCGCCGGGCGGAGATGAACGTGGCCCCCGGTCGGAAGGTGCAGCTGACCATCGCCACCGGGCAGCAGGAGACATTCCGCGCGGGCGCGGCCTTCTTCCAGCGGCTGGCGGCGGCCACGGAGGTCCACATTGTGGGCGCGTCGGAGGTACCGGCGGCCAAGGGCATGGTAGAGGTGGTCACCCACGCGGCCCGTGTGTTCATGCCCCTGGCGGAGCTGGTGGACGTGCAGCAGGAGCTGGAGCGCATCGCCAAGGAGAAGGCGAAGGCGGAGGGCCATTTGAAGGGCATTGAGGCGAAGCTGAATAACGAGGCGTTTACGTCCAAGGCCCCGGCCCACATTGTACAGAACCAGCGGGACCAGGCGGAGAAGCTGAAAGCGCTGATCGCGCAGCTGGAGCAGTCCGCCGCCGCGATGCAGTAATCAATTGCTATGGGGCCGCCCTTTTATAAGAGGGCGGCCCCTTTGGAAAGGGTAGAATATGGATTTGATATGGGAAAAGTTGTATAAAATAGCAAAAGGTGTGCAGAACAGCAGGAAAATTTCGAATTATGTGGAGGCGGGCGGCGTGGCTGCGGCGATCCTCTCATCAAGCGGGAAGATTTATACCGGCGTGTGCGTGGATACCTGCTCCACGCTGGGCATCTGCGCGGAGCGGAACGCGATTTTCCACATGCTGACCTGCGGGGAGCAGGAAATCACAAAGGTTTTGGCGATCATGCCGGACGGCCATACCGGCGCACCCTGCGGAGCTTGCCGGGAATTGATGGTCCAGCTGATGCCGGACAGCTATCAGGGAATCGAGATCATGCTGGACTATGAGGCGGGGAGGACGGTCACGCTGGGGGAGCTGACGCCGGAGTGGTGGATATAAGGCGTTTGTTAAAGACAGCAGCAGTGGATATTCCTCATTTTCTTTTAGTAAATGACTTTGAGGTATCGCTATTTACTGCTCCGCATTAAAATATAGGAGTGAAACCATGAAGGGGGGCTTGTGCATATATGCTTAATCCTATCGTTATTATTGCGTAAGCAGGGCTATCGCAACAAATAAAAATGAATACGTGTTGCAGATAGTCTTTGCTGTTCCTGTAAAAATAGTATTTAGGAGCGCAAAAATGAGCTATAAAAAAGCAACACACGTTCTGCCGCAGGACTTATTGTTAAAGGTTCAAGAGTACATTGATGGAGAATTTTTATACATTCCCAGAGCAGCAGATAATAAAAAAAGGTGGGGGGAAACGACTTCAACACGTCAGGAGCTGCAAGACAGAAACAAACGCATTTATGCAGATTATCTGTCTGGGGCCAACATGGAAACTTTAGCAGTAAAATATTTTCTATCTTTGAAAAGTATTCAACGAATTATCAGGCAGTTGAAAAATCGTGATTAAAAAACAGGCTGGTATGGTTTTTTGAAACCGTATCAGCCTGTTTCTCATATTCCCTTCATACAAGAACATTAGGTTGGGTTTTGTAAGATGGAGTGCTACAATTATGAAAAGAGGTTGTAAAAATCCACCTTTTTCTTTGACGAAATACAACAAAGCCGGAGGTGTGATGTGAAAAAAATCACATGGGAAGTACAGTATCTTTCTTTACCGCTGGTATCAAAGCACTGCAAAAAATGTGGTAAAAAATCGAAATATTCATGTTCAAAAAAATTTCGCGTTAATGCCAACGGGAGGACTTTGGATATATGGCTCATCTATAACTGCCTAGATTGTGATACCACATGGAACGCGAGGGTGTTCTCCCGTATTTCGCCATATTCCTTAAATCCAGCACAATTAGAGGGGTTCCAAAAAAATAATCGCTCTCTTGTAGAAGAATATGCAATGGATCATGACTTTCTTTACAGAAATGGCGTTGATGAAATCGAGGTTCCTCAATATTCAATTATTGGAGAAGATTTTCTGCCCAGCGAAAGTGTAGAACTTGAAATTAAGAGTAAATATAGATTTCCAGTAAAAGTGTCCGCGCTGGTAAGAGGAAAAATGCATTTATCACAAGCTGCATATTTACATCTGATCGAAAACGGAAATATAAGAAGTATTCCAGAACAGGATTTAAGGAAATGCAAATTAAAAAATAGAATTACCCTTATATTTCAATCAGAATAGAATATCAAGTATAGCAGACATCAAGATTGGTCCTTTCTGTCGCGGCTGGCACCGCGCCAACCGCTCAGTCAGAAAAATTTGGGCGGCGGCTTTCCCGAATGTGACCTGATTACATACGCCGCCCCTTCTTTCTGGTAAAATAGGGCCACGAAAGGAAAGGCGGTGTTTGGTACTTTGTCGGAAAGAAGGAGAAACAACAGCAGCAGACGGTTTGCAAAGGTCAACAGAGCGGTCTGCGTCGCCTGCGGGACCTGCGCATCGGTATGTCCGAAGCAGGCGGCTTCCATTAAAAACGGATGCTGGGCGGAAATTGATACAGCCATCTGCGTGGGCTGCGGCCTGTGCGCAAAGGCCTGCCCAGCGGATTGCATTGCGTTGGCGGAAAGGGCGGTTGCGGGATGAAGAAGAAAAAGAAGTGGTACGACTATCTCTGGATTTGGACGATTCTCTATTTTGCCCTTGGCTTCTTCAATATCCTGTTTGCCTGGCTGGGGATGATCGATTTTCTGCTGCCCCTGGGATTTGCGGTATTCGGTGGCAACAAATGGTTCTGCAACCACCTGTGCGGACGCGGACAGCTGTGCATGAAGCTGGGCGGCGATCTCAAATGCTCCCGCAACAGGCCGACGCCCTCCTGGATGTATTCCAAGTGGTTCCGGTACGGCTTTCTGATTTTCTTTCTCGCCATGTTCGGGAATATGCTGTTTCAAACCTGGCTGGTGGGCTCCGGAGCGGCCAACCTGCGGGAGGCGATCAAACTTTTCTGGACGCTCCGTGTCCCGTGGGGGTGGACCTATACGCCCGGCATGGTCCCGGATTGGGCCGCGCAGTTCAGCTTTGGCTTTTACAGCCTGATGCTGACCTCGCTGCTGATTGGCCTGATCGTCATGGCGCTTTTCAAGCCCAGGACCTGGTGTACATTCTGCCCCATGGGGACCATGACCCAGGGAATCTGTAAGCTGCGGCATCGGAGCCATGCGGATTGACAGGCATTCGAACATATAAGAGGCGGGCTGCTCTCTCGGAAGCGGCCCGTTTTTTTGCGGGCAGGCGGCAAATTACAGGCATTCCCCCTTGCAATTTTCCTGATATCAGGGTAAGATAAGAGGGAAAAACGGATTTCTGTTTCAGGAGGGAGCGCAGGATGCTGAAGATATTTTCGAAACTGTTCCGCAAGGGAGAGACGCCCAGCCACCCGTATTGCAGCGCCATCGTGGCCGCCGCCGGTACGTCCAGCCGCATGGGGGAGAACAAGCTCCTGCTGCCCCTGGACGGTATTCCCGTCCTGGCCAGGACCCTGCAGAATCTGAACGCCGCGGAGCTGGTGGACGAGATCGTCATCGCGGCCCGGGAGGAGGACCTGCTCTCCTTCGGCGACCTGTGCAAAATCTACGGCATTACCAAGCCGGTGAAGATCGTCCGCGGCGGCGCGACCCGGCTGGAGTCGGTGCTGGCGGCGTCCCTGGAGTGCCGGGAGGACGCGGCCTATCTGGCGGTCCACGACGGCGCCCGGCCCCTGGCCGCGCCGGAGCTGATTGACGGCGTCATCGCCCTGGCCCACCGCACTAACGCCGCCGCCCCCGCCGTGCCGGTGAAGGACACCGTCAAGGTCGTCCGGGACGGCAAAGTGGAGAGCACGCCGGACCGGGATACCCTGCGGGCCATCCAGACGCCCCAGGCCTTTGACGCGCCCTTGCTGCGGGCGGCGCTGCAGGCTGCGGCGGAGGCCGGCGCAGCAGTGACGGACGACTGCGCCGCCGTGGAGCGGCTGGGCAAGGAGGTCTACATATTGGACGGCTCCTATGAGAACATCAAGATCACCACGCCGGAGGATATTGCCCTGGCGGAGGCGATCCTGCAGCGGAGGGAGGAGCAGCCGTGAGCACACCCAGAATCGGCTATGGCTACGACGTCCACCGCCTGACGGAGGGGAGGCCCCTGGTGCTGGGGGGCGTGACTATCCCCTTCCGGCAGGGGCTGGCGGGCCACTCGGACGCGGACGTGCTGCTCCATGCCCTGATGGACGCCCTGCTGGGCGCGGCGGCCCTGGGGGATATCGGGCGTCTGTTTCCGGATACGAATGAGCAGTATAAAGGCATCGACAGCCGGGTCCTGCTGCGGCAGGTGGCGGCGGTGCTGGCGGAGAAGGGCTTTACCGTGGGCAACGTGGACGTGACCCTGGTGGCCCAACGTCCGAAAATCGCGCCCTATGTGGCGGAAATGCGGAAGAACATCGCCTCGGACCTGGGTATCGGCGCGGACATGGTCAGCGTCAAGGCGACGACGGAGGAGGGCCTGGGCTTTTCCGGGCGGGGGGAGGGCATGGCGGCCCACGCCGCCGCGCTGATCTTCCGGTAACAGAGGGGACAGCCCTTCAACACTCTATACTTCTAAACTGAAACGTGCCTGCGGGCACGTTTTTGGTTTCTGTACATAGAATAGGCAGGGGAGGCGGTTACCTTGCCGTACTATCTTTTTTTAAGCCGTTCCATCACCCACGCCCAGCGCATGAGCCGCGCCCTGGAACAGGCGGGCATCACGGCCCGCTTTTTTCGCCCCCCGATGGGCCTGACGGACCGCGGGTGCAGCTACGCCGTACGGGTCAGCGCCAGTGCGCTGCCGGCCGCCAGAGAGCGGCTGCGGCAGGCCGGGCTGCAGCCCATGCGCGTCTTTTACGACGGCGGGGACGGGACGTTCAGCGAAACAACGCTATAAAAGGGGAGGCCGCTGTCCGGCGGCTTCCCCTCTCGGTATAGGAGGAGGATTATGATCTATTTTGACAGCGCGGCCACAACGCTGCAAAAGCCGGAAGCGGTATCCAGGGCCGTCGCCAGCGCCATCCACACCATGACCACCCCAGGCCGGGGGGACTACCCCGCCGCCCGCCAGGCGGCGGAGCTGATGCTGCGCTGCCGGACGGAGGCGGCGGAATTTTTCGGCGCGCCGGAGCCGGACAGCGTCATCCTGACCCACAACGCCACCCATGCTCTGAACATAGCCATCAAGAGCCTGGTCTCTCCCGGCGACACCGTGGTGATCTCCGGCTATGAGCACAACGCCGTCACCCGGCCTCTCTATGCCATTGGCGGCGTGTCCATACGAATCGTCAACGGCCGCCTCTTCGACCCGGAGCAGATGGCGGAGGGCTTCCGCCGGGCGGTGGACGGCGGGGTGAAGGCCGTCATCTGCACCCATGTGTCCAATGTCTTCGGCTGCGCCATGCCCATGGACGATATCGCCGCCGTCTGCCGCGAGCAGGGGGTGCCGCTGGTGGTGGACGCCGCCCAGTCCGCCGGGATCCTGCCGGTAAATCTGGGCAGGTGGGACGCCGCCTATGTGGCCATGCCCGGCCACAAGGGGCTGTACGGCCCCCAGGGGACGGGCCTGCTGCTGTGCGGTCGTGGAGTCCGTCCCAAGACCCTGCTGGAGGGCGGCACCGGGAGCCTGTCCCGGCAGCAGGACATGCCGGACTTTCTGCCGGACCGCCTGGAGGCGGGGACCCAGAACGTCCACGGCGCGGCGGGCCTGCTGGAGGGCCTGCGCTTTGTCCGGCAGCGGGGGGTGGAGAACATCGCCCGCCAGGAGGCAAACATCATCCGGCAGCTGGCGGAGGGCCTGCGCCGGAAGGGCCGCTTCCAGGTGTTCGACGGCGGAGGCGCGGACAGCTCGGTCCTGTCCGTGGCGCCCCAGTGGACGGACCCGGAGAGCCTGGCGGACCGGCTGGCCCGGCAGGGGGTGGCCGTGCGCTCCGGCCTCCACTGCGCGCCCCTGGCCCACCGGACCGCCGGCACCGCGGAGACCGGGACAGTGCGCTTTTCCGCCTCCGTCTTCAATACGCCGGGGGAGGTGGAGCAGGTTCTGGCGCTGCTGTAACGGTGCGGCCCTGTCCCTGGGGCCTGGGGCCCTGGGGCGGGGCCATATAAACTTTTTGTGAATATTTTGCTTCCAGCGTGCCGGAAAGGCTTGCATTGTCCCGGTAAAAGCGGTATAATTTCCTGCAAAAAGTTGATACGGCTCTCAGCGGCCAGTTTTTTCACCAAAAAACTGGTGGAGAATTTGTTGCATTTTTCTCCCACTTCGATTACAATAGAAAATACTTATGGAATCTGTAAAAATGGAGGGACGCTATGGAAATGTTTACAAAAGCGGCACAGGAATTGGCACAGAAATTTGTGAGCTTTGTCCTGTCCCTGCAGTTCTGGGATATCCTGGATATCCTGGTCATCACGTTTCTCATCTACCATCTGCTGCTGCTGGTCCGGCGGTCCAACGCCTCGCGGCTGCTGAAGGGGGTCCTGTTCGTCATTGTGGCCCTCTGGTTCTCCACAGAACGGCTGAAGGTGTTCAATTACTTATTGAGCTTTGTGGTGGAGTGGGGCGTGCTGGCGATGTTCATCCTCTTTCAGCCGGAGATCCGGCGGATCCTGGAGCAGATGGGCAGCAGCAGCATCCCCTTTCTGGACATCTTCAAAAAGCCGCCGGTGGGCCGGCAGATCATTGAGAACGCCATCGAGCAGACCGTCAGCGCCTGCGGCGACATGAGCAAATCCCGCACCGGCGCGCTGATCGTGTTTGAGCGCCACATCCAGCTGGACGACGCCCTGCGCAGCGGCACCAAGCTGGACGCGGAGGTATCCTCGGAGCTGCTGAAGAACATATTCTTTGTGAAGGCGCCCATGCACGACGGCGCAGCCCTCATCCGGGAGGGGCGGGTGCTGGGGGCGGGCTGCATGCTGCCCCTCAGCCGCAACGTCAACCTCAGCCGGGACCTGGGCATGCGCCACCGGGCCGGCATCGGCATGAGCGAGAACTCCGACGCCGTGGTGGTGCTGGTCAGCGAGGAGACAGGCTCCATCTCCGTGGCCGTAGGCGGTATGCTCAAGCGGCACCTGATGACGGAGACCCTGGAGCAGCTGCTGCGCAACGAGCTGCTGCCCCAGCAGGAAGAGGAGGATGGAAAGACGGAGAAGCGCCGGGGCTGGCTGGCTCTGCGGGGCAAGGAGAAAAAGGACGGTGAAAACAGGGATGAGTGAAAAAGGCAACCGGATTTTGTACTTAGTGTTTTCTCTGCTGCTGGCAATCGTGCTCTGGCTGTACGTGGACACCCGGCAGGGCAATACGTCCACCAAAACCTTGACAAACCTCCCCATTGAATTTGTCGGCGCGGAGGATACGCTGCCCTCAAAGGGCCTGATGCTGACCGAGGGGGCGGACACCACCCTGGATCTGACCATCCGCGGCCCCCGCACGGTGATCTCCGGCTTTGAAAAGGACGACATCCGCATTGAGGTGGACCTCAGCGGCATCAACGCCGTGGGCACCCGCACACTGCCCTGGGACTACGCGCTGGCGGACAACATGAACAAAAGTGATATCAGCATTGAGAAGCAGTCCCGCTCCAATGTCACGGTCCAGGTGGCCACGCTGTACACCAAGCAGGTGCCTGTGTCGGTCAACGTCACCGGGGAGGTGGCGGAGGGCCACATCTATATGGAGGAGCGGCTGGTGGCCGACCCGTCTGTCCTGACCCTCAGCGGGAAGGAGGAGGACGTGGGCGTGGTGGAGTCCGCCCGCATCACGCTGGACCTGCAGGATGCCAACGGCACCCTGCAGCGGGAGTTTGAGTATGAGCTGCTGGACGGCGACGGCAATGTGGTGGAAAACATCAACAACAAGATCCGGGTCTCCGACCGCCGGGTGCTGGTGACCGCGCCGGTGTATATCTTCAAGGACCTGAAGCTGTCGGTAAAATTCAAGGAATCCCCCGGCTCCCAGGAGGCCAACACCCGCTGGAAGCTGGAGTACGACACCATTACTGTGGCCGGGGAGCCGGCCAGCCTGGAAAATGTCCAGGAGGTTGTTTTGGCCGAGATCGATCTGAGCACGATCTTATCAGATACGGAGATCCCCCTGGAGATCAGCCTGCCGGCAGGCTGTGTAAACCTCAGCGGCTTTACAGCTACAACGCTGTCTGTCCGCTTCCGGGGCCTGGAGACCAAGACCTTTACAGCCACCAACATCTCGGCTGTGGGCTACTCGGAGGGCCAGGTGTTCAGCAAGATGACCAATTCCGTGGACGTGGTTCTGCGGGGCCCGGCAGCCGAGCTGGAGAAGGTGACGGCGGACGATATCCGGGTCGTGGTGGATCTGTCGGAGTACGTGTCCAACGGCACCTACTCCGCCCCGGCCATTGTCCTGGTGGACGGCCACGAGGAGGTGGGCGCTGTGGGGACATGCACCGTGGCCTTTAAGATCGCCTCATAGGGCCGATGTTCGGTTATGTTCTGCCCTCCGAGCGGCATTTGAACCCGGAGGATCAGGCCCGGTTCCGGGCGGCCTACTGCGGCCTGTGCCGGGTCCTGGGGGAGCGGTACGGGCTGGCGGCCCGGTGTATCCTCAACTATGATTTTACGTTTCTCGCCCTGTTGCTGTGGCCGCCGGAGGTGGAAGAGGCCGTCTGCCGGCCCTGTATCGCCCACCCGGTCCATGGCCGGGAGTGTCTCCCGGCCAACCCGGCCCTGGAGCTGGCGGCGGACTGCAGTGTGATTCTGGCCTGGTGGCAGGCCAGGGACGCCCTGGCGGACCCCGGCGGGGGAAAGCTGGCGTACCGGGCCCTGTCCGGGGCTCTGTCCGGGGCCTATGAGCGGGCCAGTTCCTGCCGCCCCGCCTTTGACAGCGGTACTCGGGAGCAGATGGAGCGCCTGGGGCGGCTGGAGCGGGAGAACTGTCCCACTATGGACGAGCCCGCGGACACCTTTGCCCGGCTGCTGTCCGGCGTGTCGGCGGAGGTGGCGGACCCGGTGAAGCGCCGGGTCCTGGAGCAGCTGCTCTACCACCTGGGCCGCTGGATCTACCTGGTGGATGCGGCGGACGACCTGGCCGGCGACTTTGCCTCCGGGAGCTACAACCCGCTCATACCGCGCTTTTCGCTCTACAGCGGCGCGCTGCCGGAGGAGGCGAAGGAGACGCTGGCGGCAAGTCTGGACCACTCCATCCGCCTGATGGGGGCGGCTTTTGAGCTGTGGGACTTCGGCCTCTGGAGCAATATCATCCGCGCAACCATCTACGAGGGGCTTTTCCTGGTGGGGAAGTCCGTACTGGATAGAACATTTCACGCCCGGCGCTGGCCCCGGTCCGCGCTTGGCAGAAGCAAGGAGACGTTATGACCGACCCCTATGAAGTTTTAAATGTGCCCAGCAGCGCCACCGATGAGGAAGTGAAAAAGGCCTACCACGCCCTGGCCCGCAAGTACCACCCGGACAACTACCACGACAACCCCCTGGCGGACCTGGCCCAGGAGAAGATGAAGGAGGTCAACGCCGCCTATGACGCCATCCAGCGCCAGCGCAGCGGTCGGGCATCCGGCGGCTATGCCCAGGGATACGGGACTGCCTATCAGGGGCAGGGGCGCTACCAGCAGAGCGGGTATCGGCAGCAGACCCAGGACGCCACGGCGGAGTCCCAGATTCTGCACCAGGTGCGCTGGTCCATCATGATGGGCGGGAGTCTGGACCAGGCGGAGCGGATGCTGGAGCAGATTCCGGAGTCCGGTCGGAGCGGGGAGTGGAATTTTCTGATGGGGCAGCTCTGTTACCGCCGGGGCTGGGTGGACGAGGCCCGGCGGTACTACCAGACCGCCTGCGCCAAGGACCCGGGCAACGGGGAGTACCGGCAGGCGCTGAACAATGTGGACAACCGGGGCAATGTCTACCGGCCCAACGGCTACGGCATGTCCTCCACCTGCGGCGGCCTGTGCGGACAGCTGGCCTGTGCGTGTCTGATGTGCAATTCGGGCTACTGGTTCCTGTGCTGCTGAAGATGATTTTGTGGTTCATTTGTCTCTGAGAAGGGAATAAATACAGTAAACTGGAGGGAAGATCAAGTTGGTTAAGAGCATGACCGGTTACGGGAGAGCCAGAGAAACCCGGAACGGACGGGATATTACAGTGGAGGTCCGCAGCGTCAACAACCGGTATCTGGACTGCACGGTGAAGATGCCCCGCTCGTTTATCTTTGCGGAGGACGCCATCAAGGCCCTGGTCCAGAAATACGCCAGCCGGGGCAAGGTGGACGTGTTCATCACCGTGGAGTCCCAGGGGGCGGACGAGACGGTAGTGGCGGTCAACGAGCCTCTGGCGAAGCACTATATCGACGCCCTCAGCCGCCTGCGGCAGCTGGGCGGCGACGTGCTGGGCGGCGAAATCTCCGTCTCGGAGCTGGCGCGCCTGCCGGACGTGCTGACGGTGACCAAGGGGGAGGCGGACCTGGAGACCATCAGCGCCGACCTCTGCGCCGTCTTAGGGCAGGCCCTGGCGGCATATACTGCCATGCGGGAGACCGAGGGGCGGAAGCTGGCGGAGGATATCCAGCGGCGTCTGGACACCATCGGCGCCATCACCCGGCTCATTGAGGAGCGCTCGCCCCAGACGGTGGCGGAATACCGGCAGAAGCTGATGGCCCGGATGCAGGAGGTGCTGCAGAGCGCGTCCATTGACGAGTCCCGCATCCTGACGGAGGCGGCGATTTTTGCTGACAAGGTGGCGGTGGACGAGGAGACGGTCCGGCTGCGCAGCCACCTCAGCCAGCTGCGGGAGATGCTGCAAAGCGGCGTGCCTGTGGGCCGGAAGCTGGACTTTTTGATTCAGGAGATCAACCGGGAGTCCAACACCATCGGCTCCAAGTGCAGCGACCTGCAGATTGCCAGGGACGTGGTGGACCTGAAGGCGGAGATCGAAAAGATCCGGGAGCAGGTCCAGAATATTGAGTAGGGGGGCGGGGCATGGAGCTGGTGAACATCGGCTTCGGCGGTTTGATCGCCGCGGGCCGCCTGGTGGCGCTGGTCAGCCCGGATTCCGCCCCGGTGAAGCGGCTGGTCTCGGAGGCCAGGGAGCGCAGCATGCTTATCGACGCCACCTTCGGGCGGAAGACGGCGGCGGTGCTGGTGATGGACAGCGACCATGTGGTGCTGTCGGGGCTGCCGCCGGAAAAGCTGGCGCCCCGGTTCGGCGTTGACCCCACAGTTTTGGAGGAGGATCCATGAGAAAGGGAAAGACGTTTATCATCTGCGGCCCTTCCGGCGTGGGGAAGGGCACTGTAGTGGCCAGACTTCTGGCCAGCGACCCCACGCTGTATTTCTCCGTGTCCGCCACCACCCGGCCCCCGCGGGCCGGGGAGGAGGACGGCGTCCACTACCACTTTCTGGACCGGGGGACCTTTGAGCAGTGGATCGCCGCCGGGGACTTTCTGGAGTACGCGGAGTACGTGGGCAACCTGTACGGTACGCCCAGGCTCTACGTGGACCGGGCCATGGAGCAGGGCCGGGACGTGCTGCTGGACATTGAGATCCAGGGCGCGGAGCAGGTCCGGCAGAAGCGGCCGGAGACGGTGCGCATCTACGTGGCTCCCCCCAGCTGGGCAGAGCTGGAGCGGCGTCTGGTGGGCCGGGGCACCGAGGATATGGAAAAGGTGCGCTTCCGCCTGGCCCGCGGTCGGGAGGAATTTGCCGCGGCCAGGGATTTTGACTACCTGGTCATCAACGATACCGTGGACCGGGCGGTGGATGAGCTGCGGGCGATCATGTACGCGGAGCACTGCCGGCCCCAGGAGCGGATCGGCCAGATACACGAATAAAATTTTCATAGAAAAGGACTGATGACATATGATGCTCTATCCCGCGATGAACAAACTGACAGCCAACATCCCCAACCGGTACCTGCTGGTGAATGTGGTGGCCCGCCGGGCCCGCCAGATCGCCCTGGAGGAGGAGAGCGCCCCGGAGAAGACGGACGTAAAGCCGGTGACCCTGGCCATCCAGGAGGTGGCGGACGGCAAGCTGTCCGTGGCCGCCGCCGACATCACCATTACCAACGTTGAATAATCGGGTTCGGTATCGCCGCGGCCGCTGGGATTGGCTGCGGCGGTCTGCCGGACGGAGGCGTCCGGTCCTGCCCGGCGCGATGAGGGGAGCCCCATGGAAACTGTCAAGATTGCACGGGTCGCCGTAGCCGCGGCGACCTATACCATTGATAAGCCGTACGACTATCTGGTCCCGGAGAACCTGGAGGAGCGGGCGAAGCCCGGCGTGCGGGTGACGGTCCCCTTCGGCAACGGGAACCGGGCCAGCGAGGGGATCGTGCTGGCCCTGGCCAGCGACAGCAAGCGACCGAAGCTGAAGGCGGTCAAGGAGGTGCTGGACGACGAGAGCGTCCTGGGCCCCGGCCAGATCCGTCTGGCCATCTGGCTGCGGGAGCGGTATTTCTGCACCCTGTACGAGGCGGCGAAGGTGCTTTTGCCCGCCGGGCTCTGGTACCGGGTGCGGGAGGTATGCACGCTGGCCGTTGACCGGGAGACCGCCCTGGAGGCCGGCGCGGACAGCCGGGAGAGCCGGGTGCTGGAGACCCTGACCGCCCACGGCGGCTCCGCCGAGATGGAGACGCTGCGGCTGGCCTGTGGGGACGGCGCGTCCGCCGTGGCCCGGCGGCTGCAGGAGCGGGGACTGGTGACCATTGACACTTCGGCAGCCCGGCGGGTGGCGGACAAAAAGGTCCGGCGGGTCACGCTGGCGGTGTCGGCGGAGGAGGCCATGGCGGCGGTGGAGCCCCGGCGGCGCGCCGCCCCGGTCCGCTATGAGGTCGTCAAGCTGCTGTGTACCATGGGCAGCGCCCTGTCCAGCGACATCTGCTATTTTACCGGCTGCTCGCCCCAGACCCTGCGGGGCCTGGAGAGCAAGGGCCTGATCGCCTTCTCCCAGGAGGAGGTGCTGCGGGTGCCGGGACCGGAGGCCGCGGACGGAGCGCCTATCGTGCTCAGCGAAGAGCAGCAGGCCGCCTATGACGGTGTTCTGGAGCGCCTGGCGGCGGGAGAGGCCGCCTGCTCCCTGCTCTACGGCGTGACGGGCAGCGGGAAGACCTCCGTCTATATCCGCCTGCTCCAGGAGGTGGTCCGCCGGGGGCGGCAGGGGCTGATGCTGGTGCCGGAGATCGCGCTGACGCCCCAGATGATGTCCCGATTCAGCGCCTATTTCGGCGGTCGGGTGGCCATGCTCCACAGCGGACTGCGCATGAGCGAGCGGTACGACCAGTGGAAGCGGGTTCGCCGGGGCGAGGTGGACGTGGTTTTGGGAACCCGCAGCGCGGTGTTCGCGCCCCTGGAGAACCTGGGGATGATCATTCTGGACGAGGAGCACGAGGGCAGCTACCAGTCGGAGAACCCGCCCCGCTACCACACGCGGGACGTGGCGAAATTCCTCTGCTCCCAGCATAACGCGGTGCTGGTGCTGGGCTCCGCCACACCGTCGGTGGAGAGCACCTGGCAGGCCCAGCGGGGCGTCTATCAGAAATTGATCCTGCGCTCCCGGTACAACCGGCAGCCTCTGCCCCAGGTGGTGGTTGCCGACATGCGCCGGGAGGTCCGGGCAGGCAACCCCGGCATGGTCAGCCAGCCCCTGCGCCGGGAGCTGGAGGCCAATCTCAGCCGGGGGGAGCAGAGCATCCTGTTTATCAACCGCCGGGGAGCCAGCCGGATGCTGCTGTGCGGCGAGTGCGGGGAGGCCCCCCAGTGCCCCCGGTGCAGCGTGCCCCTGACCTACCACGCCGCCAACGGGCGGCTGATGTGCCACTACTGCGGCCACTCGGAGCGGGCCCCCCAGGTCTGCCCGGAGTGCGGCGGCATCATGAAGCAGATCGGCGCGGGGACCCAGCGGGTGGAGGAGGAGCTCCACGCGCTCTTTCCGGGGACGGAGGTGCTGCGTATGGACGCGGACACCGTGTCCGGCAACCACGGGGCGCTGCTGCAGAAATTCGAGCGGAAGCAGATCCCCATACTCCTGGGCACCCAGATGGTGGCCAAGGGGCTGGATTTTGAGAACGTGACCCTGGTGGGGGTGCTGGCGGCGGACCTGGGGCTGTATGTAGACAACTACCACGCCGCTGAGCGGACCTTCAGCCTGCTGACCCAGGTGGTAGGCCGGGCGGGCCGGGGGGATAAGGACGGCCGGGCGGTGATCCAGACCTTTACCCCGGACAACGAGGTCATCACCAGCGCCGCCAACCAGGACTACAACAGCTTTTACGCCGCGGAAATCCAGATTCGCCGGGCCCACCGGTATCCGCCCTTTGCGGATATCTTTACCCTCACTGTCACCGGGCCGGAGGAGGGGGAGGTGCTCCGGGCCGCCGCCCAGCTGCGGGAAGCCATGCGCTCCGGTGTCCGCTACCCCACTGCCGCCAATATGTCCGTTGAGATCCTGGGTCCCGCCCCCGCGCCGGTGGTGAAGGTAAACAACCGCTTCCGCTACCGGATTTTCTGGGTGGGCCGGAACGACCAGACCACCCGCGAGCTGCTGGGCTACTACATCAAAGCATTTCATCAGAAAAAGGAGAACCGGGGGATGAACCTGTTTGTGGACTGCAACGCGGAGGATTGATTGGTGATCGATTTGTCTGCAAGGTTTAATTCTGCCGGGAGGAGGATAGAATACCATGGGTAAGAGAAGAATTGTCGTTCAGGGGGACGACCGGCTCAGCAAGCGCTGCCGGCAGGTCACGGATTTCAACCGGCGGCTCCACATCCTGCTGGACGACATGAAGGAGACGTTGGAGGAGGCCCAGGGAGCGGGCCTGGCCGCGCCTCAGGTGGGCATCCTGCGCCGGGCCGTGATTGTCGTGGATGACAGCGAGGAGATGCTGGAGCTGGTGAACCCGGAAATCCTGGACCAGTCCGGGGAACAGACTGCGCCGGAGGGGTGCCTCAGCGTGCCGGGGAAGTGGGGCATGGTGACCCGGCCCTACTACGCCAAGATCCGCGCCCAGGACCGGGACGGAAACTGGTTCCTGCTGGAGCGGGAGGGGCTCACCGCCCGGTGCCTCTTCCATGAGATCGAGCATCTGGACGGCCACCTGTACGTGGAGCACATCGACCACTTTATGACCGACGAGGAGCTGGAGGAATATTACGCCGAGGAGGAGGGCCGGTAGGGATGCGGATCGTTTTCATGGGGACTCCCGTTTTTGCTGCGGAGGTGCTGCGCCGCCTGGTGGAGGACCGGTGGGATATCGCCGCGGTCTATACCCAGCCGGACAAGCCCAAAAACCGGGGAATGAAGCTGCTGGCAACGCCTGTAAAGGAGTATGCCCTTGCAGAGGGTATCCCGGTTTACCAGCCGGTTTCCTGCCGTGACGAGGCGGTTTTGGCGGAGCTGCGAGGCCTGGCGCCGGATGTGATCGTGGTGGCGGCCTACGGTAAGCTGCTGCCCCAGGCGCTGCTGGACATTCCCCGAAAGGCCATCATCAATGTCCACTCCTCCATCCTGCCCCAGTACCGGGGCGCGGCTCCCATCAACTGGGCTATCCTGAACGGCGACAGCGAGACCGGCGTCACCATCCAGTACATGGCGGCGGAGCTGGACGCCGGGGACATTCTTCTGACAAAGACCACGCCCATCTCGCCGGAGGAGGACGCCGGACAGCTCTATGACCGTCTGGCCCGGCTGGGCGGGGAGGCGGCCAGCGAGGCCCTCTCCCGTCTGCGGGACGGCACGGCGGAGCGGACGCCCCAGGTGTACGGCCCCCAGTACCAGTACGCCTCCCTGCTGAGCCGGGACATGTCGCCTATGGATTGGCAGCGCCCGGCTGGGGAGCTGGTCAACCAGGTGCGGGGGCTGATTCCCTGGCCCTGTGCCACCACGGACGTGGCCGGCGTGCGCTGGAAGGTGTTCCGCGCCCATCCGGGCGGGGAGACCCAGGCGGCGCCGGGGACCATCCTCTCCGCCGGAAGGGACGGCATCGCGGTGGCCTGCGGCGGCGGGAGCAGCCTGGTCATCACGGAGCTGCAGGCCGACGGCGGTAAACGTATGGCCGCCGCCGATTATCTGCGGGGACACCCGATAAAGCTGTAAAGCATTTTTCCTTGACTGCGAAAGGAGGCGGCTGCATGTACGGATATGCTGCGCCGTTTTATTACCATTCGGTCTACTATATTCTGCTGATTCCCGTAGTGCTCCTGTCCATCTATGCACAGATCAAGGTGAGCTCTACCTTCAAGCGTTTCAGCAGGGTCCCGAACCGCCGGGGCATCACCGGCGCACAGGCCGCCGGCGCAGTCCTGCGCGCCCATGGGGTCCATGACGTACAGATCCGCCCCTGCCGGGGCAGTCTTACGGACCACTATGACCCGCGGGACAACACCATCTATCTCTCCGAGCCGGTATACAATGCCGGTACAGTGGCGGCGGTTGGCGTGGCCGCCCATGAGGCGGGACACGCGGTGCAGTATGCCGTGGGATATGGACCGATCCGTGTGCGGGCCTTCATTATTCCGGTTACACAGTTCGGCTCACAGTTTTCCTTGATTGCCCTGCTGCTGGGCATTGTCTTGTACTCCCAGCCGCTGTTTGCCCTGGGGATCGTGCTCTTCAGCCTGACCAGCGTGTTTCAGCTGGTGACGCTGCCGGTGGAGTTCAATGCCTCCGCGCGGGCGCTGCGCACGATTGACAGCTCCTTCCTGCTGGAGGATGACGAGCGGCGGGGCGCAAAGAAGGTGCTCACCGCCGCGGCGCTGACGTACGTGGCCGCGCTGCTGATGAGTTTGGTGCAGCTGCTGCGCTACCTGCTGATATTTGCGGGGCGCAGTGACAGGAGGCGGCAATGAGCAGTGGAAGAGAAGCGGCCATGACATCGCTGACCGCCTGCAGGCGGCTGGACGCATGGTCCGACGGCAGCCTGAAGGCCGCCAGCCGTGGCCTGGACCGCCGGGAGGCGGCGCTGGCGGCGCGGCTGACCTATGGCGTGCTGCAAAACCGGGCGCTGCTGGATTTCTATTTGGGGCACTATTGCAGTCAGCCATTTGGAAAGCTGGAGCCCTTTGTCCGGGACGTGCTGCGGCTGGGGGCCTATCAGATCCTCTTTATGGACCGGGTGCCGGACAGCGCCGCTGTGAACGAGGCGGTGAAAATGGTGAAGGACCGCAGGCGGCAGCGGGCCGCCGGGTTTGTCAACGCGGTGCTGCGGCGGCTCAGCCGGGAGAAGGGGCGTCTGCCGGAGATACCGGCAGATGACGAGGCCGGCTGTCTGGCGCTGCGGTATAGCCATCCGGTGTGGCTTGTCAAGCGTCTGCTCGGACTGCTGGGCCGGGAGGAGACGGAGGCCTTCCTGCGGCTGGACAATGAGAGCGTCCCCACCACCATCCAGCGAAACACGCTGCGGTGTACCGCACCGGAGCTGACGGCCAGCCTGGGGGAATCCGGCGCGGAGCCCAGGCCCCATCCATGGATGCCGGACTGCTGGGAGATCACCGGCGGGGGAGACCTGGAGGCAATGGCCGCCTTTCAGCGGGGTCTGTTTCAGGTGCAGGATGCCGCCGCAAAATCCGCCGTACTGGCGGCGGGCCTTCGGCCCGGTATGCGGGTGCTGGACGTATGCGCCGCGCCGGGCGGAAAATCCTTTGCCGCCGCAATGGTCATGGAGGACCGGGGCGAGATCGTCGCCTGCGACATCCATCCCCACAAGCTGGGGCTGATAGAAAAAGGCGCCCGGCGGCTGGGCCTGCAGTGCATCCGGACGGTGCAGGCGGACGGGCGGGAGGCTCGTGAGGATTGGATAGGCGGCTTTGATCTGGTGCTGTGCGACGTGCCCTGCTCCGGGCTGGGGATCATCCGCAAAAAGCCGGACATCCGCTATAAGGACCCGGAGCAGCTGGCCGGATTGCCGGCTGTGCAGCGGGCGATCCTGGAAAACGCCGCCCAATATGTCCGGCCCGGCGGGGTGCTGCTCTACGCCACCTGCACCGTCCTGCCGGAGGAAAATGGGGCCGTCACGGCGGACTTCCTGTGCCGCCGGAGCGAATTCCGGAAGGAGCCCTTCCCCCTGCCCGGACTGCCGGAGCAGAATGACGGGGAGTTGGCCCTGTGGCCCCAGCGCCACGGGACAGACGGATTCTATGTCTGTAAAATGAGGAAGCTATGAGGGAAGATATCAAATCCATGACCCTGGAGGAGCTGACAGCGGCGCTGGGACAGATGGGCGAACCCGCTTTTCGCGGCAAGCAGATTTTTTCCTGGCTCCACCGGGGGGCGCGCTCCTTTGCGGAGATGTCCAATCTCTCGAAACCGCTGCGGGAGCGGCTGGCGGAAAAGTACTACATAGACGTGCCTGCGGCGGAGCGGAAGCAGGTCTCCAGGCTGGATGGTACGGCCAAGTACCTGTGGCGGCTGGGGGACGGCAGCTGCATTGAGACGGTGCTGATGCAGTATCGCCACGGCAACACGGTCTGTGTGTCCAGTCAGGTGGGGTGCCGGATGGGCTGCGCCTTCTGCGCGTCCACCATCGGCGGAAAGGTGCGGGATCTGCGGCCGTCGGAAATTTTGGATCAGGTGCTGTTTACCCAGCAGGATTCCGGCCTTGCGGTGTCGAATATCGTTCTGATGGGCATCGGGGAGCCTATGGATAATCTGGACAATGTGCTGCGCTTTCTGGAGCTGGTCAATCATCCCCAGGGGCTGAACATCGGCATGCGGCACATCAGCCTGTCCACCTGCGGCGTCATCCCCGGCATCCGCCGGCTGGCGGAGCTGGAGCTGCAGCTGACGCTGTCCGTGTCCCTCCACGCGCCGGACAGCGAGACACGCAGCCGTCTGATGCCGGTCAACCGGGCCTATGACGTGGAGGAGCTGTTTGCGGCCTGCCATGACTACTTCCAAAAGACGGGCCGCCGCATCAGCTTTGAATACGCCATGATCGACGGCGTCAACGACAGCGACTGGCAGGCGGACCTGATGGTAAAAAAAATCCGGGGGATGCCGGGGCATGTGAACCTGATCCCCCTCAACGATGTGGCGGAGAGCCCTCTCAAGCCCAGCCGCCGGATATCCGCCTTCCAGCGGCGGCTGGAGAGCCAGGGGGTCACGGCAACCGTGCGGCGCAGTCTGGGCGGAGACATCGACGCCAGCTGCGGGCAGCTGCGGCGCAAGGCTATGGAAAACGGAAAGAAGGGACATCTATGATGATGAACGTATGGGGCATGACGGACGTGGGACTGACCCGGCGGGAAAATCAGGACGCCTACGCGGTCCACACCGATCAGGAGAGCGGATTCACTGTGGGCGTTGTCTGCGACGGCATGGGCGGTCCCGGCGGCGGGAAGCTGGCCAGCGAGCTGGCGGTGGAGACCTTCCTGGCGGTGTGCCGGGACCGTCTGCGGGGGGATATGTCCGCCCGGAATGTGCAGACGGTGGCGGAATCCGCTGTGCAGGAGGCCAACGCCGTCATCTACCGGCGGGCCTGCTCCGACCGGCTGTGGGGCATGGGCACCACCCTGGTGTCCGCCATTGCCTGGGACCGGCAGGCGCTGGTGAGCAACGTGGGGGACAGCCGGGCCTACCGGATTCCCGCCGCCGGCGGGATTGCCCGCATCACCAAGGACCACTCCTTTGTGGAGCGGCTGGTGGAACGGGGGGACATCACCGCCGAGGAGGCCCGGATCCACCCCAACCGCAATCTGATCACACGGGCCCTGGGGCCTGACGCCGACACCCAACTCCTCAGCGACAGCTATCTGGTCCAGCTGGAGCCCGGCGACTACCTGCTGCTGTGTACCGACGGCCTGGTGGGGACGGTTACGGACCGGGAGATGGAGCGGGAGGTGCTCCGGGGGGGCGGCGACAGCTGTCTGAACCGGCTGCTGGAGATCGCCAAGGGCCAGGGGGCCCCGGACAATGTGACCGCCGTGCTGCTGCGGCAGCAGTGACACTGAACCTGGAAGAAAGGATGCTTGACTATGGAACGATACATAGGAAAGATGCTGGATAACCGCTATGAGATCCTGGAGGTCATCGGCACCGGGGGCATGGCGGTGGTCTTCAAGGCCAAGTGCCACCGCCTCAACCGGCTGGTCGCCATCAAGATGCTGAAAAAGGATTTGAGTGAGGACGCGGACTTCCGCCGCCGGTTCCACGACGAGTCCCAGGCGGTGGCCATGCTGTCCCACCCCAACATCATGGCGGTATACGACGTCAGCCGGGGCGGGGACATGGATTATATCGTTATGGAGCTCATCGACGGGATCACCCTCAAGCAGTACATGGAGCGCCGGGGGCGGCTGAACTGGCCGGAGGCCCTCCACTTTATCAGCCAGATCATGAAGGGCCTCAGCCACGCCCACAGCCGGGGCATTGTCCACCGGGACATCAAGCCCCAGAACATCATGGTCCTGCGGGACGGCACGGTGAAGGTGACGGACTTCGGCATCGCCTGCCTCAACGGCGCCAATCCGTCCAACGAGGCCATCGGCTCCGTCCACTATATCTCGCCGGAGCAGGCCAAGGGGGACTATACGGACAACCGCAACGACATCTACTCCGCCGGCGTGGTGCTCTATGAGATGCTGACCAGCCGCCTGCCCTTCGAGGGGGACAGCCCCATGGCGGTGGCGGTGCAGCACTTCAACGCCGTGCCCCTCAATCCGCGGGAGCTGAACCCGGATATCCCGGAGGCATTGGAGCAGATTTGCATGAAGGCCATGGCCCCGGACCGGGGGAACCGCTACACCACTGCCGACGAGATGCTGGCGGACCTGGAGGCCTTCCGCAAGGACCCCAACATCAGCTTCGACTACTCCATCACAGACCTCCGCCCGCCTGTCGTCGGCGGCGCGGATGAGCCCACCCAGTATATCCCCAACGCCGCCGCGGCCCGAAACCGGCAGCAGCGCTACGCGCCTGTGGATGAGGAGGACGAGGAGGACGAGAGAGCCGGCGGGGACTGGTGGAAGATTCTGCTGGTGATCGCGCTGGTGGCCGTGCTGGGCTATTTCGGCGTGAACAAGCTCTACCAGGGCATCATGGGCAGCTTTACGGCCCCGGAGATTCCGGAGCAGACCGTTCCGACCGTGGTGGGCATGACCATCGAGCGGGCCAAAGAGCTGCCGGAAGTGGTAAATGGGATTTTTGAAATCGTGGACGGCGGAAAGCCGGAGTACAGCAGCGAGTACGAGGCGGGAGAGATTATCCGCCAGACGCCGGAGGCGGAGCGGACCAAGCGGGCCGCCGCGGGGGACTTGATCCCCATTACCGTGACGCTGAGTCTGGGCGCCAAGTCCGGCGCCATGCCCAACCTGGTGGGCTACGACAGCCGCAGCGCGGAGCTGGTGCTCAAGCAGAACAAGGACCTGAGCGACTTGGAGCTGCTGGTGGTGGAGGGCGCCAGCGACTACCACGACACAGTGGAGGAGGGGTGCGTTTTCCGTACGGAGCCGGAGGCCGGCACAGAGCTGACCGAGGGGGATACGGTGACGCTGTTTCTGAGCCTGGGGAAGAAGATCCAGAACTCCACCATGGTGCCCTGTGTGGGCCAGCAGATGGCGGACGTGCAGAAGGCCATGAACACGCTGAACCTGGTGGCGGAGTTCACCAAGGTGGAGGGCTCGGCCCCGGAGGGCCAGGTGCTCAGTCAGAGTGTGGATGTGGGGGTGTCGGTGCCGGAGGGCACAGTGGTCAACTTCACCTACAGCGACGGGCAGAAGGAGCTTTCAAAGATGGTGACCTTCAGCGTGCCCTACAGCCCGGAGACGGTCCATGTGGAGATGTATCTGGAGGGCGAGCTGGTGTACAGCGAGGACGTGCCGGGGGACCAGGGGCTGCTGGAACAGACGCTGTATGCGAAGGCGGGCGACTACGGTCTGAAGATCTATGCGGATTCCCAGCTCTGGGTGGATGAGGTGATTACATTCCGTGAGTAGGGGAAGGATCCAAAAGGCCCTCAGCGGCTTTTACTACGTGGATACAGCCGGCGGCGTTCTGGAGTGCCGGGCCAGGGGGAAGTTCCGGCAGGACGGCAGGAGTCCCCTGGTGGGCGACTGGGTGGAGGTCCGGGAGACGGAGCCGGGCCGGGGCATGGTCTGGGAGATCGAACCCAGACGCACCGCCTTTGACCGCCCGGCTGTGGCCAACGTGGACCAGCTGGTGGTGGTGGCCTCGGCGGCCATTCCGGTGACGGACCCGTTCCTCATTGACCGGGTGTCCGCCATTGCGGCCCTGAAGGGCTGCGGCGTGGTGGTGTGCGTGAACAAAATCGACCTGGCGGCGGGGGAGGAGCTGGAGGAGATCTACCGGGCCGCCGGATTCCCCACGGTCCGCACCAGTGCGGCGACAGGGGAGGGATTGGACCGGCTGATCGCGCTGACGGCAGGGAAGCTCTCCGCCTTCACCGGCAACTCCGGCGTGGGGAAGTCCAGTCTGCTCAACGCCATTGAGCCGGGCTTTTCCCTCAAGGTGGCCCAGGTCAGCGAGAAGCTGGGCCGGGGCCGGCATACCACCCGCCATGTGGAGCTGTTCCGGCTGACCTGCGGCGCGGAGGTCATCGATACCCCCGGATTCAGTTCCTTTGACGCGGAGGAGCTGGACCTGGAGCTGAAGGAGAGGCTGCCGGAGACATTTCCGGAGTTCCGGGCCCACCTGGGGCAGTGCCGGTTCCTCAACTGCAGCCACACCAAGGAGAAGGGCTGCGCCATACTGGCGGCGGTGAAGGCGGGGGAGATTCCCCGGTCCCGACACAGAAATTATGTGCGGCTGTATCATGAGCTGAAAAATGTGAAAGCCTGGGAGAAGTAGCAGTTTCTGCCGTTGAAGCGGCGGAGGCTGCTGCTTCTTTGTGCGTGCTTCCGGCACACATGGGGCGGGGATGTATATAATGGTACTAGTCAGCGGGAGCGAGGAGGCGATAACGTATGAGATGCCGGTGGCTGGGTCCGTTTGCGTTGGCTTTGGGTCTGGGAATCCTGATCGCGGCCATTCTTCCCACGGGATTCCTCCTGTTCCTGGCGGCGTTTGCGCTGATTGGCTGCGGCTGCGCCTGCATGCGCAGATAGGAAGGAGGTAGGTTATGAAGATCGTCGTCGTAAAGTCTCCCAAATTGCTCAGCGGCATTCTGCGAAAACTCTTTGGCATGAAGGATTGAGGCTCCACATACACTGGAAGCAGGATATGCCGCAAAGGGAGGATGCAAAGCATGGAATTGAATTTTAAAAAAGTCAGTCACGACTACTATGAGCCGCTCCAGTTTACGCCCTTCTCCTGCGAGACCATGCGGGAGAACATCGTGCCGGACAGCTGCGGGGATATTGCGCGGATCGTGGACACCACGGGCCTGGTCTGCCTGACCAGCTGCGAGCTGACCGGGGACGGCCGGTTCTGCGCCAGCGGCTCAGTGGAGGCGTCGGTGCTGTACATACCGGAGAAGGAGGAGGGGACCCGCGCCCTCCATTTCCAGATACCGTTCCAGTGCTACGGAGAGGGCCAGGGGCCGGCGGACTGCGAGTTCCTGGATATCCGCGGGGAGCTGCACAGCATTGACACCCGTGTGCTCAATCCCAGAAAAGTCCTCACCAGGGCCAGCCTGACCCTGTATCCCAGCGGCTGCCGCCATGCCGCGGTGTCTGTGTGCACGGAGATGGCGGAGGACGGAGAGGAGAGCGTCCAGCTGCTGCGGGAGAAGCGGGAGACCCGTGTGGTGGCCGGCGTGCGGGAAAAGGAGTTCACCTTTACCGAGGAGCTGCCCCTGTCCCCAGGCCGGGGCGGGGCGGAGGAGATTCTGTCCACCCGGCTGGATGTGCGGGGCACGGACAGCAAGCTCATCGGCAATAAGCTGGTGGTCAAAGGGCTGATTTCGGCGGCGATCCTGTACCGGGAGAGCGGCGGACGGCTGGCCCTGCTGCAGCAGGATTTGCCCTTCTCCCAAATCCTGGAGGGCGGGGGCTTTGACGAGGACTGCGAGAGCGAGGCGGCCTACCGCCTGCTCAGCGCGGAGTGCCGCATTGGCGGCGAGAGCGGCCCGGACGACGCCTATGTGGTGACCATGACCCTGCTGCTGAAGGCCAGGGTGACGGTCTGGCGGGGGGAGGAGGTCTCCTTTATTGCGGACCTCTACAGTACCGCCGCGCCGGTGTCCTGCCAGATGATGGAGCTGGAGCTGAGCGAGGACGCCCAGAAGAGCACCCGGCGGCAGAACGTACGGGAGCTGCTGGAGACCGGCGTGCCGGTAAAGGCCGTGCTGGATACGGAGATTGGCTGCGGCGCGGTACAGGCCTCCGGCAGCGAGGTGAGAATCGCCGCCTGGGCCAGGTGCCTGTATATGGATGAGAACGACGTGCTGGGCAGTGTGCGCCGGGAGTTTACGGTCAGCTGCCCCACGGAAGCAGCGGATGCCGCCGGCTGCCAGGGGGAGGCGGCCTGCCACGGCGATGTGATCACCAATATCATGCCGGAGGGGATCGAGCTGCGCTTTCCCCTGGACTGCACCCTGTCCGCGTCCAGCCGGCGGCGCTATCTCTGCGTCAGCGGGGGAGAGACCGATGAGGAGGAGCCGGACAAGGAGGCGATGCCGTCCCTGATATTGCGCAAGCTCTCGCCGGAGGAGACGCTGTGGTCGGTGGCCAAGCAGTACCGGACCACCCGGAAAGGCATCCTGGAGGTAAACGAGCTGGCGGAGGAGAGCCAGATCCCCCATGACCGGCTGCTGCTGATCCCCAGGACCAGATAAAAGAAATTCCCGAAGGAGGTTATCCTTCGGGAATTTTTGCGCGTATTGGGCCTGCTCAGCCGCAGGAGAGGACGCCGGAGGCGTATAATAGGCCCCGGCGTCTCATCCATGGTACTGAGGAGCGGATAGATTTTTTACAGCTCCTGCTCCCCGGTTACCACGGCCTCGTCCTCCTCGGCTCCCGTCATCAGGGATAAAAACCGCAGCCGTCGATTGCGGATGCGCAGCATCAAGGTGAAGGCCATCAGCAAAAACGGACAGCAAAACAGAATCGTCTTCTCCCCGCAGTAGAGGGACATCACGCCGCCGATGGCCGCGCCCACCAGGAAGTAGAAGATCACCAGGAAATACACCGCCGCCTTATGCCGCCGGATATCCTCCTTGGTCCTCCGCCAGTAATAGAGGTTTTCCATGGCGCTGCGCAGATTGCCGATGCACATGGTCGTGGCATAGGAGCTGCCCTCCAGCTCCCGGAAGGTCTCCACCTGCATGGCGCAGACAAAGCTCACCAGGATATTGGCCAGCATGTTCATACTCTGGGGCAGCCAGGCCACGATGAACAGCAGGGCCGTCTCCACCAGCAGCACCTCGTGCCGCCAGTGCATGGCGATTCCCTGGCTGCGGTAGTGGTTGTGAATCACTTCCGCCGCGTACACGCCGGCGGCAAAGGCCATCAGCGGCAGCAGGTAGCGGACTGCCGCATTCCAGTTGCCCAGAGCGATATTCTGCCCCATGAGGACGATATTTCCCGTCTGGGCGTTAGCGAACACCTGGTCGCGGATATGATAGGTATAAGCGTCCTGCAGCCCGCCGGACATGCTCAGCAGCCCGCCCACCATAAGAGAGTCAGACGCCTGTTTGGCTCGATATCTCTTTTCCATGAAAACCTCTCTCAGCAGTTCTTAGAAATCCTTCCCCTGGGAGTTATACGTGGGCAGCAGCTTGGGGGAGACCGCGTCCGTGTGGATGCCGGCGGCCTCCAGCGTCTGGCTGAACTTCTCCGCATGGGCCAGCGTCAGCTTGCCGGGCTGGACGGTGCGGCTCTTGGCGGCGGCATTGCGCCCGGCGCTGCGGCCAAAGACGATGATGTCCAGCAGGCTGTTGCCCATCAGCCGGTTCCGGCCGTGGATGCCGCCCACGACCTCGCCGGCCGCGAACAGGTTCTCCACATCGGTCTGGCCGTCCACGCTCAGCTTCAATCCGCCGTTCTGGTAGTGCAGGGTGGGGTAGACCAGGATGGGGTCCACCCGGATGTCGATGTCGTACTTGCCGAACATGCGCATCATGGCGGGGATGCGCTTTTCAATGGAGCCCTTGCCGTGCTTCAGCTCGATCATGGGGGTGTCCAGCCACACGGCATACCCGGCGGGGGTCTTCACGCCGTTGCCCCGGTCGGAGCACTCCCGGATAATGGAGGCGGCGGACACATCCCGTGTCTCCAGGGGATTCATAAAGGCTTCGCCGTTGGCGTTGATGAGCATGGCGCCCACGCTCCGCACCTTCTCCGTCACCAGCGCGCCGAAAATCTGGGCCGGGAAGGCCGCGCCGGTGGGGTGATACTGCAGCGTATCCGCATACAGCAGCCGCGCGCCCGCCCGGTAGCCCAGCACCAGACCGTCCGCCGTCGCGCCGTAGTGGTTGGAGGTGGGGAAGCCCTGGTAGTGGAGCCGTCCCGCGCCGCCGGTGGCCAGGATGACCGTCTTGGCACGGGCCACCTTCAGCTCGCGGGTCTCCATATTCATCAGCACCGCGCCCGCGCACCTGCCGTCCTCGTCCAGAATCAGCTCCACGGCGGCGGTGAAGTCCACCACGGGAATCTCCCGGTTCAGCGCCTCGTCCCGCAATGTGCGCATGATCTCCGCGCCGGAGTAGTCCTTGGCCGCGTGCATGCGCTTGCGGGAGGTGCCGCCGCCGTGGGTAGTAATCATGGTGCCGTCGGGGGCCTTGTCGAACTCCACGCCCAGCTCACTGAGCCAGCGGATGGCCTCCGGGGCCTCGGTCACCAGCTTCTGGAGGAGGTCCTTCTGAGCGGCAAAGTGGCCGCCGCCGTAGGCGTCCAGGAAGTGCTGGGCAGGGGAGTCGTTGGGCTTGTCGGCGGCCTGGATGCCGCCCTCCGCCATCATGGTGTTGGCGTCGCCCATGCGCAGCTTGGTCACCACCATCACCTTCGCGCCGGCGGCATGGGCCTCGATGGCCGCGGAGGTTCCCGCGCCGCCGCCGCCGATGACCAGTACGTCTACATCGTAGGCAGGGGCAGTCAGGTCCACGTCCTTCTCCGCAATGCGGGAGTTGGCCTGCAGCAGCGCCGCCAGCTCGTGGGGGACCTTGTCGCCCTTGTTGGGGCCGGCCTGCAGGATCTGGAATTGGTCCTCCCGGTAGTCGGGATGGTAGGTCTTCAGCAGCTGGTCCTTCTCCTCCGCGGTCATGCGGCGGGGGTCCAGCTTGACGTTCTGCTCTCTGGCGGCGGCTACCTTCTCGGCAGACGCCTGGATCACTGGATCATGATACATGTTGACACCCTCCCTTACTGCTCGATTTCCCGATTATTGTACATCTCGCGAATCTCCGCGTCGGACTTGTTCATCAGCTCCGCGATGAGGGACACATACTTGCCCTCCTCGATCTCCTTCACCCGCTCGTCCAGATGATCGCAGTGGGGAGCCAGATACTTGCCGTTGAGGCGGCGGGCCAGCATGGCCACCTGGGGATGGGAGATGCCCGCCGGGCACCGGGCGGAGCATACGCCGCACATCACGCAGTCAAAGGACTCCTCGGCGCACTTCTCATACTCGCCCCGCTGGGCGTAGGCGATATACTGCATCACGTCCAGCCCCTGGGTGCAGGCCTTGGTGCAGGCGTTGCAGCCGACGCAGGCGTAGATCTCCGGATAGAGCTGCATCATGATCTGCTCAGTGGGCTTGACCTTCTCAATGTCGTAGACTTCCTTGACCAGAGGGAAGAAGGGCAGGGTGGCCACATACATGTTGTCCTCCACCTTGGTGGAGCAGGCCAGGCAGCCCTTCAACTCCCGGTCGCCGGCAATGCGGTAGATGGTGGCGCAGGCGCCGCAGAAGCCGTTCCGGCAGCCGCAGCCCCGGACCAGCTGATACCCCGCGTACTCCATCGCCTCCATAATGGTCAGGCTCTCAGGCACGGCGTAGCGTTTGCCGAAGAGATATACATTTACCATTTGTTCCATATTTTTAACTCCTTCAAGAATAAAGGCTTAATACTCGTCCGGCAGCTGATCCAGCTGGTCCAGGCGGAATACGGGGCCGTCCTTGCAGACGAACTTGTCGCCGATGTTGCACCGGCCGCAGCGGCCCAGGGCGCACTTCATGCGCAGCTCCAGGGTCGTATAGATGTTGTCTCTGGGGAAGCCCTGCTCCATCAGCCCTGCCAGGGTGAATTTAATCATAATGGGCGGGCCGCACATGATGACGGTCTTCCCTGTGTCAAAGCCCAGCTCCTTCACATAGTTGGGCACAAAGCCCACGTGGCCGTCCCAGTCGGGCTGGGCGTTGTCGATGGTGAGATGGACGGAAATGCCGTCCTCTCTGCACCACTCATCCAGAATCTCCTGGTAGTCCACCAGATCCGCCTTGCTGCGGGAGCCGTACACGATATCCACGCTGCCGTAGCGGTCCCGGTAGTGGCGCACGTAGTTGATGACAGAGCGAAGAGGGGCCAGGCCGATGCCGCCGGCCACAAACACCAGGTCCTTCCCCGCGAAATCGGTGTCCACCGGGAAGCCGTTGCCATAAGGGCCCCGCAGGGTGGCCTGCTGGCCCGGCTCCATGGCGTGGAGCCAGTCGGTGACGCAGCCGCACTTTTTGATGGAAAACTCCAGATACTCCTCGTTGGTCGGGGAGGAGGTGATGGAGAACAGCGCCTCGCCGACGCCGGGGATGGACAGCATGGCGCACTGTCCGGGAATGTGGACGAAGGGCTTTTTCCCGTCCAGGCCCACCACCCGGAAGGTCTTCACGTCCGGGGTGTCCTGGCGGATATCCGTCACCACGGCCAGCATCGGGATCAATGGATCTTGTCTCATGGCTTTTCCTCCCCCAAGGTCTTGGCGACCTTAACGATATTCATGGAAATGGGGCACTTCTGCAGGCACCGCCCGCAGCCCACGCAGCCGAACTCGCCGTCGTGGGTGGACGGATAGTAGACCAGCTTGTGCATGAACCGCTGGCGGAACCGCTCCAGCTGGGTGGGGCGGGGCTGTCCGGCGGACATGAGGGTGAAGTCGGAATACATGCAGCTGTCCCAGCAGCGGAAACGCTTGATCTCATCGCCGGTGTTGAACTCCTTGATGTCGTAGCACTGGCAGGTGGGGCAGACAAAGGTGCAGGTGCCGCAGCCCAGGCAGCTCTCGGCCAGTCCTGCCCACTCCGGACGCTTGAACAGCTCCATCATGTGCTCGCCGCCGAATTTGTCCAGGGGCAGATTCTTCAAAGGCAGACGCTCAAATATGCCCTTGTCCGTCTCCGGCTCGCCGCCGTCGGACAGCATATCCAGACTGCCCAGCAGGGCCTCGCCCTTGGCCGTGTTGGCCCGCAGGTACAGCTCCTCGCCGGACATCCAGCAGGACACGTCCCCGGCGGGGTCCGTGGGGTCGATGCCGAAGGCGGTGCAGAAGCAGGTCTCCTCCGGCTCGGAGCAGGCCAGGGTCATGATGACGCCGCACTCCCGGCGGGTCTGGTAGTAGGTATCCACCGGATCGCAGAGGAATACTTTATCAAGAATGTCAAAGCTCCGGCAGTCGCAGGCCCGGACGCCGAAGACCACAAAGGGCTCCGCCGGGTCCCGGTTCTCGATCACTTCGATCTGCTTGCCGGTGACCTTGAAGTTTACCAGGTTCTCCACCTGGGGGAAGAACAGGTCCTTGGCGCTGCGCACGGTATTCAAGGCGCTGGTCAGCTGCATCCCTTCCTCCCAGGGCTTGAAGGCCGCGGTCTTGGCCTCGCCGGTGGGAATGTACAGCTTCTGCTTTCCCGCAATAGCGGCAAAGAGGTTATCCAGCTGGGAAATGGGGCACTTTTTCACTGCTCGCTCCCCCTTTCATGGACCACGGAGGGCTCCGGGTCACCGGTCTGGAAGTTCATCAGCGGCGGACGGGTCTCCATGTCCGCGCCGGCCTGATAGTCGCCGTACAGCTCGTTGATGTCCTTGATGAACTTCCGGTTCAGCAGGTGCAGCGGGATATGCTGGGGGCAGACCCGGGAGCACTCTCCGCAGTCGGTGCAGCGGCCCGCCACGTGGAAAGCCCGGATAATATGGAACAAATTTTCCTCAAAGCTGTTGGCCGCGGCCTTGTTCTCCACGCCGGAGTTGGGGTTGTCAAACACGCACTTCTCACAGGAGCAGGCGGGGCACACGTTCCGGCAGGCGTTGCAGCGGATGCAGCAGCTCAGCTCATTGCGCCAGAAAGCGAAGCGCTCGTCCGGCGTCATGGCCTCCAGCTTCTCCACCTGCGCAAAGCGGGCGCTCTCCAGTTCCTCGCCCTGTTCGCCGATGAGCTCGTCGCAGCCCAGCATCTTCTTGCTCTTGCAGCAGGCGCAGCGCTCCGCCAGGGCGGCTTTCCGCTCAATACTCTTGTCGCCGTACAGGGTATGTACCGTCAGCGTCTCGCCGTCGCCGTCCACGCCCAGAATACCCTTGATCCCGGCGGCCTTGATGGCCTCAATGTCGCACATGCCCTCGCACTGTACGCCCACTGCGTACACATTCTCCCGCCAGATGCGGTGCTCCTTCTGGAGCTGCTGGAAGGAGTAGGTGTCGCAGGGCTTGAGGAACGCCCCCACCTTGCCCCCGTCCTTCCGGCTCTCCGCAATAAGATATTTGGACATGTTCGCGCCGCAGAAGGGGCCGAACACAAAGTCCTTTTCGATCTCCTCCCGGCTGGTGAACACCGCCGGGGTCACGTCATAGAAAAACTCGCCGGCCTTCCAGCCCAAGACCCGGTCGCAGACGCCGCCCTCCAGCAGCTCTATGGCTTTCGCCTTTACTCGCTCTTGCATCGCAGGTCCTCCAATCTCTTGTTCTCGCCCAGCCGGGTCACAGTCTCGACGAACTCATTCATGGTGGCGGCAAACTTCGCGCCCTCGGCGGCGGAGACCCACTCCACTCTGGTCCGCTCCCGCTCAATGCCCAGGTAGTCCAGCATGGAGAAGAGCAGGGTCATACGGCGGCGGGCGTAGTAGTTGCCGGTGGTGTAGTGGCAGTCGCCGGGGTGGCAGCCGCAGAGGATCACGCCGTCGGCCCCCCGCTGGAAGGCCCGCAGAATGAACATGGGGTTCAGCCGGCAGGAGCAGGGGATGCGGATGATCTTCACATTGGCGGGATACTGCAGGCGGTTGGTGCCCGACAGGTCCGCGCCCGCGTAGGAGCACCAGTTGCAGCAGAAGGCCACAATGGTGGGCTTGAATTCCTGATTTACTTGCATATCGCGTCCACCTCCGCCATGATTTGCGCATTGGAGAAGCCTTTCAGATCCATCGCGCCCGAGGGGCAGGCCACCGTGCAGGCGCCGCAGCCCTGGCAGACCGCCGGGTTGACCTGGGCCACACGCCGCCGGAGCGTGGTCCGGTTGGGACCCCGGAAGTCCTTGTCAATGTATGTGATCGCGCCGTAGGGGCAGACCTTTTCACAGGCCGAGCAGCCGTTGCACATCAGCTCGTTGCTGCTGGCCACGCAGGGGTTGCAGGTCAGCTGGTCTTTTGCCAGCAGGCCGATGACCTTCGCCGCCGCTGCCCCCGCCTGGGCCACGGTCTCCGGGATGTCCTTGGGGCCCTGGCACGCGCCGGACAGGAACACGCCCGCCGTGGGGCTCTCCACAGGCCGCAGCTTGGGGTGGGCCTCGGTGAAGAAGTCGTTGGTGTCCATGGAGGCGGTCAGCATAGTAGCCAGAGGACGGGCGCTCTTGTCCGGCTCAATGGCCGCGGCCAGAACCACCATGTCCGCGTCAATATGCAGCTGCTGTCCGCCCAGCAGGTCGGAGGCCTGCACCTTCAGCTTGCCGTTCTCCGGTACGACTTTGCCCACCATGCCCTTGATGTAGTGGACGCCGTAGTCCTCCACGGCCCGGCGGTAGAACTCGTCGAAGTTCTTGCCCGGCGTGCGGACATCAATGTAAAACACGTACACGTCCGTATCCGGATATTTCTCACGGGTCAGCATGGCGTGCTTGGCCGTGTACATGCAGCAGATCTTGGAGCAGTAGGGCTTGCCCTTCTCGCCGCCGTCGCACCGGGAGCCAACGCACTGGACGAATACCAGCGTATGGGGATGGGTGCCGTCAGAGGGGCGCAGCAGCGTGCCGCCGGTGGGGCCCGCCGCGTTCATCAGCCGCTCGAACTCCAGGCTGGTCACCACGTCCGGGCTCTGGGAGTAGGCGAACTCGTCGAACTTCTCCATGGAGATGGGCTCGAAGCCGGTGGCGGCGACGATTGCGCCATATTCCTGCTCAATCAGCTCATCCTTCTGGGTGTAGTCGATGGCCCCGGCGGTACAGACCTTGGAGCAGACACCGCACTTGCCGGTTTTCAGCATGGTACAGTAGTTGGGGTCGATGGTGGCCACCTTGGGCACCGCCTGGGCGAAGGGGATGTAGATGGCCCGGCGGTTGTCCAGCCCTAAGTTGAACTCGTTGGGGACCTTCTTCTGGGGGCACTTCTCGGTACACAGCCCGCAGCCGGTACACTTGGTCTCATCCACAAAGCGGGCCTTCTTCCGGATGGTCACATGGAAGTTGCCCACAAAGCCCTTGACGGACTCCACCTCGGCGTAGGAGATAATGTTGATGTTCTCATTCTGGGCCGCGTCTACCATCTTCGGGGTCAGGATGCAGGCCGCGCAGTCCAGGGTGGGGAAGGTCTTGTCGATCTGGGTCATCTTGCCGCCGATGGTGGGCTTTTTCTCCACGATGTCCACCGGGAACCCGGCCTCGGCGATGTCCAGGGCGGTCTGGATGCCCGCAATGCCGCCGCCGATGACCAGCGCCCGCTTGGTCACGGGGCTTGTTCCGGCGGTGAGGGGGGCGTTGAGATGGACCTTGGCGATGGCCGCCCGGCCCAGGATAATAGCCTTCTCCGTGCCGGTGGCCTTGTCCTTGTGGATCCAGGAGCACTGCTCGCGGATGTTGGCAATCTCCACCATATAGGGGTTCAGCCCGGCCTTCTCGCAGGTCTTGCGGAAGGTGGCCTCGTGCATCCGGGGGGAGCAGGAGCAGACCACCACGCCGGTCAGGCCGTACTCTTTGATCTTCTCTTGAATCATGTCCTGCCCGGCCTGGGAGCACATGTACTGGTAATTGGTGGAGAACACCACGCCCGGCTCCTTCGCCAGAGCGTCAGAGACGGCCTGCACATCCACCGTGGCGGCAATGTTGCTGCCGCACCAGCATACGAATACGCCAATTTTCTGCATGTCCTCTCACCTCACTTTCTGTATTTTCGGAAGGCGCTGGTAATGGCCTGCTGGGGCAGCTCCGGGTCCAGCATACCGGGAATCTGCTCCGGCTGGAGATGGTTCCGGTCCTGCTGGCGCACCACGGCCAGGCGCACCGCCTCAATGAGCTTCGCCGGCTCCACGCTGCGGGGGCAGCGCTCCAGGCAGGCAAAGCAGCTTAAGCACATATAGATGCCCTTGGAGTTCATCAGCTCCTCGATCCGCCCGTTCTCCACCATGTCCACAAACTGGTGGGGATGGTAGTCCATCTCGTCATAGGCGGGGCATGTGGCGGAGCACTTGCCGCACTTCATGCACTTGCGGGGGTTGACGCCCGATATGCGCTTGACGATCTCTGTCATGTCGCTCATGCTTCCGCCTCCTTTACGCCCAGGGCCTCGGCCAGCAGCTCGGTAAAATACCGCACCGGCAGGCGTCCTCCGCCGTTCTCCTTCAGGTTGTACATGCACAGGGGACAGGCGGTGATGATCTCCTCCGCGCCGCAGTTGGCCGCGTTGTCCAGCACCTTGCCGGCCTGCTTGGCCGCATAGGGCTTGTTTTCCAGCGTGGTATAGCCGCCGCAGCACTCGTTGCGCATGGCGTATACCACCGGCTCTGCGCCCAGAGCGCGGATGAAATCCTCAATGACCGTCGGGTTCTCCGGGTCGTCAAACTCCAGCTCCTTGCTGGGACGCAGCAGCAGGCAGCCATAGTACGCGCCGATCCTGCGTCCGGTCAGGGGATGTTTGACCTTCTTCTGCAGCTCGTCAAAGCCCACCTGGTCCCGCAGCACCTCCAGATAGTGGAGGACCTTTGTCTCACCGGCATAGGGCGCGTCCAGCTTCAGGTAGTTGTTGGCTCGGGTACGGATGTACTCGTCCTGGGCCATGTCGCAGTTGACCCGCTTGATGACATGGTGGCAGGCGGAACAGAGCGTCACCAGCTCCTGCCCCAGCTCCCTGGCGGACGCCAGGGCCCGGACCGCCGACAGCTTTGTGGCGATCTCGTCTTTCGCCTGGGGGTACACCGCGCCGCAGCACTGCCACTGTGGCAGCTCCTGCAGCTCGATGCCCAGGGCCTCCATGGACGCCCTGCCCCAGATATCCAGGTCCTTCCCCTTTGTCTTCAGGGTACAGCCCGGGAAATAGGAATATGTCATAGTTGCCTCCTCTTAGACCATTTGCTCGGGGTGGAAGACCTCGTCAAACCGTTCCTCGGTCAAAAATCCCAGCTCCACGCAGGCCTGTTTCAAGGAAATATTTTCTTTGAACGCTTTCTTAGCGGTCTTGGCGGCATTCTCGTAGCCGATGTAGGGGTTCAGCGCCGTCACCAGCATGAGGGAGTTGTGGAGGTTGTGCTCCATCTTTTCTTTGTTGGCCTTGATGCCCACGGCGCAGTTGCTGTTGAAGGACAGCATGGCCTGGGCCAGCAGCCGGGCGGACTGAAGGAAGTTGTAGATGCACACAGGCATAAACACATTCAGCTCAAAGTTGCCCTGGGACGCGGCCATGCCCACCGCCGTGTCGTTGCCCATGACCTGCACCGCCACCATGGTCAGCGCCTCGCACTGGGTGGGATTGACCTTGCCGGGCATGATGGAGGAGCCGGGCTCGTTTTCCGGGATGAAGATCTCCCCCAGGCCGTCCCTGGGGCCGGAGGCCAGCCAGCGCACGTCGTTGGCGATCTTCATCAGGTCCGCCGCCAGAGCCTTCAGGCCGCCGTGGGCGAAGACGATCTCGTCCTTGCTGGTGAGGGCGTGGAACTTGTTCCCGGCGGTCCGGAAGTCCTTGCCCGTCAGCTCGGACACCGCCGCCGCAACCTTCTCGTCAAAGCCCTTGGGGGCGTTCAGCCCGGTGCCTACGGCGGTGCCGCCCAACGCCAGCTCCTTCAGCGGCGGCAGGCTCAGCTCCAGCAGCTGTCTGTCCCGCTCCAGACTGCTCCGCCAGCCGGAGATTTCCTGGGAAAAGGTGATGGGCGTAGCGTCCTGGAGATGGGTGCGCCCGGACTTGACGATGCCCTCGTTCTCCTGCTCCAGGCGGCGGAAGGTGCCAACTAGGGTGTCAATGGCCGGGAGCACCTGGTCCTCAATGGCCGCCACAGCCGCGATGTGCATGGCGGTGGGGAAGGTGTCGTTGGAGGACTGGGACATGTTGATGTCGTCGTTGGGGTGCAGCAGCTTTTTCCCGGCAATCTCGTTGCCCCGGTTGGCGATGACCTCGTTGGCGTTCATGTTGGATTGGGTGCCGGAGCCGGTCTGCCAGACCACCAGGGGGAAGTGGTCGTTCAGCGCGCCGCTGATGACCTCGTCGCAGGCCTTGCCGATGGCCGCCAGCTTCTCGTCCGTCATCTTCTCCGGACGCAGCTGGTGGTTGGCCATAGCCGCCGCCTTCTTCAGAATGCCGAAGGCGTGGGTGATCTCCCGGGGCATGGTCTCGATGCCCACGCCGATGGGGAAATTCTGGTGGGACCGCTGGGTCTGGGCGGCCCAGTACCGGTCCGCGGGGACCTGAACCTCGCCCATGGAGTCGTGCTCAATGCGGTATTCCATGTAGGGTCCTCCTTCTATACATTAAAATTTAATCGCTGCGATAGTCTCTTTCAGCTTGCTGGCGCTGCGGCGCAGCTTCTCCAGCTCGCCCTCTGTCAGGTCGTTGCGGATCTTGCCCCGCACGCCGTCGTGGTCCACAATGCACAGCACGCTCAGGCACACGTCCTCAATGCCGTACTCGCCGTTCATCATGGTGGAGATGGTCAGCGCCGTGCCCGCGCCGTTGAAGATGCAGCGCACGATGTGGCAGACCGCCATGGCGATGGCGTTGTTGGTCACGCCCTTGGCCTTGATGACCACCGCGCCGGAGGTGCGCACCTTCTCCTCAAAGATCTCGCAGTTGCCGTCGAAGACAATCTTGTCCCCGTCGGGGCAGTGGTCCTTGTAAATGCTGATATTGTTGTTGGCGATGGTGGCCAGGGACCAGGGCACGAAGGAGGAGTCGCCGTGCTCGCCGTACACATGGGCGTGGATGTTCCGGGGGCTGATGCGGAAGGTCTTGGCCAGCTCCGCTTGCAGCCGGGCGGTGTCCAGCACCGTGCCGGAGCCGATGATGTGGTTGGCGGGGACGCCGGAGATCTTGTGGAACACATACGTCATCACGTCTACAGGGTTGGAGACGATGACATAGATGGCGTCCGGGGCGTTGGGGACCACGTTGGCGGTGATGTCCTTGAGGATGTCCACGTTGGTCTGGGCCAGTTCCAGGCGGGTCTGGCCGGGCTTGCGGGGGAGTCCGGAGGTAATGACCACCACGTCGGAACCGGCGGCGTCCGGATAGCTGCCGGGCCGTACGATGGCGGGCGCGCCGAAGGAGGTGCCCTGGTAGATGTCCATGGCCTCGCCGAACGCTTTCTGCTCATTGATGTCGATGAGCACGATTTCTGTGGCCACGTTGGTCGCCATCATGTCGTTGGCGATGGTGGCGCCGACGCTGCCCGCGCCGATGATCGTGACTTTGTTGCCCATAATTACTTCTCCTTTTCGATCTGATCTTGAATTTGTATAGCACCGCTCCCCCATAGAAAAGCGGACTGCCAACAGGCGTGTTGGAAAATGATGGGGAAAAATCATTTTTGCACGATAATGATTGGAATTGTGCAGAAATTTCCCGTTTATGCGAGCAAATTTTGACGTTTCTCTGAATTTGTTAAAATTATAACACATATGTCGAACCCTGTCAACAGCTATTTTCACCTGGATTGCCCCAGGGAGGGGCTGCGGATATGGCGATGCTCCCGGGGGCCCGTATCCCTGGGCCGGCTGTCTGATTTTGTGCATTCCTACAGATTTTCTCAATTATAGTGGTTATGGATAAAGATTGCGGGAGAAATAGAGGACGGCTTTGTATAATCCATCAGAACTTTGTCATATTTTCGGGTTTTGTAGGGGGTGAACGGGGAAAAAAGATGAAAACCGTGGCTTGACAAGTTGGGGCGATACATTTATTATAGGAAAACGACATGTGATCGAAGGAAGAATTGGACAGGGCTCCATTGTATAAAATGTTGAAAAGAGGGCCTGACTATGGCAGAGCGCATTACCAGCCGCACCAACCCCCTGATGACCCATATCCGAAAACTGGCGTCCTCCCGCTCTTACCGGCTGGACTGCGGGGAGTACCTGGGGGATGGCGTGAAGCTGCTGCGGGAGGCCGTCTGTTGGAAAGCCGCGCTGCAGTGCGTTGTCTGCACGGCGGGCGCGGAGCTGCCGGAGCTGCCCGGCGGCGTGCGGCTGGTGGAGGTGCCGGGGGATGTCATGAGATCCATCAGCCCCATGGAGGCCCCCCAGGGCGCGCTGTTTACCGCTCTGCTGCCGGAGCAGTCCCCGCCGGAGCGCCTGGTGGGAAAACGATATCTGGCGCTGGAGGGGGTGCAGGATCCGGGAAACGTGGGGACGATCCTGCGGACCGCCGACGCCTTCGGCGCGGACGGACTGTTCCTGCTGCCCGGCTGCGCGGACCTCTATAACCCGAAGACCGTCCGCGCGTCCATGGGCGCGCTGTTCCGGCTGCCTGCCTGGCGGTGTACGCTGGAGGAGCTGGCGGCCTTGAGCGGCCATTCCGGACTGCCGCTGCTGGGCTCCGCTCTGCGTCCGGACGCGGCGGATGTGCGGCAGGCGGACCTGGGGGCGGCTGTGGTGATGATTGGCAGCGAGGGAAGAGGGCTGAGCAGCGAAGCCCTTGCCAGCTGCGGAGGGACGGTACGGATCCCCATGCGGGAGCGGTGCGAGTCGCTGAATGCGGCTGCGGCTGCGGCAGTCCTCCTGTGGGAGGGCCTCCGCCAGTCCCAGGACCGCTTTGCGCGGGATTGAGAAAGGAGACAAGATGGCAGCATTGCAATATTGGCTGTGGCTGTCGCAGCTTCCGCGGGTGAACAGCCAGATGAAGCTGGCGCTGCTGAGCCACTTCAACGGCGATCTGGACAGCCTGTATCACGCCGACAGGGCCGAATACATGCTGGTAGAGGGGATGACCCGCCCGGCAGCGGAGTCGCTGGAAAACAAAAGCCTCGGCGGCGCTGACAAAATCCTGGGGGACTGCGACCGCCTGGGGCTGCAGGTCGTCACTATTCAGGACAGCGCCTATCCCTACCGTCTCCGCAATATCTATGATCCGCCTATGGTCCTCTATGCCCAGGGGAGAAAGATCCCCCGGATGGATGACGAGGTGGCGATTGCCATGGTCGGCAGCAGGCGGGTGTCCGCCTACGGTATGGAGATGGGGGAAAAGCTGGCCTATCAGCTGGCGTCCCAGGGCGCGGTGATCGTGTCCGGGCTGGCCGCCGGGGGAGATGCCTGCGCCCACCGCGGCGCGCTGCGGGCCGGCGGCTTTACCATAGCCGTCATCGGCGGCGGCCACGACATCGTCTATCCCAAGGAAAACAGGTTCCTGTATGAGGATATCGCCGTAAAGGGGCTGATTTTGTCCGAGTACCCGCCGGGCACAGAGCATCGGGGCGGTCACTTCCCGGTGCGCAACCGCATCATCAGCGGCCTCTGCCTGGCAACTGTGGTGATCGAGGCCCCGCTGGCCAGCGGTACGCTGATTACGGCCAACCACGCCCTGGAGCAGGGGCGGGATGTGTTCGCCATTCCCGGACATATGGACGACAGCCACTGTACCGGCAGCAACCGCCTGCTGCGGGACGGCGCGGGCGTGATTACCGATGTGTGGGATATTCTGAACCACTATGTGGGACAGTATCCCCATAAGATCCGGGACGTGCGCCGCGGGGAGGCCCGCCGGTTCGGCGGAGGGGAGGAGGCCCCTGCACAGGAGAAAAAGCCGGCCCCGCCGGACCTTCCGGTGCTGGACCTTGCCGGGGAGCACGGCCTGTCCGGCGACCAGCTCCAGATCCTGCGGGCCCTCAATGGCCGCACAGTGCAGCTGGACGACCTCATCGATGAAACCCAGCTCCCCACCCAGCGGGTCCTGTCCGCGCTGACCATGCTGCAGCTGGAGCAGCGCGTGAGCGAGGAGAGCGGCAAGCGGTTTTCCCTTGCCGTGACGCTGGAGAACTGATACGCTTTATTTTTCGCAATATATCACGCTGCCGGGCGGCTGGAGCGGGGAAAGGCGCTTCCCACCCGGTGCACAGGAGGATGGAATGGCAAAAACGAGTCTCGTGATCGTGGAGTCTCCCGCCAAAGCAAAGACGATCGGCAAATATCTCGGACCCGGCTACCAGGTGAAGGCCTGTATGGGCCACCTGCGGGACCTGCCCAAGAGCACCTTGGGCGTGGATCTTGACCACGATTTTGAACCAAACTACCGCCCCATCAAGGGCAAGGAAGACATTATCAACGACCTGAAGAAATCCGCGAAAAGCAGCCAGGTCGTCTACCTGGCCACCGACCCGGACCGGGAGGGCGAGGCCATCAGCTGGCACCTGAAGGAGCTGCTGGGCCTGGGGGACGACAAGGCCCGCCGGGTCACCTTCAACGAAATTACCAAGCGCGTGGTCAACGAGTCCATCGCCGCGCCCAGGGAGATCGACCAGGACCTGGTGGACGCCCAGCAGGCCCGGCGGATTCTGGACCGGATTGTGGGCTACCAGCTCTCCCCGCTGCTCTGGAAGAAGGTCCGGCGGGGCCTCTCCGCCGGGCGGGTGCAGTCTGTGGCCACCCGCATGGTCTGCGACAGAGAGCATGAGATCGCGGAATTCAAGCCCCAGGAATACTGGTCCCTGGACGTTCGGCTGAGCACCGACGGAGCGGAAAAAAACAGCTTTTTGGCCCGCTACCACGGGGAAAAGGGCAAAAAAAAGGAGCTCAATTCCATTGAGGACGTGGAGGCCGTCATCAGCGCCGTGGAAAACGCCGCCTTTACGGTCAAAACCCTGAAGCGCCAGGATAAACAGCGCTCTCCCGCGCCGCCCTTTACCACCTCCACGCTCCAGCAGGAGGCCAGCCGGAAGCTCAATATGACCCCCAAACGCACCATGGCCATTGCCCAGCAGCTCTATGAGGGCGTGGACGTCACCGGCGAGGGCACCGTGGGCCTCATTACCTACATGCGTACCGACTCCCTGCGGCTGAGCGACGAGGCTTTATCCGCCGCTAAAAACTTTATCCTGGGCCGCTACGGCCAGGAATACTACCCCGGCAAGGCCCGGACCTACAGGACCAAGGCCGGCGCGCAGGATGCCCACGAGGCCATCCGGCCCAGCAGCGTGGACCTGACCCCGGAACAGCTGAAGAGCGACCTCACCAGCGACCAGTACCGCCTGTACCGCCTGATCTGGAGCCGCTTCGTGGCGTGCCAGATGTCCAACGCCGTGTTCGACAGCGTGTCCGTGGAGGCGGAGGCGGCGGGGCACGGGTTCCGCGCCTCCAGCAGCAGCCTGAAATTCTCCGGCTACACCGCCGTCTATGTGGAGGGCAGGGACGAGGAGAAAAAGGACGAGGAAAAGGAGATGAAGCTGCCCGCGCTGGAGGAGGGCCAATCCCTGCAGAAGCTGAGCTTCCAGAAGGACCAGCACTTCACCCAGCCCCCCGCCCGGTATACGGACGCCAGCCTTATCCGCGCCATGGAGGAAAACGGCATTGGCCGGCCCTCCACCTACGCGCCCACGGTGAGCACCATCCTGGACCGGGAGTATGTCATCAAGGAGGGGAAATACCTGCGCAGTACGCCGCTGGGGGAAGTGGTCAACGGGCTGATGCACGACAAGTTTTCCGATATCGTGGACACCCAGTTTACCGCGTCCATGGAGAAAGAGCTGGATAATGTGGAGGGCGGCAGCAAGCAGTGGAAGGAGCTGCTGCGGGAGTTCTACGGCCCCTTTAAGGCGGAGCTGGAGCAGGCGGAAAAGGACCTGGACGGCGTAAGGCTGAAAATCCCGGCGGAGGAGTCGGACGAAATCTGCGACGTGTGCGGCAAGAACATGGTCATCAAAAGCGGCCGGTTCGGCCGGTTCCTGGCCTGTCCGGGGTACCCGGATTGTACGTTTACCAAGCCGCTGGTGGTGGCCATGCCGGGGCGGTGCCCCAAGTGCGGCGGGCGGATCCTGAAAAAGACCAGCCGCAACGGATACACCTACTATGCCTGCGAAAATCTCACCAATAAGGACGAGAGCAAAAAGTGCGACTTTATGACGTGGGACATCCCGGTGGCCGACGACTGCCCGGCGTGCGGACAGACTATGTTCAAAAAGTCCGGCAGAGGGTTCAAAAAGCCCTTCTGCATCAATGAGCAGTGCAGCAACTTCACCCCCGAGGAGAAGCGGGGCGGGTATCGGAAGAAGACCGCCGCCGCGGAGGGCGAGGCCGAGACCGCCGGAACGGAGAAGAAAACCACAAAATCAGCGGCTGCTAAGAAGACCACTACTGCAAAGAAGACAACGGCAGCAAAAAAGAGTACCACCACGAAAAAGACAACTACGGCAAAGAAAGCTGCCAAGAAAGCGGAGTAAGGGGGGATTTTACGATGCTGCTGGAGGAGAAGCGCTATAACTTGGCTGATATACAGGCTGGGGACGAGAGCGAACGGATTGAGCTGATTGACGGAGTTCCCGTTATGATGGCTCCGACACTGCGGATACACCAAAAAGTATCGGGCGGACTCGTCTGTCAATTAGCGAACTATTTGCGGGATAAAGAATGCAAGGTCTATGCCCGGCCCTTTGCTGTCCGCCTGTTTGAGAAAGATGGCGATTCTCCATATGATGTGGACACGATGGTTGAGCCGGACATCTCTGTCATCTGTGACCCCAAGAAACTGGACGATATCGGCTGTAAGGGAGCGCCTGACCTCATTATTGAGATCCTCTCTCCCTCCACCCGGCGGCATGACCTCCTTACCAAGTTCAATCTCTATTTGCGGGCGGGCGTCCGTGAATACTGGATCGTTGACCCGGCCAACAAGGATGTTCAGGTTTTTCTGCTGGAAGACGGCCACTACTCCGCCAAACATTTTGGTTCGGAAGGGGATAAGGTCATGGTCAATGTTTTGGAGGATTGTTATCTCGACCTGTCCGAAATATTTGCATGAATCGCGCTGTCACAACCGGGACAGATGCATTCCGATCACCAGTCCGGCGCGAAAATTGGCCTCCAGTTCTATAAACAGACTGTTGTCTCTTGCTGCGCTGAACTCATCCAGAAGCTTTCGGCCTTCTGGGGTCAGAAGCTCCTGAAGCACGGCGTGTTTGCGTGAGGCTGCGTTGCAGTGCGAGCGGTAGTCCGGGGTCTCCGCCAGGTAGTCGGGAATTAGGTACTCGCTGCTGTACAGGGAAAGAGCATCAATGATGTCTTTTAATGTGTCGGTCATGGTAAGCAACTCCTTTTATGAACATATGGTTCTACGAACCTTTCGTTCTATTATAACTATGAGCAATATAATTTGTCAAGAGGATTTTATGGAATTTAAAGTAAGACTAAAAGAGGTTCGTATTGAACGAGGTATAACGCTTAAAGCTATCAGTGAACACTTAGGTATTACAATGCGAGCTTATCAGTATTACGAATCAGGCGAGCGATATCCAGATTTTCAGGGACTAATTGCTTTAGCTGACTATTTGCATGTCTCAATCGACTATTTAGTAGGCAGGACGGATACAAAATGAAAGCAACAGTCATCGGCGCGGGGCTGGCGGGATGCGAGGCCGCGTATCAACTGGCCAAACGGGGCGTGGCCGTTACGCTGCGGGAGATGAAGCCGCAGAAGATGTCCCCGGCCCATACAAGCGAATATTTTGCGGAGCTGGTCTGCTCCAACTCCCTGCGGGGGGCTGGTCTGGAGAACGCCGTGGGCCTTTTAAAGGAAGAGCTGCGGCGGCTGGACAGCGTCATCCTGCGGGCCGCCGACGCCACCCGCGTGGAGGCCGGGGGCGCGCTGGCGGTGGACCGGTTCGGGTTCAGCCAATATGTGACGGAGGCCATCCGGAACCATCCCAACATCACCGTTGTGGAGGGGGAGGCCACCGAACTGCCGGAGGGGCAGGTGGTGGTGGCCACCGGCCCGCTGACCAGCGACGCCATGGCGGAGCACCTGATGGGCCTCATCGGCGGCGAGAGCAGCACGCTCCACTTCTTTGACGCCGCCGCGCCGCTGGTGGCCTTTGAGAGCATCGACCTGTCCCGGGCATGGTTTGCGTCCCGGTACGACAAGGGGACGGCGGACTATATCAACTGCGCGTTGGAAAAGGACGAATACCAGGCGTTCTGGCGGGAGCTGTGCGGGGCTGAGGAGGCGGAGGTCCACGGCTTTGAGGATAAGAGCGTCTTCGAGGGCTGCATGCCTGTGGAGGTGATGGCCCGGCGGGGGGAGGACACCCTGCGCTACGGCCCTCTGAAGCCTCGTGGGCTGAAGGACCCCACGACAGGGCGGGAGCCCTACGCCGTGGTGCAGCTGCGGCGGGACAACGCGGAAGGGTCCATCTACAATCTGGTGGGATTCCAGACGCATTTAAAGTTTGGGGAGCAGAAGCGGGTGTTTTCCATGATCCCCGCGCTGCATGACGCGGAGTATGTGCGCTGCGGCGTGATGCACCGCAATACGTATCTGGATTCCCCGCGGCTGCTGGACCGGTACTATCAGCTGCGAAGCAGGCCGGAGATCACCTTTGCCGGGCAGATGACCGGGGTGGAGGGCTATGTGGAGTCAGCCGCGTCGGGATTTCTGGCGGGGGTGGAGCTGGCGCGGCGGATGCTGGGCCTGCCGCCGGTGGACTTTCCGCGGGAGACCGCAATTGGGGCCCTGGGTCTGTACGTATCCGACCACACAGTAGGGGATTTCCAGCCGATGAACATCAATTTCGGCATCATTGCGCCTCTGGACCACCGTGTCCGGGGAAAACGGAACAAAAACATGGAAATATCTAACCGCTCCCTTGCCATTCTTGACGGGCTGCGGGATGAAATCCTGCGGGGCTGTACCGCAGAGACATAGAGAAAGGGCGGGGAAGAATGAAGATCATTGTAGACGCCATGGGCGGCGACCACGCGCCGCTGGAGATTGTCAAGGGGGCGGTAGCCGCAGCGCGGAAGCGCTCCGACCTGACCATTGTGCTTGTGGGAAAAGAGGAGGAGGTCAAGAAGGCGGCGGCGCAGTGCGGCGGGAAGGGCCTGCCGGGCAACGTGAGCCTTGTAAACGCAACAGAAGTCATCGACATGCACGACGACCCGGCCAGCGCCTTTAAGCTCAAGAAGGACTCCTCCATGACGGTGGGGCTGAACCTGCTGAAGAGCGGGGAGGGGGACGCATTTGTGTCCGCCGGGAGCACGGGGGCGCTGCTGTCCGCCGGCACGCTGCTGGTGAAGCGGGTCAAGGGCATCCGCCGGGCGGCGATGGCCCCGGTGGTGCCCAACGCCAAAGGCGGTATGGTCCTGGTAGACTGCGGCGCGAACGCGGAGTGCACGGTGGAGTATCTGGTGCAGTTTGCGTATCTGGGCAGCTTTTACGCATCGAAGGCCATGGGGCTGTCCAATCCGCGGGTGGGCCTGCTGAACATCGGTTCAGAGGACTCCAAGGGGGACCATCTGCGGCAGGAGGCCTATCAGGTCCTGAAGGAGGTCGGAGAGAACGGGCGGCTGCACTTCATCGGCAACATCGAGGCGAAGGAGGCCATCAAGGGCGGCTGCGACGTGGTGGTGGCGGACGGCTTTTCAGGGAATATCATGCTGAAATCCATCGAGGGCACCGCCTCTTTCCTGGGGAAAGAGCTGAAGGGCATGTTCATGCAGGGCATAAAAACAAAACTGGCGGCGCTGCTGGTCAAGGACGGGCTGACGGCATTCAAGGACAGGCTGAATCCGGACACCATCGGCGGCACGCCGTTTCTGGGGCTGCAGAAGCCTGTCATCAAGGCCCACGGGGCCAGCAGCGCACGGGCCATCGAGAATGCGGTGTACCAGGCGGAAGCGGCGGTAAAAGCGGACCTGGCAGCCGAAATCGAAGCCAACATCAACTTCATGAAGCTGGACCGTTAACAGCCCCCATACCCCCCATCAGGCATGTGTATACACATGCCTGAACAAAAGTTTTCGCCCGCCTTTTTCAAAAGGCGGTGGGGTCCGGGGCGAAGCCCCGGCGGG
>CAJTPV010000003.1:0-100118 GCA_910578505.1 uncultured Oscillospiraceae bacterium | reverse complement strand
GGCGGAGCCCTGGAGGAGAATTTGCGAAAAATGTATGGGAGGCTATTGACATAGCGGGAGAAAAGTTTTATCATGCGTGTAGAATCTAAAGCAATTTCCTTGAGAAAGGAGGATAGGTACATGCCGGATATCTTTGAACGGATGCAAAAAATAATTGCCGACCAGTTTTCTGTCAATCCTGACGACATTACTGCGGACACTTCCTTTGAGGACGACCTGGGCGCGGATTCCGTGGACCTGGTGGAATTGGTCATGAGTATGGAGGAAGAGTTCGAAATCGGCGAGGTACTCGAGGAGGAGCTGGCAACGCTCTCAACCGTGGGCGACTGCGTGGACTTCTTAACCAACAAACTCGAGAGCTAATTTACTGATATAAAGAGCGCCTCGTCAAACGGACCGCTTTCGTCCGGCAGGCGGGGCGCTCTTTTTTGAGACTTCAGAAGGGGAGGATCAGACATGGAATCCTTAGAGCGGGAACTGCAATACGCCTTTCACAACAAAGAGCTCCTCAGCGAAGCCCTGAACCACAGCTCCTACGCCAACGAGCACCGCAAGGGCCTTGGCAGCAATGAGCGGCTGGAATTCCTGGGCGACAGCATCCTGGGCTTTGTCTCCGCCGAGTTCCTCTTCAAGGGCCACGCGGAGCTGCCGGAGGGCGACCTGACCCGCATGCGGGCCTCCCTGGTGTGCGAGCAGAGCCTCTACGAGGTAGCGAAGGAGCTGCGATTGGGCCAGTACCTGCGGCTGGGCAAGGGCGAGGAGGCCGGCGGCGGTCGGGAGCGGCAGTCCATTCTGGCAGACGCCGTGGAGGCTGTATTCGCGGCAGTGTATCTGGACGGCGGCATCGAAGCGGCGCGGAAGCTGATCGAACGGGTGCTGCTGAGCCGGGCGCCGGCCTGCGAGGAGCGGCGGGACTACAAGACCACGCTGCAGGAGGTGGTCCAGCGCAGGAGCGGGCAGGTGCTGACCTACCACATGGTGGCCCAGAGCGGACCGGACCACAACAAAAAATTCCTTTTCGAGGTGCGGCTGAACGACGAATCCATCGGCCAGGGCGAGGGCCGCAGCAAAAAGGAAGCGGAGCAGGCGGCGGCCTGTGACGCGCTGGAGCACATGCCGCAATAGCCCCCTGTCATTCTGAACGGAGTGGAGGCTTTTCCACAGGGAATCCCTGTTTGGAAGAGCCTTCCAAACTTTTTCATATTTCTTTAAGGGTAACAAAAAAGAGTGGAAATACGTGGAAGGTTGTGCTATGATAGCAAGTGACATTTTTGAAGGAGGCTGTGCCGTGCATCTGTTAAACGCATTCATCCTGGGTATCGTCCAGGGGGTAGCGGAATTCCTGCCCATCTCCAGCTCCGGTCACCTGTCTATCGCCCAGAACCTGCTGGGACTGGGCGTGGAGGGGACCGACGACTTATTCTTTGACGTGCTGCTGCACCTGGGGACGCTGGTGGCCGTATTTGCCGCCTACTGGGACGACATCCGGGATATGGTCCTGGAGTTTTTCCGCATGATCGGCGACGTGGCCCACGGGACCGTCCCCCGCTCCGTGCCGCCGGCCCGGCGGCTGATCCTGCTCATCATCGTGGGCACGCTTCCGCTGTTCGTCATCCTGCCCTTCCGCCACATGGTGGAGGCGCTGTACAGCAACACCATCTTCGTGGGAATCGCGCTGCTGGTGACGGGCGCGCTGCTCTTTGGCTGCGACCGCATCCGCAAGGGCAGGAAGACGGAAAAAAGCGCCACCTTGGCGGACGTACTGATCGTAGGCGCGGGGCAGGCCATTGCCACATGCCCCGGCATCTCCCGGTCCGGCATGACCATCTCCATGGGCTGCTTCCGGGGCATGGAGCGGCGGTTCGCCGTGCGCTTCGCGTTTCTGCTGTCCATCCCCGCCGTGCTGGGGGCCAATATCCTGAAGATTGGCGACGTGGCGGAGGCCGGCATCGATGTAAAGCTGCTGCCGGCATATCTGCTGGGCGTTGCGGCGGCAGGCGTGTCGGGATACCTGTCCATCCGGCTGGTGCGGCTGGTGGCGGAAAAGGGCAGGTTCGGCGCGTTTGCCTACTACTGCTGGGCGGCGGGTGCGGTCACCCTTGTGCTGAGCCTGCTGAAGCTGCTGGACCTGCTGCCGTGGCTGAAGGCGGCCGCCTGACGCGGGGAAGGAGAGAGAACATGGAACTGTGGGATGCCTATGACCAGGACGGCAGACCGCTGGGATTTGATCTGGTGCGGGGAGAGCCAATACCAGAGGGGGCTTGGCATGTGGTGGTGGAGATTTACGCAATTACCACGGACGGACGGGTGCTGGTGACAAAGCGGCACCCGGATAAGCACTGGGGAAATTACTGGGAGACTACCGGCGGCGCGTCCTTGAAGGGGGAGACGCCGGAAGAAGGCGCGATCCGGGAACTGCGGGAGGAGACGGGCATCAGGGTTGCGGCGGAGCAGCTGCACCCGGTCTATGTCCAGGCGCGGAAGGAGCGCAGCGCCGCCATCTTTCACTGTTTCGCCGCGTTTTTTGACCCCCAAGAGCAGACGATCCGGCTGCAGGAGGGGGAGACGGTGGACTATCAGCTGCTGCCCTACGAGGAATTCAAGCAATTTGTCCGGACAGAAGAATTTACCGCGCCTGTGAGAGAGCGCTTTTTCGACCACCAGGCGCTGTTTGACCGCCTGATGGCGGAGCATGTCAATGAGAAGTAAGAGGGAATACCATGGCAACGACACAAAAGAAACCCGCATCCGGCGCACGGAGCGCGCAGAGAAAAACCAGCGGCGGGAGCCGCGCAGCACCGCCGCGCGCAAAGAGCAGCAGTAAGGGCGGCAATAGCAGCCGCGCAAAGAGCACACAGCCGCCGATCCGCCGGGAAGTGGCGGCTGTTGTCTGCCTGCTGCTGGCGCTGTGCGTGCTGGTAAGCAACTTTACATCGGACGGCTGGCTGATCGCCAGAGTGCCCAAGGTGATGAAGGGGCTGTTGGGCCCCGGATTCTTTCTGAGCGTACCGGCCCTGCTGGGCGTGAGCTGGATTCAGTGGAACCACCGAGGGCGGCCTGTGGCCATGCGGACGGTCTGCGCGCTGCTGGTGCCCTATCTGTTCGGCAGCGTGTGGCATATCCTGTTCTGCAAGGAGGACCTGTCCGACGCGGCGCAGCTGTTCCGGACGCTGTGGGAGAGCGGATTCGCGCTGAAATCCGGCGGCGTGCTGTCCGGCGGCACGGCCCACGGCTTTATGGCCGTGCTGGGGAAGCCCGCCTCCGCGATGATCTTCTGCGTGCTGATCGCGGTGCTGCTGATGGCGGCCTCCCAGGTGACGCCCGCGCTCCTGCTGCAACTGTGGCAGGAGCGGGAGCGCAGGGAATACTATGAAGAGGACTATTTAGACGAGGAGGACGATTATCCCCCGCCGGAGAAGCCGCGGGAAAAGCCCAAGGAAAAGCTGGCAGCGCGGAAAAAGGCCCCGGCGCCCGCCCGCTCAACGATAGACATTCCCCTGGACGGCGAACAGGCGGAGCGGACATGGAGCGCACCGGAGGACGCAAAGGCCGGCTTTTTCAGGCCCAGGGAAAAAGACACCATGACGCCGGCGGATTTGATTGCCCAGACGGCCCATCCAGAGATGGACGGCCCGGCGGAGCAGGAACCTGTCCAGGCGAAAAGAACATCGTCGGCCACCCGCAAGGTCCCCTTTCCCTATACCCCGGTCACCAAACCGGAGCCGGAGCCAACTCCAGAGCCCATCCCGGAGCCGCTTCCGGACCCGGAGCCAATCCCCGTCATGGAGCAGCCTGTCCGCGAGGACCCGGAGCCGGTATCCGTGTCCAATGCCATTGATCTGACGGAGCCTGCACCGGAGCCGGTGAAGGTGGTGCGGGAGCCGGACCCGCCGCCCCAGGATATGCGGCGGAAAAAGAAATCCGGCATAGATGTGGAGGAGGCCTCCGCGCTGGTGGCGGCGGAGATTGCCAGCGGCATGGCGGTGGGCAGCGAGTACGACTATCCGCCCATAGACCTGCTGGATATGAACACCAGCGACAACTACATCGAAGCAGGCGCGGAGCTGCGGGTCAACGCCCAGCGGCTGGCGGACACCCTGCGCAGCTTCGGCGTGGACGCCTCTGCGGGGGACGTGATCCGCGGACCAGCCATTACCCGGTACGAATTTACGCTGGAGCAGGGCGTGAAGCTGAACAAGGTGACCAATCTGGCGGACGACATCGCTCTGGCCCTGGGGGCAAGCGGCGTCCGGATCGCGCCGATTCCGGACAAGATCTCCGTGGTGGGCATCGAGGTGCCCAACAAGACGGTTTCCCCGGTGCTGATCCGGGATGTGATCGAGTCCCGCTCCTTCCTGGAGCACCGCTCCGCCGTGGCCTTCGCGGTGGGGCGAGACATCGGCAACAAGGACATTGTGGGCGACATCTCCCGGCTGCCCCACGTGCTGATTGCCGGCACCACCGGCTCCGGCAAATCCGTCTGCACCAACTCCCTGATCATCAGCCTGCTGTATAAATCCAGCCCGGAGGACGTGCGCTTTATCATGGTGGACCCGAAGATGGTGGAGCTGGCCCCCTATAACGGCATTCCCCATCTGCTGATCCCGGTGGTCACAGACCCGAAAAAGGCCGCGGGCGCGCTGCAGTGGGCCGTCTTTGAGATGATGAAGCGCTACAAGACATTCTCTGAGCTGGGCGTGAAAAAGCTGGAGGAGTACAACGCCATCGCTGCCTCCGGCCGCAAGGGGCCGGACGGGGAGGAGCTGCCCCACATGGCGTCGGTGGTGGTGGTCATCGACGAGCTGGCGGACCTGATGCTGGTGGCGGCGAAGGAGGTGGAGGAATCCATCTGCCGGGTAGCCCAGATGGGCCGCGCCGCAGGCATGCACCTGGTCATCGCCACCCAGCGTCCGTCTGCGGACGTCATCACCGGCCTGATGAAGGCCAATATCCCCAGCCGGATCGCCTTCGCTGTGGCGTCCTCCCTGGAATCCCGCATCATACTGGATGCCACCGGGGCGGAAAAGCTGGTGGGCCGCGGCGACATGCTCTACGCGCCCCTGGGCAGCGGAAAGCCCATCCGTGTGCAGGGCTGCTTCATTACGCCGGAGGAGATCGACCGGGTAGTGAAGCATGTGAAGTCCACCGGCGAGACCCAGTACTCCGACGAGGTCATGCAGAAAATTGAGGAGTCTGTCCAGGATAAGGACAAAAAGGGCGGCGGTTCCGGCGCTGCAGCGGCGGCGGACGACAGCGATGGGGACGAATTGCTCCCGGCGGCTGTAGAGGTCATTCTGGAAACGGGGCAGGCATCGGTATCCATGTTGCAGCGCAGGCTGAAGCTGGGCTATTCCAGGGCTGCGCGGCTGGTGGACCAGATGGAGGAGCGGGGCTATGTAGGTCCCTTTGAGGGCTCCAAGCCCCGGCAGCTGCTGATTACCCGCGCAAAATGGCAGGAGATCCAGATGGGCGGGGCAGGTTCTGCCGAACCGGATAACAGCGTGGCCGAAGAGGATGACACGTTCGTGATGGATGACAGCGAGATCGAGTGATTGCGAAGCCGCCCGACATGGGCGGCTTCGCTGGCGTAAAGATGGCTTACAGCTGGTTCGGCAGCTCGCTGAAGGTATAGCGGTGCTTGCGCCCGCCCTCCAGAAGCGCCTCAATAACGGTACTGCCGTTATGCTCCGTGGCCAGAAACTCAATGGAACGCTCGTGCCTGTACTGATCCTGGACATAGAGGGCAGGGTTATCCAGCTGCATCTCCGTGATCTCGCTGTTGTCCGGCAGCTGCGTGCCGCCGCAGGGGTTGAAGACCTCTTTGATGACCTCGTACTTCTTCATTTCATCCTCCCAAAATGCGGAATGAGGATATGGTGTGCCGCAATGGGGCAAAATATGCCGCAGTCAAATTTGTAATGAAACTGTAACTGTATTTTTTTCCTGTAATCTGGTATAGTAGCAAGAGAGTTCACAGGGAAGGGTGAAAAAATGCGCATCTGAATCTGATTTTCGTGTTGCAGGACATTTTCCGGAAGCGTACGCAGAGAGCGTATGCCTGGTTTCTGCTGCCGAAAGTCAGAGGATGCCTGGGCGTACCATGCGTACGGCTTTGCCTGTCCTCCGCTGCTTTCGGCATGTCCGGAAGCAGTTTTTTGCTGCCCTGAAGACAGGGCGGAGAGGAGGACAAGAGTATGCTTCAAATCAGAAATCTTACGCTGACCCACAGAAAAGACCTGCGGGTGTTGGCCAGCGGCTTTTCGTTTGTGCTGAATCCGGGGGACAAGGCCGCGCTCATCGGGGAGGAGGGCAACGGGAAGTCCACCATATTGAAATGGATCTATGACCCGGCGCTGATTGAGGGCTACTGCGACTGGGATGGCGAGAGGTCCGGCGAGACCGGCCCCATAGGTTATCTGGCCCAGGACCTGGAGGAGGGGGAGAAGGCCGGGAGCATCTATGAGTTCTGCGCCGCGTCTCCCGACTTCCTCGACCAGACGCCCAGGGAGCTGGCCGCGATCGCCCGGCAGCTGCGGTTCCCGGCGGAGGAATTCTACAGCGACAGGCCGGTGGCCACGCTGTCCGGCGGGGAGCGGATCAAGCTGCAGCTGGGCCGGCTGCTGTTTGGGCGTCCGGCGGTGTTGCTGTTGGATGAACCCTCCAGCGACGTGGATTTGGAGACGCTGCAATGGTTGGAGGCGTTCTTGAATAGCTATCAAGGAATTTTGCTTTACATCTCCCACGATGAAACGCTTATCGAGCGCACGGCAAATGTGATCCTGCACATTGAGCACCCGCGGGAGGGAAAGCCGCCCCGGTGCAGCGCCCACAGGCTGGCGTACCGGGAGTACGTGCGTCAGCGGGAGGAAAGCATCGTCTGCCAGACCCAGCAGGCTAGAAAAGAGCGGGACGAGTATGAGAAAAAGATGGAGAAGTACCGGCGGATCCAGCAGAGCGTGGAGCACGACCAGGCCGCCGTGTCCAGGCAGGACCCGGGAAAGGGGCGGCTGCTGAAAAAGAAAATGCACGCCGTACAGTCCATGGGCCGCAGGTTTGAGCGGGAGGCGGAGCATATGACCAGGATGCCGGAGCTGGAGCAGGCGGTCTTTCTCCGCTTCCCGCCGGAGGCAGCTCTGCCGGCAGGGAAAATCGTGCTGGAGTTGCAGTTGCCGGAGCTGCGGGCGGGGGAGAGGCTGCTGGCCCGGAACATCCGGCTGCGGGTCATGGGCGGGGAGAAGATCGGGATTCTGGGGCCCAACGGCGCGGGAAAGACGACCCTGCTGCGGCTGATTGCGGCGGAGCTCCTGCCGCGGCGGGACATCAGGGCCGCGTATATGTCCCAGGATTACGCGGAGACCCTGCCGCTGGAGCAGACGCCGGTGGCCTATCTGTCGCCGGGCGGCGGCGCGGCGGCGGAGACCCGCGCCAGGACGTATCTGGGCAGCATCCGCTACGCCAGGGAGGAGATGACCCACCCCATTCGGGAGCTGTCCGGCGGGCAGAAGGCAAAGCTGCTGCTGACAAGGATGATGCTGGAGGGTGTCAACGTGCTGGTGTTGGATGAGCCGACGCGGAATTTCTCCCCCATGTCCGGCCCGGAGGTGCGCAAAGCGCTGACGGATTTCCGCGGGAGCATCGTCAGCGTATCCCATGACCGCAAATATCTGGCCGAAGTATGTGACAAGCTATATTGCTTTACAGAAAATGGATTGCAGGAGATTGAGCGGGAGCAGCTGGAATAGCAGCCGGATTTTTCCGGACAAAAAATTTTTCTTGACCTTGACGCGGCGTTATGCCGTATCCTTATTGCCGGGAGGTGACGCGGGATGCACTACACCGTCAAACAGCTGGCCGGGCTCACGGGGCTCACGCCCCGGACCCTCCGCTACTATGACGCTATCGGCCTGCTGCGGCCGGGCCGGGACCGGGAAAACGACTACCGGCTCTATGGCAGCGCAGAGGTGGACCGCCTGCAGCAGATCCTGCTCTATCGGGAGATGGGGCTGCCGCTGGAGGTGATCGGCAATCTGCTGGACACGCCGGGCTTTGACCGGGCGGCGGCCCTGCGGGAGCATCTGCGGCAGCTTCAAAACCAGCGGCGGCGGTTGGATACGCTGATTGGCACCGTGCGCCGCACACTCTCGATGATCGAAGGAGGAGACAATATGAGCGATCAGGAAAAATTTGAGGGCATGAAACAGCGGGCCATTGCGGAAAACGAGGCGGCCTATGGCCGGGAGGCCCGGGAGCGGTATGGAGACCAGACCGTGGATGCCAGCCGCCGGAGGGTGGCCGGCATGACAGAGGAGGCGTGGAAACAGATGAAAGAGGAGGAGGCCGGTTATCAGGCCGCGCTGCTGCGGGCGATGGCGGCGGGGGACCCGGCGGGCGCGGATGCCCGTGAGGCCTGCCGGCTGCACAGGGACTGGTTGCTCCACTACTGGACGCCGGAGATGATGACTGAGGAAGCGCATACCGGTCTGGTGGAGGCGTACAGCCGGGATGAGCGGTTCGCGGCCTATTACGAGAAAATCGCCCCCGGCTGCGCGGACTTCTTTGCCCAGGCCATCCGCGCCTATTACCGCAAGGAATAATTTTCAGCCATCGACAGGTTATCCGTTGACTCCACAGGCTTGTCATGATAGAGTAATCCAGCAATGAAAAAGCTGTGGAAAAGGAAGTCGAAAATGGACCTTTTGCTTATGATCGCGATTTTTATCGCGGGCATTATCCTCATTATCAAGGGCGGCGGCTGGTTTGTGGACGCAGCGTCCTGGATTGCGGAGGTCAGCGGGATTCCCAAGCTGATTGTAGGCGCAACGATTGTCAGCGTCGCCACGACCATGCCGGAGATGATTGTCTCTGTCATGGCGGCCAGCCAGGGCAAGGTGGATATGTCTGTGGGCAACGCCGTGGGCAGCGTGACGGCCAATCTGGGGCTGATTATGGCGATTGCCATGCTCTGCATGCCGGGACGCATCCGGCGGCGGGACTATTTTGTGAAGTCCCTGCTGATGCTGGCCGCCGCGGTGATGATCGTGGCGGCGGGGCGGCGGGGTCAGGTAGGGCTGCGGCTGTCCGGGCTGCTGCTGGCGGTGTTCGCCGTATTCATTGTGGAAAATGTGCGGTTTGCCGCGGCGGCTGGCGGAAAAGGCGGCGGCAGGGCGGGACTGCCGCCGGAAAAAAGAGCGGTGCTGCGCAATGCTGTGCAATTTATCGCCGGCGCGGCCTGTGTGGTGCTGGGGGCGGACCTGCTGGTAGACAGCGGCAGCGCCCTGGCCAGGCTGGTGGGCGTGTCGGAGCGGATGATCGGCGTGACCATTGTGGCGGTGGGGACATCCCTGCCGGAGCTGGCGACCACTATCACGGCTGTGGTGAAAAAGCAGTCGGCGCTGTCGGTGGGCAATATCCTGGGGGCCAACATCATCGACCTGACGCTGATCCTTCCCCTGAGCGGCCTTGTGGCCGGAAAAGCCCTGCCCATCTCAGCCGCCGCCGGAAGAATCGACCTGCCCGCCTGCCTGCTGGTGGGCTGCGCGGCAGTGATACCGCCCATGCTCACCAAAAAATTCCAGCGCTGGCAGGGGGCCCTGCTGCTGGCGATCTATGCCGGTTACATTCTTTTGACCTGCGGGGTGCGGGGCTGAAGTACATATGGTGGTAAGAGGTCCTTTGGGAATACGGTAAAAAGCATCGGGGCGCCGCGGGAAATTTTTCCTGCGGCGCTCCGCTCTCTCCTGCGAAGATTTTTTGTTGCCCTGGGGCCGGATTCCTGCTATAATAGGCAGCATGCGATATCTGCGATTTTGAAGGGAGGACGCGCTATGACGGATTTGCTGCTGGAACTGAACGAGAGACAGCGGGAGGCGGTCACCGCTACAGAGGGCTTTGTGCGGGTGATCGCAGGGGCCGGGTCCGGGAAGACACGGGCGCTGTCCCACCGCTTCGCCTTTTTGGTCAACGAGCTGGGCATCCTGCCGGGAAATATTCTCTGCGTGACCTTTACCAACAAGTCCGCCAATGAAATGCGCCAGCGCATCCACAATCTGACCGGCGACAACGACACGGGCTACATTAATACATTCCACGGCTTCTGCGTGTCCATCCTGCAGGAGGACAGCCATGCGGTACAGTACCCTAAGAGCTTCCTGGTGCTGGATAACGGAGACATCAACGCCATGCTGCAGATCATTTACGAGGAGCGGGGGCTGAGCCTGCGCAACATGACCTACGGCAAGGCGCGGGAGATGATCGAAATCCGGAAGCTGCTCCGGGAGCCGGAATACTATCTGGATATGACGGCCATGTCCCTGGACCAGCTGCGGAAAAAGTACGACAGCGCGGAAGAGGCGGAGGACATCATCTTTTACGGCTACCTGTATCAGGAGAAAAAATGCTTTGGTCTGGATTACAACGATCTTATCAAGTTTTCCCTGCACATCTTTCAGCAGAACCCGGATATCCGCACAAAATGGCAGAAGCGGCTGGAGTACATCATGATCGACGAGTTCCAGGACATAGACGAGCTGCAGTACCAGCTGATGGAGGTGCTGTGCGGTTATCACAAAAACCTGTTTATTGTGGGCGACCCGGACCAGACCATCTACACCTGGCGGGGAGCGGACGTGCGGTATCTGCTGGAGTTTGACCAGCGGTTTCCGGGGACGAAGACCATTATGATGATGGAAAATTACCGTTCTGCCCCCCAGATTCTGGCGGCGGCCAACTCCCTCATCAGCAAGAACCGGCACCGCATCAAAAAGGACCTGATCCCCACGCTGCCGGACGGAGCGCCGGTGCTGTGCCACTATGGAGACACCGCGACTGCGGAGGCCAAATGGATCGCGGAGCAGGTCCGGCAGCTGCGGGAGCAGGGCGCGCCGTACGGTGATATGACCATTCTGTACCGGTCGCACTTTGTCACGCGGAACATCGAGGAGGTTTTTCTACGGGAAAAGATCCCCTATACCATCTACAGCGGCACGCAGTTTTTCCAGAGGATGGAGATCAAGGATGCGCTGTGCTATCTCCGCATCATCGCCTATAAAGATGACCTGTCCTTTCTCCGTGTCGTCAACACGCCCAAGCGCAATATTGGCCGGCGGCGGATCGCCTTTTTGCAGGAGTATGCGGCCCAGCACGGGTGTACCCTCTATGAGGGGCTGGTGCGGACCTTGGAGGATGAGATATTCAAGGGGACAAAGGCGAAGCACTTTGTCAAGCTGGTGGAGAGCTTTGCGGCCAACTATGCCCAGCGGCCTGTGTCCGAGGTGCTGTCGGCTGTTTTGAATGAGAGCGGATACGAAAAAGCCCTCCGCACAGAGGGCAGCCAGGAGCGGCTGGACAATCTGGCGGAGCTGAAGCAGTCGGTGTATGATTTTGAGACAACCTGCGGCGAGGAGGTCACGCTGGAGCACTATCTGTCCCATGTGGCGCTGTTTACCAACAGCGATGTGGAGAGCGCCCAGGACAAGGTGAAGCTGATGACGGTCCACGCGGCCAAGGGATTGGAGTTCCCCTATGTGTTCCTGTGCCAGATGAACGAGGGCGTTTTCCCGTCCCGGAAGACCAGCACGGCGGAGGGCATGGAGGAGGAGCGGCGGCTGGCCTTTGTGGCCATGACCCGTGCGGAAAAGGGGCTGTATCTGTCGGAGGCCGCCGGTCGCAGCTTCCGCGGCTCGCCGGTTTATCCCTCTCGGTTCCTGCTGGACATCGACCAGGGGCTGCTGACCTACACCAAGCCGCCGAAGGAGGGCCTCATTGAGGAGGCCAGGGAGTATATCGAGAACAGCGTGTTCTGGATGGAGGAGCGGCGGACCTTCCTGCCGCCGGGAAAGCGGGTCCGGCATACGGTGTTCGGAGAGGGGACCGTGCTGGAGGTCGATGACAGGAAGGGGGCCTATGTGGTGCAGTTTGACGGCATGGAGACGCCCCGCAGCATTTCATTCCGGGTGAGCCTGGAGGAGTGCTGAGGCGGCGTCCGGGACGCTGAAAAAATGGGTGGAAATATCCCGATGGCTGTGATATAATCAGCGGAAGGTCTATGAAATCTTCCATAACAGAGACGGAAAGGAAGCGCAGCACGTGACAGACAATCAAAACGAAAACCTGCAGCCCAATGAGAATGGGCAGGATACCACAATGGTATATTTTAACCCGGACCTGATGCAGAGCATCGCCAACGTGACGGCCCGCAAGCGGGAGGGCTTCCGGGAGATGCAGGCCGCCGCCGAGGACGGCGACCTGGACGCGGAATACCGGCTGGCCATCAGCTACGCCAACGGCGAGGACGGCGCGCCGGAGGATGAGGAGAAGGCGTTTTATTGGTTTGCCAAGGCCGCGGAGGGGGACCACATCGGCGCACAGTTCAACCTGGGCCTGTGCTACGCCCGGGGCGAGGGAACAGAGACGGATTATGACAAGGCGGCGAAGCTGTTCGCCCTGGCGGCGGAGCAGGGCTATCCGCCCGCCCAGTGTGAGCTGGGGCTGTGCTATGAGCTGGGCCACGGGGTGGAGATGGACAAGCTGCGGGCGGCGGAGCTGTACCGGGAGGCGGCGGAACAGGGCTTTGCCCCCGCCCAGTGCAATCTGGGCTTCTTCTATTTCCACGGCATCGGCGTGGAGGAGGACAACGAGGAGGCGGCCATGTGGTTTGCCAAATCCGCCCAGCAGGGATATCCCAGAGCCCAGGTGCTCATCGGCGTGTGCTTTGAAAACGGCTACGGCGTGGAGCAGGATATTGACAAGGCGGTGGAGCTGTATCAGGCCGCCCATGAGCAGAGCTGCGACGAGGGCACCTGCGCTCTGGGGGTCTGCTATGACCGGGGCGCAGGGGTGGAGGCGGACCCCCAGAAGGCGGCAGAGCTGTACTGTGAGGCCGCCCGGCAGGGGTACCCCAGGGCTCTCTATCTGGCCGGACAGTGCTATGAATACGGCCACGGGGTGGAGGAGGACCGGGACAAGGCGGCGGAGTACTACCGGGCCGCCCACGAGAAGGATTACGCGCCGGGCACCTGCGCCCTGGGCCTGTGCTATGAGCTGGGCATGGGCGTGGAGGAGGACAAGGACAGGGCTGTGGCGCTGTATCGCGCCGCCGCCGAACAGGGGTATGCGCCTGCCCAGTGCAATTTGGGCTACTGCTACTACCAGGGCATCGGCGTGGAGGAGGACAACAAGGAGGCCGCCAAGTGGTTTGCCCAGGCGGCGGAACGGGAGTTTCCGAGGGCCATGAATCTGCTGGGGGAGTGCTACGACCAGGGGTTTGGCGTGGAAAAGGATGAGGGCAAGGCGTTCCAGCTGTACCGGGCCGCCCATGAGAAGGGGTATGTGCCAGCCACCTGCGCCCTGGGCCTGTGCTATGAGATCGGGACCGGCGTGGAGCAGGACGAGGCGCGGGCGGTAGAGCTGTACCGAAAAGCCGCTGAGTCCGGAGACGCCCGTGCCCAGTGCAACCTGGGCTACTGCTATTACAGGGGCATCGGCACGGAGGTCGATGACGCAGAGGCGGCGAAATGGTTCGCCGAGGCCGCCGGCGGAGGCTCTCCCAGGGCGATGCATCTGCTGGGCCAGTGCTATGAGTACGGCTATGGCGTGGAACGGGACATCGACAGGGCGGTGGAGCTGTACCGCCAGTCCCACGAGCGCCGCCATCCCGCCGGGACCTGCGCTATGGGGATGTGCTATGAGCTGGGCCGGGGCGTGGAGCAGGACAAAGAGCGGGCCATGGCGCTGTACCGGGAAGCCGCCGAGGCCGGGGACGCCCGCGCCCAGTGCAATTTGGGCTTCTTCTATTACCAGGGAATTGTGGTAGAGGAGGACAACGAGGAGGCCGCCAGGTGGTTCACTCTGGCGGCGGCGGACGGCTATCCCAGAGCCATGCAGCTGCTGGGGGAGTGCTGCGAGTACGGCTACGGCGTGGAGCAGGACGAGGCCAAGGCGGCGGAGCTGTACCGGGCCGCCCATGAGCAGGGCTATCCCCCGGCCACCTGTTCGCTGGGCGTGTGCTATGAGTACGGCTGCGGCGTGGAGCGGGATACCGCCAGGGCCATAGAGCTGTACCGGCAGGCGGCAGAGCAGGGGTTCCCGCGGGCCCAGTGCAATCTGGGGTACTGTTACTACTGCGGCCACGGGGTAGAGGAGGACAACGACCAGGCGGTGCTGTGGTTCCGGCGGGCCGCGGAGAACGGCAGTGCCAGAGCCATGCAGCTGTTGGGGGAGTGCTATGAAAACGGCTACGGCGTGGACATGGACGAGAGCAAGGCGGTGGAGCTGTACACCCGGTCCCATGAGGGCGGCCACGCGCCGGGCACCTGTTCGCTGGGCCTGTGCTATGAGCTGGGAACCGGCGTGGAGGTGGACAAGCAGAAGGCGGCGGAGCTGTACCGCCAGGCGGCGGAGTGGGGATACGCCCGCGCACAGTGCAACCTGGGCTTCTTCTATTACCAGGGAATCGCTGTGGAGGAGGATGACAGGGAGGCCGTGCGGTGGTTTGAAAAGGCCGCGCAGCAGAATTATCCGCGGGCCTGGTTCCTGCTGGGAGAGTGCTATGAGTACGGCTACGGCGTGGAAAAGGACGTGAAGAAGGCGGCGGAGCTGTACGGTCTGGCCCATCAGCGGGGCCACGCGCCTGCCAGCTGTTCGCTGGGCCTGTGCTACGAGCTGGGCCGGGGCGTGGAGGAGGACAAGCAGAAGGCGCTGAAGCTGTACCGCCAGGCGGCGGACGGCGGGTATGCACGGGCCCAGTGCAACTTGGGGTTCTTCTATTATAAAGGGATCGCCGTGGAGGAAAATGACGATGAGGCGGCCAGATGGTTTGCCGCCGCGGCGAAACAGGGGTATCCGCGGGCCCAGTTCCTGCTGGGGGAGTGCTGCGAGCACGGCTTTGGCGTGCAGCAGGACACGGCGAAGGCGTTGGAGCTGTACCAAAAGGCGGTGGACGGCGGCTATAAGAGGGCGGAGGAGGCCCTCAAGCGGATGCAGGAGACAGCCCCGGCTGCTGTAAAACCGAAGGTGCAGGAGACCAAGCAAAAGAAGCGGAGAGGGCTTTTCGGATTCTTCAAGAAATGATGGCCCAGGTACATCCCATGACAATATGATACGGCCCCCGTCCGATGCGGCGGGGGCCGTGCTGCGTATCCCTATTCCTCCTCATTCTTCCTCCCGCCTGTGGGCGGCAGCTTCGCTGTCATAGTCCTCCTGCTCCTTGGGAATAACAATATTGAGGACAATGGCCAGGATGGCGGCGGGGACGATGCCGGAGCCGCCGAAAATCAGCTGTACGCCCTGGGGCAGTCCCGCCAGCGCACCGCCGGTAGCGCCCAGGCCGTAACCCAGGCCCATGGCGATGGACACGATGGTCACCACCCGGTTGGTCACGCCGAATTTGGTCAGCAGCTTGATGCCGGAAACCGCGATGGAGGAGAACATCATCACCGCCGCGCCGCCCAGGACGCTCTGGGGCATGATGGAAATGACGGCAGCCAGCTTGGGGGAGAGACCCGCCAGAATGAGGAACACCGCCCCGCAGGTCAGCGCCATGCGGTTGACCACCTTTGTCATGGTGACCAGACCCACGTTCTGGGAGAAGGAGGTGGTGGGCAGGCAGCTGAAGAGGGAGGAGATGAAGGAGCCGCAGCCGTCGCAGATCACGCCGCCGGAGAGCTCCTTGGCGGTGGCCTCCCGGCCCATGCCGCCCTCGATGCAGCCGGAGATGTCGCCGATGGTCTCCACCGCTGTCACCAGAAACATGATGATAATGGACAGGATGGCGTGGAGATCAAAGGTGGGCTTGATGGGCATGAACCTGGGGACGGAAAACCATTCGGCCTGGCCCACCTTGGCCCAATTGACGTACCAGGCGGCGTTCGCGCCGGATCCCAGCGTATGGGGCATTACGAAGCCCATGATGGTGGCCACGATATAGCCGACAATGATGCCGAAGAGGATGGACGATGTACTCGTGATGCCTGTGGTGAAATGCTTGAGCGCCACAATGACGATCAGCACCAGCAGGCCCAGCAGCAGGTTGGGCAGCGCGCCGAAGTCCTCCGCGCCGCTGCCGCCGGCAAAGGAGTTGACGCCCACCGAGATCAGCGACAGGCCGATGGACAGCACCACCGTACCGGTGACGACAGGGGGGAAGTACTTGCGCAGGGGCTTGATAAAAAAGCCCAGCACGGCCTCGCACAGCCCGCCGATCATCCCCGCGCCGAGGATGGCGCTGTAGGCCGCTATGCCGCCTCCGCCGACGCTGGCCGCCACGCCCTTCATTACGCCCAGAAATCCGGAGCTGGTGCCCATGATGATGGGGACCTGCCCGCCGATGGGGCCGATGGACCAGAGCTGGATAAGGGTGACGATGCCCGCCACCAGCATGGCGTTCTGCAGCAGGGTGACATAGAGCTCCGGGCTGTCGCTGCTGATGCCGCAGATGCCGCAGATGATCATCAGCGGCGTCAGGTTGCCCACAAACATGGCCAGAACGTGCTGCAGCCCCAGCGGGATGGCCTGCCGGAGGGGGATGCGCCCGTAGAACTGATAGGGGCCGGCGTAAGCTGTAGGGGGTGTCTTGGTGTTTGGTGAACTCATGTTCCTGCGCCTCCTAAGATGCATATTTTTTGATCCATATCGATCAACGAAAGAATAAATACTCAACCATTATAACAGAGGCCCATTGTGAAAACCATGCGCAATTTTGATAATTCTTAACAGCTTTTTTGCACACTTTGCACCAACCCCGGCGGGCTGGTTGGAAAATCAAGGAAATGCCGGGGCGATATGAAGTCCGTCCAAGAGAAAAAAGTATATAATATACATTTAATATTCATTTTTTGACGGGACAAATTTCCGCATCATGGAAGCTCTGGGGTCCTAAAAGGTGGTTTTGGTGAATTTTCCGGTAAAATGCACAAGGAGATTCTGGAGAAGCAGTGAGAATTTATCAGAACTTGCTATTGCATAAAAAATCATACCGTTGTAATATATATGCACAAAGTCCAAGGACACCCTACAACACAACAAACCAATTGGAGGTTTTTTAAGATGAGTAAGAAAGAAGTAAAAAAGATTGTACTGGCCTATTCGGGCGGTTTGGATACTTCCATCATCATCCCTTGGCTGAAGGAGAATTACAATAATCCAGAGATCATCGCCATGGCTGCCGACGTGGGGCAGGGCGACGAACTGGAGGGCCTGGAGGAGAAGGCCATCAAGACCGGCGCTTCCAAGCTGTACATTGAGGACATGGTGGATGAGATGGTGGACGACGTCATCATCCCCTCCATGATGATGGGCGCGAAGTACGAGGACTATCTGCTGGGCACCGCCTTTGCCCGCCCCATTATCGCCAAGCATCTGGTAGAGATCGCCAAGAAGGAGGGGGCCGACGCCATTGCCCACGGCTGCACCGGCAAGGGCAACGATCAGGTCCGCTTCGAGCTGGCCATCAAGCGTCTGGCCCCGGAGATGACCATTATCGCCCCGTGGCGTGAGTGGAGCATCAAGGGCCGCGAGGAGGAGATCGACTACGCCGAGGCCCACAACGTGCCTCTGAAGATTTCCCGGGAAACCAACTACTCCAAGGACAAGAATCTGTGGCACCTGAGCCATGAGGGCCTGGATCTGGAGGATCCCGCCAACGAGCCGAAGTACGACGAGCCCGGCTTCCTGGAGATGGGCGTATCTCCCATGAAGGCCCCTGACGCGCCCACCTATGTGACCATCGACTTTGTCAAGGGCGTGCCTGTGGCGCTGGACGGGGAGAAGATGAAGGGCAGCGATATGATCCGCAAGCTGAACAAGCTGGGCGGCGAGAATGGCATCGGCCTGCTGGACATCGTGGAAAACCGGCTGGTGGGCATGAAGGACCGCGGCCTGTATGAGACCCCCGGCGGCACCATCCTCTACCGGGCCCATGAGGTGCTGGAGATGATCTGCCTGGATAAGGACACCAAGCACATGAAGAGCAAGCTGGCGGTGGACTTCGCCGACCTGGTGTACAACGGCAAGTGGTTCTCCACGCTGCGGGAGTGCCTGCAGGCGTTCGCCGTCAAGACCCAGGAGCATGTGACCGGTCAGGTGACGCTGAAGCTGTACAAGGGCAATATCATCACCGGTTCCGTTACTTCTCCCGAGAGCCTGTACTCTGAAAAGCTGGTGACCTTCGAGGAAAGCGACTACGACCAGACCGATGCCACCGGCTTCATCAATCTGTGGGGCCTGCCCGATACTGTCCAGGCGCTGCGGGAAGAGGGCAAGCTGTAAGGCATGTGGTACCAGCACGGCTTGGACTTTTTACACCCGGTCACCCCGATTTGCGGGGAACGCTTCCGGCAGTTTCTGGACGTCTGCTGGCCGTATGTGGACTATTTTACATTTGCCGGCCCCGCAACCAATTATGATGATTCCTGCCTGCTTAAGGACGCGCTGCACCCCTGGTTCGACAGTGTTGTAACTTTATCGGAGCGTTTTGGCTATGGCCCCGGCAGCACGCCGGATCGGATTTATCTCTATCGTGCTGCGGAAGGCGCGAAGGAAGCGATTCTTGCCTGTTATTCCGACATTTTTTTCAGGAAGCGTTCCCCTACAGGACTGGGAGGCTATCCAAAAGAGGAAGGCAGCTTATTTGACGACCTGTGTCTCTATTCGGACAAAAAGCTGTTCTTTGGCAGTATCTCACACGAGAGCGAATGCTTTCTCTGGCCGCTGAGTGAAGAGATGCGGCAGGCGCTGGTCGAGAATGAAGATTGGGGCGTCTGTGAATGGAGAGATGAGTGGTCGCGACATTCATTAGATGAGTATGCATGGTGCGGTTACGGCAAGCCGGAAAAAATTAAGCGTGCAGAGCAGGCTCTGACCATAAGATCCGTGACCTTGGAGTGTACGTTTGTAAAAGAGTTGGCTGACTTTTATTCGCAGCTGCTGGACTGGCCTGTTGTGGAAGAAAGTCCTGAGCGGGTCGTGGTACAGGCGCCGGAGACCGGCGTACAGCTGGTCATTGCCTATGCGGAGCATTACGTCCCGCCCATGTATCCATCACAGCCGGAGCGGCAGCAGATGATGATGTGTCTGGATTTCTGCGTGAATCAGCATGATTATCCGGAGACAGTCGGTTATGCGGAGGTTTTGGGGGCAAGGGTCGTTGAAAGCTCCTTATTGATGCAGGATAACCGGACGGTCCTGCTGGACCCGGCGGGGCATCCGTTCAGCATTTCCGACCGGGATTGAACTGCCGGTGACAAAATGTATTGATTACTGAATATTCCGGGAGGGCGGAGAACGCAGGCGTCTCCGCCGCTTCCCTTTTATCAGGGTTACACGACATTCCACAAAACTAAGATTTTGTGCAATCACAAAATTGAGAAATTGCGAGGTTACGACCTATGAAGTTATGGGGCGGGCGGTTCCGCAAGGAGACGGACACCTTAGTCAACGATTTCAATTCCTCCATTCAATTTGACTGCCGGATGTACCGGGAGGACATTGAGGGCAGTTTGGCCCATGCGAAAATGCTGGCCGGGCAGGGGATCATCTCCCGGGAGGACGAACAGCAGATCCGGCAGGGTCTGCAGGGCATTCTGGCGGACGTGGAGGCGGGGAAGATCGAGTTCACCGCCGACAACGAGGATATCCACATGAATGTGGAGGCGCTGCTGACACAGCGCATCGGGGAGGCGGGCAAGCGCCTGCACACCGCCCGCAGCCGCAACGACCAGGTGGCCGTGGACCTACGGCTGTATCTGCGGCGGGAGATCGACGAGGTCATCGGGCAGATCCTGGATTTGCAGCAGGCGATTCTGGAACAGGCGGAGCGGCATCAGAACACAGTCATGCCCGGCTATACCCACCTGCAGCGGGCGCAGCCCATCTCCTTTGCGCAGCACCTGCTGGCCTATGGTGAGCAGCTGCGCCGGGATGTGGACCGGCTGATGGACTGCCGGAAGCGGATGAACGTGTGCCCCCTGGGCAGCGGCGCGCTGGCGGGGACCACCTATCCCATCGACCGCTGGGCTGTGGCACGGGAGCTGGGATTTGACCGCCCTTGCTCCAACAGCCTGGACGGCGTGTCCGACCGTGATTACGCATTGGAGCTGATGAGCGGTCTGTCCATTTTGATGATGCACCTGAGCCGGTTTTCCGAGGAAGTGATTCTCTGGTGCAGCTGGGAGTTCAAATTCATTGAGCTGGACGACGCATACTCCACCGGCAGCTCCATCATGCCCCAGAAGAAGAACCCGGACGTGGCGGAGCTGGTGCGGGGCAAGACGGGCCGGGTGTACGGCGACCTGATGGGGTTGCTGACCACCATGAAGGGCCTGCCCCTGGCGTACAACAAGGATATGCAGGAGGACAAGGAGCCGGTATTCGACGCGGTAGATACCGTCAAGATGTGCCTGCCTGTATTTACGGGAATGCTGTCCACCATGCGGGTCCTGCCGGAAAACATGCGCCGGGCGGCGGGGGGCGGGTTCATCAACGCCACCGACTGCGCCGACTATCTCACCAAGAAGGGAATGCCCTTCCGGGACGCCTATACCACGGTGGGCAATCTGGTTTATTACTGCGGCCAACAGGGGAAACTGCTGGAAGAGTTGTCCCTTGAGGAGCTGCAGAAGATTTCCCCGCTCTTCGGGGAGGACGTATACGAGGCGCTGCGGCTGGAGACCTGTATGGGCCAGCGCAGCAGCTACGGCGGCCCGGCGGTGGAGGAGACAACCCGCCAGATTCAGGAGCTGAGGACGTTTATCGCCGCCTGCCGTCCGGGAGAAGGGGAGCGCGTATGAGCAAGCCGGTTGTCTATATCGATGGCAAGGAGGGCACCACCGGCCTCCAGATCTATGACCGCCTGGCCGGGCGGCAGGATATCGAGCTGCTGCTGATCGACGAGGACAAGCGCAAGGACCCAACGGAGCGAAAAAAACTGATGGACGAGTCGGATTTGGTGTTCCTGTGCCTGCCGGACGCCGCCGCTGTGGAGGCGGTGGAGCTGGTGGGGAACCCTGCCACGCGGATTATTGATGCCTCCACCGCCCACCGCACCATGGACGGCTGGGTGTACGGCTTCCCGGAGCTGTCCGGGCAACAGCGGGAGGTCATAAAGTCCGCGAAGCGGGTGGCGAATCCGGGCTGTCACGCCACCGGGTTCATCAGCGTTGTGTATCCGCTGGTGAAGCTGGGGCTTCTGCCGACGGACGCGGCGGTCAGCTGCTTTTCTCTCACCGGCTATTCCGGCGGCGGGAAGAAAATGATCGCCAGCTATGAGGCGGCGGACAGGGGAGACGAGCTGTCGTCCCCGTGCCCCTATGCCCTGACGCAGGGGCATAAGCATCTGCCGGAAATGCGGAAGATTTGCGGCCTGGAAAAAATGCCGGTCTTTGTGCCCATTGTGGACGATTATTATAAAGGTATGGCCACAACTGTCCCGCTCCATATGGAGCAGCTGCGCGGCGTGTCCGCTCTCCGCGAGGTATGGCAGAAGCTCAATGACTATTATGCCGGTCAGGCGCTGGTCACAGTGTCCCCGCTGGACGGCTGCGCCAAGCTGTACGCCAACGGCAAAATGGACAGCGACAGCCTCAGCCTGATTGTGGCGGGGAACGACGGGCAGTTCACCATCACGGCCCTCTTTGACAACCTGGGGAAGGGCGCGTCCGGCGCGGCGGTGCAGAACATGAACCTGATGCTGGGCTTCGGCGAGACGGCGGGACTGAATATTTGAAAACCAACGAAATGCATAGCGGGAGAAAACCATGTTGAAACAGATTACCGGAGGAGTGTGCGCGGCCCAGGGCTTTCGGGCGGCGGGGCTCCATGTGGGCGTGAAGACCCACAATGTGAATAAAAAAGACGTGGCGCTGATCGTATCCGATACGGACTGCGCGGCGGCGGCTGTGTTTACGAAGAACGTCGTAAAGGCCGCGCCCATCCACGTCACGAAAGCCCATCTGGCGGACGGCAGGGCCCGGGCGGTCATTGCCAACAGCGGCAACGCCAACGCCTGCGCACCCGGCGGCGAGGAGAACGCCCGGCGGATGTGCGAGGCCGCAGCGGCGGTCATTGGCTGCAGAGCGGAGGACGTGCTGGTGGCGTCTACCGGCGTGATTGGACAGCCGCTGAATATCAAGGTGATCGAGGACGGCGCGCAGGAGCTGTACAACCGGCTGGAGCGGAGCGACGCGGCCAGCGATATAGCGGCCCATGCCATCATGACCACCGATACAGTAAAGAAGGAAGCCGCTGTAGAGACCACGGTGGGCGGTAAGACGGTGCGCATGGGCGGCATCGCCAAGGGCAGCGGGATGATCCATCCCAATATGGGCACCATGCTCTGCTTTATTACCACCGACTGCGCCATCTCCTCCGCCATGATCCGGGAGGCGCTGCAGGAGACCGTCCGCGTCAGCTTCAACCGCATCAGTGTGGACGGGGATACCTCCACCAACGACACCTGCTGTGTGCTGGCCAACGGTATGGCGGGCAATGCGGAGATCACGGAAAAGAACGAGGATTACGACGCCTTTGTGGCTGCGCTGCGGGAGCTGTGCGTACAGCTGGCCCGGAAAATGGCCAAGGACGGCGAGGGCGCGATACACCTGATGACCTGCACCGTGCAGGGGGCCAGGGATGAGGCCCAGGCGGAGACCATTTCCAAGTCTGTGATTTCCTCTACGCTGACCAAGGCCGCGATTTTCGGCTGTGACGCCAACTGGGGCCGGGTGCTCTGCGCCATGGGCTATTCCGGCGAGAGCTTTGACCCCGAGAAGGTGGATGTCCGGTTTGCCTCTGCCGCGGGGACCGTCCTGGTCTGTGAGCAGGGGAGAGGCCTGGCGTTTGACGAGGAGCTGGCGAAAAAGATTCTGACAGAGGATGAGATCGTCATTGACGTCGCCATGGGCGAGGGGAACGGCGCCTGCACCTGCTGGGGCTGCGACATCACGTACGACTATATTAAAATCAACGGCGATTACCGGACGTAAGGAAGGTGGCTGACATGCAATTCAGTTACACGGACAGGGCCCAGGTCCTGGTGGAGGCCCTGCCGTATATTCAGCGGTACTACGGGAAAACGGTCGTCATCAAATACGGCGGCAACGCGATGATCTCCGAAGAGCTGCGCAAGGCCGTCATCAATGACATCATCCTCCTGCGTCTGGTGGGCATCAATGTGGTGGTCGTCCACGGCGGCGGGCCGGAGATCAACGAGCTGCTGAAGAAAACCGGGAAAGAGAGCAAATTTATCAACGGCCTCCGCTACACCGACGAGGAGACCATGGACGCAGTGCAGATGGTCCTCTGCGGCAAGGTCAACAAGAATCTGGTTATGACCCTCAACCGGGCCGGAGGCCGGGCGGTGGGGCTGTGCGGGCTGGACGGCAGCATGCTGCAGGCCAACCGCCGTCAGGAAAACGGCGTGGACTACGGCCTGGTGGGCGACATCGCGGCGGTGGACCCGAAGGTCATTCAGGACGCGATTCAGGACGGGTTCATCCCCGTTATCTCCACCGTGGCCCAGGGGCTGGACGCGGAGACCAGCTACAACGTGAACGCCGACACCGCGGCGGCAAAGATCGCCGTGGCGCTGGGGGCGGAAAAGCTGATCCTGCTGACCGATATCCGGGGCCTGCTCCGGGACCGGAACGACGAGGACACCCTCATCTCCCAGGTGCGTCTGCCGGACGTGCCGGAGCTGGTGGAGGCGGGCGTCATCTCCGGCGGCATGATCCCGAAGGTGGACTGCTGCGTGGACGCTGTGCGCAGCGGCGTCCGCCGGACGCATATACTGGATGGCAGAATCCCCCATTCGATTTTGATTGAAGTCCTGTCCCACGCTGGAATCGGGACGATGATCTGGTAAGCAATGAAAGGACTGAACGGACAATGACTTTTGAAGAGATCAAAGCCCTGGACGAGGGCTATGTGATGCAGACCTACAGCCGCAATCAGCTGGCTATCGACCACGGCCACGGCGCAACGGTCTATGATACGGCGGGGAAGGCGTACATCGACTTTACCTCCGGCATCGGCGTCTGCTCCCTGGGCTACGCCAACGAAGCCTGGGCCAAGGCCATCTATGACCAGGCCATGAAGGTGGGACATATCTCCAACCTCTTCTATACCGAGCCCTATGCAAAGCTGGCGTCCCGGCTGGTCCCCGCCTCCGGCATGGCGGCGGTGTTCTTCGGCAACTCCGGCGCGGAGGCCAACGAGGGCATGATCAAGCTGGCGAGAAAATACTCCTATGAGAAGTACGGCAAGGGCCGGGCCACCGTGATCACCCTGCGCAATTCCTTCCATGGCCGCACCATCACAACCTTGAAGGCCACCGGCCAGGACCATTTCCACGACTATTTCTTCCCCTTTACCGAGGGCTTCCGCTATGCGGACGCCAACGACATGGACAGCCTGATGGCCGAGGTGGACGGCGACGTCTGCGCGATCATGATGGAGCTGATTCAGGGCGAGGGCGGCGTGAATCCTCTGGACAGGGACTATGTACAGGCGGTGGCGAAGCTCTGCGCGGAGAAGGACTGGCTGCTGCTGGTGGACGAGGTGCAGACCGGCATCGGGCGGACGGGCACCCTCTTTGCCTTCCAGCAGTTCGGCATCCAGCCGGACGTGGTGACCTTTGCCAAGGGCATTGCCGGCGGGCTGCCCTTCGGCGGCTTCCTGGCCAACGAGAAGTGCCGGAAGGTCCTGGGGGCCGGCGACCACGGCAGCACCTTCGGCGGCAACCCCATGGCTGCGGCGGCGGGCAACGCCGTGCTGGATACGCTGACGGACGATTTCCTGGCCCAGGTGAAGGAAAAGGGGCAGTATTTGCGGGAGGGCATCGCCGCGCTGAACAGCCCCTATGTGTCCGGCATCCGGGGCATGGGCCTGATGATCGGCGTGGGCGTGCAGGGCATGACCCACAAGGAGCTGAAGGACCGTTTGATGGCCGAGGGCCTGCTGTGCCTGACAGCGGGGAAGGATACCCTGCGGCTGCTGCCGCCGCTGGTCATCACAAAGGAGGAGATCGACAGGGGTTTGGCGGTGATGGCCAGGGTGATGAAAGCGTAAAGAGACCGGGTTTTTCAAAAATTTGCGTTTTTCCGAAAAAAATGCTTGCAATGCCCGGTTGGATATGGTATAGTAAGTAACAGTTTGGCGGTGAAAGCCGTGAAATGAAAGTTTAAGAGGAAAGAGGTGAACGAGAGCAATGAAGGAAGGTATCCATCCCAATTATCAGCAGACTACGATTAAATGCGCCTGCGGTAATGTAATTGAGACAGGTTCCACGAAGAAGGACATTCGCGTGGAAGTCTGCTCTAAGTGTCACCCCTTCTTCACAGGCAAGCAGAAGCTGGTTGACACCGGCGGACGTGTTGCTAAGTTCAACAAGAAGTTTGGACTGAAGTGATCTCAATGAGCGCCGTACTGCTGTGATCGCAGTACGGCGCGTATTTATAGAATGCAAGAGGTATTATGAGGGAACAGAAACAAGTTTTGGAAGAAATCGAAAAACCACGGGACCGGGTCATCATCGCCGGTCTGTCCAGCCCACGGCTGGAGGAACAGGACAACGCCACCGAGGAATCCATGGACGAGCTGGAGGACCTGGTGGAGACGGCAGGCGGCGAAACGGCTGCCTCCGTGCTCCAGAACCGCGCCTCTCCGGACCCCCGCACCTTCATCGGCGAGGGCAAGGTGGAGGAGATCAAAGCCCTGGTGAAGACGGAGGGGGCCACGTCGGTCATCTTTGACAACGACCTCAGCCCGTCCCAGCTGCGGGTGCTGACGGAGGAGCTGGGCGTGCAGGTGCTGGACCGCAGCGCCTTGATCCTGGACATCTTCGCCCAGCGGGCCCGGACCAGGGAGGGGCGGCTGCAGGTGGAGCTGGCCCAGTACCAGTACCTGCTGCCCCGGCTGACCGGTATGTGGACCCACTTAGAGCGGCAGGCCGGTACCAGCGGCAAGGGCCCCATTGGCTCCAAGGGCCCCGGCGAGACCCAGCTGGAGACGGACCGCCGCCACATCCACCGCAAGATCGACAAGCTGAAGGAGGAGCTGGAGGAGGTGCGCCGCATCCGGGGCACCCAGCGCCAGCGGCGGACGAAAAACGAGATCCCGGTGGTGGCCATCGTGGGCTACACCAACGCCGGGAAATCCACCCTGCTCAACGCTCTCACCGGCGCGGACATCCCCGCCAACGACCGGCTCTTCGACACGCTGGATACCACCACCCGCCTGCTGGCTGTCAGCGACACGCTGGATGTGGTGATTTCAGACACAGTGGGCTTTATCCGCAAGCTGCCCCACCAACTGGTGGATGCCTTCAAGGCCACCCTGGAGGAGCTGGAGTACGCGGACCTGCTACTGCACGTGATCGATATCTCCAATCCCGAGTGGCAGGAGCAGGCGCGGATTGTGGACAGCCTCATCCGGGAGCTGGGCGCGGAGACAACGCCCTGCCTGCGGGTGTACAACAAGTCCGACCTCTACTGGGGGGACGTCCGGCCCAGAGGGGAGGACGCCGTGAATATCTCCGCGAAGACCCGCGAGGGGCTGGACGAGCTGCTGAAGGCCATCGACAGGGAGCTGGACAAGGGGACAAGGCATGTCACCTTACACCTGCCGTACGACAAGGGAAATCTGCTGGATATCCTGTACCGGGAGAGCCGGGTGGAGTCTGTGGAGTACGGAGAAACCATCGACATCCAGGCGGTGTGCAATCCGCGGGCCATCGGGATGGTGAAGCCCTATATTGAGGGCTGGGTGGAGCCGAAGGAGGCCTGGGAGGACTGAGCGAAGCCCTGGCCGGTATAGAACCCCAGGCAGAAAGCGCGGCTGGCGTAAAACTCCAGCGTACGCGCATACTGTTCGCGCAGCTCAGAATTCAAGTTGGTATCCATGAGGGAGAGCGCCGCCTCGTAGCCGGTGGCGTCGCTGTCCTCGATTTCGGGCTTGATGTAGTGGGCATATAGCCAGCGCATGAAGTCTGTCATTGTAAAACTCCTTTCGTGTGTTGCGACAAATTTTTCGCTACAATAATACTACGAAAAATTTGTCTTGTCAAGAGGTAATTATGGAATTCTATGAAATTATTCGCGCACTGCGTCTGGGAAAAAAAGAGAGTCAAGGACAGGTTGCACAGGCGATAGGTCTAACTACACGCCAATATCAGCGATATGAGGCAGGGGAACAGACTCCAAATCTTGATAGGCTATGCGCCCTTGCCGATCACTTCGGCGTATCGCTGGATTACCTGGCGGGCCGTACGGACCAGCGCTGACAATGATTGACGAAACGCCGCTGTTTCGGTATAATGCCAGCAAGAGGAAGCGGGAGGATACACGGCATGGTATTGGAGAACAAATTGGGCATCACCACCTCGGCGGAGCTGGCCAGAGAAGAGGAGCGGCTCAGCAAGGCAAGGGCTCTGGAGCTGTTTGAAAAGGGCCTGCTGGACCGATTTGAGGTCGGAACATTTCGGGGGCTCGCACAAATCCATGCCCATCTCTTTGGGGAGATATACGAATTCGCGGGGCAGGTCCGCACAGTGAATATCGCAAAAGGGCACTTCCGCTTTGCCCCTGTCCTCTATCTCCAGGCGGCGCTGGAACAGATCGGGCAGATGCCGCAGTCCACATTTGACGAGATCATAGAGAAATATGTGGAGATGAATGTGGCGCACCCGTTCCGGGAGGGCAACGGCAGAAGCGCCCGGCTCTGGCTGGACGCCATGCTGAAAAAAGAACTGCAGCAGGTTGTTGACTGGAGCCTGGTGAATCGGGAGGACTATCTGCTGGCGATGGAGCGCAGCCCGGTCCGGGATTTGGAGCTCAAAACGCTGTTAAAGGCGGCCCTGACGGACAGGATCGACGACCGGGAGGTCTATATGAAGGGCGTGGACGCCAGCTACCGCTATGAGGGCTACGATACCTATAAGACGGCAGACGCCGCCAGCCGGACCGGCGCGGAATGATGATAATCGAGACGGAACGGACGATCCTCCGCCCCTTCACGGCTGGGGACGCGGCGGACGTCTTCGCCTATGCCCAGGACCCCCGCGTCGGCGCCGCCGCCGGTTGGGAAGCCCACAGCTCCCTTGCGGACAGCCGGGAGGCCATCCGCACCCGCCTGTCCTTTCCGGAGATGTACGCCGTTGTCTATCGGGAGACAGGGCATGTCATCGGTTCCGCCGGCTTTATCAACCGGAAGGGGATTGTGTCGGACGAGCTGGGCTTTGCCCTGCATCCGGCCTACTGGGGGCGCGGCATCATGCCGGAGGTGGTTCAGGCGCTGCTGCGGCGCGGGTTTGAGCAGCTGGAGATGGCGGCGGTGTGGTGCGTCCACTACACGGAGAATGCGCAGTGCCGCCGGGTGCGGGAGAAATGTGGCTTTTCGCTTGTGTTTCAGGAGATGCTGCATCAGTCAAAGAAAACGGATTTTTGTGTCCTGCTGCGGCAGGATTGGGAGGCGAGACAAGGTGGATAGCTACTTGGTCCCCGCCGGGGAGGGCGAGGCGGAATATGTGGAAAAGCGCTCCCGCTTCATCGGCCATATGTGGCGGGTGGAGAGCGAGGAGGAGGCCCGCGCCCGGATCGAGGAGACCCGCAGGCGGCACTACGACGCCCGGCACAACTGCTGGTGCTATGTCATCCGGGAGGGCGGCGTACTGCGCTACAGCGACGACGGCGAGCCCCAGGGGACTGCCGGACAGCCGATGCTGAACGTCTTCCAGCGGGAAGAGGTGACCAACGTCTGCTGTGTGGTGACGCGGTACTTCGGCGGCATCCTGCTGGGGGCGGGGGGACTGACCCGGGCCTACGGCGGCACGGCCAAGCTGGCCCTGGACGCCGGCGGCGTGAGCCGGATGCGGCTGTGGGCGTCGCTGGCGGTGCCCTGCACCTACTCCCTGTACGAGCGGATGCGGCTGCTGGTGGAGCAGTGCGGCGGCACGGTGGCGGATACGGATTTCGGCGCGGACGTGCTGCTGACGGTGCAGCTGCCGGCGGAGGACGTGGACGGGTTCCGGGAGAAGGTGACGGAGCTGTCCGCCGGAAAACTGGAGCCGCTGGTCATGGAGGAGCAGTTCCAGCCAGGACCCAGAGAACGATAGGAGGGGAGAAGACAAGTATGAGCAGATTGTCCTTTGCGTCCGACTATATGGAGGGCGCTCACGAGGCGATTTTGTCCCGCCTGCGGGAGATCAACTATGAGAAAATGCAGGGCTACGGAACAGACCCCCTGTCGGAGCAGGCGCGGGAGAAAATCCGCAGCGCCTGCGGCTGTCCGGAGGCGGACGTGTTTTTCCTGGTGGGCGGCACCCAGACCAACGCCACAGTGATCAGTGCGCTGCTGCGGTCCTATGAGGGCGTTGTTGCCGCTGTCAGCGGGCATATCAGCACCCACGAGGCCGGGGCCATCGAATTGGGCGGGCACAAGGTCCTTACACTGCCGGAGCACGAGGGGAAGATTACGGCGGCGGACCTGCGGGAGCTGCTCGTGAGGTTTGAGACGGACGAGGCCCGCGACCATCTGGTCAGGCCGGGCATGGTGTACGTCTCCCAGCCGACGGAATCCGGCACGCTTTATTCCCTCCGTGAGCTGCGGGAGATCAGCGCGGTCTGCCGGGAATACGGCCTGCCGCTGTATCTGGACGGCGCGCGTCTGGCCTACGCGCTGGCCTGTCCGTCTAACGACGTGTCGCTGCAGGAGCTGGCTGAGCTGTGCGACGTATTCTATATCGGCGGGACCAAGTGCGGCGCGCTGTTCGGGGAGGCGGTGGTGATTCCGAAGAGGGGCTTTATACCGCACTTTTTCACCATCATGAAGCAGCACGGCGCATTACTGGCCAAGGGCTGGCTGCTGGGACTGCAGTTTGACGTGTTGTTTACGGATGGGCTGTACCTGAAGGTTGGAAAGGCGGCTATTGCGGCGGCCGGCCGGATCCGGGCAACGCTGCGGGAGTATGGGTATCAATTGTGTTGGGATACGCCCGCCAATCAGGTGTTTGTCATTTTGGAAAACGCGCAGATGAAGCGGTTGGCAGAATCAGTAGAGTTCAGCTTTTGGGAAAAATATGATGCTACGCATACGGTCATCCGCCTCGCCGCCAGTTGGGCCACGACAGAGGAGGACACAGAAAAGCTGCTTGTTGTTTTGAAAGAAAACGTTGTATGAAAAATCACCGCCCTGAAACATGGGCGGTGATTTTCATAGGTGCTTATTGTTCTGCACCCGCAATATACGCTTTCAGAATCCTTTTTAATTCCTCAGTGGTATACGTTTTCTCCGGTTTTTCCTCAATAATGTTTATGATATCATAAATCGTGGCCTTCTGGATGATGACAATTTCTTTTTCGGACGGCATAGCAGCAGCCTCCTTTCTACCAGATGAGTTTATTATACTTTGTATCTTTCTCAGCTGTCAAGATGTTTTCTGGAATTTCAGCGCTCCCCTGTCATTGCCCCATAAAGCCTGTCCGCCAACACAGCGAATTCCTCCATCCCCAGCGCCTCGCCCCGGACGCTGGGCGGAAAACCGCATGCCTCGATAACGGCGGCGATCCGCTCCCGGTCCAGCTCCCCGCCGAAAACGGAGGACAGGCTGTTGCGCAGGGTCTTACGCCGCAGGGCGAAAGCGGCCCGCACAGTCTGGAAAAAGAAGTCCTTCCCGCAGTCTGGTGTAACCGGAGGCACAGTGCGTCTTTTGCAGCGCACCACGGCGGAGGTCACCTTTGGGCGGGGCAGGAAGCAGTCCGGCGGAACGTCGAAGAGAATTTCCGGCTCCGTATGGTACTGCATGTAGACGGAAAACGCGCCGTAGTCCCCGCTGCCGGCAGGGGCGGCAATGCGCTGGGCCACCTCCTTCTGCACCATAACGGTAATGGCCTCAAAGCGGCCTGTGTCCACCAGGACCCGCAGGGCGGGGGTAGTGATGTTGTAGGGGAGGTTGGCGCACACCAGCGGCGTGAGGCCGGGAAAAAACTCTTCCAATACGGCGGGGATGTCCAGCTTGAGGATGTCGGCGTGGATGAGCCGGAAGTTGCCTGCGCCCGCCATGGTCTCCGCCAGCACCGGCAGCAGGGAGCGGTCCAGCTCCACCGCGGCCACGGCGGCGGCTTCCCGGCACAGCTCGCGGGTGAGGCAGCCCACACCGGGCCCCACCTCCAGGACGCCGTGGGAAGCGTCCGCGCCGCAGGCGGCGGCGATTTCCCGGGGGACCCAGTCCGCCGTCAGGAAGTTCTGCCCCATGGCTTTGGAAAAGTGGAAGCCGTGGCGGGCCAGCAGCGCCTTGACTTCGTGGATATCGCAGAGGTTCATCGCGTTTGTCTCCTTACACCTTTTTCAATAGTATAGCATATTTTGGAGAAATGGCTAGCTTTTTTTTGCTTCCGGTGGTATAATCGCCTGGAATGCGAAACAGGGAGACGAGGACATGAATGAATTGCTGAAAACATGCTTGATGGTCTGCCCGCTGATTTTTTTGGGCGGCTTTGTGGATAGCATTGCCGGCGGCGGCGGACTGATCACCATCCCGGCGTATATGATGGCCGGGGTGCCGGTACATCTCACTGTGGGGACGAACAAGGTGGTGGCCGGCTCCGGCGCGGCCATAGCGGCTGTCCGCTTTTTCCGCAGCGGGAAGATCAGGCTTATGATCGCCCTGTGCTCCGGCGCGGGCGCTATTGTCGGCGCGGCCATTGGGGCCAGCTTTGCGGCGCGGCTATCTGACGAGCTGCTGCGGGGACTGGTGTTGGTAGCGCTGCCGCTTATCGCCGTGTTTCTGGTGGTCAAAAAGGATTTCGGTCAGGAGAAAGAGAAGTCCTTCAGCCCCACCCATGAGGCGCTGCTGAGCCTGCTCATCGGACTGGGCATCGGCATCTACGACGGGCTGATCGGGCCGGGGACGGGGACCTTCCTGATTATGGCCTTTACCGCAGTGCTGGGACTGGATATGGTCACTGCCTCCGGCTGCGGCAAGGTGGCGAATCTGGCCTCCAACGCGGCCTCCGCTGTCACCTTCGCCCTCCATGGGATGGTCATGTGGAATCTGGTGATCCCGGCGGCGGTGTGCAGCATGCTGGGCAATTACTGCGGCGCGCAGTATGCCATCCGGGGAGGGGGCAAGAAGATCAAGGGCATGATCTTTGTGGTCCTGGGGTTGATGTTCCTCAAGATGCTGGCGGAATTGATAGATTGATTCTTTTTCGTGGCTGTATCCAATCTTTTGCAAGGTTTAACAGAGGAATGATAACGCGGAGGGGGCTGCAATATGCAGCCCCCTCCGGATCATGTCGCAGCTATTTTCATTGTTTTCTCAGTCCAGGATATACACGGTGCACTCCCGCACACCAAACTGGATACACTCGCTGTTGGTATCCATATACAGGTCGATGGAGTTGCCCCGCACGCCGGTGTCCTCCGCCACGGCAAAGCCGTAGTCGTACTGGCCGTCGTTGCTGACCACATAGACCTTCGTCCCCAGGGGAATGACGCTCTTGTCCACCGCAACCACGCCCACATGTACCGTGGTGCCGCTGGCGGTCCTGGTGCCCACGCTGCCGCCGGTGGTATAGGCGGTGCCCCGCATGGTCCGGGCGGAGCTGAAGGTCAGCGTCTCGCCGTTGTCCAGCGTGATGGTACCGGAACCGTCGGTGGATTTGTTGATGGCCGCCACAGCGTCGCCGTTGTTGGCGAAGTTCTCCATGGTGCCCTTTTCAATGATGGTGGGCACCGGCGCCTTAGTGACCGCGTCGATGAGCTGACGGGCGGTCTCCTCGCCATCCTGATAGACCACCTCGTACACCTCCGTGTACGCCCCGTCGCTGCCCTCCTGGATGACGCTCTCCTCCCAGGCAGGCTTGTTGCTGTTGTACTGGTACACAGTCTCGTGAGCCAGCGTATCGGTAATATGCTCATAAAAGACGAATTCAGAGTTTACACTGATTTCCAGCGCCTCGTCCAGGAAGGACACGGACACCATCTCCAGGGGGCTGGGCTGGATCTCCAGGCGCTCCAAGAGCTGGGACACTGTCTCGCTTCGGGTGACAGAGGTGAGGGGCTCGCCCTGATAGGTGACGGTGACAGGCTGTCCGGCGGTGAGCATCAGGTCGCTGCCGGAACGGCGGGAAACCAGCTCAGCGGAGCCGTCAGTGAGGAACACCTCGCCGTCCAACTCGTCCACATGGACGTAGGAGTCGTTGTTGACGACATACAGGGCGTAGGCGTCCACATCGCGGGGATGCGGGGTCAGGGACAGAGCGAGGACGGAGAGAGCCGGTACTGCTGCGACAGCGATCAGCCGTTTCATATTCGAAGCGGCTTTTCTGCTTCTTTCAAACATGATACTTGAACCTCCATAGTTTTGCAAAGGGGCCACAAATGGGGAATGACGATGCAATGCACCGGGGGGACGGGCAGGGAAAAACCTCCATACCGCCGGGCCGCCTGATAGAAAGAAGAGAATAGATTTTCTTTCTGTAACAGTGTATGCAACCAATTTGTAACCTTTGTAACCTTTTTGAAAACTTCGTGTAGTATACCCGATAAAGTCCGTCTTGTCAAGGGTTTTGAATAATTTTTTTCCGGAATTGGTTAACATAAAAACAAAAATCTAGTATTTTTTTCGTTATTCATAGAATTTTCTATCAAATGTGATTACAGGGATAGTTACAAATGGTAACAGAAAATGAAAAAGAAAAGCCCGCCTGGCCGGGTGGTTCCGGCAGGCGGGCGGGGGATATCTGTGCAGGTTTGATGTGCGGCTGAACCGGTTCAGCGGCGGTCTGTGCGGCCCATCAGGTAATCCAGACTGACTTCAAAATAGTCGGCCAGTGCACAGAGGTTTTCCGCGCTAGGGAAGTTTTCTCCGGCCTCAAATCTTTGGTAATTGCGTTCCCCGATACCGGTTGCAATGCCGACCTGCGCCTGTGTTGGGCCCTTCTCTTTGCGCAACTCTTTTAATCTGTTTTTGAAAAAATCTTTGGTTATCATAATATCCCTCTTGACACGCTATTATTGGCGTGATAGAATGTTCCGAGAACGCTAATAATAGCGTCTTTTAGAAAGGAGCATTGATATGACAGACTTTATGCGTTGGCTCTACACCCATTATATCAAACCAGAAATTGAGAACAGTGATCTCACAGGATACGAAATGCCGTTCGCAGTGGTAGACACAAATTTGGATGCGGAGCCAGGTACAAAGCGGTTTTCCTCTGTGAGATAGAGGTCCGTACCATCCGCAATCGGGGTACACCGCTTGCCGCGCAGATAGCTTTCAAAAACCCAAAAGATATTGCTTGCGACGCGGTTGTGGTTGTAAGCGGGCCGGGGGGACATCATTACGATTTCTCCGTTAACCAATTCTTCCCGCAGGTCCTCCTGGTATGCCAGATTTTCACGCATGCAGAATACCTCCCTTCTTCATTGCCCGCTCAGCGCTCTGACTATGGCTTCCGCGCCTCTCAGCGCAGGATCAGCAGCTCCTTCGGGGCCTCCATAATGGACTTGCTCTCTTCCTCGCCGACGATGACTACGTCCTCGATCCGTACGCCGAACCGCCCCGGCAGATAGATGCCCGGCTCCGCTGAGAGGGTGGCCCCGGCGGGGATCGGCTTATCATGGATGGCGGAGAATCTGGGGTCCTCATGTACCTCCACCCCCAGGCTGTGGCCGAAGCCGTGGCCGAAATACTCGCCATAGCCTGCGTCCGCAATCACCTTGGCCGCCGTCTCATGGACGGTCTTGCCGGTAACCCCGCCGCGGGCGGCGGCGATACCTGCCAGCTGGGCCTGCAGGACCGTGTTGTAGACCGTCTCCATCTCCTCCGTGGCGTGGCCGATGGCAATGGTGCGGGTCATGTCGGAGCAGTAGCCGTTGTAGATACAGCCGAAGTCCATGGTCAGGAAATCGCCGTCCGCCAGGGGGCGGGCCGAGGGGACGCCGTGGGGCATGCTGCTGTTGGGGCCGCCCACCACGATGGGGTCAAAGGACATCTTTTTCGCGCCGTGGAGCAGCATCCTGTACTGTAGGAACGCGGCGACCTCCTGCTCTGTCTTGCCGGGCTTGATGAAGTCCAGCACGTCCGCCAGGGCCTTTTCCGCGATGCGCTGGGCTGCGATCATGCTCTCCAGCTCAGCGGGCTCCTTGATCATGCGCAGGTCCGCGAGGATCTGCGCCGCCGGGACCAGCTCACAGCCAGTAAACTTTTCCTTCCAGCGGTTGTACTCCTTTACCGTGGCATATCTGTCCTCAAAGCCCAGCCGCTTGATATTGTGCTGTTCCAGCACCTCCTGGGCCTGGTCCACAGCGGTCTTTTCCGTGGTGGTCAGCCGGATCTCCGCGCCCGTAATGGCCTTCTGCGCCGCCTCGATGTACCGGCTGTCAATAAAGAACCAGCTGCCCTCACGGGTAATGACGGCGGCGCCGTCTGAGGAGGCAAAGCCGGTGGCATAGAGCCGGTTGGGGGCGCTGGTGATCAGCATGGCGTCCAGCTGGTTGGCCTCCAGGCAGTCTGCGATTTTCTGAAATCTGCTCATAGTTTTTCCAATCTCCTTTTCGCGATCCATTTAAAGGGCCTCTGCAGCAGGTGCAGAAATTGATTCCAGACTCCCACCGGACCGCCCAGCGGCTCCACCATCAGCGCCAGTATGCCGCTGCGCTTTGCGCCCAGCACGTCGGTGAGCAGCTTGTCGCCCAGCATGGCGGTGTGGACCGGGCCTACGTTCCCCATGGCCTCCCGGTATCCCCGGACGCCGGGTTTCCCGGCGTGTCCCACATAGCTGATGCCCAATTCACTGCAGAAGGTCTCCACCCGGCGGGTGGAGCGGTTGTTGGACAGGATTTTTACCGTAATGCCTGCGGCTCTGCACGCCGACAGCCATTGCCGGAGGGTGCTGTCCGGGCTGGGGACGGAGCGGGGGGCCAGGGTGTAGTCCAGGTCGCACAGCAGCAGGCGGATATCCAAGCTGCGCAGAAGCTCAGGCGTGATGTCGGTATAGCTGCTGAACAGCCGGTCAGGAATCAGGGAAAATGGCATAATGTCCTCCAGGATCGCATACTGTAGGGTCAGTATAACACGTCCGCGGTGATTACACAAGGGGGAGGTTATCAGTGTGCTGATGTATTTAGCCGCCGCGCCGGAGCATCTGTCCCAGGCCCTGCGTTTTACGGAGCGGATCGCCCATGTGGCCTACCGCATAGGCCCGGACGGACGGCTGGCCCGGCGGAATCTGCTGCCAAGGACCCGCGGGGGCCTGCTGGTATTGGAGGATTGGGAGAGCGGGCCGGTCCGGGATGCTGCCGCGCTGTGCCGCGATGTGTGGCGGGAGTGCGGGAACCGGGGATATGGCGGCGTTGTGGCGGACTTTGAGGGGGAGCCGGCGGAGGATAAGGCTGCTTTTCTGGAGGCGCTGGGCACGGTGCTGAGCAGGAACCGGATGCGCTTTTTTGTGCCGGAATCCTACGGCCAGCGGATCCAGCAGGCTGGGGTCCTGATCTGCACCGCCCTCTCCGGCGGCGTGCTGCGCCAGCGGCTGGAGGAGGCGGCGGAGCGGTTCGGCCCGGCGCGGGTGTCGCTGGACCTGCAGCGGCTGCGGATGAGTTTCCCCCTGCCGTGTCCGGAGGGGGTGGGCACGCCGCTGAGCGGCGAGGCGCTGGAGGCGCTGCTGCGGGAGCGGGAACCCAGCATTTTTTACTCCGGCGACCTGTGCGCGAAATATTTTACCTGCACCAGGGACGGGGAGAGCCGGTTCGTGATGTTCGACGATGCGGATACCCTGCGGCGGAAAATCCAGCTGGGCCGGGAACTGGGTTTGAACGCCGGATTTTTGATGTATCCGGAGACGGCGGACCTGCTGCCGGCTTTGTTTGGAAAAAATGAGCGATGAGGCGGTCGGGGCAGACGGAAAATTTTCCGTCTGCCGTTTTATCATCCTTGTATTTTCCCGCAAAATATCGTATGATAAAGGAGGACCACAGCAGCCAGCGGCCCGTCCTTCCTGCGGGACATTCAAATGAAAAAGGAGGCTCAACAATGGAAAAGAAAAAAATGATAACGGTCACCATAGACGGTGCAGAGTATGCCTATCCCTATGGAACGCCCTACAAGAACATCGCAGCTGACTTCCAAGACCGTTTTTCCTGCGACATTCTGCTGGTCAACCGGGACGGGAAACTCTGTGAATTGCACAAGGTTCTCGACCGGGATTGTTCCTTGAAGATGGTGACGGCCCAGGCAAAACCCGGCATGCAGACTTACGAACGAAGCGCGCTTTTTCTCATGCTGAAGGCCTTCTATGATGTGGCGGGCCGGGAAAATGTGGAGCGGATCACGGCGGAGTATTCCATCAGCAACGCCCTTTTCATTCTGGCCCGCGGCAATTTCATTCTGGACCAAGCGCTGTTGGAGCGGGTGGAGAAACGGATGCGGGAGCTGGCGGCCCAGGCGCTGCCCATAGAAAAGCACTCTGTGAGCACCGATGACGCGATCGACCTGTTCCATAGATCGGGATTGGTCCATAAGGCCCAGCTGTTTCGTTTTCGTATTGACTCCCATGTCAATGTCTACACCCTGGACGGCTTTACGGACTACTTCTATGGCTATATGGTGCCAGATACCAGCTACATCAAATGCTTTGGACTGGAGCTGTTTGAAAACAGTTTTGTGCTGCGCCTGCCGGCACGGAGCGCCCCCGGCCAATTGGGAGAATTCCGGCCCTCCCGAAAGCTCTTCCGCGCCCTCTCCGATTCTGCCAAGCTCTCTGAGGCGCTGAACGCATCCAATGTGGCGGAATTAAACGCAGCGGTCTCACAGGGCAACACCATGCAGCTCATCCTGTCCAACGAGGCTATGATGGAAAAGAAAATCGGCGACATTGCCGCAGAAATTGCCGCCCGGAAGGAAGTCCGTTTTGTCATGATTGCAGGGCCGTCGTCCTCCGGGAAAACGACGTTTTCACACCGCCTGTCCACACAGCTGCGCTCCTGCGGACTGCACCCACATGCAATCGCAACGGATAACTACTTCAAAAATCGGGAGGACACCCCGCGGGATGAAAACGGTCAGTACGACTTTGAGTGCTTGGGCGCTATGGATGTAGAGCAGTTCAACACGGACATGGTCCGCCTGCTCAATGGTGAGACGGTGGAGATGCCTACATTCAATTTCATAAAGGGTGCGCGGGAGTACAACGGCAATTCCCTTACGCTGGGGGAGAGGGACGTGCTGGTGATTGAGGGCATCCACTGTCTGAACGACCAGTTTACCCACTCTCTGCCGCGCGAGAGCAAATATAAAATCTATATCAGCTGTTTGTCCACCTTGAATATAGACGATCACAACTGCAGCTCCACCACCGACGCCCGCCTTCTGCGGAGGATCGAGCGGGACGCCAGGACCCGCGGGTACAGCGCGCAGGCAACGATTCGCATGTGGCCCTCCGTCCGGCGCGGGGAGGAGAACAACATTTTCCCATTCCAGGACAGCGCGGATGTGATCTTCAACTCCGCTCTGGTCTACGAGGCGGCCCTGCTCAAGCCCTATGTGCAGCCGCTGCTCTTTGGCGTCCCGCGGGACAGCGATGAGTATATCGAGGCTAAGCGGCTGTTGAAATACCTGAACTATTTTCTGTCGATTCCAGCTGACCACATCCCCAAAACCTCTCTTATGCGCGAGTTCATCGGCGGAGGATTTTACCACGTGTAAGATTTTTTCCCAACCGGCGAAATTGTAATTGAATAAAAAGACGTCTGAGCGCTGCAATGCCGCTCAGACGTCTTTCCCTTCAAAAAAACTATCCCGTAAAATACTTCTTGACAAGAGCACACTACTGTGGTAGTATAGGGCTATGAACTACTGCAGTAGTACAGAAAGGAGAATCCCACATGGACAACAAACTGTTTGATTCGGAGCTGAAGGTCATGGGCGTGCTGTGGCGGGAGGGGGACACAACCGCCAAGCATATTTCCGACGTTCTGGGGCAGGAGACCGGCTGGAATATCAACACAACCTATACCATCATCAAGCGCTGCATCAAGAAGGGGGCGATCAAGAGGATAGAGCCGAACTTCCTCTGCCATGCGCTGGTGGCCCGGGAGGAGGTACAGCAGGCGGAGACGGACGAGCTGCTGGACAAGCTCTTCGACGGAGCCGCCGACAAGCTGTTTGCCTCGCTGCTGGGCAGAAAAAAGCTGTCAGCCGGTGAGATCGCGCGGCTGAAGGAAATGGTCAGCCAACTGGAGGAGGAGTGACGGCATGAGCCTGGTGCAGATGAGTTTTTCCGGCGGCGCGCTGATTCTGGCGGTGACAGTGGTGCGGGCGCTGGCGCTGAATAAGCTGCCGAAGCAGGCGTTCTGCATACTGTGGCTGGTGGCGGCGCTGCGGCTGCTGGTCCCGGTGTCGGTTCCGTCGCCGCTGAGCGTGTACACGCTGGCGGAACAGAGAATGCCGGCGCAGGTAGAGACGGCATTCCGCCCGGTGATGCCTTCCGTGCAGCCCGGAGATGTCCGGACCGTCCCGGATACCCCAATGGAAGCGCCGCCTGCGGAAAAAATCCCGGTATGGCGGATGGTCTGGACAGCGGGTAGTCTGGCCTGCGCGGCATTTTTTACGGTTTCCTATGTATGGTACCGCCGGAGATTCCGCGAATCGCTGCCTGTAGAGAGTCCGGCAGTTCGAGAGTGGCTGGCTGAGCACCGTCTCCATCGGCCTGTAGATGTCCGGCAGTGCGAGACTGTCTCCGCACCGCTGACCTACGGCATATTCCGGCCCGTGATCCTGCTGCCGAAGGAGATGGAGTGGGGAGAACCGGCGGCGTATGTGCTGGAGCATGAGCTGGTCCACATCCGGCGGTTTGACGCGGCGTGGAAGCTGGCGCTGGCTGCGGCGGTGTGCGTGCACTGGTTCAACCCGCTGGCGTGGGTCATGTACGTGCTGGCCAACCGTGATTTGGAGCTGAGCTGCGACGAGGCGGTGGTCCGGCGGTTCGGACTGGGGAAGAAGTCCGCCTATGCGCTGGCGCTGATCGGCATGGAGGAGACAAAAAGCGGTCTGTCTCCACTGGCCAGCAGCTTCAGCAGGAACGCAATCGAAGAAAGGATTATTGCTATTATGAAAATGAAGAAGACATCAATCGCTGCTGTTTTGCTGGCGGCTGTGCTGGTATGCGGCCTGTCGGTGGGATTTGCCACCTCGGCGGCGGAACAGCCGGAGGATTTGCGGCGCTATCTGACGCACGTACCGGCAAAGGGCTTTACGGATCAGGAGAGCCGCTGGCTGCTGTCGCTGTGGTTCGACGGGTACGAGGATATGACTGTGGCGGAGTATCAGGAGAAGATGTGGACGGAGCGGGACAATCCGGAGGACATGGAGCTGGTAGAGAGATTTTCCCAAGGCGGCGTCCAGGTCAGCTATTACGATGATGAAAAAGCAGACCGGGCGGCGAATGCGTATGCCGATTACTTTTTCAGCGTTTATGAGCCTCTGACGGCATCCAGATGGCAGAGCCGTGATTTCTGGCGTTCAGCCAACAAAGACGGCTGGATCCAGCAGCTGAAGTCCGACCCGAATATTCCGGATCCTCCTGCAAGGTATGCATATCTGGAGTATACCTTTACACTGCATATTCTTGACGCGGAAAAATTGACAGTAAGAGAATACGAACAGGCGCAGAAGGAAGTAAAGGACGCCATGACGGACCTTCTGTGGCAGAGAACGGAGGCGCAATTGCGGGACGCCGCCTATATGGAAACATTCCTGGACCGTGAGACGGCTGCCCTGGCCGAGCGTCTCAGCACCGGCAGTCTGGAGGTTCAGATCGATTATGGATTCCGGCCGATCGAGGCAGACGACCTGGAAAGGGCGCAGTCCGACTACGTTTCGCAAATCTGGGACGAACAGCTTGCGCCCTACGCGCCCTTCGGTCTGACCTGGAAATTTGATGACCCGGACAATGACGGCAACGGCCTGACCATGTACTATCAGGGCAGGGAAGTGAGCGGCATTACAGACGAGCAGGAAAACATATGGATCACCGAGCATACCGGGAGCAGCATTTACGCCGCAGACGCCATTGAGCTGTATGTGGTCTACGAAAACGGCAAGATCGCCGGTCTGCGTCCGGCCACGGCGGCGGAGCAGGCGGAGTGGGACCGGATACGGGCGGAGAACAAAAAAATGCAGGGGTCTGCAGACACTAATCCGGCCCGTCCGACCCATGTGGACGAGGAGCAGCGGGAATTCCCCAACGCCACGGCGGAGGATTATGCGTCGTTCCTGGAGCTGATGAAAGGGGAGGATACCACCCTGCCCGCCCATGCGTCTATGCCATATCGTGACTATCGGGACATGACGCTGTCGCAGTTCAACCAGCACCTGCTGGACTGGGGCAACGAAAACCAGGACGCCTATGACCGGATCATGTGCGACCGCATCTGGGAGGATTACGCCGTCGAACTGAGCGAGGAGGAGAAGCGCTTTGTCTCCGTCACCTGCAACCTGTCCGGCACGGAGAACGGCATGATGGTGCGCAGTCTCCGCACCGGGCGGGCGGAGGAGGACCCCGGCTTCAGCGTGAATCTGCCGGAGCGGGTGGTCGTGGAGAGCGGCGCGACAGCGGCGTGGTGCGATCTGTTCTATCAGTGCAGCTATCATGTTTCGGACAAGTCCGTCGTTACGGTCCGGGAGCGGGACCGCTGCATGGCGGGGCTGATGAGCGGTATTGGGGAATTCTGGAACGAGACGGATATGGATACGCTGCTGCGCATGACGGAAGGGCAGGTGGTGAACCGCCTCAATGAAATTGCGGCGGAGTACAGTACCGATTCCGTGCGGATCACGCCTATGACGGAGAACGACGTCCACTTTGAAGCAATGGATGAGCGGGGAATCCGCTGAAACAAACAGCAGGGCCGTCCTTTTGGATGGCCCTGCCGTCATGCTGTTGATTGGGAACAATTACTTCTCTCCCGCCGCTTATTGCGCATTTTTAGCCTGTGACACGTCTTGTGATACCGCTCCGCAATCTGACCGGCATCTTTATAGCAGGCCAGCTGTGCATGCCACCGGTGGTCCAGTTCCTCCTCCACCGTGAGCGCGAAGTACAGCCGCCCGTGCTCCGGGCAGTAGCAGCGAAGGACATGTTCCGTGGGAGTGGTGCGAATCCAGCGGCTGCTGTTCAGGGGTTGTCCGCAGGTGGGGCAGAGGATGTTGAGCACAGCCTGATGGCTCTTGCAGGTCCAGCGTCCATCGAAAATACCGAGATTCAGCTCCCAAAGGGGGACAGGCCCCTTGTGCTTCGGGGGGCGGCGGAAAAGGGAAAATTCCGCGCAGCGGTCCATCATAGTCTGATAAACCATGATCGTATAGTAGGTGTCGTTCCACGCGCTGTGAAAATCCAGGTCCGTGTCCAGCTCCAAATCCGTCACGGCCTTTTCCAGGGATGGCTGACAGCCCAGGTCCCCGGTACACAGCTTCTGGTAAATGTATTGCAGGTCGAAATACTCGCATTTCCAGCCGGTGTCAAAGGAGAGGTTGTGGAATTTAAAATTACTCAGCAGAACCTCCACATCGTTGTTGCCCCACTCGATGAAAACCGGGCTTGGCCCGCACCAGTGCAGGAAATCAGGGCCCAGGTCCAGAAAACAGGGGGCGTCGGAAAGCAGTCCGTCCAGCTCCTCGGGCGAGTAGGGCAGGACGTCATAGGTGTGGAATCCGATTTTTCGGCTGGCCTTCGGTCGGATATAGCTGTGGAAGGAATCCAACATCGCGCCGGTGTCCTGCTCCACCTTGATGGCGGCAATTTCCAGCAGCTCATGGAAGGGGACGCGCTCCCCCTTGCGGTTATAACAAAAAGCGGTATTCCACTCCAGATCCAGAAAAATCAGCTCGGACATACATAACGCTCCAGTACTGTAGTCATATCCTCTGGCAGAGGCGCGGTAAAAGAGAGCGGCTCCCCGGTGACGGGGTGGGTCAGCTCCAGACGGGCGGCATGGAGGGCCGGGCGGGCGATCAGACCGGGGGTCTCCATACCATAGAGCCAGTCCCCGGCCAGAGGGCACCCCAGCGCGGCCATGTGTACCCGGAGCTGATGGGTACGGCCCGTGCGGGGGGTCAGCTCTACCAAAGAAAACCCGCCGCCTGCGGACAGGACGCGGTAGTCCGTATAGGCCGACTGTCCGTCCGGGCGAACCTGACGCCGGATGGCGGAGCCAGAGGCCCGTCCGATTGGCAGCTCCACAGCGCCGGATGGCGGCTGGGGCGTACCGGCGCAGATGGCCTGGTACTGCCGGAAAAATCCGCAGCCATGGAGCGCACGGCGGAGCCGGTCATGGATGAACCCGCTCTTTGCCACAACCATCAGGCCCGTGGTTCCGCGGTCCAGGCGGTTGACAGGGTGGAAGGAAAAGCTCTCGCCCAAATAGGAGGCCAGCCCGCTTGCTAAAGTCGGCTCACCGGGAGACAGGGAGGAGGGAATGACTGCCAGCGGGGCGGGTTTGTTCAGAATCAGCAGATGGCTGTCCTCATAGACAATATCCAGCGGCATAGGGACCGGGCGGGCGGCAGTGGGCCGTTCCGCCGCGGTCAGGTCCACCGTCAGGCGGTCCCCGGCCCGGAGGACGGCGTTGGTAAAGACGCGGCGCCCATTGGCGGTCAGGCCGGTATCCGTCCGTTTGAGCCGGTTGATCCGGGTTGTGGACAGGCCCAGCTCATATTTCAGCAGGGAGCGGACCGTGCGCCCGCCCTGTTCCGCGCTTACAACCAGTTCCAGCAGCGGCATAACATGCCTCCATTCTACACATGAAACAGATTATACAACAAGTTGGAACGGTTTTCAACCAGAAAATTGTTCTTCAATGGACTATTTCTGTCCGGATAGACTTCCTTATTCAGGGAAAGGCACTGTGTCCCCTAGCTGGCGGATAAATGGAAGAGAAAACCTCTTGGCAAAAAAATGGCGAGAGGGTATACTGATAGAAAAGAGAATGCGGAGGAGACATCATGCGAAATTTCATCAAACAGCATAGACTGGTACATATCTGGGCCCTTGGGGTACTGGCCCTGTTTTGCTGCTACTGGTACGGCATCAGCAGTCCAGAGGCGGCGAACGCGGTTTCCGGCGCAACGCAGTTGCTGAAGGACGGCTATGCCCGCTTCTGGTATCTGTTCCCGTTCTCTGTGGTGGAATGGTTCTACGTCTTTTTTATCCTGGGGCTTGTGGCCTGGGCGGCTGTGCTGCTGCACCGCATCCGCACCCGGAAAGGTCATCGGGCCAACGCCGCTTACGGCTGTATCGCAGGCATGGCCTGCCTCGGTCTGACAGCCTATGGTCTGTACTGTCTGCTGTGGGGCGTCAACTACTACGCCGACGGTTTTCAGAAACAGAGCGGCATTTATGCCCAGCCGGTGACGGTGGAGGAGCTGGAGCGGGTAACGGGCTGGTTCGCCCAGCGCCTGTCGGACACGGAGGGGCAGGTGGAGCGGGACGGCAGCGGCGTTTTTGCCGTCCCCAGAGAGGAGATCTTCCGGACCAGTACCGCCGTATATGACAATATTTCGCAGGAATTTCCTTTTCTGTCCCGGGAGGACCGCATTCCCAAAAGGATGTTCTTTTCCCGCTTATTCAGCGCCATGAATTTTACCGGCTTCTACAGTCCCTATACCGGGGAATCCAGCTTGAATGTGGACAGTCCCGCCTGCCTGCTGCCCGCCAACATCGCCCACGAGCTGGCCCATCAGCGGGGGATTGCCTCGGAGCAGGAGTGCAATTTTCTGGCGATTGCCGCGTCTATAGCTTCAGACAGCGGCGTCTACCAGTACTCCGGTTATCTCATGGGCTACATCCATCTGAGCAACGCCCTGTACCGTGCGGACCGGGATAGCTGGTCGGAGCTGTACGCTTCGCTGCCGGAAACGGTACAGGCGGATCTGCGTTATCACAGCGCCTATTGGTCCCAATTCGAGGGCCTTACTGCCACGGTCAGCAAGCGTATTTATGATACCACCTTAAAATCCTATGGTCAGACGGACGGGATCCGGAGCTATGGCACAGTGGTTGACCTGCTGGTGGCCTATTACTGATTATCTGCTGTCTGCAGCGCGTCCAGCGCTCTCTTGGCACGGACGCTGCCGTTGGCGGCGGCGCGGCGCAGCCAGTATAGGGCCTGCTCGGAGCTTGGTTCCACACCCTGTCCCAGGGCGAAAAGCATTCCGTACCGGTACTGCCCCTCAGGATGCTCCTGCTGTGCGCTCTTTTCCATCCAGAACGCGCCCCGCTTCCGGTCAACGGGATGGCCCTGTCCGCTCATATACATCATCCCGCACATGCACTGACCCTCCGCACTGCCGGCCTTTGCGGCCCGTTCGATCCACTCAAGCGCCTTCTCGTAGTCCACCGCTGTACCGTCGCCGTTGTAATACATGGTGCCGCATCGACACTGGGCCTCTGTTACGCCGCGTCCGGCGGCCCGCGTGTACCACTCCAGCGCGTCCGACTTGGAGACACGGGTGCCCTGTCCCTTGTCGTAGGCCATACCCAGCATATATTGCGCCTGGGGATGCTCCTGACCGGCGGCCTGCTTGAAGCGAAAGAGGGATTCATGGTAGTTGACCGATGTGCCGCTGCCGTCGTGGTGCATCATCCCGACCTTATACTGCGCGTCCGCTGACCCCTGGTCAGCAGCCTGTTCGTAGTACAGCAGGGCCTTTTTCAGATTGATTGCCGCGCCGTCGCCCTCCTCGTACAGCATCCCGCAATTATAGAGCGCGCCGGTGTGGTCCTGCCGGGCTGCTTTCTCAAACCAGGAAAGCGCGATAGTGCTGTTCTGCCTGGTCCCTTCGCCGCCGTAGTACATGACGCCGCAGGCAAACTGCGCCTCCGGGTTGCCCTGCTCGGCGGCTTTTTCGTACCATTGCAGCGCGGACGAGAGGTCCTTTTGTGTGCCCTGGCCGAAGTAGTACATCGTAGCGCAGTCAAACTGGGCGTCCGCATGTCCCTGCTGTGCGGCCGCTTCCATCCAGTAGATTGCCATCTGCTCATCCTGGGGCACGCCGTCGCCGGAGGAATACAGCTTTCCGCACCGGTACTGTGCCTCCACGTTTTCCAGCGCGGCGGCCTCCTCATACCAGTGCAGCGCTCGGATTTTGTTTTGGGGTACGCCGTCGCCGGTGTCCAGCATGACCGCGCACCGCATTTGGGCCTCCGGGTTGCCCTGCTCTCCGGCGCGCTGGTACCAGGCCAGCGCCTTTGCCTTGTTCCGGACGGTCTCCCCGCGGTCATACAGCACGCCGCACCAGTACATGGCGCGGACATGGTTTTGCAGCGCGGCCTGCTCAAAGCAGGACAGGGAGCGCACCTCGTCTACCGGTATGCCGTCGCCTTCATAGTGCATCATGCCGCAGTAAAAGAGCGCATCCGCGTTGCCCTGCTGGGCGGCCTTTTGGAACCACTGCAGGGCGGTGGCCCGGTTGGCGTAGGCGCCCTGTCCCTTGTAGTACATCAGTCCACAGCTGTATTGAGCGGCAGCGCTGCCCATCTGTGCCGCCTGCTCATAGGCGGCCAGCGCTTCGGGGTATCGCTTGGCCGCATATGCGCTCTGCGCGGTGCTGAGGGCGCTCTGGAGCGAGTTGACCCGTTCCTTCATGTCTTTTAAAGTGGCTTTTTGCTGCGCTTCCTGCCGCCGCTGCTCCCTCCATTTTTGGAATATACCCAAGGCATTCACCGCCAATCTGTTTTGTCATACTTTTTCTTGAAAGAAAAAGTATCAAAAAGAACTTTAACGCCCGATAAAATGGGATGCAAATCCTGGATTTCTGCTCGCTGCTCAGAGCAGCCGGAACCGGAAGGAAAACGCAATGTCCTCTTCCGCGCTGATATGGTACGCTTTTTCCACGTCGGTGCCAAAGCTGTCGATACCGCCCACGCCCCGCATAGCGCCGCATATGGTCACAACGGTGCGCACTGGCTGCGGCAACTCCTCCCGGTGCGCCGCATGCGACAGCTGGTGGGGCGTATAGGGGAGGGCGGAGAAATAGAAGGGCTTGTCCAGCATTTCCAGTATCAGCTGCGCGCTGTCCGCCATATGCAGGGATACCGCCTGGGTGTCTGCATGGCAGCCGCACTCCTGGGGGACAAGGTAGGCGGGGATGTGGGGGCGCTCCTGGTGCCAGCCGAATACGCCGCCCTTTTTGCGGTCCGGATAGGTCTCCCCGGACAGTCCCAGCCAATTGACTGTTTCCACCGGCACAGGCGTTTCAAAGCGGAGGCCCAGAAGCGGAAGCTGGGGCCTGCCGGTCTGACCAAAGTAGCGGACCGCCGTCTCCAGGCAGCCGGTATCCGTCACCGTATATCTCACCTCGGTGCGCAGGCCCGGCATGGCGGGAGCGGTGTAGACATAGCGGACGCAGACCTTGCTCTCGCTTTCACACAGAATTTGAATATCGTCGCATCTCTGCCATGCGTCCGCCGCGGCCCAGATGGAGCTGTTCCAGGCAAAGCCGCAGCCCAGATCGTTCTCCGTCGGAGCGCGCCAATAGGCGGGGCGGGGTGCGCGCCACAGCCACTCCTGTCCTTTGGAGACCAGGGAAACCGGGCCGCCCTCCGGATAAGAAAACAGTATTTCGAAATCCTTCCCACGCACGCCCAGCGCACCGTCGCCGCGGATAACCGCCAGCGAGCACTTTCTTTCTGGGGCAGGGAGGACTGCCGACTCCATCGCCCGGCGGTTGGCCTCATCGTGGGCCATGCGTTCCTCCGGGCTGGCATACCAGTAGCGTACCTCCTGCATGGCGGGCTTTTCCGCACCGTCGGCGAAGACGATGCCGTTGCCGCTGAACGCATAGTCGCTCTGCCGCTCGCCGAAGTCGCCGCCGTAACCCAGCACACGCCGCCCCTGACAGTTTGTGCGCCAGAGCGCCTGATCCATGTAATCCCAGATAAAGCCGCCCTGATATTGGGGGAATTCCTCCGAGAGCCTGATATAGCTCTCCATGCCGCCCAGGGAATTGCCCATGTCGTGCATATACTCACACAGCAGGTAGGGCTTCCCGCTGGTCTCCTGACGGCCCTCCAGATAGGCCCGCGCATCCTCCGGCGGCGCGTACATCCGGCTTTCCACATCCGAAATTTGATTGAATGCCCGGTTGTGGAACACGCCCTCATAGTGTACCAGGCGGCTGGGGTCCTGCGCCCGGAAGAAGTCCGCCATAGCCAGGATGTCCTCCCCGGCGTAGGACTCGTTTCCGCAGGACCAGAAGAGGACGGCGGGGTGGTTTTTATCCCGTTCAAACATGGAACGCGCCCGGTCCAGCACACATTCCTTCCACTCCGGCAGGCTTCCGGGGACATTCCAGCTGGGCTCTACAGCGCCCAGCTTCTGCCAGGACCCGTGGCTCTCCAGATTCGTCTCGTCAATCATATAGATGCCGTTCCGGTCGCACAGATGGTACCACAGCGTCTGATTTGGGTAATGGCAGGTGCGGACCGCGTTGATATTGTTCCGGCGGAAGACGGCCATTGCGGTCTCCATGTCCTCCAGACGGATGGCGCGGCCCCGGTCCGGGTTCCACTCGTGGCGGTTTACGCCGTTGAGCAGCAGGCGTTTTCCGTTGAGCAGCATGACGCCGTCCTTTTGTTCGAACCGGCGGAAGCCTGTCCGATAAGGGACAACCTCTGTGACCGTCCCGTCTGCCGTGTGAAGTGTCAGCGTTACATCGTACAGCTCCGGCGTTTCGTGCTGCCAGGGGAGGATGTTTTCAAACCGGAGAGACTGGCTGCGGAGATATTTTCCCTCCTGGCGCAGCGCCAGAGAGCCGTCCAGCAGGACGCCCTGCCGGGGATGGGAGATGCGGCAATGGATGTCCGCGCCAGACGCCGCGCCCTCCAGCAGCAGCCGTATGGACAGGGTTCCGGTGTGGTTGTCCTCCTCCAGCCCGGACTGGAGCCACAGGTCGGACAAGTGCAATTCCGGCTTCGCGTAGAGGAACACAGAGCGGAAGATTCCGCTGAACCGGAAGAAGTCCTGATCCTCGATCCAGGCCGCGCTGCTGCGCTTGTAGACCTCCACGCACAGCCGGTTTCCCGTGTCCCGGATGTAGGGGGTGAGGTCAAAGTCCGAGGGAGTGAAGGTGTCCTCACTGTATCCGACAAAATGACCGTTGAGCCAGACATAAAATGCCTGCTCCACGCCTTGGAAGCTGATACAGACCCGTCCGCCCCGCAGTCCCGGCGCCAGGTCAAATTCACGGATATAGCTGCCTACAGGGTTGTTGTCCCAATCGATCTGAGGCGGACGGAGGTCCGCGTGACCGTCCCAGGGATAGAGGGTGTTGATATATTGAATCCGCCCATATCCCTGCAGCTCCATATGGCCGGGGACCTCAATCAGACCAAAGCCGGAGCTGTCAAAATCCTCCTGCCAGAATGCCGCCGGGCGCAGGGAGGGGGCCTTGCTCCAGGCAAAGCGCCAAAGCCCGTCCAGCGGTTGGCGCAGGGAGGTGACGCCGCTGTCCGCTTCGGCGGCGGAGGCATAGCCTATATGGTCGGAGTGGGCGTCCAGGCGGTTTACCTGGAATACGGTCGGGTCAGTCAGCCAGTGGATATCAGCCTGCATAATCAAATCTCCTTATCAAGTCGTTTTCTCTACTATACCACAATCAAACGCCAGAGAAAAGAGGAATTGTAAAAGTACGGGGAGCGTGCTATACTCAAAGTGATTCAAAAGAAAAGGAGCGGACAGCCATGGAGCCAGTCTATTACACGGTACAGACCATCAACGGGGATTACGCCTATCTCATCAGCGACAGCGGGGTGGACAACCAGGTGGCAATGTTCCTGCTGCCGGAGGGGACGGACGTGGGCAGCAGGCTGCTGTTTGAAAACTTCGAATGGACGCTGCTTGCCTGAGGTGTAATGGGGCGGGGCCGAAAAACGGTCCCGCCCCATTGTTGCCTCAATCGTGCTTCCAGGAAGCGCCCTCTTTGGTGTCGGTCACCGTAATGCCCCGCGCCTTCAGCTCATCGCGAATCCGGTCCGCTTCCGCGAAATTCTTCGCCTTTTTTGCCTCCGCCCGCTTTAAGACCAACGCATCGATTTCCGGGTCGCCCTCGCCGGTGATGACAATGCCGCCGGAGGCCGCCGTCTTGACATTGGCGTCCGCCTCCCGTTTGGCCGCCGCTTTTTCCAGCAGGCTGAGCCCCAGCACCTGGTCGAAGTCCCCCAGAAGAGCCAGCTTTGTCTTGTCGCTGGCTTTTACCTTCAGCACGTCATAGAGCGCCGTAACGCCCAGGGAGGTATTCAGGTCGTTCCCCAGCGCTTTCCGGAATTTCTCCTTCTGGGTCTGGAAGATCTCCTCATCCACCGTGCCGTCTCCCGGCTTCAGCGCCGAAATGCGGGCAATCAGCTTGTTGTAGGTTCCCTGGGCGTTGTCCAGGTTCTCCCAAGTGAAGACCAGGGCCTTGCGGTAGTGGCTCTGGAGGCAGAAGAGGCGGTAGGCCAGGGGGTCGTAGCCCTTTTCCTCCAGAAGGGAGACGGTCAGGAACTCACCCTTGCTCTTGCTCATCTTGCCGCTGTTGGTGTTCAGGTGCAGGACATGCATCCAGTAATTGCACCACTTATGACCTAGATAGGCTTCACTCTGGGCGATCTCATTGGTGTGGTGGGGGAAGGCGTTGTCGATACCGCCGCAGTGGATATCCAGGTCCTCGCCCAGATGCTTCATGGAGATGCCGGAGCACTCGATGTGCCAGCCGGGGTATCCTACGCCCCAGGGGGAGTCCCATTTCAGCGCCTGATCCTCAAACTTGGACTGGGTGAACCAGAGGACGAAATCGTTCTTATTCCGCTTGTTGGCGTCCTCCTCCACGCCCTCCCGAACGCCCACCGCCAGATCGTCGGCGTCGTGGTCGTTGAAGATATAGTACCGGTCCAGCTTGCTGGTGTCGAAATAGACGTTGCCCCCGGCCTGATAGGCGAAGCCCTTGTCCAGCAGCGTGGCAATGATATGGATATATTCATTGATGCAGTTGGTGGCGGGTTCCACCACGTCGGGACGCTTGATGTTGAGCTTCCGGCAGTCGTCGAAAAAGGCGTCGGTATAAAAGGCGGCGATATCCATGACAGATTTGTGCTCCCGTTTCGCCCCCTGGAGCATCTTGTCCTCGCCGGTGTCCGCGTCGGAGGACAGGTGGCCCACGTCGGTGATATTCATCACGCGCTTGACAGGATAGCCCTCATAGCGCAGGAACTTTTCCAGGATATCCTCCATGATATAGCTGCGCAGGTTGCCGATATGGGCGAAATGATAGACCGTCGGGCCGCAGGTATACATTTTGACAAGATCGGGGTGATTGGGGACAAATTCCTCTTTTTTATGGGTTGCCGAGTTATAGAGATACATATTCCGTTCCTCCTTTGGATGGGGTAGCATTGGCCGCAAAATTATCGTCATTATATTACCAGCCTCTTCCTTTGGTGTCAAGTGTACAGTTCTAGTCGCCAGCGATTTCTCCAATGCCTTGAAACGGAAAATCGTTCATGATATAATGAGTGCGGAAAATCGGGAGTTGGCGAGGTGATATGGTATGGCAGGCAACTATTATAAAGTAAAAAATATCATATTAAAATTAAATCAAGAGGAACTCCTAAGGCATAAGATAACAATCGTTGGTGGCACTGTGCCGTATCTTGTCAGCAAAAAAGAATCGAATAGGGAGCATTCTGATATTGACATTATTGTAAGACAAGAGAATATGGCTTTTGTAAGAGAACATTTAAAAAGAGAAAATTTATCTACCATAGATTCATTAGAGTTGTCATATAACAAGCAGCACATTGATTACGGAATAGATGCGGCAATAGATGGGATTACCGTGAATTTTGCTCCTTATGAAGTCGATGGAGATACGATGGTGCAAAGAAACTTTCTCATAAAACAAAGCGGCGGCATAGATGCCTTGGCAACGGTTTCAATGAAAAGTGTTGACATGGACAATATGTTTATGATTACATCTATTGATGGAACGGCGATACATACTTATAGTCTGGAAATGGTCAAAATTATGAAAGAGAAATCCAAAAAGAAAAAGGATGCCGTTGATATTAAAGTCATTGATGATTTTGGATATGACGAGAAAAACTATGCTGCTTTAAAAGAACAGCTAAAAGATATGAAGTTTAAGATGGAATTCAAAAATCGATTGTTGAGATGTATTTTTCATTAAAATTCCAGTTTGTTGGGCAGTGGGCCAGGATGGTTTACTGCTCATTCTCTTCTTCCCATATAAAAATTTTTAGGACCCTATTGACAAATTTCCGGACATGTGTATAATGTACGTATGAACAGTTGCTCATATGTTCAATTGTTTGCTTGTTATGAAAAATGGGAGGGATGTCATGGATAAGGAAGCTTTGGAGCAGGGCAGCGTGATCCACGAGGATGTTCTGGCGCGGGTCAAAGCCAAAATGCCGGACGAGGAGCCTGTTTACGAAGTCTCCGAGCTGTTCAAGGTGTTCGGGGATACCACGCGGGCCCGCATCATCTGCGCCCTGAATATTGAGGAGATGTGCGTGTGCGATCTGGCGGCGCTGCTGAGCATGAGTCAGAGCGCCATCAGCCATCAGCTGCGGCTGCTGAAGGTATCGCGGATCGTGAAATGCCGCAAACAGGGGAGAGTGGTCTATTACTCTCTGGACGATACCCATATCAATCATATTTTTGCGACGGCGTTTGACCACGTCATGGAAGAAATGGAGGGGTAACTGATGGAAGAAACAAATAAGATGGCTGGTCCGGCGTGTGGTACGCATGACGAGCACCATCATGAACACGCGCATCACCACAGCCACGAGAGCCACGAGCATCATCATGACCATGCGCACTGTGCGCACCACCACGAGGATGGCTGCTGCTGTCACGAGCATCACCACGAGCACGGGGACGCCTGCGGCTGCGGCCATGACCACAACCATGAGCAGGACCCCGCCGAGGCCCGGAAGGAGCTTATGATCCTGGCCGCCGGCGCGGCGCTGCTGGGACTGGGATTGGGCCTGCGGCTGCTGCTGCCGGGGACAGTGACCGGCACACTCGTCCTGATTGCGGCGTTTATCCTGGTGGCGTTGGATATTGCTGTGGAAGCGGTCAAAAATATCCTGCGGGGGGACATCTTTGGCGAGAGCTTTTTGATGACGATTGCCGGCATCGGCGCCGCCTGTATCGGTGAAATTCCGGAGGGAATACTGGTATTTCTGCTGTACCGTCTGGGGGAGTACCTCCAGACAAAGGCGGTATCCTCCTCCCGGAAATCCATCTCCGCGCTGCTGGATGTACGCCCGGACCATGCCAATCTGCTGGAAAACGGCAAAGCCAGGGAAGTGGCGGCGGCTGATGTGGAGGTCGGCCAGACCATCCTGGTCCGGGCGGGGGAGAAGATTCCCCTGGACGGCGTTGTCCTCTCCGGCAATTCCCAGCTGGATACAGCCGCCTTGACCGGCGAGTCCATGCCCCGCGATATCGCGCCCGGCCAGCCGGTCATGGCAGGCTGCATCAACCTCAGCGGCGCGCTGGAGCTGCGGGTAGAGAAGACCTTTGGGGAGTCCACAGCCAGCAAAATTTTGGAAATGGTGGAGCACGCCTCCGAAAAAAAGTCCACCAGTGAGAAGTTTATTACCCGGTTCGCCAGGATTTATACGCCGGTGGTCTGTCTGGCGGCTGTGGCGGTGGCGGTCCTGCCGCCGTTGGCGGGGCTGATGGATTGGAGCAGGTCAGTCTACAGCGCGCTGTGCTTCCTGGCCATCTCCTGCCCCTGCGCCCTGGTGATCTCCGTGCCTTTGAGCTTCTTTGCCGGAATCGGTCGTGCCTCCAGAGAGGGGATCCTGGTGAAGGGAGGCAACTACCTGGAGACGTTGGCCAACGCGGAGATTGTGGCCTTTGACAAGACCGGCACGCTGACCCAGGGCCGCTTTACAGTGTCGGACTGCATCCCCGCCGGCGGCATTGAGAAGGAGAGGCTGCTGCGTCTGGCCGCTCTGGCGGAGAGCCGCTCCACCCACCCCATTGCCCAGTCCATCCTGACCGCCGCCGGAGTTGTGGAGGAGGAAGCGGTGACAGACGCGCGGGAGACGGCAGGACGCGGCGTTGCGGTCACCGCTGCTGAGGGCCGTATTATGGCCGGTAAGCAGAAATATCTGGCGGAAAACGGCGTGGATGTGCCGGACGTTGCAACAGGAAGCGCCACCGCCGTCTATGTAGCGCTGGACGGCGTATACCAGGGGGCGGTCCTCCTGCGCGACGCGCCGAAACCGGATGCGGCAAAGGCAATCTCCGCCCTCAAAGCCCTGGGTGTCCGTCAGACGGTGATGCTCTCCGGCGACAGCCAGCAGGTGGCTGAGGAAATCGGCAGGGAGCTGGGCCTGGACACCGCCATCGGCCAGCTGCTGCCGGAGGATAAGCTGCATGAGCTGGAGCGGCTGCGCGGACAGCTGACCGGGAAGGGGAAAATCCTCTATGCCGGCGACGGCATCAATGATACGCCGGTTCTGGCCGCCGCCGATATCGGTATCGCTATGGGCGGGCTGGGTGCGGACGCCGCCATTGAGACAGCCGACGTTGTCATCATGGGAGACGAGCCGCAGATGGTGGCGTCCGGCATCCGGATCGCCCGCCGCACATCCCGGATTGCCTCGGAGAATATTGCTTTTTCCATTGCCGTTAAAATTCTTGTTATGGTTCTATCGGTTTTCGGCCTGGTGGAACTGTGGGCCGCAGTGTTCGCGGATGTGGGCGTGTGTATGCTCTGCATTCTCAATACGCTGCGTATCAACCGCAGAGCTGGACAATAGAGCATATAACCCCCCGCGCTCCGGCCCCTGCAAAATGCAGGGCAGGGGCGCGGGGGCTTTTGGGAGTGATGCGTGTTCCTAGTGCGTCCATGGCGCACCTCAGTCGTCAGGCGGCTCCAATGCTCAGAATGTTCATTCGTCCGCTTTAGTGTACCTAAACGCAGCGGATTTTCCAGTCGGCGGGACCGCTCCCTTTTTGCTATTTTTGCCAAGAAATTGGCGTTCGTGCCAAATCCCTTGTATCAAGAAAGAAATTCTGGTATAGTTCATAGGAAACGCTATCCGGAATAAGTCTGCATACGGGACAGACACCCTGTTTAACCAGTAAATCATATCATAAGGAGGCTGTACATGTATCAAACATACGCTGCCCGCCCAAAGGCAAAGAAAAACGACGGCCCCGCTGTTTCTCCGGCGCAGGGGCCGTCCCTGGCCGACCTGCAGAGGGGCGCGATGCCGACCCAGGAGCAGTTCGGGACGCCGGTCAATCTTTCCTCCGCCATACAGGCCAAAATGGAGAGTGCATTCGGCGCGGATTTTTCCGGCATACAGCTCCACGAGAGCCAGACCGTGGCGGAGGCCGGGGCGGACGCTGTGACAATGGGCCGTCACATTGCTTTTGCACCGGGAAAATTGTCCGCTCCCGGCGGCCAGGAGCTGTTGGGCCATGAGCTCAGCCATGTGGTCAGCCAGGCGCGGGGGGAGGTATCTGGCCGCGGCTTCCTGGATAACAGCGCCCTGGAAGCCCGCGCCGACCAAGAGGGCGCTATGGCCGCGGCGGGCGAGAGCGTCTATGCCGGCCCGATGACACCCCTCTCGGCATCCTCTACAGCCGCCGCCGCGGGACCCATGCAGGCCAGAAAGGCCAAGTCCAAGGAGAAGTTGACTGCGCCGGGCTTTGACCGCAAGAAGGACCTGAACAGCAGTGGAGGTACTCTTGATAATCCCGGCTTCTTTTTGGAGAATATTATTGGCGAGAAGGGTGAGCGGACAAGAACTACTGTCAACCCCTACGCTTTGGCGGGTATGTCATCAAAATTTACTCTGAACGACGAGGAGAACGCCAAAATAAAGAACAATAGCGACCCAAAGAAGACGCTGAGAGAGAAGCTCATGCAGGTTATGGAGGATCGATTCAATGCGTCAGTGGAGCAGAACAGCCGGGATAAGTCATTGGTGCGGTGTGGAGTAAAGGATAAGGATTCGGTTACTCCCATCAGATATACCCAGCCAACGGACGACGAGGCCGGCGTTACGGCGGAGAGCTTTGGAGGCGAAGGGGAGGGAAAGATCAAGGGACATGTTTTCAAACCGGCCAACAATAAAAATAATGGTAAGCACGTTATCCTCTATTCCGGCTCCGATGGAACAAATCTGGAGCAGATGCAGGGCAATATCCAAAAGTATCTGATGGAAGGCTACACCGTCCACTCCTTTGACTACGGCGGGTTCGGAGAGAGTACCACCAGTGATGGAAAAGTATCTGAGCAATCTATCCATAATGACGCCCAGCGTATATACGACCATGTGCTGGGCGGGAAGGATAATGACGGAGCGGGGAACCTTCTGGATCGGAAAGCCAATAATGTTCTGCTCCACGGGTTCTCCCTGGGTGGTTCCATGGCCTCTTGGGTGGCCGGAAATGCGGCGCTCAAGGCCGCCCAGAACGGGAATAAGGATGAAGACAAGCTGGGCGGTCTGGTGCTGGAGAGCGCAATAAAGAACACCACCGATGCAGCTGCCTCGATGATGGGGCCTGTTATTGGTACGCTCGGCGGCGCCATGGGTTCCCTCGCGGCCGGCAGCTTTGACACAGAGGCCAATCTGAATGAGCTTGCCGGGCTGGACAAGGAGATGCCCATTACGTTTATTTCCGGCGGTTCGAAAAAGGGCGACCATCTGTCGGATGATCGCACGGGTTTGTCAAAGATGGCAGGAAAGAAATTTACCAACGTCCAGAATCAGGTGCTCCAGGAAAAGGATCACATGGCCCCCGATAAGATGTCGTCCGTTTGGCAGCAGATCAAGGGCAAAATCATGCGGGGCGGCCTCATGCGAAACTGATGTCTACTGGAAAAAACGGCGTGGGAACGGACAATCCCCAGAGAATGGGACTGTCCGTTCTCTATTTTTAAATGAGCGGCGCGTCCACCAGCGCGCCATCAAAAATTTCTGCGACCGGGATCCACATTTTTCTTGTTGGCGATTCACAGATGTGCTATAATAGCCAGGATGACACCAGGAGGGGAGGCAAACAGGGATATATAGCAATTAAACAAAATAAAAATTTTGTTTAATTCAGGGGAGGGGAAAACGCCTATTCTGCACGCAGAGGCTGCTCTGGACGCCCTGGCCGCGCCGTATATCCTATAAAGTCTTATGATCAACTACCGTGACCAATCGCCGCAGATTCTCTGCGACTTTCTATCCTACCACGAAACCATCAAGGCCCATTCGCAGAAAACCGTAGACGAATATTTTCTGGACCTGCGAAATTTTTTCCGTTACATGAAGCGGACCCGCGACTCGTCCCTGCGGGATCAGTCCTGGGAAGAAATCTCCATCATGGATGTGGACATAGATTTTATCCGCACCATTTCGCTGACAGATATCTATGGCTATCTCACATTTCTCAGCCGGGACCGTGCGCAGCAGCCTAACAGCCGCCGGACAGAATACGGATTATCCGCAACGACCCGCGCCAGAAAAATCGCAACTTTGCGCTCCTTTTTCAATTATCTGACAAAAAAGGTCCACTTATTGGATGATAACCCCATAAAAGATATGGATTCGCCAAAATTAAAGAAAACGTTGCCCAAATATCTTACGCTGGATGAGAGCTTGGAGCTTCTCAACAGTGTGGACGGCGCGAACCGGGAGCGCGACTACTGCATTCTGACACTTTTTCTCAACTGCGGTCTGCGAATCTCTGAGCTGATCGGCCTGAATCTCAGCGATATACAGGATGATGCTCTGCGGGTACTGGGCAAAGGCAGCAAGGTACGTATTGTCTATCTCAACGACGCCTGCAAGGACGCTCTTGCGCAATACCTGGCCGTGCGCCGCCCCATCAGCGACAGGGATGAAAATGCCCTGTTTCTGTCCACACGGAACCAGAGAATCAGCCGCTCCAATGTCCATGCGCTGGTGAAAAAGCACCTCAGCCAGGCCGGCCTGGACAGCACCCAGTACTCCTCCCACAAGCTCCGCCACACCGCCGCTACCCTGATGCTGCAGAACGGCGTGGATGTCAAGGCTGTGCAGGAGGTCCTGGGACACGAGCACTTAAACACAACGGAGATTTATACCCACATTGACAACGAAGCCCTGCGCGTCGCTGCAAGGGCCAACCCGTTGGGAAAGGTCAAAGTGAAAAAATGAGCCTGACAATAGCGCCCGCCTATGACGCGCCCCATGAGATTGGCGCATTATTTGCGGAATATACGGAGATGCTGATACAGAGCAGCCCCGGCTTCCGGCAGTATTTGGAGCTGCAGAACTACGAGGATGAGCTGCAGCATCTGGAGGCCAAATATGGCGGGCCTGATGGGAGATTGTATCTGGCCCGCTGGAATGGCGCAGCGGCGGGATGTATTGGCCTGCGGAGATTTGACGCCGGGCGCTGTGAAATGAAGCGGCTGTATGTCCGGCCGGCTTTTCGCGGGAGAAAAATCGGGAACGCCCTGGCAGAGAGAACCATTGCAGATGCGCGGGCAATCGGATACCGGCACATGCTGCTGGATACCTTCCCCTTTCTCCGCGCTGCCATTAGCATGTATCAAGGCTTTGGCTTTTATGAGATCCCCAGCTACAACAACAGCCCAATGAACGATTTGCTCTATATGCAGCTGGATCTGTCCATCTGAAACCGGGGTATGGCGCCGTCTTTCCGGCAGTCCATACCCCATCATGTGCCCGCTCTATTCCGGTCTGACCCCGGTAAAGTGCAGGAACCGTATGCCCTGGTATTGATATGTATTTAAAGGGCGGTTGTAGGCATCATAGCTGTGGGCGGCAATCAACACATCACTTGGCTGACGGGCTGGCCACCGCAGCAGTGCTACGACTACCGGCGAGTGATTCCACGCCGTGCCGTCAAAGGACATCTGCACCACATCGCCGGGCATCACCTGGCTGATGGACGCTGTTACAGCAACAGGACCAGGCGTTGCATCTTCCCTGGTCATAAAGTTATAAAAGTATTCAACCCCCGTCCATGCGGGGGCCTTATTGTTGGCGTTGATATAGTACCACCCTAAATCCTTTGTATAATTCATTACGCCGCTGCCCGCATACACGCATTGGGACGCAAAGTTGGTGCAGTCGCCGCCAATTTTTTCGTAATCATAGAAAGCCGGATTCCGGCCATACGCCCACCGCCGCGCATACCGCACCGCCGCTCCCCGGTCATAATAGGCCATCAGCCTGATCCCCTTTGCCTCATTCAAGAGAAAATCACCCCTTCTGCACAGTATATGCGGAAGGGGTGTGTGGCGCTCCCCATCTATTCTATAGTCTGTAACAATGTTCAAACGCAGGCTGATTGCTATAACGTGCCCACCAGTTTTTTCTGGTGGATACGCTGCATAGCCACCAGATGCAGGAGGTTCTGATCCGCGTGGAAAATTTCGAGGACTGCCCTTTTCAGGACAGCCCTCTTTTTGTTCTCTATTCAAAAATCACCCCAGCACTGCCTGGTGGAAGACCTTTTTTCCCTTCTTGATCAACACGCCTTCCCCGCCAAAAAGCTCACGGGAGAACTTTTGGTCAATGTCCGTCACCTTCTCACCGTTGACAGACACGCCCCCCTGCTGCACCAGACGCCGGGCTTCGCCCTTGGAGGCGGCAAGGCCGCAGGCCGTCAGCAGATTCAGCACGCCGATCAGTCCATCCTCAAACTGCTCCGCAGCCAGCGTGGTGGTGGGCATATCCGACCGGTCCCCGCCGCCGCCGAACAAGGCCCTGGCCGATTCCCTGGCCTTGTTGGCCTCCTCCTCGCCGTGGACCATGCTGGTCAGCTCCCAGGCCAGTACCTCTTTCGCCTGATTGAGCTGGCTGCCCGTCCAGTCATCCATTTCATCGATCTGCTCCAGGGGCAGGAAGGTCAGCATGCGGATACACTTCATCACGTCCGCGTCCTCTACGTTCCGCCAGTACTGGTAGAAATCGTAGGGGCTGGTTTTGTTGGCGTCCAGCCATACGGCGTTGCCGGCGGTTTTCCCCATCTTGTTGCCCTGGGAATCCGTCAGCAGCGTAATGGTCATGGCGTGGGCGTCCTTCCCCAGCTTCCGGCGAATCAGCTCCGTGCCGCCCAGCATGTTGGACCATTGGTCGTTTCCGCCAAACTGCATGTTGCAGTTGTAGTGCTGGAACAGGTGGTAAAAGTCGTAGGACTGCATAATCATGTAGTTGAACTCCAGGAAGCTCAGCCCCTTCTCCATCCGCTGCTTATAGCAGTCCGCCCGCAGCATGTTGTTGACAGAGAAGCAGGCTCCGACCTCCCGCAAAAGCTCTACATAGTTCAGCCCCAACAGCCAGTCGGCGTTGTTGACCATCTGGGCTTTGCCCTCGCCGAATTCGATAAAGCGCTCCATCTGCCGCTTGAAGCACTCGGCGTTATGGTCGATGTCCTCCTTGGTCAGCATCTTGCGCATATCTGTGCGTCCGGAGGGGTCGCCAATCATGGTGGTGCCGCCGCCAATCAGGGCAATGGGCTTGTTGCCGGCCATCTGCAGGCGCTTCATCAGCGTCAAGGCCATAAAGTGGCCGGCGGTCAGGCTGTCCGCCGTACAGTCAAAGCCGATATAAAAGGTGGCCTTCCCGGCATTTATCATCTCGCGGATTTCGTCCTCGTTGGTGACCTGGGCGATAAGCCCGCGAGCCACTAATTCTTCATAAAGCTGCATAGATATATCTCCTCACAAGTTTAGATTTAATAATTATTGCATTGCTGGCTCTGCCGCCCGGCGTCCGCGGATCACGTTGTATCCTACCACCGATAAAACCACGATGACCGCCCCTGCCAGGGACAGCGGCCCAATGGTCTCCTGGTAGAACAGCGCCACCAGAATTGGATTCAGCACCGGCTCGATTCCTGAGATCAGCGATGCTGTCACCGCCGGCGTGGTCCGCAGGCCGACGCACATCAATACATAGGCCAGCCCCACCTGGAACGCACCCAGAACCACTACGCTGGTCATCGCCTCCGGCGTAAACACCGTTTCCCGCAGCAGGAATGGGAATCCCAGGAGCACGCTCAGCGCATCGCCCCAGAACACAGATGAGATGGGGTCCGCATCGGGCAGATCATTGAGCAGAAATACGCCGGCGTATGAGAGGCCGGAAATCAGCGCCAGCACATTGCCCAGCATTCCGCCCGCCTCCAGGCTCTCCACAAAAAAGCATATCACGCCCAGCAGGACCAGCACACATGCCATGATATCCAGCCTCTCCGGCCGCTTCTTCCAAAACAGGATACCCAGAAGAATCACAAATATCGGCGCGGTGAACTGCAGTACAATGGTATTGGCCGCAGTAGTCAGCTTGTTCGCCAGGGAAAACAGCACATTGGTGCCGCACACACTGACCATGCCCAACGCAATCCAGCGGTTGAAGCGGGGCCTGTGGCGGCTGATAAGCAGGTATCCGCCCACCACCATCAAAGCCACAATATTCCGGGCGCTGTTGATGCTCATACCATTCCACGGAATGATCTTGATGCACAGCCCGCCGATACTGTACAATACAGCGGCAATAAAGACATACAGCGTTCCCAACCGGCGCTGCCGCAAATCTGACTCCTGTCGCTGCAAAAAAACACCCCCTGTCCTGAGCTTTCCGTCTGTAAGCGAAAGCGGACAGAGGGCGATCAATCGCGGTACCACCTCTGGTTCACCGCCCCCTCGCGGGGAACGGCCTTATGAAGTCCACGGCGGACTCCCTGCGCTGTATCGGGCGCGCACGGCGGAGCCTACTGCTTACTTCGGTCCGCTGCTCGGGGATGTATTCACGCCGCCGCCCTCTCCCCTTTTCACCGTCCAGGGGTTCTCTAGGCAGGGTCCAGCCGCGCTACTTTTTCCCGTCATCGCGTTGTCAGAGGGTAGTATAGCGGGAAAAACAGGATTTGTCAATGGGGATTTTCAGATTTTATTTCACGCCTGCTCCGGATGATAGAGGCGGGTAATAAACGGATAGCCCACGGCCTCCGACAGCGCACGCAGCGGTCAATGACCTCTATGCTTGGCTTTTCGCTTTTCCTGTTTTAAATCGAACTTGCGCTGTTTTTCTGCTTCCTGCTGTTCTTTGCTGATTTGTCTTCTCTGTTTTTTTATCGCCTCCCGCTGCATCTGCAGTGCCTGCTGCGATTTGGTTCCGATCCCCGGAGACTGCAGCTGCTTTCTGGCGCTGCGCTGTCTGCGCTTGGGATTATCAGCAATATGCTTCACTTCTGTTTCAAGGGCCCCGCTGAACTTCAGCTCATAGTAATGCGTAAGGATGAAAGCCAAAACCTCGTAATCCTTCGGCTCCGCACCAAACGTGACCTTGCACACAGACAGTTTGCCGCCCGATATCCGCTCAAAAACGCCGACCCAGAAAGGTCCCTCGAAAAATACCGTCAGTTTTCCGCTCTCCGTATCCATAACGTTCCCTCCTGAAATGTGTTATGGACAAAGAATGGACAACCCGGGAGGGGCAGGTTACTTACCTCGCCAATCGGACGAGACGGCCGGGCTACCTACCGGCTCTGGCACATCCTGTCAGAGATGTGCGTTGCGTTTTTATCCTTGTCGTTTATACCGAGCCTTTTGGCGCGATATCAGAAAAATGTTATCTGGCTGGTATCCGCCAGTCCTGCAAAGGTGCCCAGTTTTTTCAGCTGGTCGATATGCGTCTTGGACAGCTTATTGCAGCACATGGAAAATTCCTCAATGGAAACGAACTCCTTCCCCTTTCGCTTTTCCACGGTATCCAGCGCCGCTGTTTCCCCCAGCCCGCGCACAGCGGTAAATGGGGGAATCAAGGCATCTCCCTTGATGACAAATCTGGTGGCCTCAGACTCATAGATATTGATGGTCTCGAACCGGAAGCCCCGCAGATAGAACTCATAGCAGACCTCCAGCGTTACCGCCAAATCCTGCTCCACAGCAGCCGCGTCCTTGTTGTTCCAAATCTCCAGAACCTTTTTCTTCACAGCCTCCAGCCCCGCGCAGCAGAACTCCGCGTCAAAGGCCTTTGCCCGGATGGAAAAAAAGGCGGCATAGAACGCCAGCGGCTTGTGGACCTTAAACCACGCAATCCGGAAGGCCATCATCACATAGGCCACCGCGTGGGCCTTGGGAAACAGGTAGCCGATCTTCGCCAGAGACTGGATATACCAGTCCGGAACGTCGTGCTGCCGCATGGCCTCCTCCCATCCCTCCTCAAAGCCGCCCTTCTTCACCTTCCCCTTCCGCACGGACTCCATAATCTTGAAGCTCATCTTCGGGTCCAGGCCTTTAGAAATCAGGTACAGCATGATGTCGTCGCGGCACCCTACCGTCTCTGCAACAGAGGCGGTACCGTTCACAATCAGCTCACGGGCGTTTCCCAGCCACACGTCCGTCCCGTGGGAGAAGCCGGACAGGCGCACCAGTGTGTTGAAGTCCTTCGGCTGGGTGTCCACCAGCATCTGCCGGGTAAATTTGGTATTGAACTCCGGAATAGCTACCGCGCCGGTAGGCCCCAGGATTTCATCGTTCTCATAGCCCAGCACCTTGCTGGTGGTAAACAGGCTCATGGTGTCCCTGTCGTCCAGCGGGATCTGCCGGGCGTTCACACCTGTCAGATCCTCCATCATCCGCACCATGGACGGGTCGTCGTGGCCCAGCATGTCCAGCTTCAGGAGGTTGTCCTCCATGCAGTGATATTCAAAGTGGGTGGTAATGATATCGCTGTCCTCGGCGTCCGCCGGGTGCTGAACAGGACAAAAGTCCTCCACATCCAAATCGTCCGGCACCACCACCAGTCCGCCGGGGTGCTGTCCAGTGGTGCGCTTGACGCCCACGCAGCCCAGCATCAGCCGGTTTTCCTCCGCCGGTCCGGGATTCAGCCCCCTGGCCTCCAGATACTTCTTGACAAAGCCGTAGGCGATCTTGTCCTTCACCGTGCCGATGGTCCCGGCCCGGAACACCTGGGTCTCGCCGAACATCTCAATGGCGTGGCGGTGGGCCCGCGCCTGGTATTCCCCGGAGAAGTTCAGGTCAATATCCGGCACCTTGCCGCCGCCAAAGCCAAGGAAGGTTTCAAAGGGGATGTCAAAGCCGTCCTTCACATATCTGGTCCCGCAGACCGGGCAGTCCTTATCGGGCATGTCCGCTCCGCAGCCGTAGGAGCCGTCCGTAATAAACTCGCTGTTTTTGCACTGGGGACACCGATAGTGGGGCGGCAGGGCGTTGACCTCCGTGATGCCGGACATATACGCCGCCAGGGACGACCCCACCGACCCGCGGGAGCCCACCAGATAGCCGTTCTCCAGCGAGCGCTGCACCAGCTTCTGGGCCGACATATATACCACGTCGTACTTCCCCAGAATTCCGCCCAGCTCCACGTCCAACCGGTCCACAATCAGCTTTGGCGGATCTTCGCCATAGAGCTCGTGGACCTTTTCCCATACCAGGCGGTTCAAATCCTCCTCCGAGTTTTCCAGTCTGGGCGGGAACAGATTTTTGGGCAGCAGGTCAAATGTCTCCACCTGGTCCGCAATGGCCCTGGTGTTGGTCACGACAACCTCCAGCGCCTTCTCCTCACCCAGATAGCTGAACTCCTTCAGCATCTCATCGGTGGTACGGAAATAAATGGGCAGCGGGAAATCACAGTCGGCGAATTTCTTGGTATCCAGCAGAATATGCCGGTAAATCTCATCCTCCGGGTCCATAAAATGGACGTCGCCTGTGGCGCACACCGGCTTGCCTGTCTGCTCCCCCAGCTCCACAACCGTTCGATTCAGCTCCCGCAGCTCCTCCTCGTCCTTCACATGGCCCTCGCGGATGTGAAACATATTGTTGCAGACCGGCTGAATCTCCAAATAATCATAGAACCCCGCAATCCGTTTCAGCTCTTCCCAATCTCTGCGCTCCAGAATGGCCTGGAACAGCTCGCCCGCCTCGCAGGCTCCGCCGATAATCAGGCCCTCCCGGTGGGCGAGCAGCTCATCCTTGGGAATCAGCGGAAATCGCTTGAAGTATTTCAGATTGGACATGGATACCAGCTGATAGAGATTTTTCAGGCCCACCTTATTCTGGGCCAGCAGGATGATATGCTTCGGTTTCCGCCGGACGCGGCTCTTTTTCCGCAGCGGCGGCATGGCGGGGTTGATGGCCTGCACGGAATGCACGTCCAGCTCCTCCTCCAGCCGCTTGAAAAAGTGGGGCAGGAACAGTCCGCAGGTGGCCGCGTCGTCGCCAGCCCGGTGGTGCCGGAAGGCCGGGAGTCCCAGATGCTCCGCCACAATGTCCAGCTTGTGCTTGTTCAGCTCTGGCAGCAGATTCTGCGCCAGAACCAGCGTGTCCAGATAGGTTGGATTGAATTCCAGCCCCGCTTCCCGGCAGCCCTTCCGGATAAAACCAATATCAAATTCCGCGTTATGGGCCACCAGCGGGCGGTCGCCAACAAATTTCAGAAAAGACGCCAAGGCTTCCGCCGGCTTGGGCGCTCCGACAAGCATGGCGTCGGTGATACCGGTCATCGCAATGTTTTCCGCCTCCAAATGGCGTCCCGGATCCACAAAGGTCTGGAATTGATCGACAACCTCTCCGTTACAAATGACAGCAGCTGCAATCTCTGTAATGGCGTCATACTTTACAAACAATCCGGTGGTTTCGATATCAAATGCTACAAATTCATCCGTAAAGGAAAACTCCTTGTCGCCATGAACCACAATTCTATCGTCCACATTGTTGATAAAATACCCCTCCATGCCATAGAGCAGCTTGATCTCTCCGGCGGAGTGCCACGCATCCGGGAAGCCCTGAACGACGCCGTGGTCCGTAATGGCGATAGCCGGATGCCCCCAGGACTCCGCCCGCTTGACAAGGTTGCTGTCCGGCCCGGCCTTGGGGCTGAGAGAACACAGGGCGTCCATATTGGAAAAAGTCGTGTGGGCGTGCAGCTCCACCCGCTTCACCGGCGCGGTGTCCTGACGGGTCTCATGGGGATAGGTATTGATGTTTTTCGGCTCCAGCACCAGGTCGCCGTCCCTGGACAGCTTGACATAGCCCTGTACCTTCAGCCACATCCCCGGCTTGATGTCCTTTTTTAAGGCGGACTTCTCCTCCTTCTGCATCAGCTTGACAACCCGGATGGACGTATGAAAATCTGTGATGTCGAATGTCAGCAGAAAGACCCCTGGGCGGCGGGTCTCGCGGAAATCGGAGGAAAACACCTTCCCTGCTACGACGACATTACCCATCTTGGGGTTCAGTCCCTCCAGGGGCTGGACCTGGCCCTTGATGACGCCGCCCATAATCACATCGCCGCCTCCGGCCTTTTTCTTTCCGCTAACATCCTGCTTGGGAATCTCCACCGTCTGGTGCAGATGGACTTCGTTGAGCTGATATGCCGCCTGAATGGCGGCAGCTAATGTTTCCCGCCCGTCCTTCAAGTCCGCGCGCACGGTCAGGGCCGCCGACAGGCTCCGCTTCCCCTGCTCCAATTCCACGGCGGTCAGATATGCTCCGCCCAGCTGGGCCCGCAGGTCCCGCTCCAGGGGAAGGGAATGGAATAAGTCAAAAAAAGGTATTTTTTGTGCCATTGAATATCCTCTTACTTCTTATGTAAACTCTCAGACAGACGCGATCTTCTCAATCTCCGCCATCAGCGCGTCCACAAGCTGTTCCTGCGGAACCTTCCGGATGATCTGCCCTTTACGAAACACAAGGCCCTCGCCTTTTCCGCCTGCAATTCCCACGTCCGCCGCCGCGGCTTCACCGGGACCGTTTACCGCGCAGCCCATCACCGCCACAGTGATCGGCAGCGTGTATCCAGCCAGCCGCCGCTCCACCTCCTCCGCCATGGGGATCAGGTCAATGTTGGTGCGTCCGCAGGTGGGACAGGCGATCAGGTCCGGGCCATCCTTCCGCAGTCCAGCCGCACGCAAAATCTTCTTTGCTGCATAGACCTCCTCTACCGGGTCAGCGGTCAGCGTCACCCGCAGGGTGTCGCCAATCCCCAGGCACAGCAGTCCACCAATGCCCATAGCGGATTTGATCATGCCCATGGACGGTGTTCCCGCCTCCGTCACCCCCAGGTGCAGCGGATAAGGGCAGCGCTGGCTCAGCAGACGGTACGCAGCGATGGTGACCGGTACGGAGGAGCATTTGACGGAGATGCAGATGTCGTCAAAGTCGAACTTCTCCAGCAGCGCCGCGTGGCCCAGCGCACTCTCCGCCAGGGCCTCCGCGGCAGCGCCGCCGTACTTTACCCGCAGCTCCTTCTCCAACGACCCGCCGTTGACACCGATTCGGATGGGGATTTTCCGCTCCCGGCAGGCGTCGGCCACCAGCTTCACCCGGTCCTCCCCGCCAATGTTGCCGGGATTGATGCGGATTTTATCCACTCCCTGCCCGGCGCATTCCAGGGCCAGCTTATAGTCAAAATGGATATCTGCCACCAGCGGGATGCGGATGCGGCTCTTGATGGCGCCAATGGCTTTCGCGGCGGCCATATCCGGAACTGCCACGCGGACGATCTCACACCCGGCCTCCTCCAGCCGGTGAATCTGCTCCACCGTGGCGGGGACGTCGCTGGTCTTGGTATTGCACATGGACTGGATGGAAACCGCCGCGCCTCCGCCCACTGGAACGTTTCCCACAAAAATTTGCTTCGTCATACGCCTCACCTCTCCAGCTGCTGCACGATCAGCTTGTGTACATCGTTGAAGGTCACAAACAGCATCAGGCCCATCAGCAGCGCGAAGAACACCATGTTCACCGCAGCCTCGTATTTCATGGGCACTTTACGCCGGAAGAGCTTTTCCGACACAGTGGAAACCACCAGGAAAAGAATATGCCCGCCGTCCAGAGCGGGGATCGGCAGCAGGTTCATCACCGCCAGGTTCACCGCGATCATGGAACCGAAATAGGCGATATTTTCCAGGGCCGCGCCCACGCTGACGCTCTGGGTCCCCACCTCGTTGATGGTGGAAACAATGCCCACCGGTCCGCTCAGGTCGCTGACCCCCGCGCTGCCGGTGGCCAGCATCTTCAGGCTGTACCAGACGATGCGCACAAAGTCAACGGCGTTGTACCATGTATATTTCAGCTTCAGTCCCAGAGTGGCCTTCTGCACCTCCACGGTACGGTACAGGCCGTAGCCCTCGTAGGTCCCACCTTCGCTGTCCGTATACTCCCGAACCGGCAGCTGCTTCAGCTCCACCTGCTGGCCGTCCCGCAGGACCACCAGGTCGATGGGCTCGCGGTTGGCCAGGCTCAGCAGCAGCTCCACGTCGCTGGTCATATAAACCCGCGAGCCGTTGATGGAGTGGATCACATCCCCCGCCTCCAGCGTCTGGCCGTTGACCGCCGCAAATTCCGGTGCGGTGCCGCTGATGACCGGCACCGTAAACCCGGCCGCTCTGCTGTTCAGAATCAGCAGAATCAGTACGCCCACCAGAAAATTCATGATGGCTCCAGCGGCAAATACGAATACCTTTTTCCAAAAGCCCTGGTTGTTCACGCTGTGGGGGTCATCGGACTCCTCCTCCTCGCCCTCCAGGGCGCAGAAGCCGCCGATAGGCAGGGCGCGGAGAGAGAACTGGGTCCCCTTCTTCCCCTTTTTTTTCCAAATCACGGGCCCCATTCCAATGGCAAATTCGTGAACAGTAACGCCGCACAGACGTGCGGCGATGAAATGCCCCCACTCATGGGCCGCAATCAAGATGCCAAACAGGAGGATGGCAAGGATAATATACATAGACTACGCTTCCTTCCTAATTGTTTTTGCTGAGCCGCGGACAGGGTCAGGCCCTGTCATACACGGCGGCTCTGGCCTGCCGGTCTGCTTCCAGTATATCCTCCAGAGCGGGATTTAATATCACCGGAACTGCCTCCAGCGCCTGTTCCACCAGCTGGGGAATCTGTCCAAATGAAATCCGCTCCTTCAGAAACAGCCCAACCGCCGCCTCGTTGGCCGCGTTCAGCACCGCGCAGCTGGTGCCGCCGGTTCCGGCGCAGTCCATGGCCATTTTCAGGCACGGAAACGCCTCCGTGTCCGGCGGCTGAAAGGTCAGCGGCGGACAGGCAAGCAGGTCCAGAGGCGGCTGCGGCGACGGGCTCCGGCTGGGGTACGTCAGGGCATAGCGGATGGGCAGACGCATATCCGGCGTCCCCATCTGGGCCAGCACCGCGCCGTCCCGGTACTCCACCATGGAGTGGATGATGCTCTGCCGGTGGATCACAACGTCCAGCTGCGCCGGCTCCACGGCAAAGAGCCGCATGGCCTCAATGTACTCCAGACCCTTGTTCATCAGCGTGGCGCAGTCAATGGTAATCTTCTCGCCCATGGTCCAATTGGGATGGCGGAGGGCGTCCGCCTTTTTCTTATGGGCCAGCTCCTCCCGGCTCATGCCGAAAAACGGCCCGCCGGAGCAGGTCAGAATCAGCTTTCGGATCTCCGTTCTGTCCCGACAGCCCTGCAGGCACTGGAAAATCGCGGAGTGCTCGCTGTCCACCGGGACGATCTCCGCGCCGTACTGGCGGGCGCTCTCCATCACCAGCCCACCCGCACATACCAGTGTTTCCTTGTTTGCCAGCGCCACCCGTTTCCCCTGCCGGATAGCCGCCAGCGTCGGCTGCAGTCCCGCCATACCGACCACAGCGGTGACGACGGTGTCGCTCTCCGGCAGGGCCGCAGCCTCTATGACGCCCGGCAGTCCGTAGGCCACCTTGACATCCAGATCGGACAGACGGCGAGTCAGCTCCAGCGCGGGTTCCATTTCATAGAGCACCGCCAGACAGGGCTGAAACTGCCGCACCTGCCGTTCCAGCAGGTCCACGTTGCTGTGGGCAGTCAATGCGGCCACCTGAATCCCCAATTCCGCGCAGACCTCCAGGGTCTGCCGTCCAATGGAGCCTGTAGAGCCTAAAATAGAGATTGCTTGTGTCATATCTAACGCTGTCTCCTTGTTGAAAGTTTCTATTTCTGCCCGTATCCTCAAACCACCCGCAGCAGTCCAAGCACCACGCCCAGCACCGGCGCCACAAAGATCACACTGTCAAAGCGGTCCAGCACACCGCCGTGCTCCAAAAAGATATGCCCGTAATCCTTGATGCCGAATTCTCGCTTGATAAGGGAAAAGCTCAGGTCGCCCAGCTGCGCCGCCACGCTGCAGGCCAGCCCCAGCAGCGCAATGCCGCCGTAGCTGATGGTGTGGCTGAAAAAGCGGTTCATGACAAACGCGAACGCCAGCCCGACCAGCATATCCCCAGCCAAACCTCCAACGGCCCCCTCCACCGTCTTGTGCGGGCTGACACGGGGGGCCAGCTTGTGCCGGCCCAGGGACCGGCCGGCAAAAAAGGCGAAGGTATCGCTTCCAAAGCTGAACAGCAGCGGCAGCAGCAGGAACCCCCGGTGGAACCCGGCGGCGGACAGCCGCAGGAAGGTGGCAAAGGAGTAGGGCACAATAAACATGGCGAACAGCGCCGCCATAATCTGCTGGAACTTCACCTCGCCGCCCCGGAACACCGCATAGGAGAAAACCAGGAGGGCATACAGCACCACCAGTTCGCTGTAGATGTACACCTTGAAGTAGGCAAACCCAACGGAAAACGCCGCGCCGGCAATGGCTATGACACACAAAACCTTATGCTCCTGTGCGCCGACGCAGTGCATCAACTCCCAGGCCGCGATGGCGGACAGCGCCGTTAAAAACGCGGCCATCACCCAGATGGGAGCCCACAGCACCACCACCAGAATCAGCGGCACTCCTACGACAGATACTAGGATTCTTGATTTCATTGGTAAATCCTCCCTGGGCATTCCAAATGATACGGCTTACTTCACGCCGCCGAACCGGCGGTCACGACTCTGGTAAGCGGCAATGGCCCGGTGCAGCTCGTCTTTCGAGAAATCAGGCCACAGCACATCAGTAAAATAGAACTCGGCGTAGGCGCACTGCCAAAGCAGGAAATTGCTCAGCCGCTGCTCACCGCCGGGGCGAATCAACAGCTCCGGACTGGGCATTCCGGCGGAATACAAATACTTTTCAAAGGATTCCTCCGTCAAGCTGTTTGACTTTATGATTCCTGTTGCACAGTCCTCTGCAAAGCCTTTGGCCGCGTGTACAATTTCCGCCCTGCCGCCGTAATTGATGCAGATGTTGCACTGACAGCCGGTCAGCCGGTCGGAGATGGCGTTGCACTGCTCCACCAGCAGCCGCAGCTCCTCACTGAGCACCGACATATCCCCCATAAAGCGTAGCCGCACATTGTCCCGCTCCATGGTGTCAATGGCCTCCAGCAGATACCGCTTCAGCAGCGCCATGATGGTATCCACCTCATCCTTCGGCCGTTTCCAGTTTTCTGTTGAGAAAGCGTAGACCGTTAAGTACTCCAGACCGATGTCCCGGCAGTAGGTGGCGATTTTACGGAACGTCTCCGCCCCTGCCTTGTGGCCGGCGGTACGGGGCAGGCCCCGGCGCTGGGCCCAGCGGCCGTTGCCGTCCAGGATAACAGCGATGTGGCGGGGCAGACGTTGGAAATCCACCTGCCCCGCCGTATGCGCCTTTTTCTTCCAAAAAGCCAGATTCATGTATCCCCTTTCAAGGGGCCGGGAGTTAGACCTCCAGCAGCTCCTTCTCCTTTTTGTCCATCAGGGCGTCGATCTCCTTACACATGTCGTCCGTCAGCTTCTGGATGTCTTTCTCGGCGATCTTCATATCGTCCTCTGTAATCTCGCTGTTCTTCTTCTGCGTCTTGAAATTTTCCACCGCATCCCGGCGGATGTTGCGGATGGCCACTTTGCCGCCCTCGGCATATTTCGAAATCTGTTTGACCAGCTCCTTACGGCGCTCCTCCGTCAGCTGCGGGAAGGCCAGACGGATGATTTTGCCGTCTGTCTGGGGATTGATGCCCAGGTCGGACTCCTGGATAGCCTTGCACACAGCCTTCACCACCGTAGCGTCCCAGGGCTGGATGGTCAGCGTCCGGGGGTCGGGAGAGCCGATGGAGGCGATCTGGTGAATGGGCGTCGGAGTGCCGTAGTAATCCACCATAATCCTGTCCAGAACAGCCGCGTTGGCCCGGCCCGCCCGGACGGCGGCAAAGTCCGCCGCCACGGAGTTGATGGTCTTTTTCATTCTCTCCTCATAGGATTTGTATTCGTCTTTCAGCATGGTTATTTCTCCTCCTTTACAATCGTTCCTAAGGCTTCGCCCCGCAGCACCCGAATGATGTTGCCGGGGTCCTTCAGTGCAAACACCTGCACGGGAATATGGTTATCCATGGCCAGGCTGGTGGCGGTGGTGTCCATGACGGCCAGATGCCGGGCCAGCACCTCGTCATAGGTGATGCTGTCGTAGCGCACCGCAGCGGGGTCCTTGTTGGGGTCGGCGCTGTATACGCCGTCAATGTTTTTGGCCAGCAGGATCACATCCGCGCCGATCTCCGCGGCCCGCAGCACAGCGGCAGTATCCGTGGAGAAATAGGGGTTGCCGGTGCCGCAGCCGAAGACCACCACCTGTCCCTCCTCCAACAGGCGCACCGCGTCCCGGCGGGTATAGGGGTCTGCAAACGTCCGCATCTCCACGCCGGTCAACACCTGTGCCGGGACATCCCTCTGCTCCAGAACCTCCGCCACGGCCAGACTGTTCATGACGGTAGCCAGCATGCCCATATGGTCCGCACGGCTGCGCTCCATATGACCGCCGCCGTCCTTGACGCCGCGCCAGAAGTTGCCGCCGCCCACCACAATGCCCACCTGGACACCCATGGCGGCCGCCTCCTTCACAGCGTCACAGACCCGGCCAATCATGGCGAAGTCCAGACCGAAGTGCTTCTCCCCTGCCAGGGCCTCCCCGCTGATCTTCAGCAGTACGCGCTTATATTTTGGTTTCTCCATAGGCTCTCTTCCCTCCGCTCATTTTTGGAGATATCCGCTGTCCTCTATTCTAATATATTTTCCGCTGTTTGAAAAGTGGTAAATTGCAAATTTTTTATGTCCTTGACAAAACTTCCCAAATCTTTCACCGCATCCTTCTGGCAAATGTAAACTTTTTGACAAGATACGCGATTTCCTCTGGCATTTTTTCCAGCATCGTACTATAATACCTCTGCCATAAAACGAGATAAGGAGCGAATACTATGGTAGTGATCAATCCTGAACAATGTACGCGCTGCGGCCAATGTGCGGAAAACTGTGCCGTCCGCGCCATTTACCAGGCCCAGGACGGCAGCTTTCAATGCAATCAGGCCGTATGCTTCGCCTGCGGACAGTGTGTGGCCCTGTGTCCCGCCGGCGCGGCGTCCATGCCGGCTTTAGAGCCGCCCATTCCCTATGAGAGCAGCGCCTTTGACCTGCAGCCGGATGTGTTGCTGAACGCCATGCGCTTTCGCCGCAGCATCCGCCGATTCACTGGTGAGAAACTGACCCGCAGGCAGCTGGAACAGCTTTTGGAGGCGGGGCGCTGCGCCCCCACCAGCAGCAATAGTCAATCCGTTGGCTTTGTGGTTCTGGATGAGGAGTTCGAGTCCATGCGCCCCAAAATCTGGGAGAGCTTTGCCCGCTTCGCCGAAGCAAATGGCCGAAAGCTGCTGCTCCGGCGCTACGAGCAGTATCTGGAAAATCCTGGCCAGCCGGACACGCTTTTCTACGGCGGCAATCAGATGATCGCCGTGACCTCGGAGCGGCCTGTGGACGGCGGCCTGGCCCTGGCCAACATGGAGCTGATGGCCCACGCCATGGGGCTGGGCGCGCTGTACTGCGGCTTTGCCACCAGGGCAATTGACAATGATCCCGCACTCCGGGAATATTTCGGCGTCACGGAGAAACGGCATTTGGACAGCTGTCTGATTGTCGGACATACGGACCTGCATTTTTGCCGTACTGCTCCGCGGAATCCGCCGCGGGTGGCGTGGAGGTAAAACGAAATCTGGCGGAGCATCTCTGCCCGGATTTTTGTCAATAGTCTATATGCAAGGAGGATTTCATCATGAAAAAAGGTATTGCACTCATTCTGGCGCTCTGCTTCCTGCTGTCCCTGTCCGCCTGCGGACAATTGAGCAGCGAGGAACTCCAGGCCACCGTACCAACAATGACTGTCTCTGCCGGCGGTCAGCAGACCGCTCAGGCCACCAGCGGCGGCGGGAGCTGGACCTATAAGGGGCAGAGCCTTGTGGCCGACGCCCTCCACCCGCTGCAGGCCCTGGACATACTCTCCGAAAATTCCGCCCTGTCCGCATACGCCGGTACGGAGGTTTCCATGCGCTTCTCCGTGCTGCCGGACCGCGTCACGGTGACGTACTGGTCCGCTGATGAACCTGCCGGCGACAGCATCCCGGAGGGGCAGACGACGGAGGTTACCTTCAACAACAACCTCTTTTCCTTCGTTGTCCCCGATGGCAGCGGGGATATCGTCCTGCTGGCCCAGGCGGAGTGGAACAGCTACAGCGAGCTGTCTGGCGCCATGGGCTACGGATTCCTGCTCCACCGGTAACTGGATATCGCAAAGAATGCAGGGGCCTGTTCCGCGCAGACCCCTGCATTCTTTATGCCTCCATCGTCCTTTCCAGCAGCGCCAGCAGCTGCTCCTTCCCGTCGCCCTTTTCGGCTGAGAAGGCCACCAGCCGGTCGCCATCCCGAAGGGACAGGGTTTCCCGGATGACCGCCAGATTCGGCTCAATCTGGGACTTTTTCAGCTTATCCAGTTTGTTTGCCACCACAATCAGCGGGCAGCCGGTGTCATAAAACCACTCCGCCATGGTCACATCATCTGCCGTGGGCTTGTGCCGGGCGTCCACGATCATCACGCCCCAGGAAATCAGCCCGGAGGCGAAATACGCCTCCATCAGCCGTCCCCACCGGTCCCGCTCCGCCTTGGACACCTTCGCGTAGCCGTATCCCGGCAGGTCCACCAGATACGCCCTCTCATCCAGCAGGAAATAGTTGATCTGGCTGGTCTTTCCCGGCGAAGCGCCTACGCGGGCAAAATTTTTCCGGTTCACAATCCGGTTGATCACCGAGCTCTTCCCCACGTTGGACCGCCCCGCAAAGGCAAGCTGCGGCAGACCGTCCCGCAGAAAATCCTTCGGAGACGCGGCAGAGCGGATAAACTCCACACGGTTGAAATTGATGGGCATGGCGTTTCCTCCTCTGCTGTCAGGTTATTGCCGCAGCGCCGTGTCCGGTACCGCCGGGTCCGGCGGCAGGAATGTCGTAATGATCTCATCACTGCGCTCCGGCTCCGGCCTCGGTTCCGGTCTGTAGAGGGCCTCGTTCAGAACAGTGTCAATGGACTCCGCCGTGACAAAGCGCAGGGACTCCCGTACCACCGGGTCGATCTCGGACAGATCCCGCTGGTTCTCCTTGGGCAGGATGACTGTCCGGATGCCGCTGCGTTTGGCGGCCATTGTCTTCTCCTTCAGTCCGCCGATGGCCAGCACCCGGCCCCGCAGGGTCACCTCTCCGGTCATGGCCACATCGCTCCGGACCTTCCGCTCTGTCAGCGCGGACACCACCGCCGTGGTAATCGCTACGCCGGCTGACGGGCCGTCCTTCGGCACCGCCCCCTCCGGAAAGTGGATGTGGATATCCCGGTTTTTATGGAACTCCGGATCGATCCCCAGCTGTTTGACACGGCTGCGGATACAGCTGACGGCCGCCTGGGCGGACTCCTTCATCACGTCGCCCAGATTGCCGGTCAGCTCCAGCTTCCCGGTTCCCTCCATCACATTGACCTCGACCTCCAGCAGCTCACCGCCCACCTCCGTCCAGGCCAAGCCATTCACCACGCCCACCGGGTCCTTATCCAACACCGGCGGCAGATAACGGCGCACACCCAGGAATTCCTCCAGGTTCTCTGCTGTAATGGCAATTCGCTTGCCATTTCCTGTTACCAGGCGCATCGCGGCCTTTCGGCACAGCTTCCCCATTGTCCGCTCCAGATTGCGGACACCGGACTCCCTGGTATACCCGGTGATGGCGGAGCGGATGGCCTCGTCGCTGATCCGCAGCGCCCGTCCGCCGATGCCGTGCTCCTTCATCTGCTTGGGCAGCAGGTATTTCCGTGCAATCTGCAGTTTCTCCTCGTCCGTGTAGCTGGTCAGTTCGATTACCTCCATCCGGTCCAGCAGCGGGCGCGGGATGGTGGATGTGGTGTTGGCAGTCGTAATAAAAAGCACCTTGCTCAAGTCCAGAGGAATCTCCAGAAAATGGTCCCGGAACGCATAATTCTGCTCGCTGTCCAGCACCTCCAGCAGAGCTGCCGACGGGTCGCCGCGAAAGTCGCTGCCCATCTTATCCACCTCGTCCAGCAGCAGCAGCGGATTCATGCTCCCGCTCTGGCTGATGGCGTTGACGATGCGCCCCGGCATTGCGCCAATATAGGTTTTGCGGTGGCCCCGGATGTCCGCCTCATCCCGGACGCCGCCCAAACTCAGCCGGGCCAGCTTCCGGTTCAGCGCTGCAGCCACAGAGATGGCAATGGAGGTCTTCCCCACCCCCGGCGGCCCCACCAGACAGATAATCTGTCCCTTTGCCTCTGGGTTCAGCTGCCGGACAGCGATAAACTCCAGTATCCGCTCCTTCACCTTTTCCAGGCCGAAGTGGTCGCGGTCCAACAGCTTCCGCGCTGCGCTGACACTGGCCCGCTCACTGGTCTCCTCGCCCCACGGCATGTCCAGACATACGTCCAGGTAGTTGCGGATGACCGCCGCCTCGGCGCTGGAAAAGGGCTGCTTCGCCAGGCGGTCCACCTCCTTCAGCAGCTTCTCCTCCACCTCGCTGGAAAATTCCCGTTCCAGAATTTTGCCCCGGTACTCCGCCAGCTCGCTGTCCTCATCCTCGCCCAGCTCGCGCTGTAAAAGGCGGATCTGCTCCCGAATGATGTGGTCCCGCTGGGCCTCGCCCATCTCCCGGCGAATCTTTCCCTCCAGCTCATGCTCATAGTTGAGCACCTCAGCCTCCCGGACCAGCAGCTCGTTGACCTTGCGCAGCCTGGGGACAGGGCGGATCTCTTCCAGGATCGCCTGCCGGTCCTGGTGGCGCAGCATGATGTTCTGGGCAATGAAGTCCGCCAGATGGCCCGGCTCCCGGTCGTCCATGACGGCGGCGACAATTTCATTCCCCATTCTGGGGGTCAGGGACGCATACTCGGCAAAATTATTGCAGGTCTGGCGCAGCAGGGCCTCCAGCTGGAAATCAGAGATGCGGGCCTTCGCCTCCCGCAGGGGCTCCACGTTCCCCTGCAGGTATGGCTCGGTCTGCCACAGCCGCCGCAGACGCGCACGGGTACGGCCCTCCATCATCACGCGCACGGAGTTCTCACTCAGGCGCAGGATCTGACGGAGCAGGGAGATCGTCCCCACGCTGTAGAGATCCCGCTCCTCAGGGCCGGATGTGGTCAAATCCCGCTGGGCCACCAGAAAGATGTACTGATCTCCCTCCATCGCCCGCTCCAGGGCATGGATGGAGATATCCCGCTCCACGTCAAAGCTCAGCACGCAGCCCGGAAAGATGGTCAGGCCCCGCAGCGCCAGAACAGGCATATTCATGGTTGTATTTTCTATCGTTTCCATAGGTCGGTCTCCTCTCACCGGAAGTGGGGGTCCACTGCTTTTCAAGAGAGCGTCAAAAAATCCACCTGCGCAAACTTCGTTTCGCCTTCGGGAGCGTCCCCGGAAGGCGAAACGAAGCTGCGCCGAAACTTTTTTGACGATGTCATGTCAGGCCGTAGTCTGCGTATTGGCCCTTCTGCCGTTGCCGCGTACAAAGGTGGGTCCGCATTCTCCCCGCACACAGGCGGGCGTGATGACAACCTTTTCCACCAGGGGGTCAGAGGGGATGTCGAACATGATGTCTGTCAGAATGCCCTCCATCACAGCCCGCAGGCCGCGGGCGCCGATATTGCGCTCAATGGCTTTATCCGCCACCGCCTCCAGCGCCTCCTGCTCAAAGGTCAGCTCCACCTTGTCATAGGAGAACATCTGCTCATACTGCTTGAGCAGCGCGTTTTTGGGCTCGGTCAAAATCCTGACCAGGTCCTCTCTGGTCAGGGAATCCAGCGGCGCAATGATGGGCAGGCGGCCCACCAGCTCCGGGATGATGCCAAATTTCAGCAGGTCGTGGGGCTGGACTTCCTTCATGATTGCGCCCACGTCCCGGTCCTTCTTGCTCTGAATGGGCGCGTCAAAGCCCATGCTCCGCTTGTCGGTCCGCCGCTCAATGATCTTCTCCAGACCGTCAAAGGCGCCGCCGCAGATAAAGAGGATGTTGTGGGTATCGATCTGGATAAACTCCTGATGGGGGTGCTTGCGCCCCCCCTGGGGCGGCACATTGGCCACCGTGCCCTCCAGGATCTTCAGCAGCGCCTGCTGCACACCCTCGCCGGAGACATCGCGGGTAATGGAGGTGTTTTCGCTCTTGCGGGCAATCTTGTCGATCTCATCCACATAGATAATACCGTGCTCCGCCAGCTCCACGTCGTAATCCGCGGCCTGGAGCAGGCGCAGAAGGATGTTCTCCACATCGTCGCCCACATAACCGGCCTCCGTCAGCGTCGTGGCGTCCGCGATGGCAAAGGGCACCTGCAGGATCCGGGCCAGGGTCTGGGCAAAGTGGGTTTTGCCGCTGCCTGTTGGACCGATCATCAGAATATTGCTCTTCTGCAGCTCCACCCCGCCGGACCCGCCAAAGAAAATCCGCTTATAGTGGTTGTAAACCGCCACGGACAGCGCAATCTTCGCCCTCTCCTGGCCGATGACATATTGGTCCAGGATCGTCTTCACCTGATGGGGCTTAGGCAGCTTGTCGGGAAGCTCCGGTGCGTAGTCGCCCCGGCCCAGCTCCTCCTCCAGCAGGCTCACGCACAGCTGCACGCACTGGTCGCAGATACGCGCGCCGGGGCCCTGAATCAGGCGCCGCACCTCGCTCTCACGCTTGCCGCAGAAGGAACAGCGCAGCGGCTTCTTTGTCTCGTCATTCATCATGATTGTATTCCTTCCCGGTTATCGCGAATAGATGACCTTGTCAATCAGGCCATACTCCTTGGCCTCCTCGGCCGTCATGAAGTTGTCGCGCTCGCAGTCCGCCGTGACGGTCTCCAGGCTTTGCCCGGTGTTGGCCGCCAGAATGTTGTTCAGGCGGGTCTTGATGGTCTGCAGCCGTTTGAGATGAATGGCCATGTCCGTCACCTGCCCCTTGGTCCCGGCGGAGGGCTGGTGGATCATAATCTCCGCGTTGGGCAGCGCCAGCCGCTTGCCCTTTGCGCCGGAGGACAGCAGGAACGCGCCCATGCTGGCCGCCATGCCCACACAGATAGTGGACACATCGCACTTGACATACTGCATGGTGTCATAAATTGCCATACCGTCCGTTACAGAACCGCCCGGACTGTTGATATACAGCTGAATCTCCTTGTCCGGGTCCTGCGCCTCCAGATACAGAAGCTGGGCCACTACCAAGCTGGCCGTGGTGGCGTTCACTTCTTCACCCAGGAAGACGATGCGGTCGTTCAGCAGACGGGAAAAAATATCGTAAGACCGCTCTCCCCGATTGGTCTGCTCAACTACATATGGAACTAAACTCATGGTGTGTTACCTCCTGAATTGTATTTGCGAAACTGGTGAACTCCCTCCCGCTTCGGCGCGTCACCGCACTAGGATAACCACATCCGGTAAATTTTAGTACAAGAGCTGCTTATCCCTCCTGCTGCTCCTCAGCAGGCGTCTCGGCGGGGGCCTCCTTCTTCTTTCTGGTCCGTTTGGGCTTTGCCGGGGCCTCCTCCGCAGGCGCCTCGCTCTCCTCTGTCAGTTCAGGCTTCAGGGCCACCGCACTGTCCACAACAACGGCGATCGCCTTGTTCCGCAGCAGCTGCTCCCGGACCACCGGCTCCTCCATGTACTTCTTCAGGGTCTCCACGTCCATCTTGACCTCGTCGGCCTGCCGCTGGAACTCGGCGGCAATCTCCTCGTCAGAGACCTCGATATTCTCCGCCTTGATGATGGCGGCCACTGCCAGGTCCAGCCGGACCTGCTGCTTAGCCGGCTCCATCGCCTGCTCCAGCAGGGCGTCCTCCGTGGAGCCGGTCATCTGCAGATACTGCTCCACTGTCATCCCCTGGCCCATCAGCTGGCGGGCAAAGCCCTCCACAAAGGAGTGGGCGCGGTTTTCGATCATATCGTCAGGAATGTCCGCCTGGATCTCGTCCGCCACTTTGTCCATCAGCACATTCTCAAACTCCTGCTTGACGGCCTCCTCGCGCTGCCCGGTCAGCTTCTTCCGCACATCCTCGCGCAGCTCGTCCAGCGTGTCAAACTCGGACACATCCATGGCAAAGTCATCGTCCAGTTCAGGGATCTCTTTGACCTTGACGGCGTTGGCCTTCACGTGGAACACAACGGCCTTGCCGGCCAGCTCCGCGTGGTAGTCCTCCGGGAACGTGATGTCGATATCCCGCTCGTCGCCGGCCTTCATCCCGGCCACCTGCTCCTCAAAGCCGGGCACAAACTGGCCGGAGCCCAGGGAGAGGTCGTAGTTGGTCCCCTCGCCGCCCTCAAAGGGCGCGCCGTTGAGATATCCCTTAAAATCAATGTTGACGATATCCCCCATCTGGGACTCCCGGTCCTGGTCCACCAGACGGCTGTTGCGGTCCGCCATAGCCTTCAGCTGGTTCTCCACGTCCTCATCGGTGACATGCACCTCAGACTTTGGGGCCTCCACGCCCTTATACTGGCCCAGGGTCACCTCCGGATACACGGCGACAGTGGCCTTGAAGGAGAAGCCCTCCTTGCCCACGTTCAGCAGCTCCACCTTGGGATAGCCCACCACGTCCAGCTCCTGCTCCTTGACCGCGTCCCCATAGGCGTCGGGGAGGATGATATTCACAGCCTCTTCATAGAACACGCCCTCGCCATAGGCGCGCTCAATCATTTTGCGGGGGGCCTTGCCGGGACGGAAGCCGGGCATTCTGATCTGTCCGCGCTGTTTTCTGTAGGCCTTTTCAATGGCGGCGTCAAAATCCTCAGCGCTTACTTCTACGGTCAGTTCGACCATACTTTTTTCTAATTTATCGCAGCTTTTCACACTCATGTTTACTTTCCTCCGTTTACTGTCGGCCTCTCACAGTCAGCCAGTTTTGTATTGTATCACAACAGAATAAAAAATTCCAGTGCTAATTTCGCTAATTCAATATTTTTTTCGGGACAAACCCCAGATAATCCGCGGACACCAGGCTATAGGCCACATGCCCCACCGTTCCCTCGATGGCCCGCCGGTGGGTAGGGCCGTGCAGATGACCGTAAAAGCACTGCCGGACCTGGTATTCCTCCAGCTTGCTGATGATCTCCGGACACCGGTAGCCCATATACAGGGGCGGATAGTGCAGAAATGCCAGAACAGGCCGGTCCCCCGCCGCTTTCAAAGACGCCTCCAGCCGCATGACCTCCCGGTTCAGGACCTTCTCGTTGTGTCCTGACTGCTCCTCCTCGTAAAACCACCCGCGGGTGCCGCAGATGGCGTACTCCCCATAGAAATAGCAGTTGTTGTGGAGAATATCAATGGAGCTGATACGGTACTCCTCAAAAAAGCGCCTCATCTTCGCGGCGGTATTCCACCAGTAGTCGTGGTTGCCCTTGAGTATGATTTTCCTCCCCGGCAGCCGGTCAATGAACAGGAAGTCCTCCAGACTCTCGTCCAAGTCAATGCCCCAGGAGGTGTCGCCGCACAGTACGGTCACATCCGCCTCATCCATCTGGGAAAAAGCCTCCTCCAGCTTCCGCACATGGCCGGCCCAGCCTGCCCCGAATATATCCATCGGCTTATCGACCGTCAGGGACAGGTGCAGATCGCCGATGGCGTACAGCGCCATAGCTCAGCTCCCCTCTCTTTGATTGTTATTGCAGGAAAGCCTTTACAGCCGCCGCCATATCGTCCTTCTCCGTCACATTCGTAAACCGGACCGCCTTCCCCCGCAGCGCCGCCAGACGCTCCGGCACAGCCGCGCCTGTAACGGACTGCAGCTGGCCGATCCGGTCCAGACTGTTCTCGACAGGGGTTTCGCCGATGGCGCTGAGCACGCTGTCGCAGAACTTGTAGGGGCTTGCGGTGGACACAAAAATGGACGGCGTCTCGTCCCGGCTCTCCCGCCGGTAGTCCTCCAGCACCTTGGCCGCCACAGCCGTATGGGTGTCAATCAGATACCCGTGCTTCCGGTACAGCCTGGCGATTGTGGCGGCGGTGTCCTCCTCGCTGCAGTAGCCGCCGTAGAAGAGCATCTGCAGCCGCTCCCGGATCTCATGGCTGACCGCATAGCGGCCGGTCCGGCCCAGCTGGGCCATGTACTCCCGGATCAGCGTATCATTCCACTCGCTCAGGTCAAAGAGCAGCCGCTCCAGATTGCTGGAAATCAAAATATCCATAGACGGCGACATTGTCGTATGGAACGGGCGGTTCCGGTCGTAGACGCCGGTGCGGATGAAGTCCGTCAGCACATCGTTGCGGTTGGAGGCGCAGATCAGCTTCCCCACCGGCACACCCATTTTGCGCGCATAGTAGCAGGAGAGGATATTGCCGAAGTTCCCTGTGGGCACACAGTAGTTCACCTTCTGTCCCAGGCGGATGGCGCCGGAGCGGACCAGGTCGCAGTAGGCGGAGATGTAGTACACCACCTGGGGCAGGATGCGCCCCCAATTGATGGAGTTTGCGGAGGAGAGGAAAAATCCCCGTTCCGCCAGCTCCTGGCGCAGCGCCTCATCGGAGAAGATGCGCTTGACGCCGTTCTGGGCGTCGTCAAAGTTGCCGTTTACGGCGCATACGTCCACATTGCGGCCCTCCTGGGTCACCATCTGCAGCTTCTGAATCTCGCTGACGCCGTGCTCCGGATAAAAGACGAGGATCTTCGTCTGCTCCACGTCCCGGAAGCCCTCCAGAGCGGCCTTGCCCGTGTCGCCGGAGGTGGCCACCAGAATACAGGCGGTCTTCTCCTCCCCGGTCCGCTTCAGGCTGGCGGTGAGCAGCAGCGGCAGCATCTGCAGCGCCATGTCCTTGAACGCGCTGGTGGGGCCGTGCCACAGCTCCAGACACCAGGTGTTCCGGTCCACCTTCCGCAGCGGCGCGATCTCCGGATGATCAAACTTCTCCGGACTATAGGCGTTCAGCGCATAGTACCCCAGCTCTTCTGGCCGGAAATCCTCCAGGAATTTCCCCATGATATACGCCGCGCGCTGCTGGTAGGACATGCCGCACAGAGCCTCCATCCCCAGTGTGCCCAGATTGGGGAAGGACACCGGCGTAAACAGTCCCCCGTCCCTGCTCAGGCCCATTGTGATCGCTTCCGCCGCGCTCAGACGCAGAGTCTTGTCTCTTGTACTTAAATAGTCCATGCTTGATGTTCCTCCTGGAACGCGCCCTTCAGAACGCGTTGATAATGTAGTTGATGGACCGGCTGGCCCAGTATACCTCGGCCACATCGAACCGGCACCGGCACTCCAGTCCCCGCTCCGCCAGATAGCAGCCGGCCGCTATCCGCAGCTTCCGCTGCTTGGACGGCGTCACAGCCGCCCTGGCCGGGGCAAATCCGGCGTCAGACCGGGTTTTGACCTCTACAAAGCACAGCACCCCCTCCGGGTCCCGCGCGATAATGTCGATTTCTCCCCACCGGCAGCGGTACTGCCGTTCCAGCACCGCGTATCCACGCCGCGCCAGCGTCCGGGCTACCGCGTCCTCCCCCAGGTCGCCCCGCCGCCTGCGCTCATCCGCCACGCCCGGCCTCCCACTTTTTCAGAAAGCTGCGCCGGTGGATGGGGCTGGGGCCATACTTCTCCAGCATCTCATAGTGGAGCCTGGTGCCATAGCCCTTGTGCCGCTCAAAACGGTATTGGGGGTACTGCTCCGCCAGCTCCATCATATAGCGGTCCCGGCTCACCTTGGCCAGGATGGACGCGGCGGCGATGCTGGCGCTGCGGCTGTCGCCATGAACTGCGGTCATATGCGGCGCTGTCACGGCGCAGCGGCTCCCGTGGTCCCGGTTGCCGTCAATCAGGGCGTAGTCCGCAGGCGGGTCCAGGGCTTCGATTGCCAGCTGCATGGCCTTTATCCTGGCGTTGAGGATATCGAGCGCATCGATCTCCTCCGGCGGCACGGATGCCACCGCCCAGGCCTCCGCCTGCTCCTGGATCTGCTCAAACAGCACATCCCGCCGTTTGGGCGTCACCTTCTTCGAGTCGTTCAGCCAGGGCAGCGCCAGAGCCCGGGGCAGTATGACGGCGGCGGCGTACACCGGCCCGGCCAGGGGTCCTGCCCCCGCCTCATCACAGCCGCAGACGTGCTGATATCCCTGCGCCCAGGCCGCGGTTTCCAGCTTCCAAAGGATTTCATCCATTCTCTTCCACCTCCGGCAGCTCCAGGGTAAAGCGGCCCAGCTTCCCACCGCGGAACTCGTCCAGCAGAATACGCGCCATGCGCTCCGTATCCACCTCGCCGCCCCGGACCAGGAACCCCCGTTTTTTCCCCGCCTTTTCCAGCAGCGCGAAGCCGGGCTCCCCCGGCTCCGCCTGTACCCGATACCGACCCAGGAGAGCGTCGGGATAGTGCCGGCCCAAATAAGCCATCAGATGGGAGGCCAGCTCCTCCAGGTCAATAATCTCATCCCGCACCGCGCCGGTGCAGGCCAGGCGCATACCCACGGCCGGGTCGTCGAACTTTGGCCAGAGCATGCCCGGCGTATCCAGCAGCTCCAGGGTCCTGTCCACGGCAATCCACTGCTTACTGCGGGTGACGCCGGGCCGGTCCTCCGCTTTGGCGGTCTTCCGACCGGAAACCTTATTGATAAAGGTGGACTTGCCCACGTTGGGAATACCCAGCACCATGACCCGCAGTGTCCGCCCCGCCTGCCCCTTCTCCGTATAGGCGGCGATCTTGTCCGAGAGCAGCTCCCGGACCGCCCCGGCGAAACGCCCGGTCCCCTGCCCGGCCTTGGCATTGGCCTCCAGCACCGCATAGCCCTTCCCGCGGAAATGCGCCGCCCACTGCCGGGTGGCAGCGGGGTCAGCCAGGTCCGTGCGGTTGAGGACGATCAGCCGGGGCTTGCCGCCTGTCAGCTCCTCCACGTCCGGATTGCGGCTGGACAGGGGGATGCGGGCGTCCAGAATCTCACACACGGCGTCCATGTGCTTCATCTGCTCCGCAATCATCCGCCGGGTCTTGGTCATATGGCCGGGGTACCATTGGATGTTCATAGCGTTTTCCATCCGCGCCTCCTGTCAGCCGGCGATAGCTCCCACACGGCCCCAATCCCGTTTGCCGGTATCCGGCGTCTCGCCGGGAACCAGCAGCAGAAGGGCCTTGCCCTGGAGATAGCCCTCCTTCACAGGGCCCAGCTGGTCGGAGCGGCTGTCCGTGCTGTGGTTGCGGTTGTCCCCCATGACGAATACCTCGTCCTCCGCCAGCGTCAGGGGGAACTGGGTGCCCTCGCTCTTGTAGGTGGGCTCCTTGGTGTAGGGCTCATCCAGAGCCTGCCCGTCCACGTAGACAACGCCGCTGTCAAAGTCGATATCCACTGTCTGACCGCCGACGGCCACAATGCGCTTGACCAGCGTCTCATTCAGCTCGGCGTTGTAGTCGTTGACCACCACCACATCCCCAGGCTGAAAGTCACAGAATATGGAGTTGAGCACCAACAGCCGGTCGCCTGTATACAGTGTATCCTGCATGGACCCGCCGCTGACGCCGATCAGCCGGACGAAAAAGGTAAACAGCACCACCACGCCCACAACAGCTGTAATCAGGGCCTGGGCGCAGCAGTAGGCCGTACTCTCCCAGGATTCCGGCTCCTTCTTTTTCTCCGTCTCCTGCAGTTCCCCGGCGCCCTCCAGGGAGAGCTCCTGGTCCTTTTTTTCTTCTGCCATTTGCCGTACACTCCTTAAAATCGTATTACAAACAGATAGCTTAGCATAGATCCGGTCAAATTACAACCGTGAAGTTGTGAACAAAGTATGTAATCCATATTTATACGTCTTTCTCGAAAATCAGATCCAAATCCTTGATTTTTCCATAATCGTTGATAATTGTTGGAATATACCCCACGTATCGATATCCTCTCCTGGCATAATCGTCAATGATCTGCCGGTGCTCCTCAGACTTTGCCCCTATAAACCGATTGACGTGCAGCGAAACATATTCATATTTTTTCATAAACGCCTCTCCTCACCGCGAAAAACGCACCCGGCGTAACCAGCCGGGTGCGTTTTTGTGTACTGATTACAGCTTCTCGCGCACCTTGGCAGCCTTGCCGACGCGGTCGCGCAGATAGTACAGCTTCGCGCGGCGCACAACACCGTGGCGTACCACCTCGATCTTGTCAATGGTGGGGGAGTGCAGCGGGAACACCTTCTCCACGCCTACGCCGTAGGACATACGGCGCACGGTGATGGTCTCCTCAATGCCGCCGTGCTTCTTGGCGATCACGATGCCCTCGTAGACCTGGATGCGCTCCCGGGCGCCTTCCTTGACCTTTACGTGTACCTTCACCGTGTCGCCCACCAATACGGGGGGCATTTCCTTCAGCTGTGATTTTGTCAGTTCTTTGATGAGATCCATGGATGATTTTCCTCCTGTTTTATAGGCGTTCTTAACAATTTTTCCCGGACAGCAGCTTTTTCCGCCTGCCCATTGACAGAGGACCGCCCTTTTTGCCTGAACAGGATACCATACTGCGGCGGAAATTGCAAGCAGAATCGTCAGATTTTGAAAAATTTTTCTAAACCTCTACAGTGTTCCCTGTATGGAAGAAATACAGCACCCGCCGCGCCACTGTTTTATCCAATATTTTCTCCAGCGCCCCGCTGTAAGCTTCCAGCTGGGGTCGATATCGCGCCACCCGTTCCGGCAGCGTCCGCTCTGTAACGCGGTCCGTCTTGAAGTCCACTACCGTCACCTTCCCGTCCGACACCGCGTACAGGTCCACCACCCCCTGCAGCAGCACCTCGTCCTCCTCCCCCAGTTCCGGGTAGTACATCCCCGCCGGGACCAGCAGGCTGAAGCGAAATTCGCGTTCCAGCTCCTTCGCCTGCCGCAGCTCCTCCGCCAAGGGCGAGGCCAGAAATCTGTCTATGGCCGCCACGTCCACCGCCGCCGCCTGCTCCGGCGTCAACAGCCGCCGCGCCAGCAGCTCGTCCACGGTCTTCTGGCCGCTGCCGTCCAGGGGCAGATATTGCAGCACCAGATGCATGGCCGTCCCCCGCTGGTCCGCCGTCAGGGGCCGCTGGCCGGAGAGAAAGCGCGGGGCGGCAAAGCTGCTGCGGGTATAGGGCTGCAAAGTGTTCTCCGCAATCTCCTGATCCTTCTCCCGTCCCTTCAGTTGGGTGGCGGTCAATTTGGTGGGCGTATAGATGGCTGCCTGATGGGGATAGACATAATCCAGCGCTTCCCTGTCCACCGGCAGCGCGGCGTTCTCCTCATCACAAGCCGGCTCCGCTGCCGGCAGAGCCGGGGCCTCGCCGTAAAGCGTGCCGTCGTGGTATGCCACCTGCCAGGGAGTATCCTCCGTCTCCGCCCAGCCGGTCAGCTCCAGGCCTGTCTGCGCACGCAATGCCGCCGCATCCTGCCGCCGCAGCAGCGGCAGAAGGATCCACTCCGCCATAGACCGCGCGCCGTCCACCGTCTCCGGCGGCACCGGCCTGGACAAATCTGTCAGCGTGGACTGTACTGTCAGGTCCCCCAGCTTTTTGGGGGCCGAGGGCATGGACGCCGTCATAATCAGCTTTTCCTTGGCACGGGTCATTCCTACATATAACACGCGCATCTCCTCCGCGCGCATCTCCCGGCTCAGCCGCGCGGAGGCGGCCTCCCGGGCGATGGTGGGGTAGCGGATACGGCGGTCCAGATCAATGTACATGGGGCCCAGCCCCAGCTTTGGATGGACCAGCACCGGAATCTGCAGGTCCATCCGGTTGAAACTCTTATTCAAATCCGCCAGCACCACGATGGGAAATTCCAGGCCCTTGGACTTATGGATGCTCATGATCTGCACCCCGCCGGAGGCGCATCCCGCCGCCACCGCCGGCTGCTCCCCTGTCTCCAGGAGAAACCGCAGGTGGCTGACAAAGCCGAACAGCCCCTTGTATCCCGCCCCCTCAAAGGCTTTGGCGTGCTCGTACAGGGCGATCAGGTTTTCCCGCCGCCGCTCCCCGTTAGGCATGGCGCCGAATACGCCCAGAATATTCAGCCGGTTGTACAGCAGCCACATCAGCCGCTGTACGCTCAGGTCCTTTGCCAGAGAGCGCAGCTCCCCCATCAGCCCCAGAAACGCCTGGCAGTCCGCATCCCCGCTGGCCTCCACCGCGTCGTAAAAGCCGCCCGCCGGGTGTTTGCCCCGGATCATCGCCAGCCGGTCCGCTGTAAAGCCCATCAGCGGCGAGCGCAGCACCGCGATCAGCGGTACGTCCTGCCTGGGGTTATCCAGAATCTGCAGCAGCGAGTAGACCACCGCCACCTCCATAGTGGCAAAGAAGTCCTCGTCCTCCTGCGCGCCGCAGGGAATGCCCCGCTCTGTCAGCGCCCTGGTATAGTGGCGCAGCCGGGGGCCGGGGGAGCGCATCAGGATCACGATATCCTCCGGCCTGCAGGGCCGCAGGCCGCCTGTCGCCTCGTCCGTTACCGGATACCCCTCGTCCAGCAGACGGCGGATCCGTTCTGCCGCGAATCTGGCCTCCGCCAGGGGGCGGGACAGCGCCGGCTTCTCCCCGCCCCGGTTGATCGGAACCCCCAGCAGATGGAACTCCGCCTCGCAGCCGTCCCGCTCCGGCAGATAGCTGGCGCCGAAGTTCAGCCGCTCCGCCTCTCCATAGTCGATCTCCCCCATTTCCTGGGACATAATCGCGCTGAAGACGTAGTTCACCGCGTCCAGCACCGGCTGGCGGGAGCGGAAGTTCTGGCTGAGCAGAATCTTTCGCGGCCCCCCCTCCCTGGCGTGTTCCACGTCGGGATAGGCGTGGTACTTGTCCAGGAAAATAGTCGGGTCCGCCAGGCGGAAGCGGTAGATAGACTGCTTTACGTCCCCTACGGTAAAGAGATTCTGTCCGCCGCGGGAAATGGCGTCAAATATGCAGTTCTGCACCTGGTTGGTGTCCTGGTACTCGTCCACCATGACCTCCCGGTACCGCCCTGCCACGATTCTCGCCAGCTCTGTGGGAGAGCCGTCCTCCCCCAACAGAAGATGCACCGCGAAGTGCTCCTGATCGGAAAAGTCCGTCACATTCCGCCGCAGCTTCTCCTGCTGGTACGCCGCCGAAAACGCGCCGCACAGCGCCAGCAGCGCCTCCATGGCCGGCGCGGAGCGCCGCAGGTCCTCCGCCGCTTCCGCCGAAGACATGTCCAAGATGGCGCAGGCCCCGTTCATCTCTGTTTTGGCCCGGTCCCAGATGCTCTTCACCCGGTCCTTCAGCTCCGGCGAGCCGCATTTCCGCGCCGCCGTCAGCCGGGGCCAGCCCACCGTCTGAGCCGCCGCCGCGTCCCAGCCCTGCTCCGTGGCCGCCGCCAGCCGTGTAAGCTGCTCCGCCGCCTCCCAGAAGCCGCCGCTGTAGGCCTTGTGCAGAGCGCTGTCCTCCGCCATCAGCGACAGGCCCTCCTCCAGCATGGCCGCCCAGTGCCGGGCCTTCCGCCCCAAATCCGCCAGCAGCTGGCGGCCATAGGCGGTCTCTCCCGCATCCTCCGGCATGCTGGACCAGCTCTCCCGCTGCTCCGCCAGCCAACGGTCCGGGTAGGCATGGCTCTGCAGCTTGCCGTAGAGGTCCAGCACCAGCTCCTCCAGGCGGCTGTCGTCCCGACCAAAGCCGAAGGAGTCCGCCAGCTGCAGGGCCCCCGGTGACAGGTCGCCGTAAAATTCCTCCAGTACCCGCGGCAGCACCCGGCGGCGCAGCAGCGAGGCCTCGTTCTCGTCCAGCACCCGGAAGTCTGCCGTAAGTCCCTGCTCCCCGCCAAAGTCCAGCAGATGCACATTCTCCCGCGTCAGCGCTGTGCAGAAGGAGTCGATGGTCTTGATGTCCGCCTGGTACACCAGCAGCAGCTGCCGCTGCAGATGCCGGTCTCCGGGCCGCTCCTGCATCCGCTGGCCCAGCTCCCTGGCAATCCGCTCCCGCAGCTCCGCTGCTGAAGCTCTGGTATAGGTGATAATGAGGAAGTCGTCCATGTCGGCCTGCTCCTTCCCCAGCACCCGGCGGAACAGGCGCTCCACCAGCACCTTGGTTTTGCCGCTTCCGGCGGCGGCAGAGACCAGCAGGCTGCCGCCCTGGTCCTCCACTACCGCCCGCTGGCTGTCCGTCAGCTGTATGCTCATGACGGCTCCCCCTCTCCAATCGTTTTATCCACATGGGCCCAGAATTCCTGGGGCGTCACCGGCTGAATCAGCTCCAGACGGTCGTTTTCGTCCCCGTCCGGGAAGTTGCAGGCCGCGGCGAACTCACAGTAGGTGCAGGCGTTGTCCTGCTCGCTGTACCCGCAGGGGTCCGCGTCAATATTGCCGCCGCGCAGCTCCGCGGCGATCCGGGCCAGCAGGCGGTCCACATACAGCCCCAGCTTTCCCAGCTCCGCCGCCGTGGCCACGCCGCTGGAGATGCTGCCGTTCCGGCTCAGGGACAGCGGCAGGAACCGGGGCTTTTCCAGGGCGCTGTGCTCCATGGCCCGCAGTACGTCCGGCTCCCCCAACACCATGCCGCTGCGCCGCAGCTCCCGGTCCAGCGCCAGCCGCAGCGTCTTGGCGTCCACGTCCCTGGGCTGGTTCACCAACACGTCGCGGGCGGGCAGATACAGCACCCCCGCCGGCACGATGTCCTGGCCGAAGAGCGCCTTTCCCTCCCGCTCCAGGGCAAACAGATACAACAACATCTGGATATTCAGCCCCCGGCACACATCGCGCAGGTCAAAGGACTTTTTCCCCGACTTGTAGTCAACAACCCGCAGGTACAGCCGCCCATTTTTCAGCCAGCCGTCCACCCGGTCCACCTTGCCCACCACCGTCAGCTCCGCGCCGGCGGCCCGGATGGTGATGGCGGGCGCTTTGCCGCCATCACCGAAGCCCAACTCAAATTCCAGCGGCACAAAGTCCGACTCCATCAGCTCCTCCGCCACGTTTTCCACAATCACCCCCACGGTCTTGCGCAGGCGGCGAAAGAGATATTTAAAGCGGTTCTCCCGCTTTTCAAATCCCGGCATTGCGGCAGCCATGTACTGGTCCACCACCTGGTCCAAAATCTTTTCCAGCTCCCCCGGCTCCAGCCGGGCAAAGCCCCCCCGCTCCGCCGCCGCCTTTGTCACGTGTTCCAGCACATAGTGCAGGAACGTCCCTACCTGGGCCGCGTCAAACCGGGCGGGCGTGCGCTCCCTGGCCCGGAGTCCGTACTGCATGAAGTAGGCAAAGTGGCAGGAGTTGATCTTGTCGATGCGGCTGGCGGACATGCGGTAGCTGCGGCCATAGAGGGTCTCCACCGCCTGGGGCGTCAGGCGGCCCCGGCTCATCCGCGCCGCCCGCTCCATGGCCCGCAGAGCATCCCGCCAGCGCCGGTCCTCCGAAAAATACTGCCACAGCGGGCCATTCCGCTCCCCGCCCGCCAGCTCCAGCGCCGGTATGGGCGCGGTGAGGCGGCAGTCTGTCTCCTGGATATCCTCCGCCGCCCCCGGCAGCAGCGCCCGAATCCGGCCCAGAACAAAGGACGGGCGCAGGGGCGAGCCGTTCAGGTCCGCGGCGGGCCAGGTGACGTAGAGCCGCTGCGTGGGCTGGGCCAGGGCCGCATAGAGATTCTGCAGCTCCATATGAAAGAGGTCCATGCCGCTGGGGGCCAGCTCGATGCCATGCAGGCGCAGCTGCTCCCGGTCCTCCTTGTTCAGAAGTCCGGCGCCGCTCTGCACTGCCGGGAGGACATGGTCGTTGGCTCCCATCAGAAACAGGCACTTCACCCGGCTGCGGTCGTTGCGGGTGATCTGGGACACCTGCACCTGATCCAGAGCAGCCGGGATCGTCCCCACATCGTACTGGGTCAGCACCAGCTTCAGCAGCCGGACAAATTCCTCTGTATCCAAGGGCATGTCCTGGAGAATGTCCGCGACCTGATCCGACACCTCGCACAGCAGCTCCCACAGCTGGCTGTACTCCATTGCCCGCTGAAGCTGGCCCAGCTCCTCCAGCCGCGCCGTCCGCTCCTCCAGCTGCCGCGCCAGCTCCAGCTCCTCCAGAAACGCCCACAGCACCCCCAGCTTGCCTCTGGCGGTCTTCTGCGCCTTCATGCCTGCAGCGAGACGGCCCAGAGGGCCGGCAACCCGGCGGCGCAGGGCGTTGATCTCCGCTAACGCTTCTGTCTGAGCAGGTGTAAAGGATTCCCGCCATCCATCCGGATTGGCGGTCCAGTCCTCATCCCGGACCCACATGGCGCCGTGGATGTCCCAGGCGATGACATAGTTTTCCAGTTTGTCGCACTCTTCGTCTGTCAGACCGCCCAGGCCCGTCTTCAGCCAGCGGAACATGTCCTCGTACTCATATCCCCCGGTCACCGCGTCCAGTGCGCCGGCCAGCAGACTTAATACCGGCTTTTCCAGCACGTCGCTGCGGCGGCTGAGGTATACAGGCACGCCATAGCGCTCAAAGATATTCTCAATGGCCGCGGCGTATTCGTCCAGATTCCGAGCGGCCACGCCAATGTCCCGAAAACGGCAGACACCGCTGCGCACCAGCGCCGCAATCTTCGCCGCCACATATTCCGTCTCCTGAAACAGCGTGTCCGCCCGGTGGGTCAGGACCGCGCCGCAATCTCCGTCCCAGGGCTGCCCGCCGCTGAAGAAACCGGCTTCCAAATACGACAAGGCATTGTCCGGCTCCCCCGGCTCCAGTACCTCCACCCGGCAGGGCGCGCCGCAGTCCGCCGCCAGACGGATGAGGCGCTCACGGGTGCGGATGCTCTGCGCAAAGATCTCCAGACCGCTGCCATCTCCCAGCAGGGTCACGGTGACGGATTTTGAGACCCGCAGCAGAATAGAAATCAGCTGAAGCTCTTGTGCCGTAAAGTATGTAAAGCCATCCAGATATACAGCCTTTCCGGCAGCAAATTCCGATGCCTCCAGCCCGTCCAGCAGCTTCTCCATCAGATCCCGGCGGTCCTCTCCGCCCTGGCAGAGCTTTCCCAGATAGGCCGCGTAAATCAGCGACAGGTCCCGCACCTTTTCCCCGCTCAGGCCCTCCAACAGCTCCACCGTGCTCCCCAGGTCCTCCGGCTGCACCCGGCAGGCTGTCAGCTCGCCGCACAGCTCCACCAGCTCCGCCAGAAAGGGAGCCCTGCGGGAGGGACGGGCGTAGACCGTCAGCTGGGAGACAACCTCCTGCAGCGCCAGCTGCATCAGCAGCAGCTTCCCCCCCGCGTCCAGCGCACCGTCAGCCGCAGCGCCTGTCAGGGCCAGCACGCGCCTGGCCAGCGTCCGCAGACTCAGCACCTCCACATATTGAGAGGCCTCCGGCCCGCAGGCCCGGCAGACCTCCAGCTCCGCCGTATGGCTGGCGTGCTCCGGCACCAGCAGCATGGCCGGTTCTCTTCTTGTCCGAATCGCCTCCAAAATCCGGGCCGACTTGCCGGTGTTGGCCCGGCCCATCCATATGGTCAGCATATCATCGCACCTCCTGCTCTCTTTCTGTCTATTATAGCAGTCAATCGACCGGGCTGCAAGTGCGGCCTGCAGGCTGTCTTCTGGAGACCAGTGCCCAAAATTGGCGGAAACATTTTCACTACTGGACTATCTCATAAAATATGTGACCGTTCTCCAATTTTCTCCTCTTGCAAATAGGGAGGGTTAATAGTATAATATATCCAGTTAACCACCTTTTTACTAACGCGGTCTTCAGAAAGGATGATGCACATGGGAAGAAAACTGCTGGCCGCTTTTATGGCCGTTACCATCCTCTTCTCTCTATGCCCAACGGCTCTGGCCAATGACAGCCCCCGCCAGACAGCCTTTTTTACCAGCCAGACCCACACTGAGCTGGACTACAGCGAGATGGCCTATACCCGCATAAACGCAAAGTCTGTACTGGCGGAGATGGAAGAGCTGCGCGCTCTGCTGGATGACAGCGAAAACGCCGCTGCCGCCGAGGAGCGCTTTGACATGCTGACCACGCGCTACCAGGAGGCCCAGACCATGAGCGTTCTGGCGGAGCTGGAGGCCTGCCGGAATGCCGCCGACCCACAGGCGGCAAAGGAGCTGGAGCTCTCCCGCACCGCCTGCACCGCCATTGCCAACGCCCTGTTCCAGCTCATGCGGGATATCCTGCGCTCCCCCTGCGGAGATTTCCTGGAGGACCGCCTGGGGCCGTCCGCTGCCGCCTACTACAGAATCTATACGCCGCTGCCCGCCAAGCAGAAGAGTCTCAGCCAGCAGGAGACTGCTCTCATCAGCGAATACCGGAGGATCTCCGCTGAGCCCTGCACGGTGGAGTACTTCGGGCGGGATTGGGATATGCAGTCTCTGAACCAGGCCTTCCATCAGGAGGAGGCCATTGACGCCGCCACCTATGCTGAGATTTATAAAATGCTGGCCCAGGAGATGAACGACAGGCTGGGCGGCCTGTATCTCCGCATGGTGCAGCTGCGCAGGAATATCGCCGCGCTGTATGGCTGCGAAACCTATGGGGATTACGCTTACCGCATGCTGTACCGCCGGGATTACTCCCCACAGGAAATCGAGACCTTCCGCCAGGATGTGCAGGAATACATCGCCCCCCTGAACACCGCCCTCCACGCCCTGCCCTATTTGAAAAACAATGTCTGCTATGACGATTACAGCGGCGAAATCGCCCTGGATCTGATGGCCCCCTATATCGGCCAGATGTCCAGCGAGCTGCTGGAATCCTTCAACTATATGCGGGAGCACCATCTCTATGACACCGCGGAGAGTGAAACCAAAACAGACACCGGCTTTACCACTGTACTTACTCTCTATGGCGCGCCCTTCCTCTTCAACGCCCCTGCTCACGACCTCTTTGACTTCGTCACGACAGTCCATGAGTTCGGCCACTACAACAACGCCTACTGGTCCCCCTGGGGGTGGCTGAGCCCGGCCAAGAGCCACGATGTCATGGAGGTCCATTCCCAGGGCATGGAGCTGCTCTTCTCCCACTATTACCCGCAGATCTTCGGCAGAGACGGACAGGACGTGACGGACTATCAGATCACCAGCCTGGTGGAGGCCATCTGCCAGGGCGCTTATTACGATGAGCTGCAGCAGTTCGTCTACGGCACTAAAAACGTAACCCTGCAGCAGATCAACGATAAGGCCCGCCAGCTGAGTGTCGCATACGGCTTTGCTGAGGAGGACAGCCCCATGGCCGACGTCTATGGCCTCAGTTGGGTCCAGGTCTCCCACAACTTTACGCAGCCCTTCTACTACATCAGCTACGGCGTTTCCGCCGCCGGAGCCTTCGCTTTCTGGCTGGAAGCCCAGCGGGACTATCCGGCAGCGGTGGACAGCTATCTGGCCTACACAGCCCTGGACGCCTCCTATGACTTCCGGGAGAGCTTTTCCGCTGTGGGCATGACCTCTCCCCTGGCGGACGGCTATCTGAAAAAGCTGGCGGAGACGCTGCGCCAGACACTGCGGGTGGACCAGCGCCTGGAGGCCCTGCGGAATGCGACGGCGTTTACCGACGTCTCCTCCAACAGCTGGTATGCCCCCTATGTGCTGGCCCTGGCGGAGCTGGGGTGTGTGAAGGGTGACGAGAGCGGCGCGTTCCGCCCCGGTGACAGCGCCGCCTGGGATACGGCCATGGGCGCTCTGCTGGCGCTGACCGGCCAGGAGCCGGAGCTGGAGGACAGCCGGACCATCTCGCGTCTGGAGTTCTGCCAGATGGTTGTGGAGGTGCTGGGCATCCCCGCCGCCGAGGGGCCCTCCCCCTTCTCGGATACGGACGACAGCGCCGCAGCCGCGCTGGCAGAGCTGGGGGTAATCTCCGGGTATGACGGCGGGGCTTTCCGGCCGGACAGTGCGCTGACGCGGGCAGAGATGTGCGCGATTCTCTATAAAGCCGCCGAGGCTGTGTCTCTGTTTGAGACAAAAGATGCCGCTGAAGATATGGAGGACACCGAGGCCGCTGCGGATGCGGCAGCGTAGGCAAAAGAAACCATACGAAACAGCGCCCGCCGTTTTTTCGGCGGGCGCTGTCGTTTCAATACTCCACGTTTTTCTCCAGCTTGGAATTGACAAAGTTCTGCTCCGCATAGAGCGTATAGTGGCCGCTCATCAGATAGCTGAGCCCGCAGGCGGCGGCAAAAAACCACAGCCCCTCCCCGCCGAACAGCTCCACAGACAGGACAATGGAGGCCGCCGGGCAGTTGACCACACTGCAGAACAGGGCAATCAAGCCAAGCGCCGCTGCAAATCCGGGATCAAGTCCCAGCAGGGGCCCCACCGCGCAGCCAAATGTAGCGCCGATAAAGAAAGCCGGTACGATCTCGCCGCCCTTGAAGCCCGCGCCGATGGTCACCGCCGTCAGCAGGATCTTCGCCAGGAACGCCCAGGGGACCGCCTGCCCGGCTACGGCCTGTATAGCAATTCCCATGCCCGCTCCGTTGTAGTCCCGGCCCAGCAGGAGGGTCAGGATAATCAGCAGAATGCTGCCCGCTATGATGCGGATATAGGGATTTTCAAAGCGGCGGTGAAATTGGTGGGCCGCAAAATGGACCACGGATAAAAACAGAATGGCGCATGCCGCGCACAGCAGCGCAAGCACTGTCACCCGCAGCATCGTCCCCAGGCTGGCGGCCGGATAGGTTATCCGCGGCATGCTGACCCCCTTTGTCCGCAAAAAACTGCTGACCCCCCAAGCCGTCAGACTGGCGGCCAGGCAGGGATACAGGGCCGTATACTGGAGAACGCCTACCGAGGATACCTCCATGCTGAACAGGGCCGCGGCCACCGGCGTACCGAATACCGCACTGAACAGGGCGGACATGCCGCACATGGTCATCTTCTTTTTGGCCCGCTCGCTCAGATGAAACAGTCGTTCAAAGAATGTTACCATTCCGGCGCCGATAATCAGCGCCGCCCCCTCTCTCCCGGCGGAACCGCCGCAGAGATGGGTCAGGATCGTGGACACAAACACACGGGCCGCCGCCGTGGGCGGCACTGGATTCCCCGTCCGCAGGGAGCGGATCACCAGATTCGCCCCCTCCTCCGGCTCCACGCCGAACATCCGGTAGACCGACACAACCGCAAGGCCGCTGACGGGCAGTATGTACAGCAGCCAGCTGTGGCTGGTAAACAGCGCTCCCGCCAGCTCCACCAGGTGGTGGAACACCGCGCCCACCGCGCCGCAGACTGCGCCGGCCAGAAGAGCCAGCGCCGTCCATTTGACAAAAAATTTCAGATAGAGCCCAATCCGCTGCTCCCGCTCACGGATCATTTGCTGCATTTGCTCCTCCCTCCTCCTTCAGACGCAGAAAAGTAAAAACGCGGAGCCACCCTGGTGGGGCGGCTCCGCGAAGGCGCTTAACGTTTTCTTTATGCCTTGCCGTCACAGCCCAGGACGTTGATCAGCTTGTGCTTGACCATCTCCTTGATGGCAGCGCGGGCGGGTTTGAGATACTCGCGGGGATCGAACTTGTCGGGATGCTGGGCAAAGAACTGGCGGACCGTACCGGTCATGGCCAGACGCAGGTCGGAGTCAATGTTGATTTTGCACACGGCCATGGAGGCGGCCTTGCGCAGCTGGTCCTCAGGGACGCCGATGGCGCCGGGCATATTGCCGCCGTTGGCGTTGATCATCTCAACAAACTCCTGGGGCACGGAGGAGGAGCCGTGGAGCACGATGGGGAAGTTGGGCAGACGCTTCTCGACTTCTTCCAGAACGTCAAAGCGGAGCTGGGGCTTGGTGCCGGGCTTGAACTTGTAAGCGCCGTGGCTGGTGCCGATGGCGATGGCCAGGGAGTCGCAGCCGGTCTTCTCAACAAATTCCTGCACCTCCTCCGGGCGGGTGTAGGAGGAATCCTCGGCGGAGACCTTCACGTCGTCCTCAATGCCGGCGAGGGTGCCCAGCTCGGCCTCTACGACGACGCCGTGGTCATGGGCATACTCCACCACCTTCTTGGTGATTTCAATGTTCTCCGCGAAGGGCTTGGAGCTGGCGTCGATCATGACGGAGGTAAAGCCGCCGTCGATGCAGCTCTTGCAGGTCTCGAAGTCCGGGCCGTGATCCAGGTGCAGCGCGATGGGGATATTGGGGCACTCAATAACAGCGGCCTCCACCAGCTTCACCAGATAGGTGTGGTTGGCGTAGGCGCGGGCGCCCTTGGACACCTGCAGGATCAGGGGGGCGTTGACTTCCTTGGCAGCTTCCGTGATGCCCTGGACGATCTCCATGTTGTTGACGTTGAAAGCGCCGATGGCGTAACCGCCGGCATAGGCCTTTTTAAACATCTCGGTAGTAGTTACGAGGGGCATGGTAAAAACCTCCTAATGTGGTATAGTGTACCTTTATTTTACCATATTTTTCACAGATTGCAAGGGGAAATTCACATTTCTTACAGATTCGCTCGATGGGGCCTACTTTTATTTCAAAATAATGCCATTTGTAGGGCCTGGAAGGACATCACCGCCCCTTGGTTTCCTCCGTTCGGAAACACTTTGCTTAAAGCAGGCAGTCATCCGAACCGTGACCCTGGCGGTGTCCTCCCGCCTACAGCAGCGCAATTTGTTCCGCTGTCTCCGCAGGTGTGAGGTTGGAAACATCCATTTTGACGGTGTTCAGTTTTTCGTACAGCGGCATCCGCTCGCTGCTCCGCGCAATGTCGCCGGGCTGCCTGATTCCCTGGCCGATATCCTTCTGCAGCCGCTTTGCTAACGCAGCTTTGTCACAAACCAGCGATATTGTCTTCACATTGCACTCCCGCGTATCCAGCCGGGAGCGTATATGGTCGATGATCTCCTGCTCGTGCATGACCCAGCAGAAAATAATATTCTGATAGGCTGTGCAGTGGATGAAGTTGTTCAGCATGTGGGAGATGTTGTCCAGCACCAGCGCCTTTGTCTCCTCTGTTACCTGAAAGGGGTCGGCGTCCCAGCACCAATCGCCGTCCAGGAAAACCGCGTTGTCCAGTCTGCGTTTGAGCAGCTTGCAGGCCGTTGTTTTCCCAACGCCCATCGTGCCGCCGATCATATATAAATTTTTCATTGCTCAATCCTGTTTTTCTATCTCCAAAATGGCTTTCCGTATGTCCCCCTCAACAAGGGGACGCATACTGAGGGAATAGCGCAGTGCGTCCGCGCCACGCAGGGCGGATAAAATATCCTGGCGCAAGTCGGGCCTGCTTTTTGCGAGACGGGGCAGGTCTTTGATGAACTGCCGCGCAGTGATTGGTTTAACATCCGTAATATGAGCAAGTATGGCATCTATGTTTTCATCTATTTTATAGTCTGTATCCCACTGTGCGTTTGCGACGATCAAGGCCAGCGCACGGGTACGAAAATAGGAATTATCACTGTCGATCTTCTTAATAAAATTCTCCATATAGGGATAGAGTGCGTTGCTTGACTGACTGATTGTCAGCAATTCTTTTAAGGCTGCATATCCTTCGGAGGTTTTTTTGCTCCATAGGGTTTCCAGTAGCTTCTGCATGGTTTCTTCTCTCCTGCTTATGTTGTTTTTTTCTGTCCATTTTTGTCAAACGCTTTTTTCAAAGCGATTTCTGTCGGAAAAATAGAGCCCACCAAAGGCAGCAATTGCAAAAGGGACACTACCAGGCCAACATTTGCAATCGTTTCAATATCTTTACCGATGACAAACAGCATGGGAATGACGGATAAGGGAACCAGTATCCAACCCAGCCGCACCCATAGTTTCCCGCAATAGCGATGGGCAAATTGCCAGGTATCCTGATTTTTCATGGACATGGCCGTCCGGTAACCAAAAATGTAATTGATGTTCTGAGGCGCTTTATTCAGAAACAGCTTTCCAAAGCCAATCATGACAGCTGGAACCAATAAATCCATCACCAACATAAAAATCCAAAATCCTATCATGGCCCTCCCTCCTTCTATAGCAATCATCAAAAAAACTAACAATAGGCAGAGCTGGCAAACCAATGGAGG
>CAJTPV010000002.1 GCA_910578505.1 uncultured Oscillospiraceae bacterium | reverse complement strand
GAAAAGGCTCCCCTGAAAGGGGAGCTGGCACGCGAAGCGTGACTGAGGGGTCCCCTTTCCCGCATATTTCATCGTTCATGAGTATAACTGTGGAATCAGTTTCCGCAGGCGCTCTTGCAGGACAGGGATGTCCTCATTGATAATCTCCCATACCAGCAAAAGGTTGACTCCTTCGTAATCATGAACAATACGATTCCTCAAACCATATATTTGAGCCCAGGGAATCTCAGGATGATTTTTTGTAAATTCCTGATCCGCAATATGGCATAGCTCACCCATCTGACTGAGATTAAATACACATGCTTCCACCAGTTTTATGTCTGCTGTAAAGCTGTCATAGGTGTAGCCATCGCAATAATCCATCAGCTTGAGCGTATATTGATACAACTTTTGTATGATGACGCTATTTCTCATAAATCGTCACTCCCGTAGAGCGAATTTCCCGCTCAATTCTGGAATTCTTCTCAATATGCGTCACATCAAACACATCCACGGGCATACCAACCGCCTGACGGACGGCCTCCATAAAACCGACAAAATTCAGCCCCCGCAGTTTGCTGTCTACAAGCAGATCAAGATCGCTCTTATCCGTGGCGGTTCCCTTTGCAATAGAACCAAAAAGGACGGCGCGGGAAATCCCGTATGAACGAAAAACCGGCGCAAGGGAAGATTGAATATCTGTGATGTTCCGTATCATTTCAGATACCTCCGTTTATCCGCGCTGCATCAAGTATTGTCCCTCTTACTCTTCCTTGTCCTTGCGGTCCCCCAGCAGTTGGTCGATTTTTTGCTTGGCTTCTTCCAGGTCTTTACAGCCATCCAGTACCATGCGGATCATTTGGATGATTCTATCAAATTGTTTATCTGTCATAATACTTTCAACCATATCCTTTCCCCCCTACTATTAATCCTCCGGCAGCTGATGCACCTCCGGGTCCTCCGTCCTCCCCAACAGGTAATCGACAGAGCATCCCAGATAATCTGCAATTAAAACAAGCGAACAGGACTGAATCTTTGATGTAGGCTTCTTTTTCCAAGAAATAAACAGATTAGCAGCTAAACCGGTTGCTTTTCCGACTTTGTAGCCCGTAAGCCCTCTATCCGCAAAAATTTGTAAAATTCTATCTGAATGTTCCATAGATACCTCTTGCAAAATTAGTCGGTGCATTTATATAAATATATTGACGTGCAAAAGATTATAGGTTATAATAACCCTATCACAAACAAGGAGGCCCCGACAATGTCAGACATCATAGAAGAAATCTACAACGGCATGCTGGCCCGAAATCATGACTACAGCTTAGAGGACCAGGACATGCTCCGCCGGGACGCGGAGCTTTGGGACCGGGCCAGCCCCGCCCTTGGGCATGAAATGGTCGATGCCCTCCAGGACAGCCAGAGCCGCATTGCCTTGCAAACCAACCTGAACTGGTTCCGTGAAGGAATCCGCGTTGGCCTGTCACTGGTCATCGAGGCCCTCTGACTACTTCCTCCCCAGCATGGCGTCCAGCAAATCAAAGCCGTCCTGCTCCACCACCGTCACCGGCACGCCCAACGCTTTCTCCACGTCGGACACATGCAGGTCGTCCAGAAACACGTCCCCGCCGTGGCGCAGCATGTTCACCGGCATCAGCAGCCGCTGACCCAATTCCCGGCCCTTCAGCTGCCCGATCAGGTCCCTTCCGGTCACCAGACCGGCCACATCTATGGTATGCCCAAAAAAGTCGTTTTCAACGGCAATCACCTGTCCATGCACACCAAACTGCTGTTCCGCCCTGTCCGCCAGCTCCTGCAAAAACGGTCTCGCGCTCACGCCGGTGGCAATGGTGTACGGGGAGGCCTCCGCCGGTCCGTCCTCCAGCCGCAGTCCCGCCGTAAATTCCTCGATCAGACTGCGCAGCATCCCCACGCCGTTTTCGAGCTGTACATAGCCCTCATAATACGCCTCGTCCGGCAGCGCCCGCCCGGCCCGGATAAACAGCTCATCCGAGCAGAAGAACAGCCGCGAGCCGCACTTCTCCAGGCAGATTTTCCCGAACGCCTCCACCTGGTCGATGGTCCGGCTGGCGCACTCCCGGTCCACCGGCTCCAACCGGCTCAGCTTCTCCCGGAACCGGGTCAATCCCACCGGCACCACAGAGCAGCTGGCAAAGCCCCATTCGGCCATATCCTCCATCGTGCGCTGGAGCTGGGCCCCGTCGTTATAGCCCGGACACAGCACGATCTGCCCGTTCATCACAATCCCCGCCTGCGCAAAGGCCCGCATGGCCTCCAGGCTGTCCGCCCCCGCCTTGTTTCCCAGCAGGACGGAGCGCACCTTGGGGTCCGTTGCGTGGACGGAGACGTTGATGGGGCTGATCCGCAGGTCGATGATCCGCTGGAGCTCCCGGGGGGAGAGGTTGGTGAGGGTAATATAGTTGCCCATTAAAAAGCTCAGCCGGGCGTCGTCGTCCTTAAAGTAGAGGGTATCCCGGCATCCGGGGGCCATCTGGTCCACGAAGCAGAACAGGCAGTGGTTGCTGCACGGGCGGGGCTCGTCCATAAGGTAGCTCTCAAAATCCAGCCCCAGCTCCTCCGCGTCCTCTTTTTTCACTTTTACGCTGCGCCGCCCGCCGCCGCTTTCCTCCAGCACCAGCACCGGGTCCCGGTCATAGCCGTAGAAGCGGTAGTCCAGCACGTCCTCCACACCATGGCCGTTGATGGAGATCAATTTTTCGCCGGCATGGATGCCGGCCCGCTCCGCCGGCGAGCGCCGGTCCACACATTTGATGACAGTACTCATGGCACCTCCTGGGACGGATAACGTTCATAGATAGAGTATACTGTAAATTACCCGGTATTTCAATATAAAATTCTCCAAGATTGGAGAGGCAGCCTGCACTCTTTTTCTGCGCTCTCCCTCTCGGCTTGAAGAGGCCGCCCTTTTCCGGGCGGCCTCTCCTGTCTTCCGGCTGTTTTTCTCATCCGGAGCGCTTTTTTCCGACGGGGGGCTTGGCCCGCCGCCATTCCTCCGCCGCATGGTCCGCGCAGCCCCACGCAGCGGTCCGCTCCTCCTCCGTCAGCTGATGCTGGCTGAACTTGGCCTTCCGGCCCAGCTCCTCCAGCGCCGGCTCCTCCGGACCGCCCCGGCGCAGAAAACGCTGGTAGCGCAGGTAGGCGTAAATAACAGAGCGGTTGGTATCCGGGTGCTCCCGCCGCTTTTTCCCCACCAGCCGGGCCAGCCGGTATCCGCCATAGGGCGCGGCCAGGACCAGCAGCGCCGCCGCCGCCTTCCACAGCCAGCTGAGGTCCGCCGGCGCTTTCTCCGGCTCCTCCGGGGCGCTCTCGCCCTCCTGGACGTCCGGGGCCTCCGGCGGGCTGTCCTCCGGCGCTTCCGGCAGGTCCTCCTCTTCCGGCAGGTCCTCCTCCGGTGTTTCCGGCGGCGTCTCGGTCTGCAGGATTTCCGGGGCCGCTGTCTCCAGCGTCCCGCCCTGACGGCCCGGCGTCATCTCCACAGGGTACCAGCCGTAGCCGTCCAGATAGATCTCCACCCAGGCGTGGGCGTCGCTGTCCCGCACGTTGCTGGCGCCGCCCTCCCCCAGCCAGGGGGCGTAGCCCTCCACGTACCGGGCCGGGATGCCCTGCATCCGCAGCAGCAGCGCCCCGGCGGTAGCGAAGTGGACGCAGTAGCCCCGCCCTTCCTCCAGGAAGTGGGTCACAAAGTCCTCCCCCGGCTCCATGGCCGGGACATCCAGGTCGTAGACCGCCAGGCCCTCCAGCGTTTTGGCTGCGCACATAGCCCAATAGGCGGACTCCTGGAAGTTCTGGTGCAGCTGATCGGACCAATCCGGGGGAGCGCCCGACACCACCTGCTTCCGCACGGATCCCGTCAGCACGGGCCACAGCGCGGACGCGGCCTCCTCCGGCACGTCCAGATAGTGGTCATAGACAAACTCCCGGTAACGCAGTTCCCATGCCTTTGGACCGCTGCCCAGCGACGAGAATGCACCGGCCATGGGGCTGCCGGGGATGTATGAGACCTGATATTCATCCCCCCGCCGCCGCGCGCCGCTGTCCAGAACGGTGTACGCCCGCTCATCCGGGAAGCCCAGAAACCGGTAGGGCATATAGGCCGTCTTCCCCCTGCCGCCCACATGCCGGATGGTCAGCGTCTTGACAGGCGCGCCGTCCGGCGCGGTCAGGGCCGGGAACGTGTCGGGCGCATAGGCCAGCTCCCCGTACGCGCTCTCGTCTATGGCCTCCCAGCCGCTGCCGGTGTAGACCCCGGCGGCCCCGCCCCGCAGGTACGTCCGCCCCGTCCCGCCGGTCACCTGCAGCACGGTCTGCCGGGAATAGCTCCGGGGCCCGGCCTCCGTCAGGTCCACCAGCCCGTCGACCTCCTGCCTGGACGGCGCGGCTATGCCGAAATCCAGGTTCCAGGCGGCCCCGCCGCCGCCCCCGGTCCAGAGGGCGGAGAAGCCGCGGTTTACCGTCTCTATGACGCGGTCACGGGTATGGGTGGCCCAGTCCGGCCTGTAGTAGCCCTCCCGCGGCAGCAGGGCCAGCAGCAGGAGCAGCAGCGCCGTCATGCCTCCCAGGCTCATCCAGAGGGCTCTGCCCAGACTGGCCCGGTCCCGGCGGCTGTAGAGGCTGGTCAGCAGCAGCGTCCCCCACCCGGCGGCGGACGCCAGCAGGGGGAGCAGGTCCGGCAGCACCCCCTCCGTCAGGGCGGAGAGCAGGGGCAGGGTCACCAGCACCGCCGACAGGTGCCAGCACCGCTCCCGCACCGCCAGCCAGCCCAGGACACAGGCGAGCCCAAAGGCCAGCAGAAGCAGGACGGGGGTCATGGCCTCCTGGACGTAAAGCGCCCCGTGGACCCGCAGCAGATAGAGGTCCATGGCGTCCGCGCCGCCGCTGGACACCGCCGCCCACAGCGCCGCCATTGCCGGCGCCAGCCGCTCCCACAGCCGCCAGACGGCCAGCGCCTCCAGCCCCAGCAGGCCCAGGGAGACCCAGCCCCCATGGGGGACGGACCAGAGGACCGCCGACAGGGCGGAAAAGCCAATGCAGCCCGCCAGCAGCCAGGAGCTGTTGCCTGGCAGGCCGTAGGCTGACACGAAAGAGAAAACCCCTCCCGCCAGCAGCAGGAACAGCAGGCAGATGTTCCCCAGCAGCAGCGGCAGGGCGGACGTTATGGTTCTGCGCATGGCGGGCCTCCTGCGATGTGGATTTGATAAAAGTCCTCCCCGCCGTTTCCCAGGGAGCCAATGGCCGCGCCGGTCTCCGGCACGGGGTCGGCAAAGATCGCGCGCAGGCAGCGGAGCCAGTCCTCCTGACAGCCGACGGCGTACTCCCTGGCCGCGCCGCTGCAGGGCTCCAGCCAGCGCACCGCGTGGGGCCGCTCATGGGAGAGCAGGGCGCGGCTGTATCCGGCCAGCCGGTCCAGGACGCAGTCCATGGCGTCCGCGCTGCCGAAGTGGTCAAAGGTGAGGACGGGCAGGGGATACTTCACCGCCAGCAGCTCCCGCACCACCAGGTCGTCCCGCTTGGCGGACATCTTCCAGTGGACGCTCCGCAGGCTGTCCCCCTCCCGGTAGGGCCGCAGCTCATAGTCCTCGCCCATGGCGGCCTTCCCCTTGGGTACCGGCACGGTGCAGCCGGTGCTCTCCGGCAGGATCAGCCCCTTTGGCTCCTCCGGCAGCGGGGTGATGAGCAGGGTATCCATGGGAAGGGCCCTCAGGGGCAGGGAAAACAGCCCCAGACAGTCCCACGCCCGCAGGCGGCTGACAGAGCACTCCACCAGAGCGCAGTGGGATGTGACCACGTTCCAGGTCGTGGACGCGCCGGGGGACGCCCCCCGCAGGCCCACGGAAAAGCTGGCGTTCTCGCCGGTAAAGGGGCACCGCAGCCGCACCCGCCCGGTGACGCGGCTGACCGGCAGGCCGAAGCGGTTTTCCGCGGTGAGGGTCCAGGCGGCAGGGGTATTCCGGGGCGTCTGGCGGCTGTCCGCGCCCAGACGCAGGCGCAGGCCCAGGATGCCGGGCAGGCTCAGCAGCAGGCTCAGCAGGGGCAGGGTGAGGGTCAGAAAAAAGATGTAGTGGAAGAGCCAGCCCACGTCAAAGAGCTGCCCGGCCAGCGCCCCCAGCAGGGCGCACAGATAGACGCCCCGGCGGGCCCAGAGCGCCGGCCTCATTGGATTTTGGGGGCCGGAGTGGCCTTGAGCGCCTCGGCGGCAATGGCCTGGACGGAGACCTCCAGACCCGGCGCCGGCAGCAGCCGGTGGGCAACAGCGTCCGTCCAGATGCACTGCACGTCCTCCGGCACCACGTAGTCCCGGCCCCGCAGGAAGGCCACCGCCCGGCTGACGGACATGACGGCCAGAGAGGCCCGCGGGCTGGCCCCCTGGATGAGCTGGGGATGGCTCCGGGTGGCGTTTACCAGCCGGACGATGTACCGCAGCAGCTCATCGCTGATGTGGACCCGGTCCGTCTCCTCCCGCAGCAGCCGCAGCTGCTCGCGGGTGACCACCTGCTCCACGCCGTCCATTCCCCCGCCGTACTGGCGGCGCTTGAGCATCTCCAGCTCCTCCGCCGGATAGGGGTAGCCCATGGACAGGCGCAGCAGAAAGCGGTCCAGCTGGGAGTCCGGCAGCTTCTGGGTGCCGGAGGCGCCCGTCGGGTTCTGGGTGGCGATGACCAGGAAGGGGTCCGGTACCCGGTGCGTCACGCCGTCCACCGTGACCTGCCCCTCCTCCATGGCCTCCAGCAGGGCGGACTGGGTGCGGCTGGTGGCCCGGTTGAGCTCGTCGGCCAGGAAGAGGTTGCAGAGCACCGCGCCGGGCTGGTACTCCATTTTGCCTGCGGCCTTGTTGAAGATGGAAAAACCGGTGACGTCGGAGGGCATGACGTCGGGGGTGAACTGCATCCGGTGAAACTGCAGGTTCAGCGCCCGCGCGAAGGCCAGGGCCAGGGTGGTCTTTCCCACGCCGGGGATATCCTCCAGCAAAATGTGGCCCTGGGCCAGAATGGCGGCCAGGACCTTGAAGAGGACGGCGTCCTTGCCCACGATGACCTTTTTGACTTCCGCCACCACGTTGGCGGCGAGATTTCTGCTGTTCATAGAAGAAATTCCTTTATGTATGGATACTTACAAGAGTCAAACACAAGATATTATACCGCCGTCCCCGGCGGTTGTCAATCAGCCGGCGGCGAAAAACGGGAGGCTGTCTCCTCCGAGCCGTTCCATCGCTCCGAGACAGCCTCCCGATTGATCGGTACAAGCAGGACTGTAAGCCGGGTTCTGTATCTGACAGCCATCTATCTAGGCGGCCTGTTGCCAGACCGCTCCAGCCACCTCCTTGAGAACAGCCGGGCCGGCCTTATGTTCTCCCGCGGTGTTGCTCCGGATAGAGTTTACAGCACCGGACAGTCTCCAGCCGGTGGGTGAGCTCTTACCTCGCCTTTCCATCCTTACCGCGGCAGGCCGCGGCGGTTTATTTCTGTTGCACTTTTCCTGAAGTCGCCTTCGGCGGGCGTTACCCGTTATCCTTGCCCTGTGGAGCCCGGACTTTCCTCATGACCGGCTCTTACCCCGGCCACGCGGCTGTCCGTCCTGCTTGCGCCTCTTATTTTACAGGACAAGCGCCCCTTTGTCAACGCCCTGGGAGATGCTTTTTTGCCGGGGGGCCGATGGACAAAAATTTTGCCGCCCGCAAACTTTTCAGCCCGGTCCTCCGTCTGTCCTATAGACAGCGCCCTTCACCGGCCGGGCAGAGCGGTGTCAAATCCCGTGTTCCGGGTTTGGAACGGGAAAGGAACATCGATGTGACGAGAGAAGAAATCCTGACCGAGTATCTGGTTGAAAACCAGGCCGGGTTTTACCGGCTGGCCTACAGCGTCCTGAAAAACACCGACGAAGCGTTGGACGCGGTACAGACAGCCGTCTGCCGCGCTCTGGAGCGGCAGGGCAGCCTTCGGGACGCCGGGGCCGTCCGGCCCTGGTTTTACCGGATCCTGATGAACACATGCACCGATGCCCTCCGGCAGAGGGCGCGGCTGATCCCGTTCCCGGAGGACCTGGAGCTCCCCCACGAGGACCCGGAGCCTGCCGACGACGCGCTGGCCCGGCGGGTAGACGCCCTGCCGCCGGAGGTGGGGACGGTCATCAAGCTGCGGTTTTATGAGGAGATGACCCTGAAGGAGATCAGCCAGGTCACCGGGCAAAATTTGAGCACAGTGAAAAGCCGGCTGTACGCCGGCCTGAAGAAGCTGCGCATTGCGATGGAAGGAGCGGAAATTTTATGAATGAATTCAAAAATGCCAAAGAATCTTACGACAACATCCCCATCCCCTCCCAGCTGCCGGACCGGGTCCAGGCGGGGATCCGGGCGGGGAAGGAGCAGTACAGGAACCGCCGCAGCCGGACGGTCCGCCGCTGGATGGCTACTGCCGCCTGCTTCTGCCTGGTGCTGGCGGGGCTGAACCTGTCGCCCGCGCTGGCCAGCGCCGCCGCCGATGTGCCGGTGCTGGGGGGACTGTTCCGGATGCTGACCTTTGCGGACTACAGCAGATCCGCGGATGGCATCCATTACGACATCTCTGTCCCCGGAATAGAGGCGGACAGCGCCCTGGCGGAAAAGGTCAATGCTGCGATCCAGGAGAAAGTTGACCTGCATCTCGCCAAGGCGCAGCAGGATTGGGCCGACTATCGGGAGGCCTTCTTTGCCACTGGCGGCACGGAGGAGGCGTGGGGCGGCCGCGAAATGGATGTTATCATTGACTATGACATCAAGAGCCAGACAGAGGACCGGGTCTCCTTCACCGTGACCTTCGCCGAGGGCTGGGTATCCTCCTATGAGGAGCGCTATTACTACAATCTGGATTTTACGGAAAACCGGGATTTAACGCTCCGGGATTTTCTGGGCGAGGACTGGGTTTCCGTCTGCAACACGGCCATTCAAAAGCAGATTGCCCAGAGCAGAGATGCCGACGGCTTTACCTATTTTTTCGCTCCCGGCGAGGGGGGCTTTACCACCGTGGATGAGACGACCGGCTTCTACGTCCGTGAGGACGGCATGGTTGTTGTGTGCTTCCCCGAATACAGTATTGCCGCGGGGGCGGCTGGGAATCCGGAGTTTGTGATACAGCCGGCAGAGGAGTAAAGCGTCTGGCTCTGCGCCCGCCATTATCCGCCTGCCGCAAAAAGCAGGCGGTTTTTTTGCGCAGATGTCCCGGGTTTGGTTCGGCAAAGTACAAAAAATTCTCTCCTGATTTTTGGCTATTTTGTCTAAAATACAAGCTATAACAAAATTCCAGTTGTGTTAAAAGGGAAAAAGTTATATAATCAGTATATTGAGCAGCAGCTCGGGCTGGGCGCGGCGCGTAACCGGAGCGGTCCAGTACCTAAACGGAAGGAGACATGAACGCTTATGGACATTCGCAATATCTGCCTGTTGGGACACGGAGGCAGCGGGAAAACATCTCTCGTGGAGAGTATGCTCTATATTACCGGTGTGACTGACCGCCTGGGAAAGCCCGCGGACGGCAACACTGTTTGCGATTACGACCCCGAGGAGATCAAACGGCAGATCTCCATCTCCCTGGCCATGACGCCCATCACCTACCAGGGGGTCAAGATCAACGTGCTGGATGCCCCCGGCAACTTCGACTTCGCCGGCGAGATGCAGTCCGGCGTCCGGGCCGCCGAGGTGGGTGTGCTGGTGTGCGCGTCCAAGGACGGTTTGAGCGTGGGCGCGGAGCGGGGCTGGAAGTATCTGCGGGAGCAGAAAAAGCCCTGCATCGTCTACATCTCCAAAGAGGACGAGGAGAACGCCAACTTCTCCACCACCCTGGAGGCCCTGCGGGAGAACCTCTCCAAGTCCATCGCCCCGGTGGTTGCCCCCATCTGGGACGACAACAAGCGCACCATCGGCATTATCGACGTGCTCAACCGGAAGGCCTACCAGATGCCCAAGGAGAAGAAGGGCAAGCGGGTGGAGATCCCTATTCCCGACAGCAAGATGAAGGTGCTGGACGAGCTGTATAATGAGCTGATGGAGGCCGTGGCCGAGACCACCGAGGAGAACATGGAAAAGTTCTTCTCCGGCGAGTCCTTTACCAAGGAGGAGATCATGGCCGGCCTGAAAGTCGGCATGCGGGAGGGCACTTTGGCCCCTGTGGTCTGCGGTTCCGCCCTGACGGGTCTGGGTACGGAGATGCTGCTGTCCACCATCGTGGACCTGGTGCCCGGTCCCCAGGAGATGGGCGCGGAGACCGGAACCGACGAGTCCGGCGAGAACAAGGTGGAGATTGCCCGGGATCCCAACGGCCCCACCGCCGCCATTGTCTTCAAGACCATCTCCGACCAGTACGGCAAGTATTCCCTGGTGAAGGTGGTCTCCGGCAAGATCACCGGCGACATGTCCCTCTACAACCCCTCCACCGGCAAGACTGAGAAGCTGGGCCGCCTGTACACCATCAAGGGCAAGAAGAACGAGGAGGTCAAGGAGATCGCCTGCGGCGACATCGGCGCCATCGCTAAGATGGACCGGCTGAAGACTGGCGATACCCTCTGCGACCCCAAGAAGGTGGTACGGCTGGCGCCGGTGCAGTTTGCCGAGCCCACCTATTCCCGCGCCATCGCCCCCAAGACCCGCGGTCAGGACGAAAAGGTGGGCACCGGCCTCATCCGCCTCAACGAGGAGGACCCCACCTTCAACGTAGTCAACAATGCAGAGACCCATCAGGTAGTGGTTTCCGGCGCGGGCGACATTCAGATCGACGTGCTGGTCAGCAAGCTCAAGAGCCGCTTCGGCGTGGAGGCTGAGCTGGATACGCCCAGAGTGGCGTACCGCGAGAAGATTCGCAAGCAGGTGCGCAAGCAGGGCCGTCATAAGAAGCAGACCGGCGGCAGCGGCCAGTTCGGCGACGTGCATATCGTCTTCGAGCCCCAGGATGAGAGCGAGGACATGATCTTTGCCGAGGAGGTCTTCGGCGGCAGCGTGCCCAAAAACTTCTTCCCCGCGGTGGAGAAGGGCCTGCGGGAGGCCTGCGCCCACGGCGTGTTGGCCGGCTATCCGGTGGTGTTCCTGAAGGCCACCCTGGTGGACGGCTCCTATCACCCGGTCGACTCCTCTGAAATTGCTTTCAAGACCGCCGCCCAGCTGGCCTACAAGGCCGCTTTGCCGGAGGCGTCCCCCGTGTTGCTGGAGCCCATCGGCGAGCTGAAGGTCACCATTCCCGACAGCTGCATGGGCGACATCCTGGGCGATCTGAACAAGCGCCGGGGCCGCATCATGGGCATGAATCCCACCGGCGACGGCTACCAGGTCGTGGAGGCCGAGGCGCCCATGGCGGAAATGATGACCTACGCCATTGACCTGCGGTCCATGAGCCAGTCCAGAGGCTCTTTCACCTTCCATTTCGTCCGCTACGAGGAGTGCCCCGCGGCGGCCCAGGAGAAGGCCATCGCCGAGGCAAAAGCCCTGGCGGAGGCGGAATAATCCCTATCAAGACGACAGGAGCCGGGCAGGACACGCCCGGCTCCTGAATTTTTTACAATTCATTTTTTGACCAGGAAATGGGCATTTTATTACAAAAACAGGAAATTTCTCCCGAAACGCTTGAGCTGCAAAGGACTGAAGAGATGTAAACAAATTTTTTGTTGGATGACATCTGAATTATATATAAATCTGAAATAAAGATTTGGGTTTCACGAAAAATTTTCAAAAAACCTGTTGACATCCGCCCCAAAATCCTATATGGTATGGTTAAAAAACCGGGGAGGGATGACGAATGTTTTCCGACAAATTGTTCGAATTGGCTTTTATTTACAAGAAAACCAAATTGTGGAAAATGTTGTGGGACAGTGAAATTTTTGCGGTCAGTCTCCCGAATGGTGAAATTGGCTACTGCTCCGTCATGGGAGCCATCGGGGAGCACTGCGCGCTGGGGCTCTATGTGGGCGAAAAGGGGTTCAACTCCTTTCGGCTCGTGCTGTCCGGGCCCGGCTCGGTGTCGGAGCTGAATTACCACGAGTTCCTGCTCAGCCAGGACTGTCTCCAGTGCGCCTTTGAGAATAAGGACGGGCTGACCGAGAAGGAGGCCGAGGCGGTCAGGGAGTACGCCCGCCGGCATCGGCTCGCTCTGCGGGGCCGCGGCGCGTTCCCCCACTTTGTCAAATTCCGGCCCAATTACGTGCCCTGGTTCCTCCGGGAGGAGGAGGACCAGCGCAATCTGTGCGCGGCGCTGGAGGCTGCCATTGCGGTGGCCGAACAGGTCCAGAAGAAGGGGAAAAGCGCCCTGGGCCTGCGGCAGGTGGACGAAGCGACGCAGTTTGTGCCGCTGCTGCGGCGGGAGAGGGAGGGCTTTATCTGGGGCCGGGCGGAGCTGCCGCCGGCCATGCCGGTACAGTACCCCCGCCCGAGCTTTATCAACGACATCACCGCCGCGAAGCTCCTGCGGCTGAAGAAGACCGGCATGTGGGAGTGCGAGGTGCTCCGCTTCCCGGAGCCTCTGCAGGAGGACCCGGAGTGCGCCCCCTATTTCCCGGTGATCCTGATGCTGGTCTCCAGCGGGATGGACGAGATTTTGCCGCCGCAGATCTCCCAGAAGTACGACGAGGAGCCGGAGGACCTGCTGGAGAAGTTCGCGCAGCTGCTGTTGGACCGGCAGTTCCGCCCCTCCCTGCTCTCCGTCCGGGATGAGCGGACCAAGGCGCTGCTGGAGGAGTTCTGCACGCGGGCCGGCATCCGCATCCGGATGTGCCGGGAGCTGCCCGCCATGGATGAGGCGGTGGACTCCCTGATGTCCCATTTGGGGGTCAACGAGCCCACGCCGGACAGCGTGGCCGAGATCCTCGACATGCTGCTGAGTCTGGACGACGCGGAGCTGAGCAACCTGCCCGACGATATCCGCCAGCAGTTTGCCTCCATCCTGGAGCAGGAGAACCTGCCGGACGAGCTGACGGATGAACTGGCCGGCAAGCTGCACCTGAACCGCGCCAGTCAGTCGTACGTCATCAGCGTCTCCTGCAGTAAGGGCTGTTATCGCCACATCCGCATCTCCGGGAGCGACACCCTGGAGGATCTCCACGAGGCTATTCAGGCTGCCTTTGCCTTTGACAACGACCACGCCTACGCATTCTTTATGGACAACATCTGCTGGAGCGAGCGGGATGCCTACTACGCGCCGGGGGTGGGGGACTTTAACGAGCGGAGCGCCGGCGAGTACCGCCTGGGGCAGCTGGGGCTGTCGGCGGGCATGCAGTTTAAGTACCTCTTTGATTTCGGCGACGAGTGGCTCTTCCAGTGCCGGGTCCTCCGCGTACTGGACGAGAAGACGGAGAAGCCCGCCGTTGTGCGCGTCCAGGGCGAGCCGCCGGAGCAGTACTGACAGGCATAGAACTCCCACGGAAGACTGCTTTCCGTGGGAGTTCTTCGGCTGCGGGAAAGGAACGGCGCCGCTGGGCGAAGAAGAAGGGGAAACCGGGAGACGCATGCGTCTCCCGGCTCCTGCTCACTGCTTTGCCAACAGCTCCCGATACATTCCGCGTTCATTCTCCGGAATCTCCAGCGCGCCCATCGCGGCCTCGATGGACAGGCCAAGCGTTGCCATGAGACTCCTGATCCCGGAGACAATGCCCTCTGCGCGCCCCTCCGCGCGGCCCTTCGCGATTCCTTCGTTTTTGCCGTCCAGATAGAGCTGCTCCAATTCACGGCACATACTGTCAACCCCCTTCGGCGTTTCTTTTAACGTGCGGACGCGCTCAGCGAGGACCTCACTGTACATATCGTCCGCGTTTTTGCAGTGAAAATCATGCATCAGCCGCCCCAGCTCCGTGTCCTCCTGCATACTCGCGGTCACATAGATAATGTGCGATCTGTCCCGAAACGGCTGGCCGGATTCCGTAATTGTCCGCTCAATGTGGTAAATCGGGCGGCCCTCCTGCAGCACATCATCCTGGGTGATGAATATGGTGTAGGATTCCGGCAGCTTGTCAAAGTTCTCTCCCGGATTCAATGTGTTCATGTCCAGAAGCCCGCTGTGGTATCGCGCCCGCACAGGCGAGGCGCCATCGCTGTCCTGCTGAACTTCCACATCAAAAAGGCTGCTGTCCTCGTCATGGGCCACACAGTCCAGCACCGCTGACCGGCCATGCAGGTTCTTGTTGTCCTGCTGAACAGTGACGTCCGTCACCCGGATATCCTTTTTTCCCAGGATGATCTGCAGGATATACTCCACACACGCGGCTGATTTGAACACATTGCGCATAAAAGCGTCGCTCATCATGGTCAGATCGCTGAGGATCTGCCGGTACCGCTGGTAATGGGCGTCCAGGCTCTCTCTGCCATCCGTCATCATCTCACCTGCCTGGTTCGTTTTACTGCTGCTATTGTACCACGGCAGAGCAAAAATAGCAATCCCATTCTAAAGCGGCACTGCAGCATGTATCTGCCGGGCCTGCAGGGTTGGCGGCTGCCTGCCTGGAAAAGCAGCCGCGTATCCGCCTCCGGCGCACAAAACGGCTGTCCGTCTGTTTATACAAAGAACAAAAAAATTTTTCGGCAAATATTCTTTCAAATTCCCTTGCAAATTTGACACATTTGCTGTATAGTGTACTTAGTTAAAATTGTGTCAATATGGAGGCGCTTTCGATGGAACATCACGAAATCTATCCTCATTCCCATGAGCACACCCACCCCGGCGGCACGGAACCACACACCCATCCCCATACCCACGAGCATGACCACGAGCACACCCACGACGCGCCGGGCGACAAGACCACGGCCCTGCTGCAATACATGCTGGACCACAATATCCACCACGCAGCGGAGCTTAACGATATCGCCCAGCAGCTGTCCGGCGAGGCCCGGCACCAGCTGCTCCATGCTGTGGAGTCCTTTGACCAGGCCAACGGCTATCTCTCCGCCGCGCTGGAGCTGCTGAAAAAGTAATCTGTTGAAGGAGCGAATTCTGCCATGTGCCTCTCTACGATTTATAAAAATGAAAAAGCGGACAACAATGTCCTGTGCAAATTTGTGGCGACCATCACCGCAGACGGCGACACGCTCACCTTTGTGGATGTCATGGGCGATGTGACCACCATCGTTGGCCGGCTGGTCATGGCCGACCTGACCGCCGGTACGGTCATCGTGGCAGCGGAGTGACGCAAAATGAGGGAATATGAGCTCTGCTGCGAGATTTTCAACCAGTGCAGCAACAACCAGATGCGGGACGTGGATTTCCAGGAGGTGTCCGTGGAGGATACCGACGCCTATATCCGCGCCCTGGAGCCGAGGGCGAAGATCGAGCGGGAGGACCTCTCTGACGGCTCGGTGGTCTATCACACCGATACCGCCGGACTCCTCAAGCGCTACAGCTTCACCCCAATTTGATTTCATGCCGGTAAGCGGCGGTGCCGCTTCAAAAATATACACATAATGGAGGACTTTTTATTATGAGCGTAGCAGAAATTTTCGAAGAGAGAGCAGCGTTTTCCTTTGAAGTATTTCCGCCCAAGACCGACGTGGGTATGGAAAAACTGTGCGGCGCCGGCGGCGTGCTGGAGCAGCTGTACACCCTAAACCCCGACTATATCTCCTGCACGTATGGCGCCGGCGGCACCAACGTGGGCAAGAACCTGGAAGTGCTGGACAAGATCCAGAAGGACGGCAAGTGCACCCCCGTCACCCACTTCACCTGCATCGGCAACACCCGGGAGGGCATCAAGGAGCAGCTGCAGAACTATCTGGACCACGGCATCAACCACATGCTGGCCCTGCGGGGCGACCTGCCCTTCGGCTGGACCGGCACCGGCGGCGACCTGCACTACGCCACGGAGCTGGTGAAGTTCGTGCGCAAGGAGTTCGGCGACAAGTTCACCATTGCCGTGGCCGGCTCCCCCGAGGGCCACATCGCCTGCCGCAGCCTGGAGGCCGACATCGGCTTCCTCAAGCAGAAGCAGGACGAGGGCGCGGACTATATCATGACCCAGCTGTGCTGGGATATGGACCAGTTCAAATACTGGCTGGAGGCCATCCGCAACGCCGGTATCTGGATGCCCGTGGACGTGGGCATCATGCCCATCCTGGACATGTCCGCCACCATCAACATGGCCCTCAGCCGCAATGGCTGCGTCATGCCCCGCAAGCTCTGCGAGCTGATCTCGAAGCACTGGATCTTCCCCAACCCCTTCGACAAGGAGCCCTTCGACGCCGCTGCGGCGGAGAAGAAGGCCGCCTTCAAGGAGGCCGGCATTGCCTACACCATCAACCAGATCGACGAGTACCGCGCCTGCGGCATCGATGGTATCCACCTGTACGCCCTCAACAAGTACGACGACGTGGCCCGCATTGTCAAGGAGTCCGGCATCGTTGACCTCTGATCGCGCCGCGGGCGCAGCCAGCGCTCTCCGCCGCCGGGTCTTCCGCCCGGAGGCGGGGCGCGCGGCACCATTTCTCTTAATAAAGGAGATTCCTTATGGCACAAACGATCGCGCTGGCCGGTAAAGGCGGCGTAGGGAAAACCACCATCTGCGGCATGCTCATCGAGTACCTGTGCGAGAAGAAGAACGGCCCGGTGCTGGCGGTGGACGCGGACGCCAACGCCAACCTCAACGAAGTGCTGGGCGTGGAGGTGGAGTCCACTCTGGGGGATATCCGGGAGGACATCGCCCAGGCGGAGCTGGCCGCCAAGAGCCCCATCCCCAACGGCATGACCAAGGCCGATTACGCCGAGATGCGCTTCGGCGAGGCCCTGACGGAGGCGGACGACTATGACCTGCTGGTTATGGGCCGCACCCAGGGAAAGGGCTGCTACTGCTTTGTCAACGGCCTGCTGACCAGCCAGGTGGCCAAGTATGCGAAAAACTACCGCTATATCGTGGTGGACAACGAGGCCGGCCTGGAGCACCTGAGCCGGGGCGTGCTGCCCCAGGTGGACACCATCCTGCTGGTGAGCGACTGCTCCCGCCGGGGTGTGCAGGCCGCAGGGCGGCTGGCGGAGATGATTGTGGATCTGAAGCTGGGCGCAAAGGAAGTGGGGCTGATCGTCAACCGGGCCCCCGGCGGCGAGCTGAGCGCCGGCGTCCAGGAGGAGATCGGCAAGTACGGCTTGAAGCTGATGGGCGTCGTCCCCCATGACGACACGGTCTACGAGTACGACGCCGAGGGCAGACCCAGCGTGACCGTCCCCAAGGACAGCCCGGTGAAGGCCGCTGTCCGGCGGATTTTTGACCAGCTGACGCTCTGACGTGTGCGGCAGGGCGCAGGATCATGATTGGAAGAAGAGGAAAAACTGACTATGGAACAGACCTATGCCCAGATCTCGCCTGAGACCACAGAGGCCGACTTCCTGTCCGGCAGGACTGGCTTCGCCCTGGGCTTTGACAGCACCAACCAGACCATGGTGGAGCTGTGGGGCGAGGGCTTCCAGCTGAAGGGCCCCCTCACCGCCACCAACGAGCTGGGGCGGTACTGCCAGGCCAGAGAGCAGCTGGCGGCCTATATGCGGGAGAAGATCCTGCAGGAGTATATCCAGTATGGCGGCGCCCAGGCGCTGTGCGGCTGGTACGACCACGCCATGACCGAGCGCCGGGAGCTGCTCATTGACCTGGGCGCGCGGGCTGTCGCCGTGCGCTCCGGCAAGCTGGAGAAGCCCGGCACAGGCTATGTGGCCATGGACCGCTTCCTGCGGGACCCCTACCACGTGGTGCTGGAGGAGGCCAACAAAACCGACGCCCAGGCCGCCGCCAAGGCTCCCGCTACCTTCGGGAGCCTGTACGTGAGCCCGGCGGCGGTGGACCACCTGTGCGCCATCACCGGCGAGCCCAGCGTTGTCACCGTCAAGTTCGTCCTGGACCACTGGGAGGAGATGGAGCTGGTGCTGGGCGAGGAGCTGCCCAAGCTGCTGCAGGGCTGGCAGCGCTTCCGCCTGCCCGTCAAGCACCGCTCCAAGGCCCGTTATGACGCGGTGGGCATGGTGGGCACGCCTGTCGAGCACTGCGTACAGGCCCAGTACCAGGACCAGCGCGCTGCCAGCGAGGCTGCCGGGCTGAACCTGGCCAAGGAGACCCAGTATCTCGCCGCCTTTGACCCCAGCATCTCCATCGGCTTCTCCGAGAAGGGGCTGCAGAAGGTATGGAAGAAGCTGGGCATCTGACCACATCTTTTCGTTATCCATATATGTTCATATAGAGCCAAATTTACAATGAAGGGAGCAAAATCAACATGCCATTTGCTAAGAAGCCCCAGGTATTCAGCGCGAAGATCAACGAGCTGACGCTGGGTACCGGAGACAAGGCCACCACCCTGGGCGGCCAGAATGTCTTCAACCTCTACGCCTTTGACGCGCCCATTGCCAACCGCCCCAAGCTGGGCATTGACGTGTCCGACGACCCGGAACAGCCCAGCGAGGGGCTGAAGGAGTTCTACGCCGGCTGCGACACCCTGGCCGCCAGAGCCAAGAAGGCCGCTGAGCTGGAGAACGTGGACTTCGTGTGCATCCGCTTTGACCTGGCGGACCCCAACGGCGCCAACAAGTCCGTGGAGGACTGCGTGGCCGACGCCAAGGCGGTGGCCGAGGTGGTGGATAAGCCCATCGTCGTGGCGGGCTGCAAGAACACCGACAAGGATTCCGATTTGTTCGCCAAGGTCTCCGAGGCCCTCCAGGGCAAGAACATCCTGGTCCTCAGCGCCAAGGAGGAGGACTACAAGGCCGTGGCCGCCGGCGCGGGCATGGCTTACGGCCAGAAGGTGGGCGCGGAGTCCGCCGTGGATATCAACCTGGCCAAGCAGCTCAACGTGCTGATCACCCAGATGGGCGTCAGCGGACAGAATATTGCCATGAACATCGGCTCTGCCGCCGCGGGCTACGGCTTTGAGTACGTGGTCTCCACCCTGGAGCGCGTCAAGGCGGCCGCCCTCAGCCAGAACGACAACACCCTCCAAATGCCCATCATCACCCCTGTGGGGATCGAGACCTGGGGCGTGAAGGAGTCCACCGCTCCCGAAGAGGAGAACCCCGGCTGGGGCAGCGCTGAAGAGCGGGGCATCGATATGGAAGTGGAGACAGCCACCGCCTGCCTCGCTTACGGCAGCGACGCTGTTATCCTCAAGCACCCCGCATCCATTGATACTCTTGCGCGGCTCGTGGCCGCGCTGATGTAAGGAGGGCCGGAACCATGGCATTGAAAGGTCTTGACATTTTTAAGCTCACCCCGAAAACCAACTGCAAGGACTGCGGCAACCCCACCTGTATGGCGTTCGCCATGAAGGTGGCCTCCGGCGCGATCCCCATTGAGAAGTGCCCCCATATGTCCGAAGCGGCCCTGTCCACCCTGTCCGAGGCCACCGCGCCCCCGATGAAGTCCTACAAGGTAGGCGACCTGGCCCTGGGCGGCGAGACGGTGCTGAGCCGCCACGAGAAGACCCTGGTGTCCAAGACCCTGTATGCGGTGCAGGTCTGCGACTGCATGGATGAGGCGAAGCAGGACGCCGTCCTGGCCGCCATTCCCGCCGTGGACTACGAGCGCATCAGCGAGCGGATGTACGTAGAGATGGTCTATGTCCGCCACAGCAGCGACAAGTCCGCCGCCGACTACGCCGCCCTGGTGACCAAGGCCAAGGCTCTGGGCCGTCCCATGGTCCTCAGCTGCACCGACGTGGAGGCCATGAAGGCCGGCGTCGAGGCCGCCGCGGGCTGCAGCATCATCGTCAACGGCGCTGACGCCGGCAACTTCGCCGATATGAGCGCCATCGCCGCCGGCGCGAAGGCCCTGCTGGGCGTCCGGGCTGAGAGCCTGGAGCAGCTCCACGAGTTGGTGGAGAAGCTGGAGGCCGCCGGCAACAAGAACCTGATCCTGGACGTGGGCGAGGCCTCTGTGAAGGACGCCTACGCCAACGCGGTGCAGATCCGCCGGGCCGCTCTGAAGGACGGCGACCGCACCTTCGGCTATCCCTCCATCGTCAACGTGGCGGGCCTGGCCAACGGCGACGCCCACCTGGAGGCCGCCCTGCTGAGTCTGTTCACCTGCAAGTACGGCTCCATCGTGGTCTGCTCCGAGATGACCTACGCCAAGGCCCTGCCCCTGTACGGCCTGCGCCAGAACATCTTCACCGACCCCCAGAAGCCCATGAAGGTGGCTCCCGGGCATCTATCCCATCAACGGCGCGGACGAGAACAGCCCCTGCTGCCTGACCGTGGACTTCGCCCTGACCTACTTCCTGGTCTCCGGCGAGCTGGAGCGCAGCAAGATGCCTGTGAACCTGCTGATCACCGACGCCTCCGGCATGTCCGTTCTGACCGCCTGGGCCGCCGGCAAGTTCTCCAGCTCCTCCATCAAGAAGTTCTTTGACGAGTTCGACATCGCCAACAAGATCAAGAGCCGCGCCCTGATTATCCCCGGCAAGGTGGCCGTGATGAAGGGCGAGATCCAGGATAAGCTGCCCGACTGGAGCGTCATCGTGGGCACCACCGAGGCCGTCCAGCTGGTGAAGTACCTGCGGGACGAGGAGTGGAAGAAGAGCTACGTGGACAAGAGTGCCGCCGCCTCTTCCGCCGGCGCTGCCGCCGAGCCCGCTCCCGCGCCGAAGAAGGTCATTCCTGCGCCGCCCATCGTGGTCAACGGCCCCTACATGATCGACGACAAGCCGGTCACCTACAAGGGCCACGATCCCAACGCCCAGACCTTCGTCACCATCGGCGAGCGCATCCACTGCATCTCCCCCGTCATCCGCAAGGCCATGGACAACTACGACGAGGCCCCCATCCTCAAGCGTGCCGCTGAGCAGATCGCCGCCGGCGCCACCTACCTGGATCTGAACATCGGGCCTGCCGAGAGCAACGGCCCCGAGCTGATGACCTGGGCAGTGCAGCTGCTGCAGCAGAACTTCAACAACGTGCCTCTGGCGCTGGACACTGCCAACATGGCCGCTATCGAGGCCGGCATCAAGGTGTACAACCGCACCAACGGCAAGCCCATCGTCAACTCCGCCGACGCCGGCAGCCGTATCGACTTCATCAACCTGGCCGCGGCCAACGACGCCATCGTCTTCGCCCTCTGCTCTGCCGACGGCATTGCCAAGGACAACGAGGAGCGCATGATGCACTGCCACAACATGCTGGAGCGGGGCCTGCACCTGGGCATGGACTCCGACGACCTGTGGTTCGACCCCCTGTTCCTGGTCATCAAGGGCATGCAGGACAAGCAGATGGACGTGCTGAACGCCATCAAGGCCTTCTCCGACGAGGGACTGAAGTCCACCGGCGGTCTGTCCAACAACTCCAACGGCATGCCGAAGCACATCCGGCCCATTATGGACTCCGCCATGGTGGCCATGTGCATGATGCAGGGTCTGACCTCCGCCATCGTCAACCCCAACGACCTGCGCCTGATGGAGACCATCAAGAGCTGCGACATCATCAAGAACAACAACCTGTACGCGGATTCCTACCTGGAGCTGTAAGCCGTATTGGTCATATAAAGCGGGACCGCCTCAAAGCTGAGGCGGTCCCGTTTTGCTGAAAACCTGTTCATACACAGCCCCCCTGCAAAACAGCAATTGACAAAGGCCGTGCATCGTGGCTATCCTTGTTTTGGAAATTGTGAGCAGCGGCAGATGCCAGGAGCGGCCGCCCGGAAGAGGGCGGCCGCTCTTGGATGCGGGCTGTTTTTACAGCCCCACGAACAAGATTATTTCAGCTTCCACGCCAGATCGGACAGGAACAGGTCGTGCTCCAGGCTCTCCACCGTGGTGTCCTTCGTGATATGTACGAACTCGATGTCCAGCATGGCGCACCAGTCCTTCATCATCTCCGCCGTCACGTCGTAGCTGAGCACCGTGTGGTGGGCGCCGCCTGCTGTGATCCAGCACTCCACGCCTGTGGTCAGACTGGGCTGCGCCTGCCACATCACCCGCGCCACCGGCAGGTTCGGCATGGGCAGAATGGGCTTGACGCAGTGGATATCCTGGCAGATCAGCCGCAGCCGCCCGCCCATGTCAATGAGGCTCACCACAATGGCGTCGCCCTCCTTGCCCTCGAACACCAGACGGGCCGGGTCCTTCTCATTCATGCCGATGCCCAGATGATGGGTCTCGATCCGGGGCTTTGCCGCCGCGCAGCAGGGGCACACCTCCAGCATATGGGCCCCCAGGCTGTACTCCTGGCCCGGTACCAGATGATACGTGTAGTCCTCCATAAACAGGGAGCACCCGTTGCCGCCCTCGCCCATGGCCTTCATAATGGCGGTCATGGCGCTGACCTTCCAGTCGCCCTCGCCGCCGTAGCCGTAGCCCTGGGCCATCAGGTGCTGGCTGGCCAGTCCGGGCAGCTGCTCCATGCCGTACAGGTCCTGGAACGTGTTGGAGAACGCCTTGCAGCCCTCCTTGTCCAGCATCTTCTTCATGGCGATCTCTTCCCGTGCCTGATAGCGCACGTGGTCCACCTTATCGGTCGCCATGTCGTAATTGGCCTCGTAGACGGCCATCAGCGCGTCGATCTCCGCCTCGGTAACGGCGTCCATCTCCTTCACCAGATCGCCGGTGGCCCAGGTGTTCACCTGCCAGCCCAGCTTGGTCTGGACCTCCACCTTGTCGCCCTCAGTCACGGCCACTTCCCGCATGTTGTCGCCGAAGCGCATGACCTTCATCTCCTTGGACACGGCCACGCCGATAGCGGCCTTCATCCAGTCGCCGAGCCGCTTCTGCACGCTCTCGTCCTTCCAGTACCCGGCGATGACCTTCCGGGGCATCCGCAGCCGGGCGGCGATAAAGCCGTGCTCCCGGTCGCCGTGGGCTGCCTGGTTCAGGTTCATGAAGTCCATGTCGATCTCTTCGTTGGGGATCTCCCGGTTGTACTGGGTGGCAAAGTGGCAGTAGGGCTTCTGGAGGCTGGCAAAGCCGTTGATCCACATCTTGGAGGGGGAGAAGGTGTGGCACCAGGTGATGATACCGGCGCAGGTATCGTCGTAGTTGGCCTCCTTGACCACGTCGGCGATCTCCTTGTTGCTCTTGGCGGTGACCTTGTAGATCAGGGGATAGGGCAGCGCCTTGCTCAGCTCATCCGCCATCTCCGCGGCCCGAACGGCCACTGTCTTCAGCACATCCTCGCCATACAGGGACTGACTGCCTACTACGAACCAAAACTGCATATCTTTCATGACTGCTTACTCCTATTTCAATTCAAATTGTCCACAGCGGCCCGCTCTGCCGGGAGAGCCGCCACATAGCGCTCCATAAAGGCGTCGAATCCGGCGGCGTCCTCCGGGTCGGGGTTGATGGTGACCGCCTTCTGTCCGGCAAAAATCCTGCTGTCCAGATAGTCCTCCAAACTCTGTCCCGGCTCCCGCCTTGCCGCGTAGGACGCCAGCAGGGCCATGCCCCAGGGACCGCCCTCGCCCGCCGTCTCCATCACGGATACGGGGGCCTTGGCCGCTGCCGCCAGCACCCGCTGGCCGGCCTCGGGGGCCTTGAAGTACCCGCCGTGGCCCAGCAGCCGGTCCAGGGCCACCTCTTCCCGGTTCAGGATGTCCAGCCCCAGCTTCAAAGACGCCAGGGCGGAATAGAGCTGCACCCGTGCGAAGTTGGCGAAGGTGAACTTGGCGTCCACCGTCCGCGCCAGCAGGGGACGGCCCGCCGTCAGGCCCGCCACCGGCTCGCCGGACAGGAAGTTGTACAGCACCGTGCCGCCGCCGTCCTTGTCGCCGCTGAGGGCCGCGTGGAACATAGCGTCCAGGATGGGCCCCATGCCCACCTTCTGGCCCAGCTCCTCCAAAAAGCCCTGGAAAATACCGGCCCAGGCGTTGATCTCATTGGTGCAGTTGTTGCAGTGGACCATGGCCACCGGCTTCCCGGCAGGGGTGGTCACCATGTCGATCTCCTCGTACACCTGGCTCAGCGGCTTCTCCAGCACCACCATGGCAAACACGGAGGTACCGGCGGATACGTTGCCCGTGCGCACCGCCACCGCGTTGGTGGCCGCCATGCCGGTGCCCGCGTCGCCCTCCGGGGGGCACAGGGGGATGCCGGGGCGCAGGGTCCCGGTGGGGTCCAGCAGCCGCGCCCCCGCCTCGGTCAGAGTCCCGGCGGCTTCGCCGGCGCACAGGACCTTGGGCAGGATGTCCCGCAGCTTCCAGGGGAAGCCGTGTCCCGCCAGCAGACCGTCGTACTGCTCCACTATCCGCTGGTCAAAGTCCATGGCCTCGCTGTCAATGGGGAACATGCCGCTGGCCTCGCCTACGCCCATGACCTTCTCACCGGTGAGCTGCCAGTGGACGTAACCCGCCAGGGTGGTCAGGAAGGTGATATCCTTCACATGCTCCTCGCCGTTCAATACCGCCTGATGCAGGTGGGCGATGGACCAGCGCTGGGGGATGTTGAAGGAAAACAGCTTCGTCAGCTCCGCCGCCGCCTGGCCCGTCATGGTGTTGCGCCAGGTGCGGAAGGGCGTCAGCAGCTCGCCGCCCTTGAAGGGCAGATAGCCGTGCATCATGCCCGACACGCCCATAGCCGCCACTGTGGTCAGCACTGCGCCGTATTTCTCCTCCACGTCCGCCGCCAGCTTGGCATAGGCGTCCTGCATGCCGTTCCATACGGCCTCCAGGGAGTAGGTCCATACGCCGTTTTCGTACTGGTTCTCCCAGGTGTGGCCGCCGGAGGCCACGGGAGCGCCGTCCTCCCCGATGAGCACCGCCTTGATCCGGGTGGAGCCCAGCTCAATGCCCAGATAGGTCTTGCCCTGCTCAATGGCTTCCTTTACTGTTGCGCTCATGATGTATTACTCCTTATTGTCGTCCGGGCCATCGGAATCGTCCTCCTGCCCGCCTTGTTTCCAGCTTCGCAATCCCGCGCGCAGGGTGAAAAACAGCAGCCCCCCGCCCACCAGGATAAACAGGACCGCCGCCCCGGCGAAGAGGGCTCCCGCCCCCTCCGCCAGCAGGCTGACCCCCAGATAGATGAGGTATCCGCCGCACAGCAGCCGCAGTATAATGGTTGTCTGGGATAGTCCGTTTCCTTTGTCCGGCATATCAGCCCTTCTTGCGCTTGCTCAGCAGGTCCACGGTCACAGCGCCCAGCAGCACCGCGCCCTTGACGATCTTCTGCACGTTGGTGTCGAAGCCGGCCAGGCTCATGCCGTTGTTCAGGATGCCCATGATGAACGCGCCGACCACAGCGCCGATAACCGTGCCGATACCGCCGGAGGTAGCCGCGCCGCCGATGTAGCAGGAGGCGATGGCGTCCATCTCAAAGCCGTCGCCGGCCTTCGGGGTGGCGGAGGCGTTCCGGGCGGAGAGGACGATGCCCGCCACGCCGCACAGCAGCCCCATGTTGGCGTAGACCCAGAAGAACACCTTCTGCGTGTTGATGCCGGAGAGCTTGGCCGCCTTGGCGTTGCCGCCCATGGCGTAGATCTGGCGGCCCGCCACGGTCTTGGTGGTCAGGAACTGGTAGATGCAGACCACCACCAGCATCAGGATCAGCAGTACGGGGATGCCGTTATAGCAGGCCAGCTTGTAGAAGAAGAACAGGATGATGGCGGAGATGACGGCGTCCTTGGCCATTGCCTGCCACATGGGGATCACGGGCAGGCCGTGCTTTTTGTTGGTGGCCATGTTCTTGAAATCAGAGAGGAACACCAGCGCCACAGCCACAATGCCCACGATCATGCTGATCATATCCACCTCGCCCACCTTGATGACGGGCAGGAAGCCGGTGCTGATCCAGGTGTAGCTGGCGGGCAGGGGGCCCTTGGTCTGGGCCTTCAGGATGACATAGCAGATGCCGCGGCCCATCAGCATGGTGGCCAGGGTGACGATGAAGGGGGGGATCTCCAGCTTGGAGACGAAGAAGCCGACAAACACGCCGAAGAGCATGCCCACAGCCAGAGCCGCAATCATAGCCACCGGGGTGCTCATGCCGAAGTCCACGATCAGGGTGCCGGCCACCGCGCCGCAGGAGGCGACCACGGAGCCCACGCCCAGGTCCACGTTGCCGGTCAGGACGCACAGCAGCATGCCCACGGCCAAGATGACCACGTAGCCGTTCTGCATGATGAGGTTGTTGACGTTCAGGGCGCTGAGGTTTTTCCCGCCGGTGATGACGGCGAAGATGATGTACACGGCGATGAGGGCCAGCATCATGCCGTACTGCTTCATGCTCAGGCTGGCCTTCTGCTCATTTTTCTGCGCGGTCTTCTCTAATGTATTTCCCATAATTATTCTCCTTTCCTGTTGTGGGCCATGATGCAGCCCATAATGGCCTCCTGGGTCATGGCGCTGCCCACCAGCTCCCCGGCGATCTCGCCCTCGTTGATGACATAGGTGCGGTCGCAGGTGCCGATGATCTCGGGCATTTCCGAAGAGATGATGATGATCGCCTTGCCCGCCTTGGCAAGATCGTTGATGACGCTGTAGATCTCGTACTTCGCGCCCACGTCGATGCCGCGGGTGGGCTCATCCAGAATCAGCACGTCCGGCTGGGTGAGCATCCACTTGGCAAGGACCACCTTCTGCTGGTTGCCGCCGGAGAGGGAGCCCACAGGCTGCTCCATGGTGGCGGTCTTGACGTTGATGAGGCGGCGGTACTCCTCCGCCTTCACCGCCTCCTTGCGCTCGTCCACCACGCCCTTTTCGGAGAAGAAGCGCCGCAGGGCCGCCAGGCTCATGTTGAAGGTGATGGAGTCGATGAGCACCAGGCCGTAGGTCTTCCGGTCCTCGGAGACGTAGGCCAGATTGTGGTCGATGGCGGCCCGCACGCTGCGCATATCCGCCTTTTTACCGTTCATGTACACCTCGCCGGAGATCTTCTGGCCGTAGGCGTGGCCGAAGAGGCTCATAGCCAGCTCCGTGCGCCCCGCGCCCATCAGGCCCGCAAGGCCCACGACCTCTCCCGCCCGGACGCTGATGTTGATGTTTTTCAGCACCTGCCGGTCCCCGTCGTCGGGGTGGAACACGTTCCAGTTTTTCACCTCGAAGATGGTCTCGCCGATCTTGCAGTCCTCCCGCTTGGGGTAGCGGTTGGTCAGCTCCCGGCCCACCATGCCCTTGATGATGCGGTCCTCGCTGAACTCGTCCACGCCCTTGTGGAGGGTCTCGATGGTGTGGCCGTCCCGGATGATGGTGATGGAGTCGGCCACGTAGCTGATCTCGTTGAGCTTATGGGAAATAATGATACAGGTCATGCCCTGGGCCTTCAGCTGCAGCATCAGCTCCAGCAGCTGGGCGCTCTCGGTGTCGTTGAGGGCGGCGGTGGGTTCGTCCAGGATCAGCAGGTCCGCCTTCTTGCCCATGGCCTTGGCGATCTCAATCATCTGCTGCTGGCCCACGCCCAGGGAATTGACCGGGACATTCACATTCAGATTGCCCATACCCACCCGCTCCAGCAGTGCCTGGGCTTCCTTGCGGGTACGGGTCCAGTCGATGACGCCCTTGTCCTGGCGCTCGTTGCCCAGGAACACGTTCTCCGCCACCGACAGATAGGGGCTCAGCGCCAGCTCCTGGTGGATGATGACGATGCCCTTGTGTTCGCTCTCCTTGATGCTGTGGAACTGGCAGGTCTCGCCGCAGTAGACGATGTCCCCCTCGTATGTGCCGTAGGGATACACGCCGCTCAGCACGTTCATCAGGGTGGACTTTCCGGCCCCGTTCTCACCGCAGATGGCCATGATCTCGCCGCGCTTGACCTTGAAGTTTACGTCGTCCAGGGCTTTCACGCCGGAGAAGGCCTTGACGATGTGGTTCATTTCCAGGATATACTCCTCTGCCATTTCTTCACTCCTTCTTTCCTTTTTACCTGCTGGGTTTACAAAAGCGGACGGCGGCGCAGGCCGCCGTCCGCGTCAGGCACGATATCCGGCTCTGGCCGGGGCTTGATCAGTCGGCCAGCTGGTCGGCGGTGTAGTAGCCGCCTTCCACAATGATTTCTTCGTAGTTGCTCTGGTCCACGGGGATGGGGGTGCACAGGTAGGAGGGGACAACCAGAACGTTGTTGTCATAGGTGGTGGTGTCGTTGATCTCGGGCTCGGTGCCGGAGAGGACCGCGTTGACCATGTTCACGCACTTCTCAGCCAGCAGGCGGGTGTCCTTATAGATGGACATGGTCTGCTTGCCGGAGATGATGTTCTTCACAGCCATGAGCTCGGCGTCCTGGCCGGTGATGAGGGGCCAGTTGGCGTCGGTATAACCGGCGGACTCCAGAGCGGAACGGATGCCGTAGGAGAAGCCGTCAAAGGCGGAGCAGGCGATGTCCAGGTCCTCGTCGGCATAGAAGCCGGACAGGTAGTTCTCGCAGTTCTTCTGGGCCTCTTCCTGGCTCCAGCGGAGGATACAGGTGTCCTCGAAGGAGGTACGGCCGGACTTGCAGACCAGGGTGCCGTCGTTCAGGTACTCCTCCAGCACGCCCATGATGCCCTTGTGGAGCAGCACGGCGTTGTTGTCGTCAGGGGAGCCCATGAAGAACTCGATGGTGTAGCTCTCACCGGCCTCCCGGGCGGCGTCCAGATCCTTGGCGTCCTTGATGTACTGGCCGATGGCGGTGCCCACGCCCTCGTTATCGAAGGAGGCGTAGTACTTCACGGCGTCGGTGTCCTTGAGCAGACGGTCATAGGCGATGACGGGGATGCCGGCGTTCTTGGCCTGCTCCTCAACGGGGACCAGCGGGCCGCCGTCGATGGCCGCGATGACCAGGCAGTCCACCTGCTGGGCCACCATGTTCTCCACCTGGGAGACCTGGGTCTGGGGATCGTCCTCGGCGTACTGGAGCTCCACCTTGTAGCCCAGGGCCTCCAGCTGCGCCTTCATGTTGGCGCCGTCGTTGATCCAGCGCTCGGAGGACTGGGTGGGCATGGCGATACCGATGGTCTTGCCCGCGCCCACCTGCTCAGCGGGAGGCTCCGCAGCGTCATCGCCGCCGGCGTTTGTCCCGGCATTGGCGCCGGCGTTTGTCCCGGCATTGCCGCCGGCGTTGCCGCCCGCGTTGCTGCTGCCGGCGCCGCCGTTGTTGCCGCTGCCGCCGCAGGCCGCCAGGGCCAGGACCATGACCAGGGCCATCAGCAGTGCTAATAACTTCTTCATGTTGTTTTCTCCAATCTATTCGTTTGATTTGTCCCTTTCGGGATTGACCTTAGTATACATGTTTTCGTTGCCCTTGTCAATAATCTGTACGCACTTTTCCGATTTTTTGTGCGGATAAACAATACAAATCCCCTCTCTCTTTGCTTGTTAATTGCCAATATTCTAAAAATGGCAATAAAAAGTTCAAAATATACAGTGTTTTATCGAAAAATCAACAGATATATTTATATATAATTTGTCTGTATATGGACAAATCTCTCCTTTTTTCCGCGTCGAATTGCACAAATATCCCATGAATCAGAAAAACACGGAAAATCTGTCCACTTTTTTGCGAAAAGCCTTGCAACCTGTCCGATCATCCTGTATACTTCTGTACAACATGACCTACCCACGAAACAGGAGGTGTCTATGCCTACCAAATATCAGGCGGTGGCCGACGCGCTGCGGGCCCACATCCAGGCCGGGAAATACGCCGGCGCCGCCGTCCTGCCATCGGAGTTCGCCATTGCCCAGGAGTACCAGGTCAGCCGCCAGACCGTGCGGCAGGCCCTGAGCCTGCTGGCCCGGGACGGGCTGATCGAGACAAAGCGGGGCAGCGGCTCCCATATCCTCCGCGCCTCCCCCGGCGGCGCGGTCTGCCACTACCATATCGCCGTGATCGTCACCTACATCAGCAACTACGTCTTCCCCAGCATCCTGCGGGAGATCGAGGGGATTTTGAGCGGGCAGGAGTGCACCTCCTCCATCTTCGCCACCCAGAACCGGGTGTCCAACGAGCGGAAGATCCTCATGCGCCTTCTGGAGCAGCCCGTGGACGGCATTCTGGTGGAGGCCACGAAAAGCGCCCTGCCCAACCCCAACCTGGACCTGTACCGCCAGCTGATGGGCGGCAGCACGCCCCTGGTGTTCATCCACGGCTACTACCCCGACCTGCCGGAATCCCACTACGTGCTGGACGCCAACTACGACGGGGGTCTGCTGCTCTCCCGCTATCTGGCGGACCGGGGCTGCACCCGCATCGGCGGCGTGTTCAAGTCCGACGACATCCAGGGCCACGGGCGCTACGCCGGGTACGCCGCCGGGCTGCGGGAGCGGGGCCTGGCGCTGACGGACCAGAACGTGTTCTGGTTCAACACGGAGACAAAAAACGCCCTGCTGGCCGGGGACGACTCCCCCATCCGGACCTTTTTGGACGGCGTGCTGGAGAACGTGGACGCCTTCGTCTGCTACAACGACGAGATCGCCTACTTTCTGGAGCAGCAGCTCCACAGGCGGGGCCTGTCCGTGCCGGCTGACGTGGCGCTGGTGAGCTTTGACAACAGCAACTACAGCGAGCTGGCCCCGGTGCCCATCACGTCCCTGTCCCACGGCGGGGAGAACACGGGCCGCACGGCGGCCCAGATGATGCTCAGGCTGCTGCATGGAGAATACTGTCAGAGCGTCCAGGTTCCATGGGAGCTGGTGGAGCGGCAGTCCTGCAGGCGGCTTGTCCTGTAGGAGGTGGAAATCCGGAGCAATTCTGGTTGTTTTCCGGTGGAATCTGTGCTATACTACCTCCGATACGAATCAAAAGCAGAATCGGATGGGCTGTTTGCCGCTTTGCGGCAAATGCGCTGTGGCCGCGGCCAATTGATTTTGGGAGAGATGGCGGAGCCGCGGCCAGGGATTTCGTGCCTGCGGGCACGACCAGGGGCCCTGCCCCTGGACCCCGCAAGCCTTTGAAAAGGCTTGAGCGAAACTTTTTTTGCGCTCCGCCCATCTCCAATCTCACCTAAAAGGAGACCATCCATGCGGATTGGACAGGTTGAAATTTCATCCCGGCTGGCCCTGGCCCCTATGGCGGGGGTGACGGACGCCGCCTTCCGCCAGCTCTGCGCCGGCCTGGGGGCGGGGCTGACCTGCACGGAGCTGGTCAGCGCCAAGGCCCTGTGCTACCAGGACAAAAAAAGCCGTCAGCTCCTCCGGCCCTTTCCGGGGGAAACGCCCTTCGCGGCCCAGATCTTCGGCAGCGACATCGCCTGCATGGCAGAAGCGGCTCAGATTGCCATCGAGGCCAGCGGCGCGGACCTGCTGGACATCAATATGGGCTGCCCGGTGGGCAAGGTGGTCTCCAGCGGCGACGGCGCGGCGCTGATGCGGGACCCGGAAAAGGCCGCCCGGCTGGCGGAGGCCGTGGTGAAGGCGTCCCCGGTGCCTGTGACGGTGAAGATGCGCCGGGGCTGGGACAGGGGCAGTATCAACGCGGTGGAGCTGAGCCGGATGCTGGAGCAGGCGGGGGTATCCGCCGTGACCATCCATGGCCGGACACGGGTGCAGATGTACGGCGGAGCCGCCGACTGGTCCACCATCCGGGAGGTGAAGGAGGCGGTGTCCATCCCGGTCATCGCCAACGGGGACGTGTTCTCCCCCCAGGACGCGGTGCGGATTTTGAAGCAGACCGGCGCGGACATGGCCATGATCGGTCGGGGCTGCTTCGGCAACCCCTGGCTGTTCCAGCAGGCCGCGGCGGCGCTGGATGGGGAGCCCGTCCCGGACCGGCCCCCCCTGGCGGAGCGGTGCGATACGGCGGTGCGGCAGATCGAGCTGGCGGCGGCCTACGGCTGCGAGCGGGTGGCGGTGCTCACCGCCCGGCGGCACTACGCCTGGTATCTCAAGGGCGTGCCCCATGCGTCCTACTACAAGGAACAGATCGTCCGCATGGAGACGCTGGAGGATGTTTATCGGGTGACGGAAGGAATCAAGAGGGATCTGCATGACAGTTGAGGAACTGGTCCGGGCCGCGGCCAAGGGCAACACCCTTGCCTTTGAGGAGCTGGTGCGGCTGCATGAAAAAAAAGTATACGCCCTGGCCCTGCGGATGTGCGGCAGCAGCGAGGACGCCGCCGACGCGGCCCAGGAGGCGTTTTTATCCGCCTGGCGGGGCCTGCCCTCCTTCCGGGGAGAGGCGGGGTTTTCCACCTGGCTCTACCGCCTGACGTCCAACGCGGCCATTGACCAGCTGCGCAGGAGCCGGCGGCAGCGGGAGGAGGCGTCCCTGGACGCCGGGGACCTGCCGCTGGACGTGCCGGACGGGCAGCCGGGGCCCCAGGAGGCGGCGGAGAGCACGGAGCTGCAGAAAGCCGTGGCCGACGGCCTGCGGCAGCTCAGCGAGGACCACCGGCAAATTCTCCTGATGCGGGAGTATCAGGAGCTGAGTTATGACGAGATCGCCCAGGCGCTGGAGGTGGATCTGGGCACCGTCAAGTCCCGGATTTCCAGAGCCCGCCGGGCGCTGCGAAAAATTCTGCTGGAAAGAGGGAACTTATCCGGCTATCTCCCGTCTAAACAGACAGAAAAGGAGGGGCGGTCATGAGAACATGCGGAGAATATGAGGACATGATCAGCGCCTTCATTGACGGCGCTTTGGCGGAGAGGGACCGGGCGGCGCTGATGGAGCATATGGCGGCGTGCCCGGCCTGCCAGGGGTATTTTGACCAGCAGATCGCGTTGCACGACGCCCTGCTGGCCGACGCGGAGGCCATCTGTCCGCCGGAGGATTTCGCCGCGGACGTGATGGCGCGGGTGCGGTTCACGCCCCAGGAAAAACGGAAACAAACGGCTGTCCGCTGGCAGCGGTGGGCCGCGCTGGCCGCCTGCTGCGCCCTTGCGGCGCTGGCCCTGTGGCGGGGCGGGGCGGGGACCCGGCAGGTCGATGTGGCCACCGGGGCCGCGGACCGCCCTGCAGTCCAGGCGGAGGACTTCGCGTGTGCAGACCGCGCCGCGGAGGCTGCGGAGGAGGAGAGCGGTATGGACGCCGCTGTTCCGGAGGCCGCGCCGGAGAGGGACGATGGGCTGAAGAAGGAGGCCCCCGCGCCTGCGGCAGTGCTGGACAGCGGGCCGGCGGACGCGAGCGGGGAAGCCGGCTCCGCCGCGGCTTCGGAGATCGCGCCCCTGCTGAACGACGCGCCCCAGACGGCGGCGGGGGCGCCGGCGGAGGGAAAGCGGGCGTCTCCGGAGCAGTGGACCGCCGGGGACAGCGGGCTGCAGTCCGCCCCGGCGGCAGACACGCCGGAGATGGCTTCCCTGGATGACGAGGCGCTGGCCGCTGTGCCGGAGACCGCTTCCCTGGGCGGCGGGCTGCTGGCCGCCGTGCCGGAGGCCGCAAAAGCGCCCTGCACCATTCTGACGGCCAGTCCGGCGGCGGCGGCCTGGGTGGAGGAGTCGCTGGGCCTGACCTGGATGGCGGGTGAGCGCTATGCCCTGACCGCCGGGGAGTACGCCCAGCTGCTGGAGATCCTGGAGGCAGCCGGGGAGGATTTCACGGAGCAGCCGGGCGATGAGGACGCCGGACAATTCCTTTTGATCGCGGAAAACAGCGCGGAGACGGATTGAGTGACCGTCTTCGCGCTGTTCTCTTTTATGGTAAATCTCGAAACATCCGGGTCATCTCCTCCATTTTGCCGCAGGAGAACCGCCCCTCCGGGCAGCGGCCCGTCAGGAAGCAGCTGGGGCCAAATTGCCCGAACAGCTCCGGAAAGCTCTGCCGCAGCTGGCGCAGCAGCGCAATGGCAACGGCGCGGATCTCCCACTGGGCCCGGCTGCAGGCGCGCAGCTGGATGAAGTGCTTGATTTCCCTGGCGTTCATGGTGGTCATGACGTCCATCAGGTTGCCGCTGAGGGCGAAATAGCAGTGGTATGGCCGCAGAGCCGGGTCCTCCGCCATCTGGCCGGCCAGCCGGTTGGCCTCTGTCAGGACCTGCTTGTACCGCTCCAGCAGCGCCGGCTGCGCGGCCACGGTGTCCGGGACGATGTACCGGCTGTGGTCGACGCTCTCGATGGGGGGGATGATGACGGACTGCATCCGGTGGCGGACCAGATGGGTGATGCCGGACAGGGTCAGGTCGGAGACGCGGAAGGTGTAGGCCAGCTGCTCCAGCTCGCGGGGCCGGTCGGAGCGCAGCAGCGCGTCCCAATCCAGGGAGGGATCCGCCGCCGGACTGGCCGCGCGACAGGCGGCGGCCAGCAGGGCCGCGGGGTCCGCCGGACCGCCCAGCAGCGCCACCGCCCCCGCCTCCTTCTGGGGGACGAAGGCCGGGTCGGGACTGACCCGGCAGGGAGCCGGCGCAGGCGCCTCCCCGTCGGGATGTGTCAGCTCCGGCAGCAGGGCGGGGAACAGCTCCTCCAGCTGCGCGGTGATCTCGTCCGCCAGCCGCTGCAGCTCCAGGACGCCCCGCCCCCGGCCGCAGCGGATCTCGCTGATGATCCGGCCCAGCTGGCGGGCATTGACGGTGCAGTAAAAATTGCTGTGGAAGGAGTAGGGCAGCAGGAACCGGGCGTCCTCCTTGGGCACGCCCCCCGCCAGCAGCTCCCGGTACGCCCCGAACAGCAGGTCCATGTAGCCCCGGTAGCGGGACAGGGCCTCCCCCGTCAGCTCCGGCGGCACATGGTAGCCCAGACTGCCGAAGTCCACATAGCGCCGGGACTTCACCGTAAAAGACGCCAGGCGGCACTCGATGAGGAACTGCTCCACATACACCGACACGTCCCGCAGGGCCAGGGTGAAGACGGCGTGTTCGATGACGGACTTGTGGCCGGACTGCAGGACCTTTCCGATCAGGGGCCGGTTCTGGGGGTTGTCCTGGGCTGCGCCGAAAATCTCCAGGGCGTTGCCGGGGGTGGTGGAGATCCGGGCGGCGCTGGCGCAGACCTCCTCATTTTTCCCGTTCCAGCTGATGATGGCGGCATGAAGCTCTCTCTCCATAGCAATTTTCCTCCGTAAAAACAAGTGGGGTTTATTATACCAGATTGCCGGCGGGCGCGCAACGCCCTTTTCCGATGCATGGTCTTCCGATTTACGAAAACCCCCGCGCCCTGGGGCGCGGGGGCTGCGTATGTGCTTTGTCAGCAGCAGCTGTCGCTGCAGCCGCAGACGGGACCGCAGTTGTTGCTGCAATTGCAGTTGCAGTTACAGCCGCAGCTGTTTCCGCCACAGCAGCAGCAGTTGTTGTTTCCGCCGCCGCAGCAGCAGCACCCGCCGCAGTTGTTGTTGTTCCCGCAGCTGCACCCGCAGATGTTCCCGCCGCAGCCGCAGCTGTTGCCGCCGCCGCAGCAGCAGCACAGGATGATGAGGATGATGATCCAGCAGCAGCTGCCGCCAAAGCCGTTATTGTTCCACATAAAATTTACCTCCTGTGAGATGTGGGGCCGCTCACGCGCCTCAGTTCATCATATGCAGGAGGCCGCCGGTGGTGCGCGGCGGGCCGCTTTTTTTATCCCGTCAGGATCGGGAGGTGATCTTATAGCTGAGGGTCAGCAGGCTGTCGGCAAAGTGCACGTCCTCAAACTGCACGTCGGGCGCCTCGCTGGTCAGCTCCACGTTGGTAAAGTTCCAGAACCCCCGGATGCCCAGGCCGATAAGCCGGTCAGCCGTGCTCTGGGCTACCGTGTGGGGCACGGTCAGCACCGCCACGTCCGGCCGGTTGGCGCTGACGAACCGCTCCAGCTCCGTCATGTTCAGGATCGGCGTCCCCGCCACCTGGGTGCCGATGAGGGCGGGGGAGATGTCAAAGGCGGCCTGCAGCCGGAAGCCCGCCTCCCGAAAGCGGAAATTCTGCATCAGCGCGTGGCCCAGATTGCCCACGCCCACAATAATAATGCTGTGGCTGCTGTTCACCCCCAGGATATGCCCGATCTCACTGCGCAGCTCGTCTACATTATACCCGTATCCCTGCTGGCCGAACTCGCCGAAGCAGCTCAGGTCCTGGCGGATCTGGGAGGCCGTGATGCCCATTTTTTCCCCAAGGGTGCTGGAGGAAATGCGGATCGTACCCTTCAAATGCAGGTCATCCAAGTAGCGGTAATAGCGGGGAAGGCGGCGAATGACGGCGTCGGATACATTTTGTTTTTTCATACGTCCCTGTAGCCTCCCATCCTACTCTTTCGCTCATTTTACTACATTGTCAATCAATTGTCAATCACGGCTGCCGGTCATTTTTTGCATTTTTCCCGTGTTTCCCCCCGCTTTGTGCATTCTGCCGTTATCTGGCCCAGTCCCGGCTGCGGTCCACGGCCCTGTGCCAATCCGCCATCAGCCTGTCCCGCCTGTCCGCCGCCATATCCGGCTGGAAGGAGGCGCCGCGGTGCCACAGCTGCCGGAGCTCCTCCTGGTCCCGCCACATCCCCACGGCCAGCCCGGCCAAATCCGCCGCCCCCAGGGCCGTGGTCTCCCGGACGGCGGGGCGGCGCACCTCGCGATCAATCACATCCGCCTGGAACTGCATCAGGAACTGGTCCCGGCTGGCGCCGCCGTCGGCCTTCAGGGAGTTGAGGGGCAGGCCGGTGTCCGCCTCCATGGCGCTGACCAGGTCCGCCACCTGGTAGGCAATGGACTCCTGGGCAGCCCGGATGATGTGCTCCCGCTTGGTCCCCCGGGTGATGCCCACAATGGCCCCCCGGGCGTACATATCCCAGTAGGGCGCGCCCAGGCCGGTGAAGGCGGGCACCAGGTACACGCCGCCGTTGTCGGGGACCTTCTGGGCGTAATACTCCGCGTCGCCGCTGTCCGGGAAGAAGCGCAGCTCGTCCCGCAGCCACTGGATCACCGCGCCGCCCACGAACACGGAGCCCTCCAGGGCGTACTGTACATGCCGGTCCAGGCCGGCGGCGATGGTGGTCAGCAGGCCGCTGCGGCTGCGGCAGGGCGTTTCGCCGGTGTTCATCAGCAGGAAGCAGCCGGTGCCGTAGGTGTTCTTGGCGTCCCCAGGGGAGAAGCAGGCCTGGCCGAAGAGCGCCGCCTGCTGGTCGCCGGCGATCCCGGCGATGGGCACCTGCACGCCCTGGATGGCCGTATAGCCGTAGATGCCGCTGGAGGGCAGGACCTGGGGCAGCATAGCCCGCGGGATGTCCAGGGCCTTCAGCAGGGTGTCGTCCCAGTCCAGCCGGTGGATGTCGTAGAGCATGGTGCGGGAGGCGTTGGTGTAGTCGGTTGCGTGGACCGCGCCGCCGGTGAGCTTCCACACCAGCCAGGTGTCCACGGTGCCGAAGAGGACTTCGCCCCGCCGCGCCTTCTCCCTGGCCCCCTCCACATGGTCCAGGATCCATTTGATCTTGGTGGCGGAGAAGTAGGCGTCCGGGACCAGACCGGTGGTCTCCCGGATATGCTGGGAGAGGCCGTCGGATACCAGCTGGTCCACCATACCCGCCGTGCGGCGGCACTGCCAGACAATGGCGTTATAGATGGGACGCCCGGTGGCCTTGTCCCAGAGGACGGTGGTTTCCCGCTGGTTGGTGATGCCGATGGCGGCGATCTCCTTCGGGTCCACGCCGGTCTTGGCGATGACCTCCATCATGACGGCGTACTGGGAGGACCAGATCTCCATGGCGTCATGCTCCACCCAGCCCTCACGGGGGTAGAGCTGGGTAAATTCCTTCTGGCTGATGGCGCGGATGGTCTGCTCACGGTCGAAGAGGATGACCCGGGAGCTGGTGGTCCCCTGGTCCAGGGCGAGGATATACTTTCCCATGGCGTGACGCTCCTTTGTGTATTTTTCCCATATTGTACCATCGCCGCCGGACGCAAGTCAATACACTCTTTTTCCGCCCGGCGCGGGAAACGGCTGCGGCATACGAGAAGGGGAGAGGCCTGGGCCTCTCCCCTTCGTTTGCCGCGTCACAGATCGTCCGCATCCTGCACCGGGACCTCATAGGGGTCCGCCGGGGTACCGGTCCAGCTGCCCTGGGGATCTGTCTTGGCGGATTGCCAGGCGGTCATGTTCATCGCCTTGTCCATGGCCTGGTCCTCCCCGCCGGACGGCGCGGTCCGCTTTTTCTCGCGCATTGGGCTCCTCCCCTTTCTTGCTCTGACAGCCTCTCTAGTCTGCCCCGCCCGGTCGGGAAGGATACCAACCTGTTTTTTCATGCTCTCTACGCGGCCACAGCCGCCTTTGGCCGGACGAACAGCTTCACGCCCTCCATCCAGGCCACCTCCACCAGCTCGCCCGCCGGGATCACCTCGCCGCCGGCGCTGCGGGCGGTCCAGGTCTTTCCGTCCACATAGACTGTGCCGGAGGGCAGGTCGTTGTTGATCTCCTCCGTTACCTTCGCGTCCTGCCCCAGCAGGCGGTCGGCGTTGGTGGGGGTGATGTGGGGGTCCACAAACCGCCTGGTCAGCGGCCGAACCGTGAAGAAGGCCGCGATAGACACGACCACAAAAATCAGCAGCTGCCCGGTGACATGCATGCCGCCGTAGGCGGCGAAGACAGCGGCCAGCGCCCCCACGGCGAACCAGACGGACACCAGCGACATTGTGGCAGCCTCCAAAAACAGCGCCAGGGCTACCGCGCCCAGCCAAATCCAAACCATTGCGTCTAACATATCTGCGGCCCTCCATTCCACGCCCAAGGGGCGTCAGCTCCAACAGACGATCCCACTGCCTCTGCTGACAGTATACTACAAAAGCAGGGCTTCGTCAATGACTGGATAGAACTGGAAAACAGCGGGCCGGCCTTCTCAGCGGCTCTCCCCCTCGTAGCAGGCCCGGCTGCCGCCGATAAACTTGGGCCGGGTCCTGGCGCACAGCAGGATGGCGCACCCAATATGATCCAGGCTCAGCCGGACCGGTACCGCCACGTCCCGCAGGTGCATCCCGATGAGGGTCCCGCCGATGTCCAGCCCCGCGTGGGCCCGGATGTGCTCCACCGCCACCGGCTGGCGGAACGCCTCCCAGGCGGCGGTGGCGAAGGAGCCCCCCGCCTTGGGCTGGGGCCGGACGCTGACCGGCTCATAGCCGTACCGCTCCGCGCACCGGGCCTCCACGATCAGGGCCCGGTTCAGATGCTCGCAGCACTGGGCCGCCAGGTAGATGCCCCGCTCCTCCAGCAAAGGGTAGATGCCCCCGAAGACCGCCTGGGCCGTCTCCAGGCTGGAGGCCTTGCCGATGCGCCCGCCGGTGATCTCCGAGGAGGAGCAGCCGGTCACCAGAATGCTGCCCGCCGCCAAATTCGCCGCCTCCAGCAGCTCCGCCGCGGCCTTTCGGGCCTGCTCCTTCACTTCTTCCAGATTTTGCGTCATGGATTACCGCTCCTTTCGTTAGTACAGAGGGGACGCCGCTACCGTACGGTAACGGTCCCCAGGAAATAGCCGCTGTCCTCCCGGTCCTGCTCGTTTGCCAGCAGGACCGGCTGTCCGGAGGCCGGGTCCTGCAGGTTCAGATAGAGGCGGTAGACCCCCTCTGTCAGCCCCTCCAGGGGGAGGGAGACCTGGGCTGTCCCGATTTTTCCGGCGTCCTCCCCGCCGGGCAGGTCCTCCAGGCTGTGGGCCGCCGGGTAGGAGAGCACCGTGTTGGCGTCCTCTTTTTGCACGGTCAGCGTCAGCTCCGGGGCGGCGTACAGAGGCGCGAAGCCCGCGTTGCGAAAGCTCACCGTCAAATCGAGCCGCTGCTGGAGCAGCCGGCGGACAGCGGTTGTCTGGGTGATCAGCAGCCGGTACCCCAGGCGGCGCCGGATATAGGACAGGCCGTCCAGACCGTCAAAGCAGCCCTGGCCGGACACCTCTGCGGCGGCCCACTTGTCAAAAACCGCCTTGTCGTAGTCCTGATTGAGATAGGTGATATGCATGGCGGACAGGTCCCGGACCGCGTTGTCAAAATCATTGTAGGGATTGTCTGCAATCACCTCCCCGCCGTTGGGCACGCCGGTGCACAGCTCCCGCTGAAAATCCAGCTCAGCCTCCCGCGAGCGCCGCTCATCGCCCTGTCCGTCCATGTCGTAGGTGCCCATGTCGGTGCCGCTGCTGAGCAGGCCGTCGTTGAACAGCCCCATGCGGGACGCCAGCTGCCGGTCCGTCCCCGCGATCTCCCGCCACTGGGCCGGTGTGCGCACGGCCAGGTACATGTCCCCGCCGGCTGCCTGGTCCAGCGTTTGGGCCAGGCGGCGCAGGTCGCCGCCGGAGCTGAATTTGGTGTGGTGCATCTCCCCCCAGTCGCCCACAAAGAGCCCCTGGAGGGTAAAGATGGCGTCCCTGTGGCGCAGCAGCAGGGGGCCGATCTGCTCCATGTGCCGGAGGACGGTGTCCAGCGTCTCCGGCTCATGGAGCAGGTTCTCGCCGTCCCAGTCGTAGAGAAAGCGGACGATGAGCCGCTTGTCGCTCTGGGCCCAGGCCGCCAGCAGGGCGTCGATGTTCTCCAGCCCGGCTGGGGTGATGTCGCCCGCCCGGTAGTGCTGCAGGTTGATTTCCACCAGCGCCAGGGCGGTGTCCGGGGCCCAGCGGCAGTATTCCCGGACCATTTTGCCGTAGTCCTCCCCCTCATCGGCGATGGGGACGGGGTAGACGTGGTAGAACCCCCGGTTGGGGTTTCGCAGCTCCCGGGCGGATTCCGTAAAGGGCTGGGTCTCAATGGAAACTCTCCGCATTTCCATTATACCTCCGCAGAATAAAAGAATCAATAGGACGGGGAGAACGATGAAAATACAGCGCAGCAGCATCCGCAGCAGCTGGTCGCTGGGCTCTCGTTCATGTCGGTTCATAGTCAATGGCCAGGTTGTAGGGCGAGTGGGGCTCCTGCTGGAAGTAGTAGCAGACAAAATCGTCGTCCTCATAGTATACGTGCATTTCGTGGGGATATAACTTGGAGAACGCCTGACACCAGTAGTATCCTCTGGACTCCAGAATGGAGCGGTTGTTCAGGTATTTGTACAGATTGAAGGGGGCGATGTTGGTGGGCAGCGCTTTCTGTGCCGTCTCCCAGGAGATCTCCCCTGCTATGACCGCGGGGGACTGGCTGCTGATGCCGATGTCATATCTCTCCAGCGCCAGCCAGGACGGACCGGAGAAAAAATAGTTCTGGGCGTAATAGAGGGGCTTTTTCTCAATGAAGATGAACACAAAATCCGTGGGGAGAAAATAGCGCTCCTGGGCGCTCTCCTTGACAAATTTCAGCAGCTCCTCATGGCGTCCATAGGGGTTGACGTGGTAGATCCCCTCCGTGGGCGACACGATCGTATACTTGAACCGGGGATAGTTGCGGACGATGTCATTGGCCACCGCCACATCCGCCCGGTAGCGGCTCAGCGTTGTGTACAGATATCCGTGGTAGTTCTCCGGCCTGACCGCCCAGCTCCCAATCAGGACAAGGCAGGCCAGGGACGCGGCGTGGACCAGCGGCCCCCGCAGCGCCAGCGAGAGGCAGGACAGCAGGAAATCCAGCGGCAGCGTGATGAGCGCGAAGTACAGCATCAGGTCCGTCGTAAACACACGGGTGTTTTCGGTCAGGGACGGCAGGCCCAAATAGGGCAGGGTGGTTAAAAAGAACATGGAGAGCAGGATTGCCAGCAGCAGCCCGTAGCCGTCCAGCCAGCAGCCGTCCAGCCCCCGCCGGTCCAGCAGCGCCCGCGGCGAGGCCGGCAGGAACCGCAGCAGCAGCCGGAAGACAGCGTACAGGAGCAGCAGCGGACCTGTGAGATAGTACACGTATGTCCCCCTGCGCAGGCCCAGCATATTCCAAAAGGCCGCCCGGAAGGAGATGACCAGGTAGACGAGCCGCTCCTTCAGGCTGGGCGTGTACTCCTCGTCCTCCTGCTCCTCCGCGGCGGCGGCGTCCGCATCGCTCTCCGCGCCGCCGTCCGCCTCGTCCCCTGTAATCAGCCCGATGGACCAGTAGAGGGAGCTGTTGAGCGGGGTGCCGGCAGCCCAGGCGGCGGCCATGGGCAGCCCCACGATCAGCAGCGCGGACAGGGCTGCGGCGGCCAGCGGCAAAAACCGCCGGCGGGAAAAGACCCGCTTACAGTAGGCCGCGGCAACCCCCAGGCACAGAAAAAACGTGGCAATGACCGGGTGGAAGTGGGCCGCGATGGTGGCCGCCAGGGACATGGTGAACACCAGCAGATCATTTCCCAGCACATAGCCGCTCAGCTTCCCCTCGCCGGTATATTCTCTGCCGTACCGCAGGTAGCGAATCAGAAACAGGACGCAGAGCATCTGCGTGGACAGGGCGAACTCCAGGGGCAGCGTGGCCTGCAGGCGGCTCATGCCCTCCAGCGCGTGCTTTACGCCCTGCCCGTCGCTGTTGCTGCACAGCACGAACAGCAGCACCGCGGCAATTGGCGTGTACCGGTTGTGAAACAGCTCCCGGAACAGACAGTAGGCCGCGATGACAAACACAGCGCCCTCCACGCTGCCGAAAAAGAGGATGAGGGAATAGGTGGGGACGCCGAACAGCCAGTGAATGACCAGGAGCAGGCAGTGCATGGCCTCCGGGTAAACACCGGCGGAAAAAATCTTCCCCTGGGTCAGACTGTAGAGCCAGGAGTGGTGGACATACTGGTCACTGAAAATATAGCTGGTGGTCTGAAAGGACCCCCAGGACAGGTAGAGCAGAAAGTACAGGCAGACGCCCCCCAGCAGCAGGTACTCCACAAAGTGGGGCCGGACGGCCCGCCACACCTTCCGCAGCTCTGTCCGCAGGGCCCGCAGGCCCCGGTAGACCAGCAGCTTACAGGTGCTGATGCGCACCAGGTGAAAAAAGGAGGTGGAGTCCACCTTCATCCTGTTCAGCCGCCACAGCACCAGCGCCAGCGGCAGGCCGTAAAACAGGGCCCGGACCGTCCAGCGGTTCAGGATATGCAGCAGCCCCAGCCCCAGCACCGCCGTATTGATCAGCACAGTCTGCACGGAGATACAGAACGCGAACCGGTAGATGGGGGATTTTTGCCGCAGGTGCTCCTGGAAGACCACGTGGGGCCAGGCGAACGCAATGAGCAGATAGCCCAGCAGCACCAGGATATACTGCCCCACCCAGTATGGCGTATTCACAATATCCAAGGAATCACCCCTCTCTCAGGCGGCCGCCGTCCGGTCCGCCGGCACGCCGCTTTTCAGGACCCTGATCCGAAACACCACCGCCAGCATGCTGAACATCATCCGCAGCGTATACCACAGGGGCCGCAGTCCGGAGTGAATGCTCTTGCCCGCCACCCGCGGGTGCATCACCGCGGGCACCTCCACCACCCGGTAGCGCAGCAGCAGCATCTGCATGAGCATATTGGCGTCCGGATACTTCGTGTCAAAATTGTCGTACTGGGCGAAGCAGGAGAAGGCCCGCCGGTTCAGCCCCTGCAGCCCGGTGGTGGGGTCGGAGACGGTCTGCCCCGTGGCCAGGCGGATGGCGAAGCGGAACAGCCGGTGGGCCAGCCGCTTGGACAGGGAGAGGTGGAAGGTCCGGCTGCCCGCCATATACCGGGTGCCCAGCACAATGTCCGGCTGGTCCTCCTCCAGCAGGCGGCGGTAGAGAACGGGGATATTGCACGGGTCGTGCTGCCCGTCCGCGTCCATCTGGATGACGTACTGATAGCCCTCCTGCACCGCGTACTTATACCCCACCTGGATCGCGCCTCCGTAGCCCAGGCAGAACACGTTGGACACCGTCTGAAAGCCGCGCTCCGCAATGATCTGTCCGGTCCGGTCCTCCGAGGCGTCGTTGATGATGAGCACGTCCGCCCCTGCCGCCGCGCCGGACGCCTCCAGCTGCGCCAGCACGCCGGGGAGGTTTGCCTCCTCGTTGTGGGCGGGGATAATAATGAGAAGATGATGTCTTTTTATACCAGATCCCCTCCTGTCAGCGCCTCCAGCAGCCCGCCGGCATCCCCCCGGCCCGGCTGCGTCCGTTCTATCGCGGCGCGGCCCAGCCGCCGCCGCAGGTCCGGGTCGTCCAGCAGCGCCCCCACCGCCTGGGCGATGACCGCCGGCTCCAGCGGGCACAGCAGCCCGTCCTGCCCGTCCGTCACCTGCAGGCGGTTGCCGCTGCAGTCGGAGACCACCATGGGACGGCCCAGACTCTGGGCCTCCTGTATAGCGATGCTGCGGCCCTCAAAGCGGGTGGCATGGACATAGATATCCGCCTGCGCGTAGTAGGGGTACGGATTTTCCACCGCGCCCAGCAGCAGAAAATCCTCCTCCAGGCCCAGGGCGGCGATCTGCTTTTCCAGGCTGGAGCGCAGCTCCCCCTCCCCCAGCACGTACCACCGGGCCTCATAGCCCCTGTCCTTTAAAATGCGCATGGCCTGGATGGCCAGGTCAAAGCCCTTCTGATAGGTCAGCCGCCCCACGGTCAGCAGCCGCGGCCCCTGCCAGCCGTCGGCAAAGCCCCCCGGCTCCGCGCTCCGGCGGCGGATGGCCGCCGGGTCGATCAGATTGGGCAGCACCCGGAGCTTCTCCGCGCAGGCGGGATGCATGCGCAGAAAAGGGGCCCTGATCTCCTCAGACACCACAAAGATCCGCTGAAAGGCGGCCCAGCAGTCCCCGTCCATGGCCCGGGTGTAGCCGCTGCGCCCATAGTCGATGTGGACCACGGCGACCTTTCGCTTTGCCCGCACGTGGCGGGCCACAAAGTAGGCGGAGCCGCCCTCCACCCAGGCCACCGCCGCGTCGTAGGGCTCCTCCGGACGCCGGGCCCCTGCGGCGATGACAGGCCACAGCAGCTTATCCGGTTGCAGCCGCCCCCGGCGGACCATGGCCGGCAGGCTCCGGGCCACCGCGCCCAGCTTGCCCGCCCAGTGCCCGTACCGGAAAAAGCAGGCGGCGGAGCGCGCCGCCAGGGCCCGGCGGCCGGCCTTGTCCAAGACGGAGCCGCAGTCCCGCCGGCGGTTCAGCAGCCGCACATGGGCCGGGACCCGGCCCATCAGCTCGCCCCGGCCCAGCAGGACATACAGGTCGATGGACAGCTCCCGGTCCCGCAGGAACTCCAGCATCTCCAGCAGGGCCTTTTCCGCCCCGCCCACGCCCAGCGTGTTAATGACAAACAAGACTTTCCTCATGGTCCTCCTCCGGCGGCGCGGACGCCCGATCATCCGCCGGTTGGACCGGCGGATGCTGCTGGGCGCCCAGCAGCAATGAGACCTGCATAGCCAATTCCTGATTTTGCGTGACCAGCCGGGAGAGGATCAGACAGATCCGAAAGGCCGCCCACAGGCACACCGCGCCCACACAGAACAGCGCGATGCCCGTCCAGCCGGAGATCAAATCCAGCCACCTCGACAGCGGCGGCACAACGCCGACCACCAGCAGCACGATCCCCACCAGGCACCAGGCCGTGGCCAGATCCGACGTCATCTTTTTGGCCGCGTGGGCCCGGAAGCTGGAATAGACCAGCAGCAGGCCGACGCCCACCAGGGCCCAGCGCATGACAGCGGCAAGCCGCAAAGCAATCCCCCCCTCTCTTTTGACGCTCCTTACTATGCCTGCGTCTCCGCCTCCCTGGTGTAGACCAGATTCGACGGCCGGACCCCGCGGCCCCAGGCGATCAGCTGCCCCTGGCAGAACGTCTGATACTCCATATGCCGCTCCACCCAGCGCAGGCGCATGTAGCCCACGCACCAGCCGGCGAAGGCGCCGGCCACCACGCCGATCCCAAACCAGATATCCGGCAGATGGGCGGCAATCAGGGAGCCCAGGAAGGTGACCAGGCAGAAGCCCGCCGCCGTAAAAACCGCTCCCCACATGTCCTTGAAGTAGTACAGGAACAGGATCTCCGCGTACATCTGAAACAGGATAAAGTAGCCCGCCGCCAGACAGGGGTAGATGCGCATGGTCAGGCCCGCGAACCCGAAGCGGGGCAGGATCACCACAAACAGCAGGTACACCACCACGGAGATGATAAACTGCAGCCGGGCCAGGTCCAGCAGCTGGTTGGCGATCTCCCGGAACATCTTCCGCTTCGTGCTCTGGATGTCCGCCAGCTTTCTGCCGATGACCGCCTCGGAGTAGGCCTTATAGCGCTCGTGAAAATACATCTCTACACGGGCGATAAAAATGACCGTGGCGGAGATGTTGGTGAACATGGCCAGACAGGAGGCCATGTCGTAGGGCTGGTTGCATACAAAGCTGTTGGCCACCACCATGCGCATGTCGGTGGTCCAGAAGACAAAGTTGTGGATATACAGCCCCAGGGTGTACAGAAAGTTGATGGCCACCAGATGCCAGTACCGCCCGAAGTACTTCAGCACCGGCAGAAACCGGCTGCTGTTCTCCACAAAATACCGCCGGACGGAGCCGTACTCCAGCACCGCGATGAGGAAAAAGCCCACCGTCATCGCCAGCAGCATGGCCCGCGTGGTCTCCCAGCCGGCCAGGAAGTAGAGGACCAGCGCCAGAATAAAGCTGATGAGCATGCCCACAAGGAAAAACAGGGAGATGCGCCCATAGTCCTTGCAGATGGACAGATACAGCATGGAGTAGAACACCAGCGTCAGGGAGATGTACCCGCAGAAGCCGGTGAACACGTACGCCACCGGCACCCCGCCCATAAAGTGCTCCCACAGGCAGAAGGGGATGCCCAGCAGGCAGGTCAGGGTCAGATTCAGCACAAGGCCGAAGTAATAGCAGGGCAGAATGTCCTGATACCGCTCCTCGAAGATGGCGTCCTGCATGTACTTCGACAGCACCGAGTTGAAGGGGGAGGCGGTCAGCAGGGAGAAGATGAAGATATACAGGATCGTGCAGGAAAACAGCTCCCTGGTGTAGTAGTCCAGGCTGTCAAAGCCCAGCAGATACTCCAGCAGCAGCAGCACGCCGATGACCAGCACCATCGGCGCCACTGTCAGACAGGAGCCGTAGAGCACGCCGAACATCCCTGTGGTGATGGACTGCTTTTGAAAGATCTTGTTGAGTCTCGCGCCGATACCGACCATAACAGCGGCCTCCTCTCTATGCCTTGTTTATGCGCTCCGCAAAGCCGCCGTAGATGCGGCGGTAGTCGTCCAGCATCTGCTCAATGCGGTAGCGGGCCATCACCCGCCGGTAGCCGTTTTCCCCCATCTGCCGCCGCTCCTCCGGGTGGTGGGCCAGGTAGAGGATGGCCTGGGCGATCTCCTGCTGGTTCATGATGTGGGTGATCAGACCGGCCGGCCCGATATCGTCGGCCTCCCCCAGCACCAGCCCCTGGCAGTTGCCCACGTTGGTAGCGATCACCGGCTTGTGGGCGGCGAAGCTCTCCAGGATGGTCAGGGGCTGGCCCTCGCTGATGCTGGTGAGGATGGTCATGTCCATTCGGCCCAGGTAGTCCCGGACGTCGATCCTGCCGGTGAAGACCACGTTGTCCAGCTCCAGCTCCTTGACCAGATCAAAGCACTCCTGGGCGTATTCGTCGCCCTCCTCCCAGGGCCCCATGATCCAGAGCTTCAGGGCCGGCTCCCGCTCCTGGGCGGCGCTGAAGGCCTGGATCATGGTCTTGACGTCCTTGATGGGGCTGATGCGCAGCACGGTGCCCACGTTGATATGGCCCTCGTCCTCCTCCGTCCTGCCCGGCAGGTCCTGGAACCGCTCCACGGCGATGCCGTTGGGCGTGACGGTGGTTTTCTGCTCCGGGCAGTCCAGCTCGATCTGCAGGAGGCGGGCCTGCTCATACAGGCTGGTCACCAGGTCGGCCCGCCCGTAGGCCAGGCGGGACATCTTTTTGAACTGGTTGATCCACACATTCTTGTACAGCCCCTGGACCCACTTGGCCTTCACCAGGTCCTCCTCCCGCTCCCGGGTGTAGATGCCGTGCTCGGAGATCAGCAGGGGGCTGCCGTACAGGTACTTGCCCATGCTGCCCAGCACGCCCGCGTACCCGGTGGACAGGCAGTGGTATAGATCCGCCTGGGGCAGCCGGGTCTTCAGGGCGCGGAAGAGCGGCAGATAGATGGAGCGCATCATCCACAGAAAATCGGAGAACACCACCTGGCTGTAGTGGACCTGATAGAAATTCTGCACCGCCTTCAGGAAATCCTCGCCCATAAGCAGCTTGTTGAGGGAGCAGTTGTTCTGCTGCCAGTAGTCGATCAGCGTCTCCCAGTCGATCTGCTGGTCCAGCAGCAGGCTGCGCAGGGCGTTGAACTGCTGGCGGCTCATCCGCCGCCGGCGGTGGTCCCAGTCCACGTCCTCCAGATAGAGCTCGTGGACCTCCGAGACATTGTCCGGCAGCGTATACATGAACGCTCCCCGCAGCGAGCGGTTGGGCACAATGGTCTGCAGCACGAACTCATACTCCGGAAAGGAGCGGATGATGCTGTGAACCCAGCTGGACACGCCGCCCACCGCATAGGGGTAGCAGCCCTCCACCACAATACAAATACGCATGCCTTACCTCTTCCTGTCTTCCGCCGGTCACGCCGGCGCGTCATGTACCACCCGCAGCGCCACCGTCACCTCCGGCGCCTGGGCCTCTATGAGGAACGCGCCGCTCTCCAGCCGCACGGCGCTGCCGCCGGTCACCGTGTCCACCGTCTGCTGGTTGATGCGCAGGATAAACCAGGCCGGCCCGCTGCCGCTGCGGCTGATGCGGACGGTCGTGCCGTCATAGCTGCTGTCGTAATCCATCGCGAGAAAATCGCGCACACGCCCGTCGCACTCGGAGACGGTGGTGGCGTCGAATTTCCCAAAGCTCTTCCAGGCGGAGGGGACGTCCGAGGTCAGATTTTTGGAGATCAGGCCCCAGGTGTCGTCCACCGTCTCCGGGTACACCGTGTCCAGCATATCGACCAGCACGCTGGTGTAGGCCAGGGCGGTCTCCACCCCCCGCATCCGCAGGTCGCTCCGGTAGGTGTGGCTGAGCCCGTCGGTCACCGCCGTCTGCCAGGTCACCCGGTCGGTCTCATAGCCGATGAGCCCGCCGCCGCCGGTATAGGGCCGCACCACTGTCCGCACGGAGGCCATATCCTCCCAGCCCAGGGCGGCGCTGACGTCCGTACTCTCCAGAGCGCCGGCGTAGAAGGAGGAGAACTGGTAGGGCAGACGGGCGTTTTCGAGAAACGCGAAGTCCTCCGCCAGCTTGCCGGTCACCGGCAAGTCCGACACCTGGCTGCCGGACAGCCCCGCCTCCCCGTGGAGCTCGTTGATCAGCTTCATGTAGTAGATAAACTGCCCCGCGTCCGGCTGGGCGCTGTCCGCGTAGTCGAACTGCATGGCCATCATGCACGACAGCCCCAGGCCGCCCCACTTGTACACGCTGGTGACCCCCGGCCACAGAATATCCCGGTACACGCCCCGCATGGACATGCTGTAGTAGCGGGCCAGCGTCCTGCCGTTCTCCGTGGCCAGGCCGGGGTAGTTGGCCACCACCAGGTTCTGGGCGTTCACCACCGGGTAGACGCTGTAGGCGCTGGACTCATAGCTGATGGCGGAGAGGATGCCCAGCCCGGCGGCGTCCTCCATATAGTCGCCGTTGACCGCGAACACGTAGGCCCCGCCCAGGCTCCGCCGCCAGATGAGGGGCGGGTGGTCCGCCAGCGGGACATCGCCGGCGGGCGTGCCCTTCATGTAGACCTTGGTGCCGGTGGTGAGGGTATACCAGGGCATGGTCAGGGACAGGTCCTGCCGCCAGGCGTCCCTGGGGTCGTCGGAGCCGTAGATCACCGCGCCCCCCAGCAGAAAGCCGTCGTACAGAAAGATCTCCTTCACCTGCGTGCGCTCCTGGCGGATCTCCTCAATGCCCAGCAGCTCCCGCAGGGCCGAGATGTCCCCGATGACGGAGGGGGCCGGCAGGGAGGCGAAAACCAGGCTGGTGCCCTGGGCCGCATAGCTGAGCAGCTTCCGGCAGGCGCTGGTATTCCAGTCTAGCCGGGCGCCGTCCACGATCAGCAGCTCCGGGACCCTGCCGCCGGGGCTGTAGGCCGCCAGGTCCGCCGCGGCGATCAGCTCCCGCTTGGCGTAGGCGCACCAGGCCTCCGCCACCTGCCGGGACGGGCGGCCGGCCCCGCCGATATAGGCCGCGCATTTCCGCTCCGTCCCCCAGGCGGTCCGGGCCGGTATGCCCTCCGCGCCGAAGGCGGCGGCTCTGCCCGCCAGCGCCTCCACGTCCACGACGTACTCGTTCTCCTCGTAGTCATTCCACAGCTCCAGCGCCACGCTGGTAAACTGGAACATGAAGAATATGATCAGCATAATGGCGGCAATGGATAAAAAGTTGCGGCGTGATACCATCAGTTTTCCTCCTCGCCGGGGTCCGGGCGCCCCTCAGATAAACACCTTGATGAGCTCCAGCGTATCCCGGTCAATGACCACGCTGGACTCGCGCAGGGCGTTGAGCGTTTCAAAGAAAGCGGCCCGGTCCTTCACGGCGAAATACAGCTTCAGCCGGCAGGTATACGCGGCCAGACAGTCCGGGTACTGTTCAGCCAGCCGTAGACACCAGCTTTGCGTCCCATTCAAATCCCCCATGTCCATCAGACGCATACAGATGCTCTCGTAGAGCTCCGGCGTCAAACGGCGGGGATTCTTCTCAAACAGGGACTGGGCGGCGGCGTCCAGGATCGCCGCCATCTTATGGCTCTCCTGCCCGGTAAACAGGCCCTGCTTCAAAAAGCTGTCCATATAGGGGATCAGCTCCTCCTCGGCCCCGGTCTCCTCCGGCCCCTCCTCCTCTATGCGCAGGCGGAGCCGGCGCACCTTGACCCGGAACTCATCCAGCTCGCTGGTGAGAACAGAGGCGGCGTAGTGGGCGGTCTCGGAGTCCTCGCTGTTCAGGGCCAGGGTGATCACCCCCAGGGCGGCGTGGACGTCTCCGCGGATGGTGTTCATCATCACCAGGCGCAGGTCCCGCTTTTCGTTGATGAACATGGCCTCCTCCAGGGGCAGGATGTTCCGGCAGCGCTCCTCGTCGGCCCGCGTCCAGGACCGGACCCGCTCCTTGCTGAACACCACGTCCACCAGGTTGGGCTGCATCCACAGGGGCAGGCGGAACAGCAGGTAGGAGAAGCAGAAGAACAGCGGCCCCACCACCGGGCAGAACACCATGACCAGAAAGCGCAGCAGATAGGTCCGCCGGTTGTCGTGGAGGACCTCCGTGCCCGCCTTCCGCTCCTTGCGCATCCGCAGAGGGGAGACCACCAGGGTCCCCAGCAGCAGGTAGAGCAGGGCTGCCAGCAGATTCAGCAGAAACACGAGGATGAACACCTTTTCCTCCAGGGTCCAGCCGCCCGGCACCAGGCCCGCCGCTGTCCGCAGCCACGCCATCACGTCTCCTCCCTCCTCACCAGCCGGCTCTCATACCCGGCGGCCAGGAACCGCTGGATGACGAACACGGCGTTGTCCGGGCTGGTGTTGGCCAGCAGGACATGGAGGGAGCCGCCGCCGGCCGCGCCCATGTAGTCCGACTGGCGGGTGCTGCGGCTGAGGGCCGCCGCCGCCCGCACGTAGTCGTTGTCCGGCACGGACACCTCCAGCAGGGAGCACTCGGTCAGCCCCTGGTCCTGGGCGGTGAAAAACGCCTGGGACAGCTGGAGGAAGGCCTTTTCCTCCATCAGCCGGCTGTCCTCCACGAACCGCTCGCTGCGCAAAGTTTCCAGGTACTGGCTGGCCCGCACCACGGCGCTCTGCACCATCTGCCCGATGACCGCCAGGCGGTTGGCCTCCCCCAGCGTCATGCGCTGCCAGGGAATCCCCCACAGCATGAAGATCAGCGCCATTTCGTCCTCGTTGTACACGGCGCTGGCCATCAGCGGCATTTTCTCCTCCATGGTCTTGTTGATGTACACCCGGTGCTCCTTCAGCTCCTCGTACATGGCCGTCATGGCGGGGTACTCGATGGAGTGGCCCAGCTCCTTGGCCTCCGGCGAGGTGGCGGAGAAGAGGCGGGCGAAGCTCCGGTTGGCCACGGTGTAAATGGCCGCGCCGCCGCAGTCCATCAGCTGGGAGAGAATGCGCACGGCGGTGAAGAGCACCTCCTCCGGCGCCTGGCGCTCCAGGGTGGAGGTGATCTCGTAGATTTTGCCCAGGCTGTCCCGCTGGTTGATCAGCTGCAGCTCAAAGTTCTCCTTCATCCGCAGGTTGCTGTCGTTGATATCCAGGATGTCGTTGAGCCGGTTTTCCAGATACGCAATCTCGTCCCGGTTCTCCTGCTTGATGGTGCGCAGCTGGTCGCGTATGTAGCCGATGACCAGGCCCACAATAAACAGCTGGGCGATCCACACATAGGTGTTGTAATCCAGCAGCACCTCAAAGCCGGTGCGCAGGGGCATCTGTTGCACGCAGTAGCCCGCCACGGACAGAAGGCCGGAGAGGATCGCCTGATTCTGCCCGTGGACCACGGCGAAGAGCAGCACATAGAGCAGAAAGAAGTCCAGCCGGTCAAAAAAGCCGCTGCCCACGGCGATGCTGTTGAGGTAGTAGAAGAGGAAAAAGGCGGCGATGTTCTCGATGTAGGGCACCAGGGTGGCCAGCAGCACCTTCAGCCTGTGGCGGAAGCGGTCCCAGAGGCTGCCGCCGGCGTCCTCCGCCCGGATGAAGCTCTCGCTGTGGCGCTGCATGTACTGGACCACCTGCTCCACGCCCTCCTGATAGGGCGTCAGGATTTTCTGCCCCAGGTCCTGCACAAAGGCCCCGCCGTCCAGAATGATCCGGTGGCTGTCGCCCACGGAGTTGTCCACCACCTCCACGCCCTTGCCCATGATGCCGCTGATCATCTCCGCCAGCTGCAGGCCGTTGATCTCCTCCATGGAGGAGATGTGGTAGAGAGTCCGGGGCAGCTCCGGGGCAGTGCTGGCCTTGTAGGCCAGCTCCACGGCGTCCTTCAGAAACAGCATGGAGAACACGTCCCGGTCGCTGGCGGAGATGCGCCCGCTCTTCAGGGCCTCCAGGCACATGTTGAAGCAGGGGTCCAGCTCCGGCTGCCCCCGCTTGGGGACCCAGTAGACGTGGTCAAAGCGGAGAATGCGCACGTCAAGGCCCTGCCTCTGGTGGTAATTGGCGCAGATTTCCTCCCCCTGGGCAATCGCCATGCTGCGGAAGCCCTTGGGGGATTTTTCAAAGGACTCCGGCAGGTTCCGGGGGCTGGTGCCGCTGAAGACCTCCTGGGAGGAGAAATAAACAAACCGCCCGGATCCCAGCATAGAATAGGCGGTCAGAATATTCAGGAGCGCCGCCGTATAGCGCACGGACTCCTGCCGGGCCCGGCGCCAGTCAAAGCTGCTGTCCCAAGCGCCGGTAAAAATCGCGATATCCGGCTTGACGCTCTCAAAAACATCCTTGACACTCTCGTCGTCGTACGTGTAATTGTATTTTTCAAAAACCTTCTGCCGCAGCGGCTTGTTCTCCCTCTGGCCGGTCAGCAGATAGACGCGGTCGCCATTTTTGTTCAGCCTCTCAATGATGGCCTCCGCCATTCGGCCGCTTCCAATCAATAATACCTCCATCGTTCTCTCACTTTCCGCGGCGCGGACAGGCCGCAGCGCTTCGATCGGGGGTGGCTGTCATGGTCTGTCGGTACGCCGCCGGCCGGGCGGCGCGTCGCCCGGCATTGATTTCCTGACTATTATATCATAGCGCACCGAAATTGCAAGAGCAAGATGGTACATTCTTCAAAAATTGGCGCCGCCGAACCTGTAAAGGGATTTCCCTTGCGGGCACTTTTGCGGCAGTGGCTGTCAGGTGAACAGCGCTGTTTTCCTTTTGCTGGTAATTTTGTGAATAAATTGTATATAAAAGTTTGCTCGAACTTTATAGAGCGGGCGGCCCCGCCCCTGGGGACGCCAAGGGCCTCCGGCTTAGCCGGAGGCCCTGACGCTGGAGCTACCCGATCTCCCCCTGCCGGATGGCGTCCGCCAGCTCCTTGGCGTAGTAGGTGATCAGCATGTCCGCCCCGGCCCGGAACACCGCCACCGCGATCTCGCACATCACGCGGCGCTCATCCACCAGCCCGGCGGCGGCAGCGGCCTTCACCATGGCGTACTCGCCGGACACGGAGTAGGCGCACATGGGCTGGTCAAAGGCGTCGGCGCACTCCCGGATCACGTCCAGATAGCTCAGGGCCGGCTTGACCATCAGGATGTCCGCCCCCTCCGCCGCGTCCAGGGCGCACTCCCGCAATGCCTCCTTCCGGTTGTGGGGGTCCATCTGGTAGCCCCGCCGGTCCCCGAAGGAGGGGGCGGAGCCCGCCGCCGCCCGGAAGGGGCCGTAGAACGCCGAGGCGTACTTGGCCGAGTAGGCCATAATGGGGACGTGCTGGCATCCCGCGCCGTCTAGGGCCTGCCGCAGGGCGGCCACGTGGCCGTCCATCATGTCCGACGGGGCCACCATGTCCGCTCCCGCCAGAGCGTGGCTCACCGCCACCTTGGCCAGCACGTCTAATGTCTCGTCGTTGTCCACCTCGCAGCCGTGGAGGATGCCGCAGTGGCCGTGGTCCGTGTACTCGCACAGGCACACGTCGGTGATGACGTAAAAATCCGGGTATGCCGCCTTGATGGCCCGCACCGCCTGCTGGATGACCCCGTTTTCCGCCCAGGCCGAGCTGCCGCAGGCGTCCTTCGCCGCCGGCAGGCCGAAGAGCATGCAGTGGGTCACGCCGTGGGACAGGCACTCCGCCACAGCCTGGGTCACGCTGTCCAGGCCGTAGTGGTTCTGCCCCGGCAGGCTGGGGATGGGGCGGACGCCGGAGAGAGTTTCGTCGACAAAAATGGGGTAAATGAGGCTGTCCGGGGACATGCGGGTCTCCCGGCACAGCCGCCGCACCGCGTCCGTACGGCGCAGGCGGCGGGGACGGTGGATCAGTTCCATAGGGTGGTTCCTCCTGTCAGTCATGTGTCGATGGTATCCTGCTTGGAAACAGCGCAGGCCAGGGCGGTCAGGGCGTCGATGGTGGCCGCCTCTGCCACCCGGACGGGGATGCCGTGCCGCCTGGCCTCGGCGGCGGTCTGCTCCCCGATGCACAGGCCCACAATGCCGCTGAAGTCCGCCCCCTCGCCCGCCGCGGCGGCAAAGCCCTTGACCGTGGAGGCGGAGGTGAAGGTGACATAGTCCAGCTCACCGGCCTCCAGAGCGCTCCGCAGCTGCGGCGAATGGGGGCTGCCGTAGTGGGTGCGGTAGACGGCGATGTCGTCGTAGGAGACCCCGGCCTGCTCCAGCCGCTCCGTCAGGACGGGGGACCCGATCTCGGCCCGCAGCAGCAGCACCTTGCCCCCGGCCTGCTCCGCCAGCGCCGCCCCCAGATGGGCCCCGTCGTAGACCGCCGGCACCAAATCTGCCGTGAGACCGCAGTCCTCCAGCGCTTTTGCCGTAGCGGAGCCGATGGCCGCCAGCTTCACGCCGCCCAGGGCCCGGGCGTCCCGGCCCAGCCCCCGCAGGCAGTTCCAGAAGACCTCCACCCCCGTGGGACTGGTGAAGGCCAGCCATTGGTACCGGCGGATGTTTCGCAGCGCCTCCTCCATTGCCGGGCAGGGGGCAATGGGCTCCGTGGCGATGCAGGGCAGTTCCCACACGCCGGCCCCCAGGTCCCGCAGCCGGTCCGACAAAGTCCCGGCCCGGCCCTTGGGGCGGGTCACCAGCACCCGCTTCCCGTGGAGGGGACGCCGCGCAAACCAGCACAGCAGCGGCCCCAGGGTACACACGCCGCCTACGATCAGCAGCGCGGGGCTGTGGATGCCCATCTCCGCCATTTTCCGGGGCAGGGTCTCCAGCGTGGCGTCACAGCGCCGCTGGCTGGGCAGGGTGCCGTTTTCCACCATGGCGGCAGGGGTGTCCGGGGCCATGCCCGCCCCCAGCAGCCCCTCCGCGATCTTCGGCGCGGCGGACACGCTCATCAGGAACACCAGCGTCCCCCCGCCCTGTACAAGGGCCCTGTAGTCGATCGCCGGGTCCTGGCCCCGCTTGGCCCGGCCCGTGATGATGTGGAAGGAGGAGCTGTGCTCCCGGTGGGTCACGGGGATGCCCCCGTAGGCCGCCGCCGCGATGGCGGACGTGACGCCGGGAACCACCTCGAAGTCCACGCCCCCGCGGGCCAGGGCCTCCAGCTCCTCGCCGCCCCGGCCGAACACAAAGGGGTCGCCCCCCTTCAGCCGCACCACGTTGTGGCCCGCCAGGCCCTCCCGCAGCAGGATGTCGTTGATTTGCTCCTGCGGGATCAGGTGGCGGGACGCCTCCTTCCCCACGTCGATGGCCCTGGCCGTCTCCGGGATCAGGGCCAGCACCTCCGGCCCCACCAGGCGGTCGTAGACCACCACCTCCGCGCTCTCCAGCGCCCGGCGGCCCTTGACTGTCAGCAGCCCCGGATCGCCGGGACCGGCGCCCACCAGCGTTACTTTTCCCGCCATGATGCGTCCTCCTTTAACTGTTTTGCCAGTTCCCGCGCCAGCGCCTCCCCCTGTTCAACAGGGCCGCCGGCGGTTTTGCGGCTGACGCGGCCCGCCTCGTCCACGTACAGCCCTGTGATGGTGACAGAGCTGCCGTCCGTTATGGCGTGGGCCGCCACCGGCGACGAGCAGCCGCCGTCCAGCGCCTGTATGTAGGCCCGCTCCGCGCGGGCGCAGATTGCCGCGTCCCGGTCCCCCACGCCGTCCAGAAAGGCGGTGTCCATCCCCGCCCGGCACTGCACCGCCAGGATGCCCTGCCCCGCGGCGGGGATCATCTCGTCCACGGTGAAATACCGGCTGATACGCTCCGCCAGGCCCAGCCGCTTCAGGCCCGCCGCCGCCAGCACCAGCGCGCCGAATTCGCCCCGGTCCAGTTTTTCCAGCCGGGTGATCACGTTGCCCCGCACCGGCACGGTTTCCACGCCGGGAAACAGCGCCTCCAGCTGCAGCCGACGCCGCAGGCTGGAGCAGCCGATGGGGCCGCGCAGCGCCGCTGCGCCCTGGGGGAGGACCAGGGCGTCCCGCGGGTCCTCCCGCCGGGTGAATGCCGCCAGCGGCAGGTCCGCCGGGATTTCCGCCGGCAGGTCCTTGCAGCTGTGGACCGTCAGGTCTGTTTTGCCCTCCCGCAGGGCGGCGTCCAGCTCCCGCACAAACAGGCCCTTGCCGCCGATCTTGTCCAGGGGCCGGTCAAGTATCCGGTCCCCGGTGGTTTTCATGGTCAGCAGCGACAGCTCGATTTCCGGGTGGGAGTGGGCGATGGCCCCCATCACCAGCTCCGACTGGATCACCGCCAGCCGGCTCCCACGGCTTCCTACTATCAGTTTCATGCTCCTCCTTGGGCTCCGCCCAAACCCGCCAGGGCTTTGCCCTGGACCCACCGCCCTTTGAAAAGGGCGGCCCTAAACTAATGGGTGGTATTGTTTTGCAGCATCTCCCGTATCCGCTGCGCGGCGGCGGCAGTCCGGCGGTGGTCGGAGCCGTCCCCTACCACGCCGGCTGTTACGCCGCCGCCTTCACAGAGCGCGGGAAAGAAAAAGTCGCACGCCGCCGGATCGTCTGACCGGTTGAAGAGGATGCCCCGCGCACGCGCCTCCCGGCCTGCGGCGGCGTTGACCGATGGGTCGTTGACCGCGGCCACGGCCAGAAAGGCCCCCGCCAGGTCCCCCGCTTGATAGGCGCGGGGGATATGCCGGATGCCCTCCAGCGCCCCGGACAGATGGGGGGAGATCACCGTGACCTCCGCCCCAAACCGGGCCAGCGCCGCCGCCCGGCGAAGACCCACCGTCCCCCCGCCCAGCACCACCGCCCGGCGGCCCGTCAGGTCCAGAAACAGGGGAAAGCGCTTATGGCTCATGCTCCGCTGCCTCCTGCTCCTCCTGCGGGGAAACGGCCTCCATGGCCGCTTTCCGCGTCACATACAGCGCCTCACGCCCGTGGGGATGCCGCCGCTTGTTCACCACCAGCACCACAAACGCCGCCGCCGCCAGCACCAGACTCAGCACCTGGCTGACCCGCACCGGCTGGCCGAACAGCTGGGCGTTGAAAAAATAGAGGCTGTCCGTCCGCATGCCCTCGATCCAGGCCCGCCCAATGCCGTACCAGATGAAATAGAAGCACGTGTTTTCCCCGTCGAAGGTCCTGGCGCGGGCAATCAGAAGGACAATCAGCAGCAGGCCGATCAGATTCCACAGGCTCTCGTAGAAAAACGTGGGGTGCACCTCGATATACTCCGTGGCCGACGTCCACAGCCGCATCCGCCAGGGTACGGTCGTCTCGCCCCCGAAGGCCTCCCGGTTCATGAAGTTCCCCCAGCGCCCCACAGACTGCCCGATCAGCAGGCCCATGCACCCCAGGTCCGCAAACGCGCCAAAGGGGATTTTTTTCCGCTTGCAGAAGATCCACAGCACGATGCACGACATGATGACCGTGCCGTAGATGGCCAGTCCGCCGTCCCAGATGGCGGCGATCTTGCCCCAGTTCAGACTGCCGTCCCCGTTCCGGTACAGATCCAGATAAAATACCACGTAGTAGATCCTTGAGCCGAGAATACAGAGGGGGATCTGCCAGATAATCATGTCGTATACGTTGTCGCCCGTCAGGCCGTAGTCCTTGGCCCGCCAGGCGCAGAAGAGGACCGCCAGGATCAGGCCTGCGCAGATGATGATGCCGTACCAGTAGATCCCGTTGCCCACGTCAATGGCCACCCGGGAGGGGTTGAACGACCAGTCCGGAAACAGGCCGGGAAAGCTGATGGGCATATCCGTTCTCACGTTCATAGCTGCTCCCTCCGTGTCACTGGGCCGGGTCGATGATGGACAGCGCCGCCCGCTCCTCCGTCACGTTCTCCCGCAGGAACGCCTCCACATCCGCCTTGCTCACAGACGCGAAGACCTCCGGGAAGTGGTAGTAGTCGAAGCGGCGGAAGTAGCCCTCCGTCATGCTTACCGCGATGTTCTCAAAGGAATTCAGGCTCCGGATCATCTGCCCGTAGGAGGCCCGGCGGATCTGCTCGTAGAAGCTGCCGTCGATGCCCTCCTGCCCCAGCCGCCGGGCCTGGGCGGTGATTGCGTCAAATACATAGCGGGGGTCCTTGGCGTCGCCGCCCACGTACAGATACGCCGCCCCCGGCAGCAGGTCGAAGTTGCCGCCCAGGCTGCCGTTGATGGCCCCCTCGGCGTACAGCCGGGTATACAGGGGGCTGGAGTCGCCGAAGAGCACGTCGCAGGCCAGGTCCCCAATGATGCTCTGGCGCAGGTGGGCGTCCCCGCTCTCCTCAAGGGCGCACTTGTACCCCGCCAGGAACATGGGCATGGCCACCTCCATGGTCCGGCGGGACTCCTGCCGGACCGGGAGCAGGCTCTTCTCCTGGCCGTAATCCCGGGCGATGACGGGGCCGCTCTCTTTGGGCAGAATCTCCTCCGCTGTCCGCACCACCTGCTCCGGGTCCAGATTGCCCACGCACACCAGGATCATGTTGGACGGCGTATAGAAGGCCTTGTGGCAGTCGTAGAGGGTCTGGGGCGTAATCTGCCGGATGCTCTCCACCGTGCCGGCCACCGGGACCCGGACCGGGCTGTCCTCATACAGGCTCTCCATCAGGTCGGCGTAGACCCGCCAGTCGGGGTCGTCCTCCGTCATGCGGATCTCCTGGGCGATGATGCCCTGCTCCTTCTCCACGCTCTCATCCGTGAAGTAGGGCACGGACACAAAGCTGAGCAGCAGGCGGAGGTTTTCATAGAAGTGCTCCGTACACTCCACGTGGTAGGCGGTGATGGCGTTGCTGGTGAAGGCGTTGTCATAGGCGCCGTTTTTGGCGAACTCCTGGAGCACGTTCCCCTCCTTGGTGTCAAACATCTTGTGCTCCAGGTAGTGGGCGATGCCGGCGGGGGTGTCCAGCCAGCGTCCGTCCAGCTGGAAGCGCAGGTCCATGCCGCCGTACCGGGTGGCAAAAAAGGCGTAGCTGCGGGCGTGGCGCGGCTTGCTGGCCACCACCACCTCCAGGCCGTTGGACAGCCTGTGCCGGTAAATCTTTTCTCCCAGACGGGGGTATTCCTTCACGATCATTCCTGTGTCTCCTTCCCCTTGAGGAAATAAATGGTATCCGGGCGGATGGCCCTGGCGGCCTCCATGACCCGCTCCGGCGTCACGGCCTCCACGGCCTCCATCAGCTCGCCCAGCGTCTCCTTGCTGCCGCTGACCGCCTGGAACAGCAGGTAGCTCTCCAGGGAGGAGGCGAAGTCCTCCATGGAGCGGAAGTTGTTGAGCAGGTAGCTCTTGGCCCCTGTAAACTCCCAGTCCTCCCAGTCCCCCCGCTGGATGGCCGCCAGCTGGGCGGCGATCTCCGCCATGGCCCGGTCGTAGTTTGCAAACTCGATGCCCGAGGACACCATCAGCGCCCCCTTCTCCCGGTCGTAGCTGCTGCCGGCATAGTAGCACAGGGACAGCCTTTCCCGCACGTTGAGGAACAGCTTGGAGTTGCTGCTGCCGCCGAACATGGCGTTGGCGACGATGGAGGCGTGCTCGTCGGGGCTGTCGGTGCGGTAGCCGATGCACAGCTTGCCCTGGGTGACGTCCAGCTCCTCCGTCACCAGGCGGGGCTGCGCCGGCGCGGCCCGGCGGCTGGTGACCGCGGCGTCCAGCCCCCCGGACCGGGGCAGGCCCGCCAGGGCCCGGCGGTAGGCCGCGGCTGCCCGCTCCGCAGAGGCGGAGCCGCAGTAGAACAGCTCCAGCCGGACCTGGGGCAGGATGGCGCGGTAATGCCGGTCCAGCTGCTCCGGGGTGATGGCCTCCACGTCCCCGGCGGCGCCTAAGCGGTTGACGCCGAAGGGCTCGCCGGCGAACATCTCCTCCCGCAGGCGGCGGGCGGCATAGGCCCGCTTGTCGTTGACGTCGCTGCGGATGAGGTCGATGAGATTGGCCTGCTCGCTCTCCACGTACGCCGGGTTCAGCCGTCCGTCCTGGAGGGCGGGGGAGCAGAGCATCTCCCCCATCAGCTCGGTCAGGGGCTCCAGCAGCTTCTCGCTGCCGGAGAGGTACTTGTCGTCAATGCAGCTGGCCACAAAGCCGAAGATCTGGTTTTCGCCCTTCCGCCGGACGGCGGGGTCCAGGCGGGCGCCGTAGAGCATGTCCAGCTCCCGGCCCAGGGCGTCCATGTCCGGGCAGCGGGCGGTGCCCCGGCTGAGGACGTTCACCAGCAGGGCGTTGAGGCCGGCGGTCCGGCTGGCCAGGGGCATGACCATCTGGGCGCTGAGGAAGCTGGTCTTGAATTTTTCCGAGGGAACATAGGTGAGATATACGTTATCTGTCAGCAGTTGTCGCGTCATATCAGGGGGTCTCCTTCTTTTGTCAAATCTCTCCTAGTATATACTATTTTTTGATTACTTTCCATAGGGTGGGACAATTTTTTTACGATTCGTTCACAGAAAAATCTTTGCCGCCCCGAGGGACGGCAAAGAAGACTTTCTGCGGGATCCGGCTGTAGAATTTGCTGTAGAATTCTGTAAAAAGGTCTTGCAAGAGAGGGCGAAACGTGCTATACTGTTAGCGTTGAGACAAATAAAAGGCAGGGCATAGGAGATGAGGGTCCCCTATACCCCTCATGCAGGAGTGACGGCTCCTACACAGTAGCTTTTGCTACGCCCAATCTCTATTATACCATCTCCCTGCGGCTTTTTCAATAGCCTTATCCATCACCAGCAGTGTATTTTTTTGGGGAGAGCAGGCTCTGGACGGCGTTTTGGCCCAAGGAGCTGAGGTGTGGTAGAGGCGTGTGTGCGTCGTATATATGCGGTGTAGGGTACTCTATGAACCTGCACCGCTTTTCTATTTGTCTCGGCGGGATGGCCTGGCAGGGCGTTATCAGCGGAGCGCCCTGCCGCCGGGCCGGCCCGGCGAAGACAGATTTTTGTGAAGGAAAGGAGCGCAAAAGAAGCGCATGCGAAAAAACGGAACCGCCATGAGCGATGCGTTTGAGTCGAAGTTCGAGGAATACCTGGAGAGCGATGCCTATGAGAAATCGGAGGGCCTCCTGTTTTCCGCGGTGCGCGCCGCTTATAAAGCGGGCTGGCGGGCGGCGGGCGGGGATTTCCTGCCGGCGCTGGAGCTGCTCCCTCAGCAGTCGGAACAAATGCAGACCAATTGAAGACAGCAGTAAAGGACCGTTCCCCCCAAAAGGAGGCAGCGGTCCTTTTTGCGTCCATACAGGCGGCCTGCTTACGCCGGGATTCTTCTGCTGATGCCCATGGCGAAGGCCCCCGGCCCGGTGTGGCTGGCGATGCTCAGTGTCAGGGGGTCATACTGGATGGGCTCCCCCGGAAACGCCTGGGCCGCCAGGGCGCGCCACTCCTCCTCCTCCTCCCTGCGGTCAAAGCTGCCGGAGGCGTCCACCCGGATGTCCCAGCCCCTGGCCCGGTACTCGGCCACGCTCTTTTTCATGGCCTCCAGGAGCCGGGCCTTGCACTGCTTTGTCCCCCGCACCTTGGCGAAGGTGTCCAGCTTCTCGCCCCTGATGGTCAGCAGCGGCTTGATGCCCAGCACCGTGCCCATGGCCGCCGCCGCCGGCGTGACCCGCCCGCCCTTCTTCAGGTATTCCAGGGTATCCACTCCGATGTAGATCAGGGAGTCCATCCCGACATCCTCCAGCCGCGCCTTGATCTCTCTGGCGGACAGGCCGGCCTCCGCCAGGTCCAGCGCGTCCCGGACGGCGTTCTTCAGGGGCACGGAGATCTGGTGGTTGTCCGCCACCTGCACCCGTCCGCCGTAGTCCGCGGCCAGGATCAGCGCCGTCTGGCAGGAGCTGCTCAGGCCGCTGGTCATGGGGATATAGACCACCTCGTCGTATCCGCTGGAGAGGGCGCCGTCCCACTCGGTGAGGATGTCCTCCGGCGCGGGCTGGGAGGTGGACACATTTTTCCCCTCCCGCAGGAGGTGGAAAAACGTCTCCGGAAACAGGTCCACGCCCTCATAATACGTCTCGTTTTCAATGATGATGGGCATGGGCACGATCCGCACGCCCCACTGCTGGCCCAGCTCCCTGGTGATGCCGCTGTTGCTGTCGGTAATAATCGCTGTCTTCACGCTGTCTTTCCTCTTTTCCTCATAATTCCATCACAAACCGTATCTACTCATCCAATTTCAGCACGGCCATAAACGCCTCCGTGGGCAGCTGCACCGTGCCCAGGTTGCGCATCTTCTTCTTGCCCTCCTTCTGCTTCTCCAGCAGCTTTTTCTTGCGGGTGATGTCGCCGCCGTAGCACTTGGCCAGCACGTCCTTGCGCATGGCCTTCACCGTCTCCCTGGCGATGATGCGCCCGCCGATGGCCGCCTGGATGGGCACCTCGAAGAGCTGTCTGGGGATGTTCTCCTTCAGCTTCTCGCACAGCCGCCGGGCCCTGGGGTAGGCCTTGTCCCGGTGGGCGATGAAGCTCAGCGCGTCCACCTGGTCGCCGTTGAGCAGCAGGTCCACCTTCACCAGGTCGCTGGGCCGGTAGCCGCTCAGCTCATAGTCCAGGGAGGCGTAGCCCTTGGTATGGGCCTTCAGGGTGTCGAAGAAATCGTAGATGATCTCGTTGAGGGGCATCTGGTAGTGCAGCTCCACCAGGTGGGTGTCCAGATACTGCATGTCCTTGAATTCCCCCCGCCGGTCCTGGCACAGAGGCATGATGTTGCCTACATACTCGTTAGGTGTTATAATAGAGACCTTCACATAGGGCTCCTGGGCCTCCTGGATGACGCTGGGGTCCGGGTAGTTGTGGGGGTTGTCCACATTCACCTGGCTGCCGTCGGTCCTGGTCACCTTGTAGATGACGGAGGGCAGGGTGGTGATGAGGTCCAGGTCGAATTCCCGCTCCAGCCGCTCCTGGATGACCTCCGTGTGGAGCATGCCCAGAAAGCCGCACCGGAAGCCGAAGCCCAGAGCCGCCGAGCTCTCCGGCTCAAAGGTCAGGGAGGCGTCGTTGAGCTGCAGCTTCTCCAGGGCGTCCCGCAGGTCCGGGTACTTGCTGCCGTCCTCGGTGTACACGCCGCAGTAGACCATGGGCTGGGCCTTGCGGTAGCCGGGCAGGGACTCCGCCGCCGGGGAATCGCTGCTGGTGACGGTGTCGCCCACCTCCGTGTCCCGCACGTTCTTGATGGACGCGGTGAAATAGCCCACCTGCCCCGCCTGCAGCTGGTCGCAGGGCTCATAGCCCAGGGGCCGCAGAAAGCCGCACTCCAGGATCTGATACTCCGCGCCGGAGGCCATCATGCGGATGGGCATGCCCCGTTTCATGGTGCCGTCGATGATGCGGAAGTAGACGATCACGCCCTTATAGGCGTCGTAGTAGCTGTCAAAGATCAGGGCCCGCAGGGGGGCGTCCGGGTCGCCGGCTGGCGCGGGGATGTTCTGCACCACGTCCTCCAGCACGGCGGGGATGTTCAGGCCCACCTTGGCGGAGATCTCCGGCGCGTCCATGGCGGGGATGCCGATGATGTCCTCGATCTCGTGCTTGACCTTCTCCGGGTCGGCGGCGGGCAGGTCGATCTTGTTGATGACGGGCCGGATCTCCAGGTCATTGTCCAGGGCCAGATAGGTGTTGGCCAGGGTCTGGGCCTCGATGCCCTGGCTGGCGTCCACCACCAGCACCGCGCCCTCGCAGGCCGCCAGGGACCGGCTGACCTCGTAGTTGAAGTCCACGTGGCCCGGCGTGTCGATGAGGTTCAGGGTGTACGTCTCCCCGTCGGCGGCGGTGTAGTCCAGGGTCACGGCCCGGGCCTTGATGGTGATGCCCCGCTCCCGCTCCAGGTCCATGTTGTCCAGCAGCTGGTTTTCCATGTCGCGGGCGGCCACCGCGCCGCACAGCTCCAGAATCCGGTCCGCCAGGGTGGACTTTCCGTGGTCGATATGGGCAATGATCGAAAAGTTTCGAATGGTATTCTGATCCATGGTATCTGTCACCTCGTCTTTATTCCTCCAGGGATTTGACCCGCTCGTCCGTATTGTGGAACACCTGGGCCACCGCCTGGGCCATGCCCTGGTATCCGTGGGCCAGGGACTGGGCGTCCACCGCCGGGTACTCGCCCTGGTAGGCGTCCAGCGCCCGGACGTAGCGGATGCGGGAGAGGGTCATGTCCGCACTCAGCACGTCCATGTCAAAGGTCTGCACGTTGGTGGAAAAATAGCCCTCGTTCCCCCCGGCGCAGCGGTACAGCTGGCGGAAGAGCTGGTAGAGGGCGCTGCTCATATACGCCCCCGCCGCCTCCACCGCCTCCGCGCTGTCCACCTGCCCCAGCAGGTCGAAGAGGACGCTGGTGGTGTTCACCAGCAGTTTTTTCTGCAGCTTGGCCCGGATGCCCCCCTTGAGGGACTCCCGCTCCTGGCTGGCGTCCACCAGCTCGTCGGCCTCGATGATGGCTCCGTCCCGGCTCAGGGTGCGGCCCAGCAGGTAGTCGGCGGAGACGTGGTAGTAGTCGCAGGCTTTGGCGACAAAATTCAGCCCCGGTTCCCGGATGCCGTTTTCATAGTGGCTCAAAAGGGCCTGGCTGATGCCCAGCTCGGCGGCGGCCTTCCTCTGGCTGAGGCCCTTCTCCTGGCGCAGAAGGGAGAGGACCCTGGAAAAATTGGCGTTCATCCTCACAGCAATTACCTCGTTTTCTCTTTGCAATACAAGGCGTATAGTATACCAGATGCTATACGATTTGTAAAGGCTATTTTTTCTCTTTTGAGAAATTTTTCAGAGATTTTCATTTCCGAACCAGAAAGGAGACTTCCCATGTCTACGCCACGTGTTGCCGCCATCCACGATCTGAGCGGCTTTGGCCGCTGCTCGCTGACCATCGTCATGCCCGCGCTCTCCGCCATGGGGGTGCAGTGCTGCCCCCTGCCCACGGCCTACCTCTCCACCCACACCGGCGGGTTTACCGGGAACACGTTCCTGGACCTGACGGACCAGATGGCCCCTGTGACCGCCCACTGGCAGGCGTGCCGGCTCACGTTTGACGCCGTATACACCGGCTTCATGGGCAGCCGGGAACAGATGGCGCTGACGGCGGATTTTATCCGCGCGTTTCGGCCCTGCCTGGCCGTTGTGGACCCGGTCATGGGGGACAACGGCAGGGCCTACCGCACCTATACGCCGGACATGTGCCGCGCCATGCGCCGCCTGGCGGAGGACGCGGACATCGTCACGCCCAACCGGACGGAGGCGGCGATTCTGCTGGACGTCCCCTATGCGGACCTGCGGCTGGACACAGAGGCGGACTGCCGCCGGTGGGCGGAGGCGCTGAGCCTGGGGGGCCGCCGGTCCGTGGTGCTGACGGGCGCGCTGCCGGAAAGCCGGGGACAGGCGGGGGCGGTGTGCTTCGACCGCGCGTCCGGCAAAACGGACATTGCCGCCGCGCCCCTGGCCCCCGGTAAATTCCACGGCACCGGCGACCTCTTTGCCAGCGTGCTGACCGGGGCGCTGGTTCTGGGCCGGTCCCTGGCCGAGGCCGCGCAGCTGGCGGCGGATTTCACCAGCCTGTGTGCGTTCCATACCGGCAAACAGGATATCCCCGCCAGGGAGGGCATCGATTTTGAGCCCCTGCTGTGGCGGCTGGGACAGGCGATCAGCGGCCAGCACGATTTTTCCGGCCTTAACCGAGAAGCGGCAGGATCAGACTTGCCAGCATGGTCACCACCAGCACGCCAATAATGATGCGGGAAATCAGCTTGACCTGTTTCTGACTCACGGTTCCTTCACCTCCTGCACGATTTTTTTGATTGCCTTTTCCGCCTTGCTCCGGGGCAGCATCAGCTCATGGCCGCACCCGGAGCAGCGCAGCTTGATATCCATCCCCACCCGCAGCACCGTCCAGATCTTACTGCCGCACGGGTGGGGCTTTTTCAGCTCGACCTGCTGGTTCAATTGTAGATTCATCATGAAAAGCACCTCGATTCCTCAACGGTCAAGCACCCCGTTCATATAATGTCCTATCAAAAAAAGATAGGACGGTGTATCGCTTGCGCAGAAACGAATACTTGCCGGAAGGGGCCGGCCCCCTCTTCCTGGAAAATCAAAGCCTCTCCGTTCTCCAGGAGGCCCTGGAACAGCAGACGGTCCTGGAGGGTATGGCCATCCGGTGCGGCAGCCGGCGGGACCTGGCGGTCCGCTTCGGCGGCTACGAGGGGACCATCCCCCGCGCCGACGCCATCCACCCCTCCATCAGCGGGGCGGACCGGGAAATCGCCATCCTCTCACGGGTGGGCAAGCCCACCTGCTTTACCATCACGGACATCGCCATAGACGGCGGCGGCAAGCCCCATCTCACCCTCTCCCGGCGGCGGGCCCAGGAGCAGGCCATCGCCTGGCTGCTGGAAAACGGCAGCCCCGGCCAGGTGCTCCCGGCACGGGTGACCCACCTGGAAAAATTCGGCGCGTTTGTGGACCTGGGCTGCGGCGTCACGTCCCTGGTGCCCCTGGAGAACATCTCCGCGGCCAGGATCCCCCACCCCTCCGCCCGGTTCCGGGTGGGGCAGGATATCCTGGTGCTGGTGGTGGGCGTGGACCGGGAGGCGTGCCGCTTCTATCTCAGCCACAAGGAGCTGCTGGGCACGTGGATGGAAAACGCGGCCCAGTTCGCCCCCGGCGACGCCGTGACCGGCATCGTCCGGGGCGTCCGGGACTACGGCATCTTTATCGAGCTGACGCCCAACCTGTCCGGCCTGGCGGACTGGCGGCCCGGCCTGGAGCCGGGGGACGAGGTGTCGGTGTACATCAAGTCCATCCGGCCCGACACCCGGAAGATCAAATTGCAGGTCATCCAGAACCTGGGCCCGGCGGAGACGGCCCCCGCGCTGAAATACTTTATCACCGACGGAACCGTCGAAAACTGGCGTTATTGACCCTGCCCTTTGATCTTTTCCCAGTACGCCCGAGCGGCCTGCTCCGTCTTGTTGTCGCCGCAGCGGTAGTAGACGGTCCCCGCCAGCTCGTCGGGCAAGTACTGCTGCCGGACCCAGTGGCCGGGGAAGTCGTGGGGATAGAGGTAGCCCTGTTCCCGCTCCTGGCCGGCGGTGTCCGCGTGGACGTTCTGCAGCTCCCTGGGGATGGAGCCTGTCCGGCCCCGGCGGACGTCGGCCCTGGCCGCGCCGATGGCGGCGCAGACGCTGTTGGACTTGGGGGCGGTGGCCAGCAGGACAGCCGCCTGGGCCAGGGGCAGCTGGGCCTCCGGCAGTCCCAGCTGCATGGCCGTATCCACGCAGGCCTTTACAATGGCGACCGCCTGGGGGTAGGCCATGCCCACGTCCTCGCTGGCGGAGCAGAGCAGGCGGCGGCAGGGGGTGATCAGGTCCCCGGCCTCCAGGAACCGGGCCAGATAGTGGAGGGCCGCGTCCGGGTCGCTGCCCCGGAGGGACTTCATCAGGGCGGAGGCGATGTCGTACATGGCGTCGCCTCCCTTGTCGTAGCGCATGGCGCTGCGCTGGGAGACCTGCTCCGCGTCCGCCAGGGTCAGCAGCAGCGCACCGTCCTCCGGCTGGGCCGCCTGGGAGAGCAGCTCCACCGCGTTCATGGCCTTGCGCACGTCGCCGCCGCAGGCCTGGGCGATGTAGTCCGGCAGGCCCTCCTCCCAGCGCAGGGGCAGTGGGCTCTCGCTGCGCACCGTCTCCAGAGCCCGCTCCACGGCGGGGCGGACCTCGGCGGCGGTGACGGGCTTGAACTCAAAGACCGTGCTGCGGCTGAGCAGGGCGGCGTAGACGTAGAAATAGGGGTTCTCCGTGGTGGAGGCGATCAGGGTGATGGAGCCGTTCTCCATAAATTCCAGCAGGGACTGCTGCTGCTTCTTGTTGAAGTACTGTATCTCATCCAGATACAGCAGCACGCCGCCGGGGGCCATGAGGGTCCCCACGTCCGCGATGATATCCTTGATATCCTGGAGGGAGGCGGTGGTGGCGTTGAGCCGGTATAAGGCGCGGTGGGTGCGCTGGGCAATGATGTTGGCGATCGTCGTCTTGCCCGTGCCGGAGGGGCCGTAGAACACCATGTTGGCGTCGGTGCCCTTCTCGATAAACCGGCGCAGCAGGGCCCCCGGCCCTAAAAGGTGCTTCTGCCCCACCACGTCGTCCAGCGCCTGGGGCCGGATGCGGTCGGCGAGAGGTCTGTCCATCTCAGTATCCTCCTCCTCTCACTGGCGGCTGCACTTTTCCGCGTCAATCGCCAGCACGATCATCAGCGCGCACAGGGCGTTGGACGGGTCCGCCACGTCGATGACATAGGTGTCCGTCCAGTGGAACAGCTCCTTGCCTACTGTGGCCACATGTCCCCGGCTGGCGCTGGAAATGGTGTAATCCCACTCCATAAAGCTGCCGTCTACCGTCCAATCGCTGCAATCAATGGTAAACTGCGGCTTCAAAAAGGTCAGCTCCTTTTTCAGGCAGCCCAGGTACTCCCCGTAGGCGTACAGCTCAAATTTCGGCAGGAGGGTCAGCACCCGCTCCTGCACTGTGGCGATATGCTCCCCCCTGGCGTCCAGGATGTGGAGGCAGTGTCCCCAGCTGAGCTGGCCCTCCACGGTAAAGACGGTATTTCCCCCTTCGTCGTAGATATCGTAGCTGTCGAACCAGGAAAATAGCCGCTGCTTAAAGAGTAATTTCATTTGCTTCCGTACCTTTCCCAAATGCCCTCCGGCAGATGTCCCTTTATCTTAGCACATTTTTTTTCGTTTGCACAGATGTTTTCTGCGAAAATTGCAGGGACTTTGGGAGCCGCTTCACCCGGCGCAAGGCAATAACTCAAAAGTGATTGACATAGGGGCCTTTCCGAGTATACTGTAAGCAGGAAAGGGGCTTAGGTGAAAATGGATAATGCGTATATACAGGCTGTGGAGCAGGCGAGAGCAAACTTTGCCGACCTTGGCGAGCGCGGCGATGAGGCGTTGGGCGGAACATGGAGTGAATTGGAAAAAGAGCTGTTTACGCCGGAAGAAATTGCCGCCAGCCATCTCCGGGTTGCCCTCATTGGAGAGCTGGTCAAGGCCAGACAGGAGCGGGGGATCAGCCAGAAAAAGCTGGAGGAACTGAGCGGCGTAAGGCAGCCGGTCATAGCCAGGATGGAGCGCGGCAGCACCAGCCCGCAGTTGGAGACCGTGCTGAAGGTTTTGGCGCCGCTGGGTAAGACCCTGGCCGTTGTGCCGATCAATCCGGAATGAGGCGTTGTTGGATTCAACTTTTGGGTAGAAAACTGTCGGGAGCTGTGGTAAGATGGGGGAGAGGTGAAGAACATGAAAGAGCAAGCGGCGGTCACCGCCATCATCGAAGAGCTGAAAAACATCTACCCCATGGCGGAGTGTACCCTGCCATTTGACCCGGAAAAGGCCTATGAGCTGCTGTTTTCCGTCCGCCTGGCGGCCCAGTGTACCGACGCGCGGGTCAATATGGTCACCCCCGTCCTCTACGCCCGCTACCCCACCCTCCAGGCCCTGGCGGAGGCCAGCGAGGAGGACATCGGCGAGATTATCCACTCCACCGGCTTCTGGCGGGCCAAGGCTCGGGACATCTCCGCCGCCAGCCGGATGCTGCTGGAGGAATACGGCGGGCGGGTGCCGGACACCATGGAGGACCTGCTCCGCCTGCCCGGCGTGGGCCGCAAGACCGCCAACCTGATCCTGGGCGACGTCTACGGAAAAGAGGGCTATGTCTGCGATACCCACTGCATCCGCATCACCGGCCTGCTGGGGCTGACTGACGGCAGTAAGGACCCGCTGAAGGTGGAAAAGCAGCTGCGCTCGTGCATCCCCCCGGAGGAGAGCAACGATTTCTGCCACCGCATGGTCATGCATGGGCGGGCTGTGTGCGTGGCCCGGCGGCCCGACTGCGAAAACTGCACCCTGCGCCCCTGGTGCGACCACTGGTCCGGGAAAAGCAAAGAGACATAAAGGGGCTGTAAAAAACAGCAGGAGAGAAAGGCAGGGCCGTCCCGAAAGGGGCGGCCCTGAGCACATGATCGACCACATCTTTGTATATTTTACCGAAAGAAGTATGCCAGACTGCTGACGGAAAACAGGAGCAGCAATATGATTGAGATAGCTCAATCATCATTTGCAGATAATCAGATCCATATCTATGTTGCTGGGACCCTCTCATGAAATTAACCCCCAAAGAAAGTCAGCGGTTACCCCACGATAACCGCTGGCCCACTTTCCGCTATTTATTGGGATACAGCATTTCTGCATACTTCGACCGCTCGGTCTCTGATATACCCAGCACTGTCATTGCACGTTCGGCAGATAAACCCATATTTTTGATGAGATTCCGGATCGATTGCAACGTGCCTTCCGTCAGGCCCTCTGTGCGCCCCTTTTGGAGCCCCTTTTCGAGACCCTGCTGGAGCCCATCCTTCCGCGCACCCTCCGCAATATGGTAGTCATGGAGTTCCATGATTTTCTCTTGATCGAACAAAGTCACCATTATCTCTGCCACCTCCTTCTGCCGGGTCGCCAAAAATGGCGCTAACACCTTTTCTTCCATGCAGCGGCGCAGCGTCTCCTCAATCGCTTTCCGGCTGCGCCCATGCTTTTTCCGCTCCTCGTCCGAAATCCTGCAGAACCGAACGTACTGGTCAACAATGTCCCCGGTTCCGTTTCCGCGCAATACTTTTACTTCTACGTCCGCAGAACCTGTCCCTTCATACAGATCCGAAAGCCGCAGCACTTCCGGCACATCTGTGCGGTCGCCGGTATAGACGACGTACAACTCCGGACGGGGGATCTTGACCGGTGCCGTTCCGTACAGGTTCAGCTTGCATTCCTCGACATACTCCTTGTAGGTCGCCGCCAGATAGAGCAGCATCCGCAGAGCGATGTTGATGGAAAATACCGACTGCGCTTCAACCAGCAAAATCAAGATATTCCGCACCTGAAGTCCCACATCGTTATACATCCCCGTTGTCAGCACATTCTCCAGTGTTACCAGCCTGCAGTCCGCTTCTGTCACATCGGTATCCTCCGGGTGGAGCGCAAGATACAGTTTCCTGGCATACTCCGGTTGCTTGAATACGTATGTGAACACGGAATCTTTGATCGTATACCGCATTTCTGACATACCCTCACCTCTTGCTCCTAGTATACCACACTTCTGCCGAATTGCCAACAGAAAATATATCGAGTGAATGACTTTTGGAGAATAGGGACTCTTTTTTCAGCCCCTTTTGCCGCTCTGTTCTGACGCGGCAGGCGGCTTTTAAGCGGCCCCGCCGCAGAAGGCCATCCGCAGGCACCGCTGAAAAATCTGCCAGTACGTCAGCCGCGCCACGGACTGCTCCGTCACAATGGGGATCACCGCCAGGGTCTCGCCGTCGGAGACCGCCGTCAGCTTCCCCACCTGCCGGCCTGCCTCCACCGGCGCGTCCAACCGCTCCTCCAGCTCCACCTGCACCTCGATCCCCGCGGCCCTGCTTTTCGTGGTCAGGAACGTGTTCTCCCCCTCCAGCCGGACCTGCACCGCCGGCGCGTCGCCCAGGGTCACGGGCAGCTGGCGGAGGGGCTGAGGCGGGTCCGCCGTCACCAGCGTATAGGCGGCAAAGCCGTAGTTGAGCAGCACCTTGGCGCTCTCAAAGCGCTGGGGGGAGGTGGGGGATTTCAAAATGACCGCGATCAGCTCCATGCCGTCCCGCTCCGCCGTGGCGGACAGACAGTACTGGGCCGCGTTGGTGCTGCCGGTCTTCAGGCCCGTGGCCCCCTCATAGAAGCGGATGAGCTTGTTGGTGTTGCTCAGGCTGGACTCCCCGCCCCGCAGGGTATCCATCCAAATGGTGGTGAAGCGGCGGATATCCGGGTGGTGCAAAATCAGCTCCCGGCTCATCACCGCGATGTCGTGGGCGCTGGTCACATGCCCGCTGGCCGGCAGGCCGGTGGGATTTTCAAAGTGGGTGTCCGCCATGCCCAACTCCTTTGCCCGCTGGTTCATCCGCTCCACGAAGGCCTCCGCGCTGCCCGCCAGGTGCTCCGCCAGGGCTACGCTGCAGTCGTTGGCCGACACCACGCACACCGCCTTGAGCATATCCTCCACCGTCAGCTGCTCGTTCTCCTTCAGCCAGATCTGGCTGCCGCCCATGGAGCAGGCGTAGGCGGAGGCTGTGACCATGTCGTCGTAGGCCAGGGCCCCGGAGTCGATGGCCTCCATCACCAGCAGCATGGTCATCACCTTTGTCACGCTGGCCGGCTCCAGCTGCTGGTGCTCGTTGACCGCGTACAGCACCTGCCCGGTGGTCTTTTCCATGAGAATGCACGCCTGGGCCGTGACCGCCAGCGCCTCCGCATGGGCGGCGGGGGTCAGGGACAGAACCGTCAGCAGGGCCAGCAGGCCCGATAGTAACCGTTTCATACCGCAATCCTTCCTTTGCCTTTTATGTAACTTGTCTTTATCAGAACATATGCGGTTCCCAGGGAAGAAATGACAGCGCGGCAGCGCCGCCGCGGCAAAAAAGACTCTTGACATTTGTATGATTTCGTACTATACTGCCAAAGTACGAACAAGGTACGAAATCGTACAAAACAACAAGGAGAGGAGCTGTTATGGACTGCAAAATTTCAAAAGAACTGCGGCGCTATAACTATTTATTTGGTGAAACAGGACTGGCATATCACGAAATGCACCAGAAATTGGGCTTGGCGGACAGTATGGCATCCATCCTCTATGTGCTTTTAGAAAGCGGAGGCTGCTGTCTGCTGCGGGATATCTGCCTCTTTTCCGGGTTGAACAAGCAGACGATCAACTCCGCGCTTCGGAAGCTGGAGGCGGACGATGTTCTCTATCTGGAGATGGCCGGCGGGAAAAAGAAGCTGGTCCGCCTGACGGAAAAGGGGAAGATTCTGGCGCAGAGGACCGCTGGGCGCATTCTTGCGGCGGAGGATGAAATATTTGCTTCCTGGCCTCAGGCGGATGTTCAGAAGTATCTCGAATTGACGGAGGCTTTTATGTTGGCGCTGAAAGAAAAAGCGGAAAGCATGGAGGGAAACCATGAGGGGTAACGCGGCCATACGTCTGTCTGAGCATTTCACAGTCCCGCGTCTGCTGCGCTTTACGTTTCCGACGGCGATCATGCTGGTCTTGACCATGGTTTACGGCGTGGCGGACGGTCTGTTCGTTTCGAATCTGGTCGGGAAAACATCCTTTGCCGCCGTCAACTTTTTTTGGCTCGGCCTTTTTTACCGCGCTCAACGATGGAGTGGTTTCCGCCGTCATCTCCTTCCTGCGTACCTTCGTGTTCCGCTGTTCTATGGTGATTGCGCTTCCTGCAATTTGGGAACTGGATGGGGTATGGGTGTCCGTTGTATTTGCCGAGGCGCTGGCAGCAATCACAACAGGCCTGTTCCTGATTGGGAATCAGAAAAAGTACCGCTATTAAAGGTGCGCAAAGCAAAAGCCGGAGGCCGTCAGGCCCCGGCTTTGCTCCTCCGGATCACGCCGTGAATCCCGCTTATTCGCCTAAAAATTCCGCCGGGTCAATGGGCTCGCCGTCCCTGGTGACCCCGAAGTGCAGGTGGGCCCCCAGCCCGGACTCGGACAGGGACGTGTTGCCCACCGTGCCCAGCACTGTGCCGGCCTCCACCTCATCCCCCGCCAGCACGGGCACGTCCTCCTGCAGGCTGGCGTAGGTGGTCACATAGCCGTCGTTGTGGTCCACCACCACCGTCATGCCCAGCCGCCCGTCGTTTTCCACCGAGAGGACGGTGCCGGCGGCGGCGGCAGTGACGGCGTCTCCCGCCGCTGCCTGGATGTCCACGCCGTCATGGGTGCGCCAGTCCCCCAGAGTGGGGTCGTAGGCCAGCTGCCCGGCGGAGAAGACGGTCACCGTCTCCCCGGCCAGGGGCGCCTGCACGGTCCGGGGGGCCTCCGCAGGCTCCGGCGACAGTACGGCGGCGGCGTCATGGGCGTCCGGGACAGCCTGGGCCTTGGCGGGCACTGGCTTGTCCACGGTTACGGGCTCCTGGGAGAGGACGGGCTTGGCCGGCTCCTCCTCCGGCAGGGATACGCTCTGGACAGGGCCCGGCTCTGTCCGGTCCACGACCAGATGGGTGTCTTCCTGGGGTTCGGGTGTTGCTTCGTTGTCGTTCAGCAGGGCAAAATAGCCAACCACTCCGGCTGCGAGTACGCAGACGAGCAGGGCTATGTAGAAGCCCATGCCGCCGAAAATGGAGGAAGCCTGCCGCTTGCCTCTGTTTTCCATACGTTTTCTTCCTTTCATCATCCTGCCGCCCTGGGGCGGCGTTGTTGGGAGAGATGTCTCATCTCTTCTAGCCACATTGTGCGCCGCCGGAGGGGGTTTTATTCATGGTCCGGTGATTTTTTTCAGCCGGTCCGGCTTGAAATTTTCGGGAAATGCTGTATACTAAGTCTCACTAACACACAGGAGGACAAATAAAGCATGAAAGTAATGATCGCCTCGGACATCCACGGGTCCGCCTACTACGCGAAAAAACTGACCGCCGCCTTCCAGGCCGAGCAGCCCGACAAGCTGCTGCTCATGGGGGACCTGCTCTACCACGGCCCCCGCAACGCCCTGCCCCAGGACTACGACTGCATGGCGGTGGCGGAGCAGCTCAACGCCCTGCGGGACCAGATCGTGGCGGTCCGGGGCAACTGCGACGCGGAAATCGACCAGATGGTGCTCCAGTTCCCCATGATGGCCGACTACGCCCTGCTGGAGGTCAACGGCCTGCGGCTCTACGCCACCCACGGCCACCTGTGGTGCGAGGACAACCCGCCGCCTATGGCCAAGGGGACCATCCTCATCAACGGCCACTTCCACGTCCCCGCCTGCCGGGCCCACGGGGATTTCCTCTATATCAACCCCGGCTCCACCTCCATCCCCAAGGAGGACAGCGTGGGCAGCTACCTCGTGCTGGAGGACCGGACCTTTATCTGGAAGGACATGGACGGGCGGGCCTATCAGATGCATACCGTGGAATAAAGCGGAATATTCGACAGCGGGACCGGGAGACCGGTCCCGCTGTTTGCAGGAAAATTGATAAATTTCCCATAAACAGAGTCCCCCCATCTTTCCAAATTCCCTTCCCGTGCCGATATATAGGACAAAGCAGACTGAAAATTCCTGAGAAATGGAGGGTGGAGATGAAGGATATGAGCATACAGCCGGTTGCCGCGGCCTCCCAGCAGGACGGCTGGAGCCAGCGGGACAGCAGCGCCTCCGTACAGGACAGCGCCGCGGCGGCCCCGACGCTGTCCGACTACGCGGAGGAGGAGTCCAAAAGCCTGACGGAGATGATCAAGGACGCCCAGGAGAAGGCGGAGGCCCACCGCAGCGCCCTGAAGGTGACCAAAAACAGCACCCGGTATGGCGACGCGCCCCTGGAGGCCTACGCCCGCCTGGCCCGCGCCAAAAGCGTGTCGGAGGTCAACGCCGCCTCTGGCTACGCCCGCCGCCGCATCGCGCAGCTGCAGGGCAAGCTGCACGTGGACCCGGAGAATTCCGCCAAGATCAAGGCCGCCATCCAGCAGCTGCAGAAGGCGGTCAACCGTGGGGCCAGAAAGAAGCGGGAGCTGACGCGGGAAAAGATCGACGCCCAGCGGGTGGCCCGGTCCGAGGAGGCCCAGCGGCGGAAGGAGACGGAGCTGCGCCGCCGGAAGGTCCAGCGGGCTGTCCGGGAGTCCGGCTACCTGCGGGAGGCGGAGGTCTCCAGCCGGCTGGCGGACCATGTCACCGCCACCCAGGTGGAGCTGCGCCAGCAGGCCCAGTCCATCGGCGCGCCTGTGGGGCCGGCGGCGGCGGACTATGCCGCCCAGCAGTATACCGCCACCGCGGCTGCCGCCGCCGCGCCCGCGCCGTCCGCAGAGCTCAGCCTGCAGGGGTAAGGGGGGGAGCCGGATGAACAAGACGATCGTACCGGGCGAATACACGCCGGCGTCGGTCCGGGGCGGGACCGTCCTGGACGCCGCCCTGGAGAACACCGAGTGGAAAACCGCCTACCTGCAGCAGGTCAGGGCGCTGGCGGGGACGGATTTCGCCGCCGGCGTCCGCATGGGCCAGGCGTACCGGGACATGGAGCAGGCCGCCCTGTCCGCGTACATTTCGCCGGACAGGGCCCAGGCCGCCGCACAGACGGAGGCGTCCATACAGGAGGCTGCGGAGCGGTCCGCCCAGGACGGCTATTCTTTGGAATTGTCCGGCGGCTTAACGGCGGAGATAGCGATGGGGCAGTTTCCCAGCGCCGATGTTTCTAACCAGCGCGGCGAGTGTATCGCGTCCTACAGCAGTCTGAGCGGCTGGACGGACCACCAGACCATTGCTGAGCTGGAATTCCTGCGGGAATCCAAAGACGCCTACCTGGCCGCCTGGAATAAGGCCATGTCTGCCAGCCGAAAAGCCCCCAGGAAGACGCATATGGATGTGACAGGATAATCAGAGAATGTATTTTTAGGGAGGAAAAAACATGGATGGCATTCAAAATTCGGCGCTGCCGAAATACATAGAGTACAAGGGCCGCACCCTCCTGAACATCAGCGACCAGCTGACCAAGTATGAGGGCGACCTGGATGTGGATAAACTGAAGCCCTTTGCTCCCAGCGCGGCAGAACGGCGGCGGGCCTGGAGATCCTATTTCTATAGTGAAACAATGCGCGGCAGTTCTAAAATATCCGATGTTTACGCGGAAATCGACAACGAAATCGATGATGCGGTGAACCGTTTTCTGGACGGCGACATGTCGGAGGATGAGCTGTCACAGACATGCCAGGACCTGTTGACCCGCCTCTCCGAAGCCAGCGACGAAAGAGGATACCCCACCCCAATGGGAGCCGGTGTGGATGGCGATCAGGCAAGGGCGGATACTTTCTTCAGCGACTTCCGGCGCAGGATCCTGGATAGAGCAATTGAACGAAACAACCAGGAAGGGCTGCAATATGCCGCAAACGGGAAGGACGGACATTGGCAGTATTATAATTCGGACTACTATTATGGGACCGAATCGGCTATTTCCGCCGTCAAAGACGGCGTCATGAACTACTGCCGTGAGAAGGGATATTCCGATTTTACGTTTACAGAGCCTGGAGAAGAGTGGGAGCTGAAGGCTGTCGGCTTCAACTACTATAGTGATTTCAACAGCGCATGGTCCAACAGTTTTGGCCTCACCGGACACAAAGCCTTTGTGGACGAGGACCAGGCCCCGCCGAAAGATTTTGTCTGGTTCTATGAGTTCGGCGGCAAAGGGAAAATTTATATGTATGAGCGCAAGGATACGGACCCCAATACATTTGACCCGGAAAACCCCCTCTCCGCCCGGATGTGGATATCCTACAGGGGCGAGGATGGGAAAATCCATAAAGTCAGCAAAAACTTTGCCTTTGACGGCTCTGCATCGGATTTGAAGAGCGTCGCCGACCTGCTGTCGTTTTCCGGCAAGGACCGTGACCTCACCCGCTTCCTCCAAAACCTGCGGGTGTTCAGCGGAGGGTATTTTAGGCAATATCCAGCAACACGCCTGGATTTCCGTGCATAAATGGCAGGAAATAAGACGCTGTTTTTGCTGAGCAAGGGCGTATCCCATACGGGCACAAAGCTGTTTACCTTTGCTCTGAGCTGGTACATCCTGTCCGAGACAGGCTCCGGCCTGCGCTTTGGCATCTCGCTGCTGGTCAATTATCTGCCGGCAATCGTTGTTTCCGGATTTGCCGGGTATATCAGCGACCGCGTGGACCACCCCAACCGGCTCCTGGTCCTGTGCGATTTGGCCAGCGCCGCTGTCTGCGTCCTTCCGCTGCTGCATCCGGGGCTTGCCTCTGTATACGCCGTCATTTTCCTGCTGTCCATGATCGCGGCGGCGGGCTCTGTGCTGTGCGCGCTGGTGCGTGCCAGGTATCCTGTCCGGGCGGCGTTCCAATATCCCTACGGGAAAACCGGAGGGCTGGGCGGATTGATGCTGGCGCTGGCCCTGACGGCCTGGCTCCCGTATCACGCCGTTTGGTCGGCGGCCGCGCTCTGTGCGATCAATTTTACCGTGGGGTGGCTGGCGGTGGATATCAATATCCAGACAAAAACCACCATGCAGATTCATGTGGACCGGGCGTATCTGGGAAAGGTCCTTGGCTTTTCCACCTCGCTGTCCTATATCTTGATTCCGCTGTCCCTGATTCTCGGCGGCGCGGCGGCGGAAGTATGGCCGTCGTATCTTCTGCCCGCCATATCGGGCGCGCTGCTGCTGGCCGCCCTGGGCGTTTTAAAATTGTGGTAATGGCAAAGCGGGATGGCGTCAGCCGCGGCGCTTCCTTTGCGACGGAGAAAGGAGTTGCTCCATGAAAAAAAGAAAACCTGTTCAAAATCTGGTTTGGGTGCTGTGCCTTCTGGCCTGGCTGACCCATATCGGTTGGCTCATGTGTCTGTCATTCCTCATTGGCATGATCGTACATGCTGTCCTGATGAAGAGGGCGGAGAAGGGCTCCAGACTTCCCTATGCGGTGGTGATTGTGTTTTTCACAGTGTGTCTTTCGTTTCTGGTGTCTAAAGGCGTACTGAATCGGTCTGCTGATTTGACAGGGCCGACGGACCTGTTCATTGACGTTTGTGACCAGCTTTTTGCAGAAGGCCCTGACTCCACAGCTACCGACCGGGATGGGAACGATGTGACAGAGCGGTTTCTGCGCGAGTATCAGGAGGCATATCATTCCGGGGACTATGTGACGCTCTGGGATGCTGTGGCAGAGGAAGCGATTACCATTTCTTTCACGCCCGATTGACAGCAGGAGCTGGCGGAAGTGGACGGCATCCCCCAAAAGACAGCAAAAAAGCAGAGGCCGGAAAGCCTCTGCTTTTTGCTCACTCCGCTTACTCCTCTGCGGCGCTCTTGACCTGACGGCCATTGTACGTACCGCATTCGGGACACATTCTGTGGGGCAGGCGCATTGCGCCGCACTTGGGACAGGCGGACAGATTGGGAGACTGGAGCTTCCACACGGAGCTGCGCCGCTTATCACGTCTTGCCTTCGAAACTTTACCCTTAGGGACTGCCATGGTGACACCTCCTGTATATCTTAATAAAGTATTTTTTTACTGGTCAGTATCCTTCTCCAGAAGCTTGGCCAGCACCGCCAACCGGGGGTCCACTTCCTTTTTACAGGTGCAGCTCCCTTGGTTGAGATTGACGCCGCAGCCGGGACAGATGCCCTTGCAGTCCTCTGAACAAAGGGTCTTTGTGTCCATCCCAAGGATGAACGCCGTCCGCGCCAGCTCGCCCACATCCACGCACCCATCCTCCAGGAGGATGATGTCGTCGTTGTCCTCGTTTTCCAGCGCCTCGGCCAGCAGGTATTCCGCCGAAACGGACTTCTCCTGGTCAAAGCGCTTCAGGCACCGGTCGCACACGGATCGCAGGGTGGAGCCTGCCGTAAACTGCAGCAGCAGCATCTCCGCAGTATTCCGCACATCGCCGGTTACCACCACCGGGTTTTGTATGGGATACAGGCCGCCGAAGTCCACATCGGATAAGTCCAGCGTAAACTGGAACGGCATCCGTTCTCCGGGAGCATTGATGAGCTTTCGCACGTCCAACAGCATAGCGCACCTCCAAAGACACGACAAATATTATAGTAGATGATTCCCCGAATGTCAAATACTTTTTCCGCTTTTATGAAAATTTCTATTCCCCGCAAAACCGGCGGAGATGGCCCCGGCGGGGCAGACGGACCTGCACTTCCCGCAGCGGATGCACTCGGGGCTGTTGATGTTCTTCGTAACCTCCACCGCCATGGGGCAGGAGCGCTCACACCGCCCGCAGCCGGTGCAGGCGGCCTTATCCAGATGCATCTGGTAAAAGCTGAAGCGGTTGAACAGGGAATAAAACGCGCCCAGCGGGCAGAGATACCGGCAGAAGGGGCGGTGGATCAACACAGACGCCGCCGCCACCGCCGCCAGCACCAGCGCCTTCCAGCTGAAGAGGGCCCCCGCCAGCTGCCGCAGGGCCGGGTTGGCCAGCAGCAGGGGGATACCGCCGCCCAGCGTACCGGCGGGGCAGACATATTTGCAGAAGTAGGGCGGCGTTACGCCGGTCTCTGTGACGGCAAAGGCCGGGAGCAGAACCACCAGCACCACCAGGACGGCGTACTTGAGGGACCGGGCGGGCCGGTCCAGCCGCTCCGGTACGTCCCATTTGGGCGCTGGGAGCTTATGCAGCAGGTCCTGCACCAGCCCGAAGGGGCACAGCAGGCCGCAGACCACCCGGCCCAGGACCACGCCGAACAGCATCAGCAGGCCCAGCACATAAAACGGGAAGTGGCCCCCCGCGCCGCCCAGGGCCGCCTGGAGGGAGCCGATGGGACAGGCCCCCAGGGCGCCGGGACAGGAGTAGCAGTTCAGCACCGGCACGCAGACGGCCTTGCTGCCGCCGGTGAAGATGCGGCCCTTCTGAAATCCGGCGGCATACCCGTTGAACAGGGCGGCGGCCAGCAGCTGGATCAGCCGCTGCCGGGAGATCACCCGATCCCGATGCATTCCAGACATATTGTCACCGCCTTCTCCATGACCTCCACATGCTCCCGCCGGGCCAGGCCCGCGGCGGCCAGCAGGACCGCCGCCGCCAGCAGGCCGTACCGCACGAGCCGCTCAGCGCTATTGTTCAAGGCTGATCTCCGCCTTTCCGCCGGCCTTCAGCGCCTCGTTCACCGCCGCCAGGAACGTGCCCGCCAGGTCCGCCTGCCTGCCCAGGATCTCGCTGCCCACCTGATTGCCCTTGGCGTCCACAAAGATGGTGGTGGGCACGGCCTGGATCTCGCCGAGGACCTCCTGGAAATCCCCGTCCCCGCCCACCAGCGTGACGCCCTCGTATCCCGCCTGGTCCAGCAGGTCCTGCGCCGTCTGGACGCCGCCGGCGGCGTCAATGCACACGGTGATCAGCTGCACATTGTCCGGCAGGGCCTTGGCGAAGGCCGCCAGGTCCGGCATCTCCGCGATGCAGGGGGCGCAGAAGGTCCCCCAGAAGTTGATGATGGTCACATCCTTGCCGGCGATGTCCGCCTGCGTGAAGGTCCCGCCGTCCAGCGTGACGGCCTGGAAGGAGCCCAGCCGCCGTTCGGAGCCGGAGGATGCGGAGGAGGCGCACCCGGCCAGGATCCCCGCGGTGAGGACGGCGGCCAGGAGCAGGGCCAGAGCTTTTTTGCATTTCATCAGTAAACGACCTCTTTCAAAAATTTCATGGTTGGAATACCCCTGTATTGTAGCAGACCCCCTGCCAAATAGCAAGCCATATCGCGCGCCGCCTGTTTCCGGCGGGCTGACCGCCGAAAATTCCCGGCTGTTTTTTTGCAGATGCACCTTTACTTTTTGCCTTCAAAGTGTTAAAGTATCAGCAGGAAATATTTTTGCCTGCGGGGGACCCTCCCCAGGCGCAGAATGCTTTCCCACCAAAGACATATATCATGAGGAGAACAACCATGGCCCAGATTACATTTTACAAGCGCGACCCCATCCCCCTGGAAATGCACAAGGTGCGCATTGTCCAGAAGCTGAACCTGCTGCCCACTCAGCAGCGGCTGCAGAAGGTCCGGGACTCCGGCTTCAACACCTTCCAGCTGCATAACAGCGATATTTTCCTGGATATGCTGACGGACTCCGGCGTCAACGCCATGAGCGACGACATGGAATCCGCCATGCTCCGGGCCGACGACGCCTACGCCGGCAGCGAGAGCTATTTCCGCATGGAGAAAAAGCTCCAGGAGCTGTTCGGCATCTCCCACTGCCTCCCCGCCCACCAGGGCCGGGCCTGCGAGAACATCCTGGCCACCCGCTTTGTCAAGCCCGGCAACTGCGTCATCATGAACTACCACTTCACCACCGCCAAGGCCCATATCACCCGTGTAGGCGGCCGGGTGGAGGAGCTGGTCAAGGACGAGGGCCTGGTCAGCAAGAGCACCCTGCCCTTCAAGGGCAATATCGACCTGGAGAAGCTGGAGGCCTGCATCCAAAAGGAGACGCCGGAGAACGTGCCCTTCGTGCGCCTGGAGGCGGGCACCAACCTCATCGGCGGCCAGCCCATCTCCTACGCCAACATGAAGGCCGCCACGGAAGTCTGCAAAAAGTACGGCGTGCTGACCGTTCTGGACGCCTCCCTGCTGCAGGACAACCTGTATTTCATCAAAACCCGCGAGGAGGGCATGGCGGATAAGCCGGTGCGGGAGATCACCCGCATGATCGCGGACCTCTTTGACATCATCTATTTCTCCGCCCGGAAGTTCGGCTTCGCCCGGGGCGGCGTGATCCTGGTCCGGGACCGGGACCTGTACTACTCCATGGAGGACCTGATCCCCATGTTCGAGGGCTTTTTGACCTACGGCGGCATGTCCGTACGGGAGATCGAGGCCATGACCGTGGGCTTTGAGGAGAGCATGGACATGAACATCATCTCCCAGGGCCCCCAGTTCGTGGGCTACTGCGTCAAGGCCCTGGACGACTACGGCATCCCCGTCATCACCCCCGGCGGCGGCCTGGGCGCCCACCTGGACGCCGGCCAGTTTGTCAGCCACATCCCCCAGGAGCAGTACCCCGCCGGGGCGCTGGTGTGCGCGCTGTACATCTGCAGCGGCGTGCGGGGCATGGAGCGGGGCACCCTCTCCGAGGAGCGCAACGCCGACGGCAGCGAGCGCCTGGCCTCCATGGAGCTGGTGCGGCTGGCCTTCCCCCGCCGTGTGTTCACCCTGTCCCAGACGGAGTACGTCATCGACCGGGTCAAGTGGCTCTATGACCACCGCCACCTCATCGGCGGGCTGCGGTTCGTCCACGAGCCCAAGACCCTGCGGTTCTTCACCGGCGTGCTGGAGCCCGTGGGCGACTGGCCGGACAAGCTGGCCGCGGCCTATATCGCCGACTTCGGCCCGGAGCAGTAACCATCCGCCGCCCCCCTGGGGGCGGCTGTTTTTTCAAGACGCCATGCAATCAGATAGAAAATTTTCAACAAAATACCCAAAATTGCCCGCAATGTCTTGACAAACGGCCCAGAGCGGTTATAATGGGCCTATCGTGCCCGAAAGGGCCAAAGAATCAGGTTATGATAGAGGCGCGGCTGCCAGGAGTAGCTCCCCCATTACCAGCGCGGGACGGCGCGGGAGAGGAAAGGGACAGCCGCCGAAGCGCCTGCGGGGCCGGTCCCATGCCCCCGGCGCTGGGCCGCCGGAGAACATCCGGCGGACTGTCACGGAAACGTGGAGAGCTGTCATGGCGGTGTGCGGTATGTGTGCGTCCGGTCATGATCGCGTCATGACTGGATCTTATCTTTTTAGGAGGAAAACGCAATGAATACCGCAAGAACCCGCAGGGTCCTGACGGCAGCGCTGGCGGTGATCGCCTGCATGTCCCTGACCCTGGTGGCCTTCGCCGCCGACGGCGAAGCGCCGGCATCCAACATGTACGGCACCTTCTGGGCCCTGGTGCCGCCCATTGTGGCCATCGTACTGGCCCTGATCACCAAGGAGGCCTACTCGTCCCTGTTCATCGGCATCCTGGTGGGCGCGCTGTTCCAGGCCAACTTTGCGCCGGTGGCCACCCTGGACACCATCATCAACGACGGCATGGTGGGCGCCATCGCCGACAGCGCCGGCATCTTCCTGTTCCTGGTGCTGCTGGGCATCATCGTGGCCCTCATCAACGCCTCCGGCGGCTCCGCGGCTTTCGGCCGCTGGGCGGAGAAGAACATCAAGAGCCGGGTGGGCGCCATGCTGGCCACCTTTGTGCTGGGCGTGCTGATCTTCGTGGACGACTACTTCAACTGCCTGACCGTGGGCTCCGTCATGCTGCCCATCACGGACCGCAACACTGTCTCCCGGGCCAAGCTGGCCTACCTCATCGACGCCACCGCCGCCCCCATCTGCATGATCGCCCCCATCAGCTCCTGGGCCGCCGCCGTGTCCGGCGTGGCCGCGGACCTGAACACCGGCATCAGCGGCATTGAGCTGTTCATCCGGGCCATCCCCTTCAACTTCTACTCCCTGCTGACCTTTGTGTTTGTCATCGGCCTGTCCGTGATGAACTTCGACTACGGCCCCATGAAGCTCCACGAGATGAACGCCCGGCTGAAGGGCGACGTGGGCGGCCTGTCCACCGAGACCAAGGAGGCGGAGAACCCCAAGGGCCGCGTGGCGGACCTGGTGCTGCCGGTGGTGGTGCTGATCATCTTCTGCATCCTGGGCATGATCTATGTAGGCGGCTTCTGGGACGGCAACGCCGGCGACTTCATCGCCGCCTTCTCCGACACCGACGCCTATGTGGCCCTGCCCTGGGGCGGCCTGGTGTCCCTGGTGCTGGCGGTCATCTATCTGGTGGCCCGCCGGGTGCTGACCTTCAAGCAGGCCATGGAGTGCGTGCCCAAGGGCTTTATCGCCATGGTGCCCCCCATCACCATCCTCACCCTGGCCGTGAGCCTGAAGACCATGACCAACATGCTGGGGGCGGACGTGTTCGTGTACAACGTGATGCAGAGCGCGTCCCAGGGCCTGTTCAACCTGCTGCCGGCGGTGATCTTCATCGTGGCGTGCCTGCTGGCCTTTGCCTCCGGCACCAGCTGGGGCACCTTCGGCATCCTGATCCCCATTGTGGTGGCCATCTTTGATCCCAGCAGCCCCCTGCTCATCATCGGTATCTCCGCCTGTCTGGCGGGCGCGGTGTGCGGCGACCACTGCTCCCCCATCAGCGACACCACCATCATGGCCTCCGCCGGCGCCCAGTGCGACCACGTCACCCACGTGTCCACCCAGCTGCCCTATGCCATTACGGTGGCCGGCGTCAGCTTCGTCAGCTTCATCGTGGCCGGCTTTGTCCAGAACGCGGTGATCTGCCTGCTCATCGGCGCGGCCCTGATGATCGCCACCCTGTTCGTCATCCGCTCCGTTACCGGCAAGCAGAACATGTGACCCATTCTTCCCTCCATGCAAAAACCACCCGCGGACGGCTGTGCCGTCCGCGGGCGCTTTTTTCTTTTTGCACACAGCGGTCAAGGGGAGGTCAGAACAGCCAATCCAGCTGTTCCTCCGACAGCTCCACGTGGTAAAACAGCCGGAAAAATTCCCGCACCTCGTCATCCACGTCATAGGCCGCCGCATCCGGGTAGAGCAGCCCCGCCAGCCAGCGGACGCCGATGATGCGGTTGGGCCCCGGCGGACGCTCGATCCAGCTGAAGGGCGCGCTGGGCGCGCCGTACACCGCCCCGTTTCGGACAGCTGTGAGGGCGGCGAAATCCGGGTCGTTCAATATTCCCGCGGCGGCGGCGCTGCCGCTGAGGCTGGCCTTGGGCTCCCCGTTGACCACGATCACGTCCGGGTCCCAGGCCAGCAGCTGCTCCAGGGAGATCCGCACGCGGGCGCTGCTGAGCTCCACGTCCGCCACATTGACGGCCCCGGCCAGGTCCAGCACCTGCCCGTGGAGGGAGCCGGCGGGGACGGTCTCCAGGGAGTCCTCCTTGTTGCCGTAGTATACCCGAACCCGCTTCTCTTCAGGGAGCTGCATCTCTGCGGCCTCCTGCAGAGTATCCGCCGCATAGGCGGCCAGAGCCTCCGCCTGCTCTTCCGCGCCCAACAGCTCCCCCAGCAGGCGGTAGGCGGCAGGGGTGTCCGCCAGCTGGTCGCTGACCACCACCACGGGAATGCCCAGGCGCTCCGCCAGCCGGTCCGCCTGCTCCGCGTCCTCCGCGCCGCCGCCGGAGACCTGGAGGGCCATGTCCGGCCCGGCGGCAATGACCGCCTCGTAATTGACAGCGTCCCCCATGCCAAGGTTGGGCAGGCTGTGGTATTTCTCCGGGATCACGCGCTTCTCCACATCGTTGAGCGCGTAATTCCAGCCCAGCAGCCTGTCCGGCGCGACGGTATACAGATAGATGGCGGCGGTGGGGTCGGTGGGAAATACGGATTTGATGCCGGCGGGGACGGCCAGCGTGCGCCCGGCCATGTCCGTTATTTCGCGGCTGTCCGGCTCCGGCGGCCCATCCGGCTGTCCGCAGCCAGCCGCCAGAAGGAGCAGGCACAGGACGGCGGACAGGATCCTTTTCGTGGCTTTCACAGGGAACCTCCTCCCCACAGGCGGCGGGAATTGACATTCCGGCGGCGGTGTGGCATACTGTTGATGAAAACGAATCGCTGTTTGACACAGCACTGTCAGGAAGCGTATCACAGGAGCAGGCATCTGTCAAGGGCGCAGGTTGGGGGCGGGATCATGGAGTTTTTTTACAGGGAAGAGGAGCGGCGCGCCCGGCGGCGGTACCGCCTGGTACTGCTGGCCCTGCTGGCGGCGCTGGGGGGCGCTGTGCTCCTGTCCTTTGGCATCGGCTACTATCCGCTGACCCCCGGCCAGGTGTTCCGGGCCTTTTTGTCCCGCTTCGGGTACGGGGGGGAGCTCCAGCCCCAGGCGGCGACCATCTTCTGGCGCATCCGGCTGCCCCGCATCCTGTCCGCCGTGTGCATCGGCGCGTCCCTGGCGGCGGCGGGAGCCGCCTATCAGGGCATGTTCCGCAATCCGCTGGTCTCGCCGGATATCCTGGGGGTGTCCTCCGGGGCGGGCCTGGGGGCGGCGCTGGCAATTTTCAGCGGCGCGCCCGGCTGGCTGATCCAGCTGGCCGCCTTCGCCGGGGGGATCGCCGCCGTGGCCCTGACGTATCTGGTCAGCCGGCGGGCGGCGTACACCCAGACATTGAGCCTGGTGCTGGCCGGCTCCATGGTCATGGCCCTGTGCAACGCCGGAGTCACCATGATCAAATACGTCTCCGACCCCAACGGCGCCCTGCAGCAGATTACCTTCTGGCTCATGGGCAGTCTGACCCGCGCCAGCCTGGATTCCCTGGCCCGGAGCGCGGTCCCCATGGGGGTGGGACTGGCGGTCCTGCTGGCCCTGCGCTGGCGGCTCAACCTGCTGACATTGGAGGAGGAGGAGGCCGGCAGCCTGGGCGTCAACGTCCGGCGCTGCCGGCTGCTGGTGATTTTTTCCGCCACCCTGCTCAGCGCCGCCGCCGTGTGCCTGGGGGGGCTCATCGGCTGGGTGGGGCTGATGGTGCCCCACATGGCGCGGGCCCTGGTGGGGGCGGACTACCGGCGGCTGCTGCCGGCCAGCGCCCTGCTGGGGGCGGTCTATCTGCTGCTGATGGACGGCCTGGCCCGGTCCCTGCTGTCCCTGGAGCTGCCCCTGGGGGTGGTGACCAGCATCGCGGGCGCGCCGTTTTTCATCTGCCTGATCTGTAAGCGAAGGGGGCGGTGAGGATATGCTGCTGGAAATACAGGACATCTACGGCGGGTACGGCGGCCGGGACGTGGTCCGGGGCGTGAGCTGTCAGGCGGACGCGGGAGACATCCTCTGCCTTCTAGGGCCCAACGGCTGCGGGAAAACCACCCTGTTCCGCCTGGTGCTGGGGGCCCTCCCGATCAGAAGGGGCAGCGTCCGCATAGACGGGCGGGAGGTGTCCTCCCTCCCGCCCAGGGCCCTGGCAAATCTGGCGGCGTATATCCCCCAGTCCCACAGGCCGGTGTTTGCCTACACCGTGCTGGAGGTGGTGACGATGGGGCGGGCGTCCCACTTTTCGGCCTTCGAGGCCCCAGGGACCGTGGATCGTGACGCAGCCTTCGCGGCGCTGGAAAAACTGCACGCGGCCCATCTGGCCAACCGCAATTACGCCGCCCTCAGCGGCGGGCAGCGGCAGCTGGTCCTCATTGCCCGGGCCATCTGCCAGAATGCCGGGGTGTTCCTCATGGACGAGCCCGCCGCCAGCCTGGATTACGCCAACCACCAGCTGCTGATGGACGTGGTGCGGGAGCTGGCCGGGCAGGGGTATTGCGTCCTGCTCTCCACCCACGGCCCGGAGGACCCGGTCTCTGTGGCAGACAAGGCGCTGCTGCTGCGGGAGGGGCAGGCGGTGGCCTTTGGGAAAGCAAAGGAGGTTATCACGCCCCAGGCGCTGGAGGCCGTGTACGGCATGGAAATGGACGTTCTGACCGTACATGACCGGTACGGCGCGGAGCGGACCATCTGTCTTCCGGTGAAAAAGCCCTGAACGACAAGGCGGCAGTCAGAGAAAATTCCCTGACTGCCGCCGCCTGTTTTCCATAAATTACAGTACCTTGGCCAGAAACACCTTCAGCCGCTCGCTGGAGGGATTCCCGAACAGCTCCTGGGGGGTGTTCTCCTCCAGGATGACGCCGCCGTCCATGAAGATGACCCGGCTGCCCACCTCGCGGGCGAAGCCCATCTCGTGGGTGACCACCACCATGGTCATACCCTCTCTGGCCAGGTCCCGCATGACCTCCAGCACCTCGCCCACCATCTCCGGGTCCAGGGCGGATGTGGGCTCGTCAAAGAGCATCACCTCCGGCTCCATGCACAGTGCCCGCACGATGGCGATGCGCTGCTTCTGCCCGCCGGACAGCTGGCCCGGATAGGCCGCGGCCCGGTCCGCCAGACCCACCCGCTCCAGCAGGGACAGGGCCTTCCGCTCCGCCTCCTCCCTGCTCTTCTTCAGCACCTTGACGGGGGCCAGGGTCATGTTCTCCAGAATCGTCATGTGGGGGAACAGGTTGAAGTGCTGGAACACCATGCCCATCTTCTGCCGGTGGATGTCGATGTTCACCTTGGGGTCCGTGATGTCCACGCCGTCAAAGGTGACGCTGCCGCCGGTGGGCCGCTCCAGCAGGTTCAGACACCGCAGGAAGGTGGATTTGCCGGACCCGGAGGGCCCGATGACCACCACGACTTCTCCCCGGCGGATGTCCGCCGTCACGCCGTTCAGGGCGTGGATCTGTCCGCCCTTGAAATGCTTCTCCAGGTTCTCCACCCGGATGAGTACCTCGCCTTTACCGCTCACTGCTGCGCAGCCTCCTCTCCAGTTTATTCACCAGCGCGGCCAGCACCATGACCATGGCCAGATAGATCAGCGCCACGCCGAACAGGGGCATGAATCCGCCGTAAATCTTGCCTGTGATCAGCTGCGCGGCCTTGGTCAGGTCCCGCAGGCCAATGACTGTGACGATACTCGTCTCCTTCAACAGGGTGATCAGCTCGTTGCCCAGGGCCGGCAGGATGTTCTTGATGGCCTGGGGGATGATGATGTGCCACATGGTCTGGACGTAGTTCAACCCCAGGCTCCGCCCGGCCTCCATCTGCCCGGCGTCCACGCTCATCAGGCCGCCCCGGATGATCTCCGCCACGTACGCGCCGGAGTTGATGCCGAAGGACAGCGCCGCAATGCCCACCAGGTTCCGGCTGGATTTGAAGATGACAAACCCCATGATCAGCAGCTGTACCATCATAGGCGTGCCGCGGATGACCGTGGTATAGATCCTGCACAGGCCATTGAGGAGGCCCAGCAGCAGGCCGGACCGCTCCTCCCGCCGCTGGTCGTGGAACGTGCGCACAATAGCTACCAGCAGCCCCAGCACAAAGCCTAAGATCAGGGCCAGCACCGCCACCTTCAGCGTGTTGCCGATGCCCTCGATATACATGTTCCAGCGGCCCTCCTGTACAAAGGCCTGATAAAAATCCTTGTTCAGCTCCTCCCAGGGCCCCAGCACCGCTCCGCCCCGCGCCGTTTCCAGCAGCTGCTCACACCAGTTGATCCAGCCCATCACACCACTTTCCTTTCCTCAATCTCTTTATATCAGAAAGGGCGGCATCAGCCGCCCCGTCTGTATCCTGTTTCTGTTACGCCTGAATGTACTTATCAATGATCGCCTGAATGGAACCGTCGTCGGTCAGTTCCTTGAGGATGCTGTTGAGCTGGTCCAGCATATCGGCGCTGCCCTTCTTCACGGCAATGGCGTAATCCTCGACGGTGAACTCGGTGTCCAGGATCTTCAGGCCGGGATTGGCCTCCACATAGGCCTTGGCGGGCTCGTTGTCGATGACCACGCAGTCCACTTTGCCGGCCAGCAGGGCCTGCACGGCCACGGAGCCGTTCTCATAGGCCACCACGTGGTCCTCGCCATAGCCGCCGTTCTCCGGCGTGTCGGAGCAGTAGATGTAACCGGTGGTGCCGTCCTGGGTGCCGATGAGCTCGGCGTTGGACAGGTCGTCAACAGTCTGGATGGGGGAGTCCTCCGGGACAATGATCACCTGGACGCCGGTGGCGTAGGAGGTGGTGAAGTCCATGTTGACCAGACGGTCCTCGTTGACGGTGATGCCGGCCATGGCGATGTCGCTCTTGCCGTTCTGCACGGCCTCCAGGGCGGCGTTGAAGTCCATGTCGTCCACCACCAGCTCCAGGCCCATCTTCTCGGCGATCAGCGTGGCGATCTCCACGTCGATGCCCTCGAAGCTGCCGTCGTTGGCGACCATCTCATAGGGAGGGAAGGATGCGTTGGTGGACATGTGCAGCTTGCCGCTCTCCACCACCAGGCTGCCGACGTCAACAGCATCGCTGCCGGAGGCGTCGCCGCCCGCGGTCTGGGAGCTGTCCTGGCCGTTGTTGCCAGCGCCGCCGTTGTTGCCGGAGCTGCCGCAGGCGGCCAGGGCCAGCACCAGGGTCAGGGCCAAAATCAGAGAAAATACTTTTTTCATTTCAAATAGCTTCCTTTCGTTGCCGCCTCTCCGGCGGCGATCTTCCAAACCTCCGGCCCGATGGCCAGAGCATATGTGAGCATACTACAGCGGCGGACAATTGTCAATGGAGACTTGTACAAAAATGTATAAATATTGACTTCAAATCTTGTAATTTTGTCATTCAGCGGAAAACAACGGCAGGATTGCCAAAAGAGCAGGGGTGGACGGCATGCAAAAAATGAATATATGCATGCATTATTCATTTAGGTTTTCATAAAAATCCTGTAGCAGGTCCTGCTCCGTGCACTGCAGCGCTTTGCAGAAACACGCCAGCTCAAAATCCGTCACCGCACGGTCATTGTGCTCAATTTTGCTGATAGACCGCTGGTCGATATTAACGCCCAGTACCTGCATACGTGCAGCCAGCTCCTGTTGTGTGACCTTGCACCGTTTGCGCCGGGCCTTCAATCGAGCGCTGATGACGTTTTTGTTCCCCTGATATCCGGTTGCCCACATCGCCTTTACTCCCATATCGAATATTTTCCTTGACAATATCCTATTCTCAAGGCTAAAATATTCATCATGATAGTAAAGGAGAAAAAACTTATGGAATTATACGCTGAAATCCTCTCTGCCGCCCTGCAATACAGCAAAGTGGAAGTGTCCTTCCCCGGCGGAGCCAGCCTGCAGGATGTGGTCGAGGGACAGTGCTATGCTGCAATCTGCAAGATCCGCCAAATCATCGCTGACCCCGCATTGGATGATCCTGACTGCTTCCGGAAAATTGAGGAGATCGTCTCTGCCCTTAACGCCTTCGGCATAGACACCGGCAGCCGGCACGATTTCTGACCGGATGGAGCACGACAGCAGTCTTGAAATTTCCACCACTTTGCTGCCGCTACAGGCGCAGACAAGGAGCGGCTCCCCATAACAGGGGGAGTCCGCTCCTTTGCCGATTGTGCGCTTATTGATAGGGGTTCCAGGCGTAGGTGGTGGCGGTGGCCTCACTGACGGAGGACGCATCCCACTGGTGGTCCCGTCCCCGGAGGAATTCGCTGGTCACATTAAAATACATATGGGCGGTCATCCTGGAGACCGAGGAATAGGTGGTCGGGTCATCCCAGGTGACATCCACGCAGTACCACTCGCCGTCCAGACTCACCATATTCCAGGCATGCTCCTGGGTCTTGCTGTAGGCGGTCCCATGGACGGTCATGCACGGGATGCCCACCATGTCCATAAACAGCTGGAAGGTGGAGGTATACCCCAGACAAATGCCTTTCTTCCCGATCAAAAACCCATAGGGGTTGTCGTGGTCCGGGTTGGGCTGTGCGTTCTGCTGGTGGTTCAGGGTGTCGGAGTCATAGCTGCCCCAATCAATCATCCAGTCGTGGATAGCCAGCTCCTTGTCGTAGTCCGACATGTCCGCGCTGATATAGGATTGGATCACATTGTCACACACATCCAGGATTTCCCGGTCCCGCGTATGGAGGCGGCTCCAGTCCCCTGCGTTCCACGCCGCCAGCAGCCGGTCATGGTCATAGCTCCAGGGCTTTTCCGGCTCCGGTGTTTCCGGGACGGCGGCCGGGGCCTCCGCCGGGACGGACGGCGCAGGTACTTCGGTCTGCGCGCCCGTATCCGGCTTTTCTGTCTCGTCCGGCGGCGGGGTCTCCTCCGGCAGCGGCGTCTCCTCCGGGCCGCCGGCAGTCTCCGCTGCGTCCGCGCCTTCTTCCGTGTCCTCCTCCGGCTCCGGCGCGGCGGCAGGCTGTACGGGAGCGGCGGGAGCCTGACCGCCTTGCGGGAGCGGGCTCTCCGCCGGCGGCTCGGTTCCCTCAAAATACCTGTTGAAGGTCTCCAGCGCGGCCTGCTGTCCCTCGCAGATCAGCAGCGCCACATAGGGCCCGCGGCTCACGGCGCTGGACTGCTCCAGAAGGGCGGCCTCCTCCGGGAGATACCCCGTAAACGCCCCTGTCCGCTCCTCTATGTATGTCTCCAAAGCCTTCCGCGCGTCTTCTGCGCTGTCCGCCCCGGTCATTTCCAGCACGGCGATCTCCAGCGCGGAGGCGCCCCCGGCATAGAGGATGGTTCCATCTGCGACGTCCTCCGGCTCCAGATGGTAGTAATTGGACACGTAGTCCGCGAAACCGGCCTCCCCGGCGGCGGTCCGCTCAAAATTGCCGGAGCCGCTTTGCGGCGCAAAGAGGGTCTCCGCCATCTGGGCGGTGGTCCAGGACGTCTCCGCGGTGTTTTTTTCCTGTCCGCAGCCGGTGAGGACCCACAGCAGGGCGGCCAGGACCAGTAAACTCTTTTTTATCATTGTGCGCTCCTTTTGATGCTTTTCAAGCCGTTCATCGTTTTCTGACAGTATATCAGCGCTCGCATTATACTCCCAGCAGGAAAAACTGTCAATGGTTCTGATTGGCGGTCACCGCCGGCAGCGTATCCGCCTCCGCCTGTGCGCTCACAGCGCCTCCCCCAGCAGCATCCCCTCCCGCACGCCGGTGATCCTGGTGGGCAGGACCTGGTTGTGCAGACCCTCCGCCGCAGTGCCGACCACCATATAATTGGGTGCGTGTCCCTGGTAAACGCCGTCATACGCCTGCTCATAGAGCACGTCGTACACCTGCCCTACGCAGCCGGACAGATAGGCCCAGTGCAGCTCCCCGGCCACCTCCGCCGCACGGGCGGCCCGCGCCTCCTTCACGGCCCTCGGCACCTGTTCCATCTCCGCCGCCGGGGTGCCGGGCCGGATGGAGTAGGGGAAGATGTGCATCTCCGCAAAGCCGCACTGCCGCACGAAGTCCAGCGTCTCGGAGAACGCCTCCTCCGTCTCGCCGGGGAACCCGACGATCAGGTCGGTGGTGACCGCCGGGCGGTCAAAGTATCCGTTCAGTAGTTTTACCGACTGCATATACCGGCTGGTATCATATTTTCGGTTCATTCGCCGGAGGGTTTCATCGCACCCTGACTGCATGGAGAGGTGGAAGTGGGGGCACAGATTTCCCAGCGCCGCCGCCCGGCGGCAGAACGCCTCCGTCACGGTCCGGGGCTCCAGGGACCCCAGGCGCACCCGCATCCCCTCCGCCGTCCGGCAGACCGCCTCCACCAGGTCGATCAGCCCGGTCCCGTCCCGCAGGTCGTGGCCCCAGGAGGAGATTTCGATCCCGGTGAGGACGATCTCCCGGTAGCCCTCCTCCCGCAGCCGCCGGACCTCCGCCACCGCCGTCTCCAGGGGCAGCGAGCGCACCGGCCCCCGGGCATAGGGGATGATGCAGTAGGAGCAGAAGTTGACGCACCCGTCCTCCACCTTCAGCATGGCCCGTGTCCGGGCCGACAGTCCCCCGGCGGGCAGCGCCTCGAAGGTCCGCCGCCCCAGCGCCTGGTCCACCGCCACCACCGGCTCCTTTTCCCGGACGGCGCTCTCCAGCAGGTCCAGGAATTTCATCCGGTCCCCGGTGCCGGAGACCAGGTCCACGTCCAGCCCGCGCACCTCCTCCGGCTTGACCTGGGCGTAGCAGCCGCAGACCGCCACCACCCCGTTTTCGCTCTGCTTCCTGGCCCGGCGGATCATCTGCCGGGACTTTTTGTCGCTGACCGCCGTAACGGTGCAGGTGTTGATGATATACACGTCCGCCGGGCCGTCGAAGGGGACCAGCGTGTGGCCTCGGGCTGTCAGCTCCCGCTCCATGGCCTGGGTCTCGTACTGATTCACTTTGCAGCCCAATGTATAGATTGCCGCCCTCATCCCCTATGCCCCCTTGCTTTTTTTCCTGATCTATGCTATCATTAAAAATTAGGCTCTGTCCCAACGGACAGGACCGCATTTTATATTTGACTCCCATTATATAATACATTTTCCCATACAGCAAGGAGAAATTTATGCACTACTTAGATCACGCCGCCACCACGCCTGTCCCCGCCGCCGTGGCGTCCGTCATGACCAAGGTCCTGACCCAATCCTACGGCAACCCCTCCGCCCAGTACGCCCTGGGCCGTCAGGCCAGGGCCCTGGTGGACAGCAGCCGGGCGGTCATCGCCAGGGCCCTGGCCTGCAGACCGGAGCAGGTGGTCTTCACCTCCTGCGGCACAGAGGGGGACAACTGGGCCATCCGGGCCGCGCTGCACCAGAACCGCCGGGTGGGGAAGCACATCGTTACCACGGCGGTGGAGCACAGCGCGGTGCTGCAGTGTCTGAAAAAGCTGGAGCAGGAGGGGTATGCCGTCACCTACCTGAAGCCGGACGGCGCGGGCCGCGTCACCGCCCGGCAGGCGGCGGAGGCCCTGCGGGAGGACACGGCCCTGGTCAGCGTGATGCTGGTGAACAACGAGACCGGCGTGCGCTTCCCGGTGGAGGAGATCGCCGCCCTGCTGAAAAACCGGGACACGCTGCTCCATACGGACGCGGTGCAGGGGTTCCTGAAAATGCCCTTCACCGCCAAATCTCTGGGCGCGGACTATATCACCCTCTCCGCCCACAAGATCGGCGGGCCCAAGGGTATCGGCGCGCTGTACATGGGCGGCAGGGCCAAAAACGTACAGCCGCTGCTCTACGGCGGCGGGCAGGAATCCGGCCTGCGCCCCGGTACCGAGCCCACCGCCCAGATCGCCGGGTTCGCGAAAGCGGTGGAGCTGCGGCTGGAGGACCTGGAGGCGGTCCGGCAGCACCTGGCGTCCTGCCGGGCCTACGCCCTGGAGCGGCTGGGGACGATTCCGGACCTGCAGTTCATCGGAGCGGGGGACGCGCCCCATATCCTGTCCCTGTCCCTGCCCGGCTACCCCAGCCAGAATATTGTCAGCGAGCTGAGTGAAAAGGGCGTGTATATCTCCGCCGGCTCCGCCTGCCACCGGGGGAAAGCCAGCCATGTGCTGACGGCCATGGGCCTGGACAGGAAGACCGCCGCCGGGACCGTGCGGGTCAGCTTCGGCCCGGAGACCACCCCGGCAGATATCGACGCCCTCTACGACGCCCTGCTGGAGCATAAAACCAAGAGATTTCCCATGCTTTGATGGGAACCGCGCAAGATAAGGAGGTGCCGCATGCTCAAATCCTTTCGCCGGGAGCCCGGCTTTTATCACCGTCTGTTTCTGCTGGCGCTGCCGATGGTGCTGCAGAATCTGATCACCACGTCCCTCAGCTTTGCCGACACGTTCATGGTGGGCCTGCTGGGCAACGCGGAGATGGCCGCCGTCACGGCGGCCAACGTGCCCATCTTCATTATGCAGATCGTGGTCTTCGGCTTCCAGAGCGGCCTGGCGATCCTGGTCAGCCAGTACTGGGGGCGCGGGGACGTGGACAACATCAACCGCTGTCTGGGCGTGGCGCTCTATGCCGTCACCGGCTTTACGTCCCTTGTGGCCCTGACCATGTTCCTGTTTCCGGCCCAGGTGCTGGGCCTCATCACGCCCAATCAGGACCTGATCGACCTGGGCCTGTCCTACATCCAGATTGTGGGCTTTTCCTACATTTTCACCGGCATCAGCAGCCTGTACGCCGGCGTCCACCGGAGCACGGAGTATCCATTTTTCGGTACGGTCCTCTTTACCATCTCCATGTGTACCAACACATTCCTGAACTATGTCCTGATTTTCGGCAAGTTCGGCGCACCGGCCATGGGCGTCACCGGCGCGGCGGCGGCGACCCTGGCCAGCCGCGTTGTGGAGTTTGTTGTGGCGCTGCTGTACGCGCTGATCAATCGGCGTCTGCCCCTGCAGGCGGGTCTGGTCCTGCGCCCTGGCCGGCGCACCCTCCGCAGCTTCATGCGCTACTCCCTGCCGGTGGTCTGCAACGAGACGCTGTGGAGCATGGGCCTGTCCATGCTGACGGTCATCATGGGGCACATGGCCAACAGCCAGGACATGCTGGCCGCCTACGCCCTCATTGGCAACATCGACAAGCTGTCCACCGTGGTCTGCTTCGGGCTGGCCGCCGCTGCCGCCGTGATCGTGGGCAAGGAGATCGGCGAGGGCGGCACTGCGGACCATGTGTATTCTGTCAGCCGGACGCTGCTGGCCTGCTCCGTCCTGGTGGGGTGCATTGTGACGGCGGTGCTGCTGGTCCTGCGGCCCACGTTTTTCCAGCCGGTGCTGTTCCCGCTCTTCGACCTGAGCGAGGGCGCGGCCTACGCCGCCGGCTGTATGAGCCTGCTGTATGCCCTGGCCATGCCCCTGCGGGCCTTTGACGTGACCAATATCACCGGCGTCCTCCGGGCGGGGGGCGACTCCAGGGTCGCCGCCTTTATCGACGTGTGCCCGGTATGGGTGGCGGCCATCCCCCTGATGGCCCTGGCGGCCCTGGTGCTGGACGCGCCGGTGTTTGTCGTGTGCCTGACCATGCAGGCGGAGCAGGCGGTCAAGTGCCCGATTGGATACCTGCGCTTCCGGAGCCGGAGGTGGATCAACGACATCACGCGGACGGAGATCTAGGGCAAACGGCAAAATGCCTGACAAAGCGGCGAAAGGCCCTCTCCGTCAGCCGCAGGCTGACGGAGAGGGCCTTCGTACCACATCGGAAAAGCACAAGCTGGCCGTCCAGCATATAATAGAAAGGCTGCGGAAGAAAGCGGGATGGCGTCATCCCATTGAACGGATGCGTTTGCCGCTGATTCGGCAGCCAACACCATTTTTATCGATTTGTCTCGATACCTGCATGATGGCAGTTTTTTCATCATCTGCATCTGGAAGAACACCCGGCCAGGAACATCCGGCTCTTATTTCAGGGCAGTGCTCGGCCCTTGCCGCCTGAAATCCTGCGGGCGGAAGATGAGAAGGGAACGAATATGCAGCAAATTCAATGGCGGGATCGATTTGGTATTGGCGTGGAGATCATCGACCAGGCACACCACAGACTTTTTTCCATTGTTCAAAAAATGATGGATCTCTACGTGGAGCGGCATGAGGATAAATTTGCCTGCGTAGAGGGGATCAAGTATTTTAAGGCCTACGCCCTGAAGCATTTTGCGGAGGAGGAGGCCTATATGCGCGAAATCGGATACCCCCGCTATTCAGCCCATAAAAAGATCCATGACAGGATGAAGTGGGAAACTCTGCCGGAGTTGGAGCGCTTGCTCTATGCGTCGGATTTTTCCACCGAAATGGTGCAGCGCTTCATCGGCGTGTGCACCGGCTGGCTGACAGGCCACATCCTTGTGGAGGATCGGGCGATCATCCAGGGGAGAAATGATGTGTGGACCCCCATGGGCCTGGATGACGAGCCGTCTGTGATTCAGGCGGTCATCATCGCTCCGCTCCAGGAGATATTCGGGTGTCCCATTCAGTTTATCGGCCATTTCTCCACAAAAGATGAAATCTTATATGAGCAGTATTACGAACTGACCTATTCTGACCAGGAGGGGGACCGGCTGCGGATCATACTGGTTATGGGGGAGCATCTGCTGCTCCAGGCGGCGGGCCAGCTGTTTGGCATTGATTTTTATGAGAAGAATGAGATCGTCTCCTTTGCCATACAGGAAATAGCCCAGAATCTGCTTCACCGGGCGGCGTTCACCTTTGGCAGGCAGCCGGACGAATACCAGCTGGACAAGGTGCGGTCTCTGGACCATGCGGCGTTCAGCGAGATATTCAAGGAACAGCCGCCTGCGCACAGTTTGTTGTTCTGTGTGCATCAGGAGAGCTTCGCCCTTTGCATTGACCAGATTTTACACGCCGGCGCTCCGGCATCCTGACGCATCAAAGTATCTGTCTTGTGGTTTCATGGTTTTGAGATATCCGGCGTCAAACGGCTGAATCGGCCTTGACCGCTTATGATATTTGAGGGCTGCGGCGGCTGCCCGCCGCAGCCAAGGGCAGCAAGGGAGAGCCTGCTCCCCGCCATAGGCGGGGAGCAGGCTCTCTGCTGAAGCCGCGGGATTTTCTCAATTGCTTACGCTGGCTTCCATCATATAGCGAATAAAGGCCGCCGTATCCGTCGGATTGGACAAGCTGATCTGCAGCCCCGCCTCTCCGGGATGCATGATCTGGAAAAGCTGTTGGGCGGTATGGCTCTGCTTCAGATCCAGCTGGTTCCCGTCCGGCAGATGAAGCGTTACGCCGCCGTGACTTTGCTCTACCAGGTCGAGGAAGCGCCCCGCATCAGGAATCGAAAATAGTTTCAATGTCTGTCCCTCTTTATTTGGCATTCGTGTAGATATGGACCAGGTCCTCTTCTGTGAGGACCTTTGCCGATCCCGTATGGCCTCCGCAGGCCGCCACACATCTGCCGGCCATTTCTCTGATCTGCTCATCCGACGGAGCGAGCCCCAACTCAGCCAGATTGGCGGGCATGCCGATCTGATGATAGAAGTCCTCCATGGCCTTGATGCCGGCCTCCGCGATCTCCTCATCCGTTCCTGCCGCGGAGACGCCCATCACGTTTCTGGCGTAGCGGACAAACCGCGGCAGGCAGCTTGCCTGCACATATCGCGCTGCCTTTGGATGTTTCGCTTCCTGCCGCCGCAATTGTCAGAACGCTGGCTGCGGGCAGGCACTTCCGGGCGGTCCGCGTGTGTTCATACAGCTCCCAGACATCCCTCTCCGGCTCCGCAAGGCCGTAGGCGATTGCCTTTGCGGTATCGATAGCGCTGCCGCCGCCTACGGCCAGGAGGAAGTCCGTTCCATGTTTCCTTCCCAGCCGGATCCCCTCGTACACCTTGTCAAGATGGGGATTGGGGACGACGCCGCCAATCTCGGAGAAAGCGATGCCTTCGCCCTGCAGCGACTGTTTGATCAGCGCCAGCAGCCCGGAGCGCCTGGCGCTGTTCCCGCCATAGACCAGCATGACGTTTTTCGCGCCATATTCCCGGACGTACCGCCCTGTGTTTCGCTCCTCACCCCTGCCAAAATATACTTTGGTCGGTGCGTAATATTGAAAATTGTTGGCCATCTTGAGGTTCCTCCTGTCTTTGTTGTGTCTATATCATAGGCCAGCGACAGGAAAAATACTATGATTTTTTGGCCGCATAGTGGTATTATTCCGCCAACTGTGGTATACTGCCGCTATCGATCTATGGCAAACAGCAAAATTCCTGACAAAGCGCCGGAAAGCCCTCTCCGTCAGCCGTGACGGAGAGGGCTTACTGCCGGCAATGGGGGGGAGATTGCTATAAGTACATAGACCGAGGAGCCGCTTCCCCGTCTCAGTCCGAAAGACTTTTTCCAGCATGTTTTCAATATTCTCTCTGGGATAGCCGCTCTCGCCGGCATTATTTTGCCGTCCGGCGCAAGGGCGGCAAAGAGGCGGCCTACAGCGTCCCCAGCCGCAGGCTGCCGCTGGTGGTGTCCACCTCCAGCATAAGGCTGTGCGCGCCGCTGCCGGTGACATACATATCCCCCGAGCGGACCACGGAGAACGGCCCGCGTTCAAAGTACCCGGAGGACGAGTCAAAGCGCAGCGCAAACCCCGCCTCCTCCGGCAAGCGCAGGGCCACATCGCCGCTGGTGGTGTCCACCCCCACATAGGGCGTGGGGACATCGCCGGGCAGGGTGGCCGTGACGGCGCCGCTGGACGTGTCCAGGCGCAGGCCCTCCACTGCCGCCGCGTTGACGGTGATCCTCCCGGAGCTGCTCTCCATGCTGACGCTGCCGCCCGCCACAAGGCCGGAGATGCCGCCGGAGCTGGTGGACACGGACAGATTCTCCGCCACAGCCGCGTTCAGACAGACGCCGCCGCTGGTCGTGTCCACGCCGATGGTCTCCGCCGCCACGCAGCCCAGGTCCGCGCTGCCGCTGGAGGCCGACACGCTCAGGGTGCTGAAGGCGGCGTTTGTCACAAAGATTTTGCCCGAGGTGGCCTGGACGATCCCCTGGTCCGCCGTCAGCTGGCCGCAGTAGATATCCGCCGTTGACGTCTCAACGCACAGGTAGTCCAGCAGGCGGGTGGGGACCCACACTGTAAGGCCCTTGTCCAGACCGGCCCCCTTGCTGATGTTCAGCATGTCGCCGTCCACGCTGTACTCCAGCTTCTGGGACTGCTTCAGCTTTGTGTCGGAAAACTCCTGGAATTGGATGTACTCCTCATCCCAGCCCTGAATCTGCACAGCGCCTGTGTTCCATTTGACGTTGACGCTCTGGGCTTCCCCCACGTCCAGCCGGTAGATGTCGTCCTCATACCGGTAGCGGCCCTCCGGGAGGAGGCTCACCCAGTCAAGGGCGCGGGCGCTGCCCAGGTCCGCGCCGTCCGCGTCGAGCTGGGCAGCATGTACGCCGTCCTGCAGAAAAATCAAGCCCGGCGTAAGGGAAAAGCTGCTGCCAAACACGCCGTCGGGGGTTACGTCGATGCTCCACAGGTCCGCCAGGTCGCTGTACAGCGCCTCCCCCCACTCGGCCTCCGCGTACTCCGCCCATTCTTCCGCGTAGTCCGCCCACTCCTCTGCGTACTCTTCCCAGTCCCCCGCGTAATCCTCAGCAACACCGTAATCCACCGCCGTTGTCTCCGATGCGTCCGATGAGAGATGCCGGGTCCTCCAGCGGCCCACGGCGGAAATAGCCATCGCAATGGCTACCACCCACAGCAGCACCAGCGCCGCCCGCTTCGCGATTCCTTTCCGGGACATGTCCGGCACTTTGGTGAACCGGGAGCCGTCGGTTTTGGGCAGGTCCGGATATTTGGGCGGCTGGGGCGGGCTCTCCGGGACGCCCTCGTCCTGCAAGATCCGCTGGGCGATCACATCCAGCGGCTCCATGCTGGCCACCGCCTCCGCCTCGCTCATGCCCTCCTCCATCCGGTCGGCCAGCATCTCCGCGTAATAGGTCAGATGCTGCTCCGCCTGCTCCGGGGTCAGGACGGAGAGACGGCGGTATAAATCATTGAGAAACTTCGCGCGTGTCATGTTCAGCACACTCCTTTATGAAATCATAGACCTGCTGGATCTCCGGCCAGCTGTCCAGAAACTGGTCGATGGCCTGGACGCCCAACTGGGTGATGTGGTAGAATTTCCGTAGGCGCCCGTTGTGCTCCACCGTATACACCGTCAGCCGCCCCACCGCCTCCAGCCGGCGCAGGATGGGGTACAGGGTGGACTCGGAGATATCGATGCAGCCGCTCAGGTCCTTGATGATCTGATAGCCGTAGGAGTCCCGCTGCCGCAGGGCCGACAGGACGCACACGTCCAGCACTCCCCGCTTTACTTGTGGATCGATCACGTGGATACCCCCCTTTGCACAATACTATATACCGCATTGTACATCTTGTCAAGAGGTAGCGGCACATTTTTTTCACAGCGCGCGGCAGGCCCGGACAGAGTGCTCTGTCCGGGCCTGCCTGGCTTGCCGGTCATTCCGGGTTTTCTCCCCGCAGCTGGTTGTTCTGCACCCAGGCCAGGAAGGCCTGCAGGTGCCGGTGAAAGAGGGGGTTCCGATTGATGGCCGCCGCAATCAGGCGGCACTGCTCCTCCCCCTTTTTCACCGGGGGCACGAACTCCGTGTAGATGAACCCCTTGATCATCGTGTTCTCGATCCGGGCCCACACGTTGGCCACGACCCGGTTGTGCTCCGTGTCCACACCGTAGTCCACCGTGATCTCAATGTCGCTTCGCCCGACCTCCAGTTCCGGCAGCATAAAGCGAAAGAAGGCGTAGCGCTGGATATCGATTCCAGTTGATTCTGCCATACGATTTTCCCCCCGCACGGTTTTTTCCATATTATACACGCACCGGGGAAAAAAGGGAAGTACCAAAGCAGAAGAAACTCAAAGATTTTTCAGCTCAGTTTCAGGAACGGCCCGGCGGGGCGCGCGCCGTTTGGGGATCTGGATGGTGATGGTGATCTCGTCCTCGCTCTCCTGCTTGTCGCAGCGGGCGTCCACGCCGGCCCGGCGGATGTTCTCCATGCTGCGGTCCACGCTGTTGAGAAACAGCCGCACGTCCTTGATGACATAGACGGAGCGCTTGGCCGGGGCCTCCCGCTGCTTCTTCTGGAGCAGGCCCTCTATGTACTCCTCCGCCGCGGCCACGGTCAGCTGCTTCTCGCCGATATAGCAGGCCGCCGTCAGGCGCTGTTCATTTTCCTCCAGCCGCAGCAGCGCCCGGGCGTGGCGCTCGGTCAGGCCGTACTGGCGCAGCTTATCCACGCACTCCGGGCTCAGCTTCAGCAGCCGCAGCTTGTTGGCCACCGCGGACTGGGAGCGGCCCAGCCGCCGGGCGGCCTCCTCCTGGCTCATGCCGTAGGCGGCGATCAGGCGGGCAATGGCGGCGGCCTCCTCGGTGTAGTGCAGGTCGCACCGCTGCAGATTCTCGATCAGGGCCAGCAGCGCGCTGTCCCGGTCCGAGCTCCTCACCAGGATGCAGGGGACCCGGTCCAGCCCGGCCATGGACGCGGCCCGCAGCCGCCGCTCCCCCGCCACCAGCACATAGCCCTCCGGCGTTTTCTGCACGCTGATGGGCTGGAGCATGCCGTGCTGCCGGATGGATTCCGCCAGCTCCCCCATAGCCTGGCTGTCAAAATGGCGGCGGGGCTGGCGGGGATTGGGAACGATCCGTTCGATCGGAATGTGATAGATGCGGTTGGATTGGAAGAGAGTCTTCTTTTTCTCCATAGCCGGTTCCCCCCTTTGTTTGCGCGCCTGGCCATGCGCCGATGCTGGGGAACAGTATATCGCCTGTCCGGCAAAAAGGATAGCAAATCCTGTCGCTCCGCTTACAAAAGGCGGATTTTATTTGCATTTTCTGAAAATATCACCGGCAGCTGTGGAAAAGTGTTTGCTATTCCGGGGCAAATACGGTATAATCGGCATACCGATTACCGAAAAGGAGAAGAGAACATGATCTACAGGGACTTTCAGGATTTGAAGCTGTCCGCGCTGGGCCTGGGCACGATGCGTCTGCCGGTGGTGGACGGCCAGGACGGAGCCATTGACGAGCCCGCCGCCCAGCGGCTGGTGGATCTGGCCATGGAGCGGGGCGTCAACTATTACGACACCGCCTGGGGCTACCACTCCGGCAATTCCGAGCTGGTCATGGGCCGCGCGCTGCGCAGATATCCCCGGAACAGCTTCCATCTGGCCACCAAGTTCCCCGGCTATGACCTGAGCAATATGGACAAGGTGGAGGAGATTTTTGAAAAGCAGCTGGAAAAGTGCCAGGTGGCGTACTTCGACTTCTACCTCTTCCACAACGTGTGCGAGGCGAACATCGACGCCTACCTGGACCCGCAGTACGGCATCTACGACTACTTAATGAAGCAGAAGGCCAGCGGCCGCATCCGGCATCTGGGCTTCTCCACCCACGGCAGCATCGACACCATGAAGCGGTTCCTGGACGCCTATGGGGAGGATATGGAGTTCTGCCAGATCCAGCTGAACTATCTGGACTGGACCCTCCAGGACGGCAAGGGGAAGGTGGCGCTGCTCAATGGGCGCGGCATCCCCATCTGGGTCATGGAGCCGGTGCGGGGCGGGCGGCTGGCGAAGATGCCGGCGGAGGACGCCGCCCGGCTGGCGGCGCTGCGGCCGGAGGAGACGATCCCGGCCTGGGCGTTCCGGTTCCTCCAGGCGGTCCCCGGCGTGACCGTGGTCCTCTCCGGCATGTCCACCCCCGAGCAGCTGGAGGACAACACGGGCACCTTCAGCACGGACGCGCCCCTCACTCCGGCGGAGCGGGACGTGCTGCTGGACATCGTGGCCGGCCAGCTGAAGAAGAAGACCGCCCCCTGCACGGCCTGCCGCTACTGCGTCGACCACTGCACCCAGGGCCTGGATATCCCCAAGCTGCTGGGCATCTACAATGAGCACACCGTCAGCGGCGGCGGGTTCATCCCGGCCATGCTGCTCTCCACGCTGCCGGAGGACAAGCGGCCCGGCGCGTGTGTGGGCTGCCGCAGCTGTGAGGCGGTCTGCCCCCAGCAGATCAAGGTGTCCGAGGTGCTCTCGGACTTCAGCAGCAGGCTGGGATAGAGCCGGGGAGCAGCTGCTGGGACACCACCGTGCGCAGCACCATGCTCAGCTGCACCCGCACCTGTCCCTGCTGCCCGCTGGGGAAGGCGTCCACAATGCGGTCAATGGTGTTCACCGCCCCCTGGGTGTGCAGCGTGGCGATGAGCAGGTGGCCGGTCTCCGCCGCCGTCATGGCGGTATAGATGGTCTGCTGATCCCGCATCTCGCCCAGCAAAATCACATCCGGAGCCTGCCGCAGACAGGAGCGCAGGGCCGCCAGCGAGCCCCGCTGCCGGTAGGTGTTCACCCGGAACCGGGCCAGATCCCGTATGGACAGGGAGAAGTCGTCGTCGCCCTGCTGGAAAAATTGGGCGGAATCCCGCCCGGCCAGCGCGTACAGCTCCAGGATCAGCTGCTCTGTGTCCTTGGGAAACACCGGCTCCTCGCTGATGGCGATCAGCCGCTTATCCAGCTTCTCCCGGACCGGACCGCCCGCCACGATAAATACATCCGACGCATGATCCTCCACCGCGCGCCGCAGATACTCCAGCAAATCCGCCATATTGTGCCTTCCTCCTTGTAGACTTCTTAGAATAGCGTTCCGTCCCACACTTCCAGGCTGCCGTCAGATTCCCATTCCCCTGTGGGGACAGTCTGCCAGCGCAGGATCCGGTACGCCGTGCCGTCCACCTCCACCTCGACCTCCAGCTGCTGCCGGTCGGAAACCGGGCAGCTGTAGGCGTAGAGATTTCCGCCCATAGACGTCACGCCCTCCGGCATCTCGCCGCCCCGCAGCCGGGCCAGGATGGACTGGGCCGCCCGGTCCGCGGCGTAGTAGTCGCTGACAGCCTGGACCGAGGCGTCCGCCAGGCGCACGTCCGCCCGGACGGTGGTCAGGCTCAGCAGCGCAAACACCGTCAGGCACAGCACGGCAAAGGCCTGCAGGCACACCGCAGCCGCCAGCGCGAACACCAGCAGCATGACCATCTGCTCCATCAGCATCAGCGGGGCCTTGCTCCTCATGACGCCGCCCCCTCTCCGCTGCGCAGGGACAGCTCCAGCCGCTCCTGGGCGCCCGCCGCGTCCGTCAGGTCCACGGTCAGCATGCCGTCAGCCAGGGACAGCCCCAGCCCGCCGGCCTCCATCAGCCGGTCCCCCTCCGCAGGGGGGATGCGGGAGGATACGTCGGTATACAGCTCCATCAGATAGCCGTCATACCAGTAGACCCGTGTCACATAGCCATCCTCCGCCCACAGCGTCAGGGCGGGGACGCCGTCAAAATCCTCCACGCTGACGCCGTCCAGACAGTCGGCCTGCCGCACGCGGGTGGCGATGTACTGGGCGAAGGTCCGGCGGCTGCAGGCCGCCTGGTCCCGCTCCGTCAGGCGCTGGTACACGCCGGCCCCGGTCAGCAGCACCGCCGCCGCGGGAAACAGCAGCCCCCGCAGCCGGGCCATCGATTTCTCCTTCTTCTCATAGGCTCACCCAATGGCCGCCATGATGTCCATCAGCGGCAGCATCACGGACAGCAGGTCCGTCTCGTCGCACAGCCAGCCGATGCACTGGAACACCGTGCAGCGCTCCGGCATGCCGGGCAGGGCGGGCCATCCCGCCTTTTTCAGATACGTATTGAGATATTCCAGGTCAATGCCCGGATTTTCTTCGTAGTCATAGATTTTCGCGCCGTTGAGCTCCGCCTCCAGCAGGGCGGTCTCATAGCCGGCATCAAAGGCCAGGCCGTAGCGGAAAAATTCCTGCCGGGATGATTTCAGCGACTTGGCCAGCTCCCCGGCGGAGATCTCCTCCGACAGGTATACCACGTCCGCCTTGACCCAGCGGGGCGTGAGGCCGCCGGCCTGCTTCACGGCGCGGTCCGTCTCCTTCGCCGCCGCGTCCCACGCCGCCGCCAGACCCAGCAGCTGCCGCCGGTTCAGACGGGGCTGCCGCTGTTCCGGCTCTGGCTGGCGCTTCTTCTTTTTCTTACCCATGTTGTCCACTCCCTTCAAATGACACACATTACAAAAGCGCGGCCCGGAAAACCGGGCCGCTACTTGGGGGAATAGGTGATAATCAACCGCTGATACAGTTTCTTTGTGGTGTAAGGCGCGTCTTTGTAAAACAGCTCATGTACATCCTGCTCTGACAACCGGGAGAGATCCACCGGCTTGTCATCGGATAGTCTGCGAAAGCCTGTCCCGTTTAAGGCCCACTGACGGTCTTCGGCTGGCAGTTTTTTAATGGATTGGGTGACAATAAAGGCCCGTTTGCCCATATGGTTGAATTCCCGGTTGTTTTCGGAGGCCAGCCCTGCATCACTGCAATAGATGAACTTGTCACAGCCGAATTCCCGCAGCACCTTCGTCTCCAGAGGCTTTAAAGATGTCTGCTCATTTTGATTGCCCGGAAACAGAGAGAACGCCAGAGGGATTCCATCTCCATCTGTAAACAGGCCCATCTGCACGATGGGATTCGGGCGGTGCTCCTTGCTTTTCCCGTATTTTTTCTCCCCATCTTCCTGCTTGATCTCAAAATAGTAGTTCGTACAATCGTAATACAGAACGTGGTCGTTCCTTTGGCAGATGAAATGACTGTTTTTGTATACTTCTTCCTGGATATAATCGCTCTCTTGGGCCAGCACACTTAACGCCCTGTATACATCATGGAGCTGATACGTTGGTGGTTCCAGAAACTTTTGTGCCGCTTCCAATCCGGAGCGTTTACTGCCAGGGTCCCTAACTTGCGGATCACGGTGGATGTGCTTTTTCTCTGCTCGTTGATGTATGACTAGGTGATGTAGAATGACTCTGCATTTTTAGACTTTGTTATGGTTACTCGCATGATATATTCGCTCCTTTATGCAATTATATTATACATTACTAGAAATTACTATACTTCAATACAAAAAATTTGACTGATTTTCCCTTGTATTCCCAATGCTTTTCAGGCGTTTTTTACTCCCGGAACTGTCAAACGCCCGGATGTGACTTTGTTCACGATTTCAACATGTTTATTCGTTCAATTGCCCCGGCAATGCGTCATCTGTGCGTTGCAATCATCAGGCATGTATGATACAATAAGCGGCATGATTGTACGATAAAGGTTGGAGAGCATGAATAAACCTGAAGTGGAAGAACAGAAAAAGAGCGCCTGTGAGGCGCGGAAAGGGAACGGACACGGATGAGGAGACGGCTGAAACGGGCCTATGTCGAGATCACCAACGTCTGCAATCTCCGCTGCGATTTCTGCCCCGGCACCCGGCGGGAAAAGGGGTTCCTGCCGCCGGAGCAGTTCCGGGTCCTGGCCGGACGGCTGCGGCCCTATGTGACATACCTGTACCTGCACGTGATGGGGGAGCCGCTGCTGCACCCGCAGTTAAGAGAGCTGCTGGAGGCCGCCGGGGAGATGGGGTTCTCCATCTGCCTGACCACCAATGGCACCCTGCTGGACCAACAGGGACCTCTCCTGCTGTCCGGCCCGCCCCTCCACAAGGTCAGTATCTCCCTCCACTGCATGGAGGGCAACCGGGCCGGAGAGCTCACCGGCTATCTGGCCCGTGTGTGGGACTACGCGGTCCAGGCGGCCCGCCGGGGCACCATCTGCGCCCTGCGGCTGTGGAACATCGGCGGCGCGGACCGGCGCAACGGGGAGATCCTGGATTTTCTGGCCGGGCAGCTGGGGGCCCATCCCCTCACCCTGCCCCAACCGCGGAGCGGGAGCTGGCGGCTGGGAGAGCGGCTGTATCTGGAGCAGGCGGAGAGGTTTGTGTGGCCGGACCTGGAGCGTCCGGAGGGACCGGTCCGGTTCTGTCTGGGCCTGCGGGAGCAGATCGCGGTGCTGTGCGACGGCACCGTGGTCCCCTGCTGCCTGGACCACGAGGGGGACATCCCTCTGGGGAACCTGTTGGAGCGGGACCTGCCGGACATCCTGGACAGCCCGCGGGCCAGGGCCATTTACGACGGCTTCTCCCAGGGCAGGCCCAGTGAGGAGCTGTGCCGCCGGTGCGGATTCGCCCAGCGGTTCTGACGGGAGGGGAATGCATGACGGAACAACGGCTGGCGGCGATGGCCGGGCCGCTGCTGGACTGGTATGACACCCATAAGCGGACGCTGCCCTGGCGGGGGACCGGCGACCCCTACCAGGTCTGGGTGTCGGAAATCATGCTCCAGCAGACACGGGTGGCGGCAGTGCTGCCCTACTACCAGCGCTGGATGGAGGCGCTGCCCACTGTGGAGGCCCTGGCGGCGGCGGACGAGGAGCAGCTGATGAAGCTGTGGCAGGGCCTGGGCTACTACAGCCGGGCCAGAAATATGCACAAAGCCGCCCTGATGATCGTCAACACCTGCGGCGGGCGGTTCCCGGAGGAGGAAAAGGACCTGCTGAAGCTGCCGGGAATCGGGGACTATACCGCCGGCGCTATTGCGTCCATCGCCTTTGGGCGGGCGGTCCCGGCGGTGGACGGCAACGTGCTGCGGGTGGCGGCCCGTGTCGCCGGCCTCCAGGAGGACATTATGGACCCGGCGGTCCGGAAAAAGATCCGGGCCCTGATGGAGCGGGCCATGTCCCAGGACCGGCCGGGGGAGTACAACCAGGCGCTGATGGACCTGGGGGCCACGGTGTGCCTGCCCAAGGCTGCGCCGGCGTGCGCCCGCTGCCCGCTGTCCGGCCTGTGCGAGGCGGAGCGGCTGGGACTGCAGGCCGCGCTGCCTGTGCGGACAAAAAAAGCCGGGCGGCGCAGGGAGGAGCTGACGGTCTATCTCCTGTGGAGGGATGGGACCGTCGCCCTGCGCAAACGCCCGGAACAGGGACTGCTGGCGGGACTGTGGGAGTTCCCCCACGTCCCCGGCGCGCTGGAGGAGGACGCCGCCGCCCGGCCTCTGGAGAAGTGGGGCCTTGTGCCGGTGGAGTGGCGGAAGAAAATCACCGCCAAACACATTTTTACCCATGTGGAGTGGCACATGACCGGCTATCTTCTGACCGTGCGGGGGGACGGCGGCGGCTTTACCTGGGCGGACCGGGAGACGCTGGAAGAATTGGCAGTGCCCTCCGCCTTTGGGAAGTATCTGGCGGAGGCGCTGAAGATCCTTTAACGGGCTGCCCTGTCCCGTTCGATCAGCAGCTTCATGGCCTCCACGCCCACTGTCACGGCGGCGCTGGTGTCCTCGCTCATCCGCTGGTCCAGGCCGGCGGCCTCCCGCTCCTGGTTCCAGATGACGTGAAAGCAGCTGCCGCAGCGCACATGCAGGGCCGCGGCAACCACGTACAGCGCCGCGCTCTCCATCTCGCTGGCCTTGACCCCCAGGCGCTTCCAGGCCTCCCACTTGTTCAGCAGCTCGCAGCTGACCGGCATGCGCCCCGGACTGTGCTGCCCATAAAAGCTGTCCTTGCTCTGCACCACGCCCGCGTGGCAGGTCTTGCCCAGCGCGCGGGCCGCGTCCAGCAGGGCGGCGGCGACGGTGAAGTCCGACACCGCCGGGAACTCAATAGGCGCGTATTCCCGGCTGGTGCCCTCAAAGCGGATGGCGCCGGTGGCGACGACGATGTCGCCGGACTGCACGTCCAGGTCGATGCCCCCGCAGGTGCCCACCCGGATAAACGTGTCCGCGCCAATGGCGGTCAGCTCCTCCATGGCAATGGCGGCAGAGGGGCCGCCGATGCCGGTGGAGCAGACGGTGACCGGTTCCCCCAGCAGGCTGCCGGTATAGACGGTGTACTCCCGGTTCTGGCTGATGAGCCGGGGGCTGTCAAAGTGCTCCGCTATGGACGCGCACCGGCCCGGGTCGCCGGGCAGGATGCAGTAGCGGCCCACGTCGCCGGCAGTGCAGTGGATGTGAAATTGCTTTTCCAGTTGCTGCATAGCTTGATGCCTCCTGTTTGTTTTTTTGCCTCAGTTGGATAGAGGCATTATAGCATATATTCGCAAAAAGGGATACGGGCTGTCAGAAAAAATGTCCGGAACAGGCGGCCGGGCCCACCGCGGGCTGACCGGGAGGGCTTGGGGCTCACGGCTGTCCGTACCGGATCCTCCGGTACAGGGGGTACAGCCTGCGGCCCACCCGGCTGTGCATCAGATACACCTCACACAGCAGGCGGACCGTCTCGCCGTTCCGGAGCCCCCCGCACCTGCGCAGCTGCCGGAGGGCCTGGCTGGCCGCCTGGCCGCGCCCGTATTTCATGGAGATCTGATACCGCCGCCGGGCCTTCCAGCACTCCAGGCGGTCCAGGGACGCTTTGTCCGCAATCCGGCAGATGGCGGCGATGTCGTCCACCAGGCGCTCATAGTCGCTGTATTTTTTCTCCTCCAGGGCCTGGTCCAGAGCCCTGCGGGAGTGGCTGCCCGGCCGCACAGCCACGCCGTACAGCTCCTGGGGGATGGTGGGGCACTTGTGCCGGTACATAAACGGCAGCAGCATTTGAAAATTCTGCCCCACATCGTATTCCGGGATGCTGCGGTCCGGGTAGATGGAGAAAAAGGCCCCGGAGCGCAGCATGTAGCAGCCGCAGCACACAAAGGTCTGGAATTCCAGAATGTCCCAGAACAGGTCCTCTTTTGACAGATCCCCCTGCTTTTCGTCCCGCTCCGCCAGGCGCTGGCCGGTCTCCGCGTCGAAGTAGTAGGACAGGGACCGCACGCACTGATAGCCCGGATGCTTTTGCAGAAAGTCCACCCGCCGCTCCACGGACTCCGGCTCCAGCACGTCGTCGCTGTCCGGCCAGATCAAAAATTCTCCCGTCACAAAGGGCAGGCCTCCGTTGATGGCAGCGGAGGCGTTTTTGTGCTCCCCGCGGACGAGCCGGTAGCTGTACCCCCTGGCGGCAAATTTGTCCCGGTACCTCTCCGCCGCCGCCGCGGTGCCGTCGGTGGAGCCGTCGTCCACCAGAATGATCTCCATCCGGGGATAGGTCTGGGCCAGCAGGGCGTCCAGCAGGGTGTGCAGATGGGCCTCCCCGTTATACACCGGCGTGACGGCGGAGACCAGGCCGCGCTCATAGTGCTCCATTACCGCCGCCTCCTGACAACCAGCCGCCTGCACAGTCCGGCGGCAGACAGCGCCGCGGTGGACAGGGGGAACAGCCACCCGGCGGGCAGAACCCGGCAGGCCGCCATAAACGCGCCGCGGAATCTGGAAACCGGCGTCGGCTCCCGCAGCCGGGGCTGCAGGGCGTCGGCCTGCCGGCAGGGGAACCAGTCCAGCCCGCCCCTGATCTGCTCCCAGACCTCCCGCGCCCTTTCTGTGTGCAGGATGACCAGGGAGGTTCCCATGCCGTCGTCCCACTCCGGCCTGACACGCTCGATCCCCCAGAAGTCGCCCAGGGTGAAATCGCTCTCCCGGTCCGGCGTACAGTACCGGCAGGCGTGGCAGGATGGGCGGATGCTGAGATTGGCAAAAAACATTTTGCAGAAAATATCTTCGCCCAAGCTCGACGTATACTCCCGGCTGCCGGTGGTGTAGCAGCGGGTATGGCCATTGTCCCGGGCCCGTTTATCCCGGAAGGAGAACTCCGTCAGCCTGCCGCCGTGCCTGCGCTCCAGCAGCGCCACATATCTGCGCCAGATGCCTGGGGACGGCACGCCGTAGCACACCAGGTCCGCCAGGAGCAGGGTGGGGTATGGCTCCCCCAGAAAGCGTTTCAGCGCGTGTGCCTGACAGGGTGTGCCGCAGAACAGCACCCACCGGCCCTCTTTCAGCAGGGAGCGGATCCGGATATACACGCCGTCCAGGCGGCTCTGCACATACTTTGTCCGCCGCAGGCCCTCCAGCTCCGCCGGGCTTTGGGCCTCCCGGTGCAGGACCTCCATATGTTCGCCAAAGGCCGCGCCGAAAACCGCGCCCTTCCGCTGCAGGACATATTCGGCCAGTACTGTGAACATGCCCCCGGAGGAGCTGCCGGGACGGAGCCTCTCTGACCGCGCGCCGAAAAAGAGGCCTTCCCGGAGGGCGGCGCTCTCTGCCTTCAGGGGGCATACCGCGTCACACCGGCCGCAGTGGACGCACGCCGTCCGGATGACTTCCGGGTAGAGGAACCCCTCCCGGTCCGGGACCATCCGGATGGCCTGGACCGGGCAGGCGTCCGCGCATGCGCCGCAGCCGCAGCAGGCCGCTTTTTCCTCATACAGCCTCATAGTCCGTCCCCTCCAATATTTTTCAGCAGAAAACCGGCGGATTCCTCCACCGCCGCCCCGGTTTTCCGCCGTACTGCCGCCCAGTCCACAGGGGCGCGGATATCCGCCCCGTCCCCCCAGAGCCGGTCCTCCAGACCGTGGCGGCGCAGAACACTGGCCAGCCGCGCGTTGAGGCTGCTGTGGGCAAAGGCCAGGAACTGTTTTTCAAAGATGACGGAGAAGGCGGTGGCGTGGAAGGAGTTGGTCACCACGCAGTCCGCGTGGTGGATGTACCCCAGAAACTCCGCCGGGCCGGAGGTGTCCTCCGGCCCCCCCAGCCGCACCACCGGCAGGCCCGATGTCCGGGACAGCGCCTGGATGTATTCCTCCATCGCCGGGTTTGCCTCCGTGCGGGTGGTCAGGATATAGTTTTGCCGGGCGGGGGGCTTCTCCACCGCCGCCCAGTCCTCCCGGTCCAGGAGAAACACCGGGTCCAATACCGCCGCGATCTCGCCGGGATAGAACTGCCCCACATAGGCGGCGGCCTCCTGCTCCCGGAGGGAGAGCGCGTCCACATGCCGGAGCAGGCGGGCGAACTCCTGGTCATACCGGGGCGGGAGGGACCCGCCGCCCAGGCTGGCGGCGTAAGCCACCACCCGGCTCCCGGCGGGGTCCGCGAAGCCGCCGAAGTATTCCGGCCGCAGGCCGCAGGTAATGTCGGGGTTCCAGATCTGGTCGCTGCCCACAATCCAGCAGCGGTAGGAGAGGTTTTTCAGCCCGGCGGGGAAGCGGATAGTCCGCTGTCCGGGCTCCAGCAGATATTCCCTCCGGAACCGCCCCATGTTGGCCCGCCGCAGACGGAAAGCCCGCTTTTGGGACAGGTGCATCCCCAGGCCATAGACCGCGCCGCTGACGCGCTTCACCGGACTGCCCGCAGGCACATAGGGAATCAGCCAGTGGCGGCCCGTCATATAGGGCGGCGCGTAGGGAATGAGCTCCGCCCGTATGCCGCGCCGCCACAGAAAATGCTTCAGGCCGTAGGCTTGAAGCATGGCGCCGAAGTTATCAGAGCAGTGGAAGGTCAGGATCCCCACGTCTGCGCAGTTGTTCTTCATGGCAGCCTCCTCAACAAAGGTTTTGTGCTGGGTCGATTATACCCGCCGGCCCGGAAAAAGTCAACGGGGACCCAATTCCCCTCTTGACAAAGCGGTTCTATTGGAGTAGAATATAGCCATTCTATTGCAGTAGAATAAACAGCAAAGGAGCGATACCATGGAGCAGAAGATCTACGACAGCGAGCTGCGCATATTGGAAATCCTGTGGAGCGGCGGGGAGCTGGCCGCCAAGGACATAGCCGCCGCCGCAAAAGAGGTGGGCTGGAGCAAGACCACCACCTATACTGTCCTGAAAAAGTGCGTGGACAAGGGCCTTGTTCAGCGGCTGGACCCCGGCTTTCTCTGCCGCGCCCTGGTCAGCCGGGAGGACGTGCAGCGGCAGGAGACCCGCGAGCTGATTGAGCGCATGTACGGCGGGCACGCCGACCGGCTGGTAGCGTCCCTGCTGGAGGGCCGGGCCCTCAGCAGCGGGGAGATCGACCGGCTGCGGAAAATGGTGGAGGAGCTGCCATGAGCTATCTGACATTGTTGGGGCAGGCCTCCCTGTCGGCGGCGGTGATGATCCTGGCGGTGGCCGCCCTCCGCGTCCGCTTCCGCCGCCGGACGCCCCAGCGGGTGTACTGCCTGCTGTGGGACATCGTGCTGCTGCGGCTGCTGGTCCCTCTGCCGGTCCCCTCGCCGTGGAGCATCCGGGCCCTGGCGGCGCTGTGGCCGGCCCCCGCCCCGGACGCCGGCGTGCTGGCTGCGGGGCCCGCCGCCCAGGTGGTCCTGGTGGAGAAAGGCGCGGCCCAGGCGGACATGATGCTGGCAGCGGTGCAGCCGGGCGCGGCTGCCGGCCTGCCGGACCTGCTGCCGCTGCTCTGGTGCGCGGGGGCGGCCCTGTGCGCCGGGTGGCTGCTGTGGGGCCACCTGCAGAGCAGGAGCCTCTACGCCATGAGTCTGCCGGTGGAGGACGGTTTTATCCGCTGCTGGCAGGACCGGCACCCCCTGCGGCGGTTCGTCCAGGTGCGGCGTAGCGACCGCATCGCCGCCCCCCTGACCTACGGCGTTCTGCAGCCGGTGGTGCTGCTGCCCGGCGGGATGGACCTGGCGGACCGGGAGGGCCTGGTCTATGTGCTGGAGCACGAGTATACCCATATCCGCCGCTTTGACACCCTGCGCAAGTGCCTGCTGGCGGCGGGGCTGTGCCTGCACTGGTTCAACCCCCTGGTGTGGGTGATGTACGCGCTGGCCAACCGGGACATCGAGCTGGCCTGCGACGAGGCGGTGGTGCGCGCCGGCGCGGACCGCCGGGGCTACGCCCTGACGCTGCTGCGCCTGGAGGAGGAGCGGGGCGAGGCGTCCCTCAGCGGCAGTCATTTCAGCGGACACGCGCTGGAAGAAAGGATCGAAGCAATTATGAAGCATAAAAACCTATCCATTGCCGCGCTGCTGGCGGTGCTGGCCGTCATGTCTGTGACCACCACCGTGTTCGCCACCAGCGCGCCGGAGAATAAAGCGGCCCCGGAGGTCACGCTTGTGACCGGTCGGAAAACCGGCGCTGTCACCGAGGGCGACACGCTGGTCATCACCAAGGGCCTGGACGGGGAGCAGCACTTCTCCATAGACGGCGGCGGGACCTGGCTGGACGAGGAGCGCTATCACGCCCAATACGGCCCCTGGGGGGACGATTGGCAGGTGGAGTGGTGGACCTACGACGAGTACAAGGACTGGCTGGAGCAGGAGAAAAAGAATCTGGCGGACATCATCGGTTCCCGGGGCTACACCAGCGACAAGGGGTGGTTTGTGTGGGACCAGGAGATGGTGGACGAGACCATCGCTATGTATGAGCAGACCCTGGAGCACATCAAAAACGGCGGGCTGTACTCCAAGAGCATCACCGGCCCCGACGGCGCTGTGGAGCAGACTGCCGTCATGGCCTCCGGCACGGCGGACGTGGGGACCACATTTGCTGAGCAAGGTCCGGGCTATCTCTTTGTGGAGGGCTCCCAGGACGCCCTCCACAAACTGGAGGAGACGGCGGCGTTGCTGGAGGGCCTCCAGGCTTTCGGCGTCTCCGGCATAGAGGCGGAGGGCCTGTACTACAACGGCCAGCCCATCCGGTATCTGGTGGACGGCTATAGCATGGGGGACGGCGGCTACGGCATCCGGTACGTCTACAGCAACGAAAACGGCGTCATTGACGTCCACACCCTGCGGGAGGAAGTGCCCCTCCCCGGCGGCGGCGTGGACCCGGCGGGACCTCTGAAGGGCGTGGCCGCCGAGGGAGACAAGGACTATGACCCCGGTCTGATCGACTGCGGCCTTTGGAGCGGCAAACCCCAGGCCACAACGACGGTGTTCGCCGAGGCCCAGGGCAATTCCTCCGGAGGAGGCCGGACGTTCGCGGAAATCTTTGCCGGGTATGCCCGGTGGGGGCTGCGCTACGACGGGGACGCGGAGGACAGGGCGCTGCTGACCTTCGACAGCCAGCCGGTGGCCCGCTTCACGGACCTGAAGCCGGACGGCTCCGCCTTCAGCTACGACAACCCCTACGCGCCCGACGGGCTGCATGTGTACACCGTGTACGGCGCGGACGGAACGGTCACCGGCCTGACGGTGGAATAGGCAGACAGCAATATGCCAGGGAAATGATGGGAGCTTATCCCGCCATTTCCCTGGCTTTTCCATAAAAAAGCAGGGGCACATTCTGGCGAATGCGCTCCCCGTAGTTCGATCTGTCTTCAGTTCAAGTGCCCAATCAGTCAGCAGCCTGGCACTCCATCATATACAAGAGGAACGCCGGGGTATCACTGGGGTTGGTCAGCTCAATCTTTACGCCGTCCTTGTTGGGCGTCATCAGGCGCAGAAGCTCACGGGCAACGTGCTCCTGCTTCAGGTTGCACTCGCCGCCGTCGGGCAGGCGCAGGAATACATCCCCCTGGCTCTGGTCCACCACGGACAGCAGCTTATCGGGATTGGGGATCGAGTAAAATTTCAACATAGTTGTTACCTCCTTTGGGGTGATTGCTTTTGATTTGTTTTGCTCTGTTTTTCTTGAGCACAGGGGTATTATAGCAGGGGCGCGGGGAAATGTATATGGTGATTCCTCCAATATTTCGCCGGACAAAAGGCAAAAAAATATTGAATAATTTATTCGATTTTCCCGGAAACCACACACTTTCGACGGAATAGACGCTGCTTTTTCTTCCTGGGATTTGCGGAAATATTATGCAGGATGTCAACAAATTTCAATCACAGGATTTTCCTTCCCGGCAAACTGCCTAAAAAGCGCGCCGCCAAGGACGAACAAAAGTTCTGTTCCGGACAGCGCAGGACAGAGAAGGAAAAATTGCTGCTCAAGCGGATGAGCGGGGCTTCTGCGGGGCAGCAGTGCGCCTGCTGATAATTATTGACAAACGATAATTTATGTGCTATGCTGAAAATGAAATTATCGTAAGACAATAATGTGAAGGAGGGGGTCATCCCATGAACACAAAGAAAGCGGGCCTGGCCGCCGGGCTGTCTCTGGCAGCGCTGCTGACGCTGCTGCTCCACACCGAGCTCTTCCCCTATATGGGCCAATGGCTGCGGGCCCTGTCCCTGTCCGGCGGCGCGGGGAACGCCGGGGCCTGGGCCATCGTCCTGCTGCTGGCCGCGCTGCCCATGCTGGGACTTCTCCGGCGGAGGCGGTGCAGGTGGGACTGGCTGCTGCCGCTGGCCTCGTTAGAGATTCTGGCTGGATTGTACTTCCTGGTCAACCCCACCCTGCTGGGCACGGTGATGGACCTCAGCAGCTTTTGGGGCCTGGCCGCCGCCTGCGGCGCCGGGGCCACCCTGGCGGCCTGGGTGGTGCTGCGGGGATTGGAGCGGCTGGAGCACGCCTCCTCGCCGGGCCGGACCCTGGCGGCGCTGCTGGACGGCGCGGGGTGCCTGCTGCTGTGCCTGGCCGTGTGGGAGCGCGCCGCGATGCTGGTGATAAACATCCGCAGTGTCACAGCGGGCAATACCACCATACCGGCCATATGGGCAGAGCATCTGTATATAGCATCCGACCAGCTGTCTCTCACCTACGCCTCCCTGACGCTGCTGGCTGTGGCCGGATTGATCCCCCAGCTGCTCAGCTGCCTGGTGCTGCTGTGGGGCGGGGACCTGGCCCGAGCCATGGAGGCGGCCCCCTTCAGCGCGGATACCGTGGCCCTGGCGGAAAAGCTCAGCCGCCGGTGCGCCCAGACCGCCGCCCTGTCCGTGCTGGTCTGCGTGGGCGGGAATGCGGCGCAGATGCTGCTGTTCTCCAGCCTCCGGCATATCTCCGCCATGCTCTCCTTCCCCGTGGAGACGGTGCTGCTGGCGGCGGCGCTGGGGGTGCTCTGCCGGTATATCCAGGGCGCGAAGGCTGTCAACGACGACAACGAGAGCATTATTTGAGGTGGCGGCATGGCGATTGTTGTGACGCTGAACGAGGTCCTCAAGCGCCGGGGCATCACCGGCAAGGAGCTGTGCGCCAAGGTCGGCATCACGGAGGCCAACCTCTCCATCCTGCGCTCCGGCAAGGCCAACGGCGTGCGGTTCCATACCATCAACAAAATCTGCTACTATCTGGAGTGCGATGTGGGGGATATCCTGCATTTTGACGGGAGATTGGAGGAATCTGACAATGAGACGTAGATTAGCGCTGCTGCTGGCGGGACTGCTGTTTGTTTTGACCGGGTGCTCCCTGGCCCAGCCGGAGGCGGGGGATTCCAGCGGAGGCCGCTTCGCCGGATTTTTCGTGGTCTATGACACTGACAGGAAGAACTGCGGCCGGGGCAGAATTTACAGCAGCCCGAATCTGATTACCCAGGGCGAAAAAATGCTGGATACGGACTTCGGCAAGGTCGGCGTTCCCCGGAATATCGTGGTTGGGGAGGAAAAGGACGGCAAGTACAGCTTCGGCATAGAGGGCCGCAGCCTGTTTCTGATCCACGGCAGCGACCCGGTCCCTTTTTGTGATACGGTATCTGATATGGCTGATAGCCAGCTGCACCAGGAGGCGGAGTTCAACGAGGGAAAAGGCGATACGGTCACCTACAGGATCAGCGGGACGGTCTACATCGGTCCGCCTGCGGACGCGGGGCCGGACTGGCAATGGTATAATGATGGCGGCGGCATGACCTTTTTCCGGGTCTATGAGGCTTCAGACGGCACAGTCTATCTGGATGACAGCGGAAACAGCTCCAACGGCCTTGGTGCATACTCAGAAAATCGCACCTTCTCGAAGATAACAAACGGCAAGATGACCTCTGAAACGATTGAGGTGACGGTGAATGCCGAGTACGCCCCCCGGCTGGAGAAGCTGACCGTGTCCCAGTTCGACGGGAGCAACACACTTCTCCAGTCCGACGACCTGGCCCTGCGGGAGAACCTGCCGGAGGTGGAATGCCTGCCGGAGACAGCCTGGGTACTGGTGGAGGAGCAGAGCGCAGACGGGACCGCCCGCACGGCCTACAGCGCGTCAGATGTCACAGAGGAGGAGCCGGAGGCCCGGCACACGGTGGTCCTCCTGGACAAGGACGGCCTGGGCACGGCGGCGGAGCTGTGCATCCGCTTTCCCGACCGGCGGGCATGAGACGGCGGACGGTGAAAATCCACTTGCGGCATACCGTGTTTTATGGTAGAATCAATGCATATCCGGGGGGATCCCGGCCTGTCTCCCATAGGCGGAGCGGTCCCCTATGACCCGCAAAAGCTCAGGAATCATCACATAGAGGAGGAAACATCCTATGAACAGCTGTACCGACTGCCTCAGCCGCAACACCTGCCAGAGCGCGGATAAGCCCATGGAGAACTACATCCGCCAGCTCCCGCGGGAGACGGCCCACCACCGGGTGGCGGGCCAGTCCACCAAATGCGGCTTTGGCCTGCAGGGCGTCTGCTGCCGCCTGTGCGCCAACGGCCCCTGCCGCGTGACCCCCGACGCCCCCCGCGGCATCTGCGGTGCCAGCGCCGACACCATCGTAGCCAGGAATTTCCTGCGGGCTGTGGCCGCCGGCTCCGGCTGCTATATCCACATCGTGGAAAACACCGCCCGGCAGCTGAAAAACACCGGCCTGCATAAGGACAAGATCCGCAGCGAGCAGGCCCTGAACCGTCTGGCCGGCATCTTCGGCGTCACCGGCTCTGACAAGTACGACCTGTGCGTAAAGGTGGCGGATACGGTCCTCTCCGACCTCTACCGCCCGGAGTATGAGCCCATGGAGCTGGTGGAAAAGCTGGCCTACGCCCCCCGTGTCAAGCGCTGGAAGGAGCTGGGCATCCTGCCCGGCGGCGCAAAGGGCGAGGTGTTCAACAACATCGTCAAGACCTCCACCAACCTCAGCTCCGACCCGGTGGAGATGATGGTCTCCTGCCTGCGCCTGGGCATCTCCACGGGCCTCTACGGCCTGCAGCTGACCAACCTGCTCAACGACGTGGTGCTGGGCGACCCGGTCATCCGCTCCGCCCCCGTAGGCATGAACGTCATTGACCCGGACTACATCAACATCCTCATCACCGGCCACCAGCACTCCCTGTTCACCTACATCCAGGACCGGCTGCTGGACAAGGACGTGGTGGCCAAGGCCCAGGCCGCCGGGGCCAAGGGCTTCAAGCTGGTGGGCTGCACCTGTGTGGGCCAGGACCTGCAGCTGCGGGGCGAGCATTACACTGAGATCTTCGACGGCCACGCGGGCAACAACTATATCTCCGAGGCCGTCCTCTCCTGCGGCGCTATTGACGCTGTGCTCAGCGAGTTCAACTGCACCCTGCCCGGCATCGAGCCCATCTGCGACGAGCTGAAGATCAAGCAGATCTGTCTGGACGTGGTGGCGAAAAAGGCCAACGCGGAGTATATCCCCTTCCACTACGAGACCCGTCAGGCCGACGGCGACCGGATCATCGACGAGATCATCGCCGCCTACAAGGAGCGCCGGGGCAATGTGCCCATGAACCTCTTTACCGACCACGGCAACAAGAACACCCTCACCGGCGTCAGCGAGGGCAGTCTGAAATCGTTCCTGGGCGGCAGCTGGAAGCCCCTCATCGACCTCATCGCCGCCGGGAAGATCAAGGGTTTGGCCGGCGTGGTGGGCTGCTCCAGCGTGGCCTATGGACACGACACCCTCACCGCCGCGCTGACGAAGGAACTGATTGCCAAGGACATCCTGGTCCTGACGGCGGGCTGCTCCTCCGGCGGGCTGGAGAACATCGGCCTCATGACCCCTGAGGCCGCCGAGCTGGCCGGTCCCAACCTGAAGGCCGTGTGCAAGGAGCTGGGCATCCCGCCGGTGCTGAACTTCGGCCCCTGTCTGGCCATTGGCCGCCTGGAGATCGTGGCCACCGAGATTGCCGAGGCCATGGGTGTGGACCTGCCCCAGCTGCCCCTGGTCCTCTCCGCCGCCCAGTGGCTGGAGGAGCAGGCCCTGGCCGACGGCGCCTTCGCCCTGGCCCTGGGACTGCCCCTGCACTTGGGCGTGCCGCCCTTCATCACCGGCAGCAAGCTGGTGACCAAGATACTCACCGAGGACATGGTGGAGCTGACCGGCGGGCGCGTGATCATCGACCCGGACGGCGCTTCCGCCGCCAATACGCTGGAGGCTATTATTGAAGAGAAGCGCAAGGCCCTGAACATTTGATAGGGGGGACGCGAGATGAAACGAATTTTTATCGATCCCGCCAAGTGCGACGGGTGCAAAAGCTGCACCCTGGCCTGTATGGAGTCCCACCGGCAGGACGGCGGCCACGGGCTGTACACCCTGGACCTGACCGACCCCGCCAACCAGTCCCGCAACCGCATCCTCTCCGACGGCCAGGGGGGCTACAGCCCCATCTTCTGCCGCCACTGCGACGACCCGGACTGCGTCAGAACCTGTATGAGCGGCGCGCTGGTGAAAAACGAGGCCACGGGCCTGGTGGACTACGACGCCGAGAAATGCGCGGCCTGCTTTATGTGCGTCATGGCCTGCCGCTACGGCGTGCCCGCCGTCTCCCCGGACCGGAAGCGGATGGTCAAGTGCGACTTCTGCCAGCATCTGGAGGAGGGCCCCGCCTGCGTGCGGGCCTGCCCGAAGAAGGCCATTGAAGTGAGGGAGGTGTGAGCATGGAACGATTTGTCATCATCGGCGCCGGCGCGGCCGGCATCAGCGCCGCCCGTGTGCTGCGGGACTTCCGTCCCAACGACGTGATCACCGTCATCTCCACGGATGAAACGGTGCACTCCCGCTGCATGCTCCACAAATTCCTGGGCCACGAGCGGGACGCCCAGGGCATCAATTTCGCCGGCGTGAAGTTCTTTGAGAAAAACGACATCATCCACATCGCCTGCCAGACGGTGCATAAGATCGACACGGCGGAGAAAAAGGTCCTCTTTGGGGAGGACTACTCCGCGCCCTATGACAAGCTGCTCATCGCCACCGGCGCGGGGTTCTTCATCCCCCCCATCCCCCACTTCCGGGAAGCGCCCAACGTGTTCGGCTTCCGGGACCTCAGCGACGCGCTGAAAATCGACGAGGCCTTCGCCAAGGGCAAGCGGGTGTTTATCGTGGGCTCCGGCCTGGTGGGCCTGGACGCCGCCTCCGCCCTGTGCCAGCGGGGGGCGGAGGTCACCATCGCGGAGATGGCCCCCAGGGTCATGCCCCTGCAGACCGACGACTATGCCGCCGGTGTGTACCAGCGGGCCTTTGAGGACCACGGGTGCAAGTTCCTGCTGGGCATCGGGGCCAGCGACGCGGTGGTGGACGGCGAGGGGAATATCACCGAGGTCATCCTCTCCAACGGCGAGCACGTGCCCTGCGATTTCATCATCATGGCGGCGGGCGTGCGGCCCCGGATCCAGCTGGCCCTGGACAGCGGCATCGCCGCCGAGCGGGCCATCACCGTGGACGATCACCTGCGCACCAGCGCCCCGGACGTATACGCGGCGGGGGACTGCACGGGTCTGTCCGGCGTGTGGCCGGACGCCATGGACCAGGGCAAGGCGGCGGCGCGGAACATGGCCGGCGTGGACGAGGTCTACCCCAAGCCCTATCCGTTTAAGAACACCAGCAACTTCTTCGGCGTGACCATGCTGTCTGTTGGGCGGCTGGATTTGACGGAGGGGGCGGACATCCTGGTCCACAAGACCCCGACAGAGTACAAGAAAGCCATTGTGAAGGACGGGAAGCTGACGGGCTATCTGTCCCTGGGGGACATCTCTAACCTGGGGCTGTACCTCCACCTGATCCGGGACAGCATCGACGTGAGCGGGAAGCTGGACAAGATTTTCCGCCTGACCTTCGCGGACTTCTACGGCATCAACGAGAGGAACGGCGAGTTCGCGTACCGCGCAAAATAGCCGCTCCTGGCAGTCCCGTCAAGGCACATACGGGGCTGTACCCCCCTAAAAAACCGCAGCGGCTGTCTCTTTTTTGAGGCAGCCGCTGCGGTTTTGCGGTCAGCGCTTCCGGGGTCACTCTTTTTTCTCCAGCTCCGCCCGGTCCTCCGGCCACACGGGGCCGTGGCTGGAATAGCTGGCCGTGTCGACCGGCAGGCCCTTTTTCCGCAGGCGGTAGGCGGAGAAGCTCCGCACGGCGGTATAGATGCACGCAAACAGCGGCACGCCCAGGAACATCCCCACAACGCCCCACAGTCCGCCGCCCACCAGGATCGCCACCATGACCCAGAAGCCGGAGATGCCGGTGCTGTTGCCCAGGATCTTGGGCCCCAGGATGTTGCCGTCAAACTGCTGCAGCACCAGGACGAACAGAATGAAATAGAGAGATTTGATAGGCGTGTCCAGCAGGATCAGGAACGCGCTGGGAATCGCCCCCAGGAAGGGGCCAAAGAAGGGGATGATGTTCGTCACCCCCACCACCACGCTGACCAGCGGCGCATAGGGGAACTCAAAGAAGCTGGAGCAGAAGAAGCAGATGATGCCGATAATCAGGGAATCGAGCAGCTTGCCCCGGACAAAGCCGCTGAAAATGTTGTCCGCCGCCTTCACCCCCCGGATCAGCCAGGCCGCCCGGTCCTCCGGCAGGAACGTATAGCACAGCTTGCAGCTGGCCGCCGAGAACCCCTCCTTGGAGGCCATCAGGTAGATGGATACGATCACCCCCAGCAGCAGGTTCTTCAGGAAGACAAACACGCCCAGTATGCCCCCGGTGAAGGCCTGCACGGCGGCCTGCAGCTGGGGTACCAGGTTGCTGTTCAGCCACGTCAGCGCCTCTGTGTAGTACTCGTTGATCAGCTCGGCGGCCCGGGTGGCAATCTCCGGGTTGCTCTCCAGAATGTGCAGCACCCAGTTGTAGATGGTGTTGTAGTAGCCCCTGGCGTTGCCGATGAGCAGCATCACGCTCTTGTACAGCTCCGGCACCAGTATGCTCATCAGGCCGTACAAAAACGCCGCCACCACGATCCATGTCAGCACCAGGGAGCCGGCCCGCACCCATTTGGCCGGCGCACGATGCCCGCCGTGGCGGAAAATGGCCCGCTCAAACCAGTTGACCACCGGCGAGAGCAGGTAGGCAATGGCGCAGCCGTACAGGATGGGCGCCAGAATGCGCAGCACCTTATTGACATACTCCAGCACAGTGCTGGTGCGGAAAACAACATCGTAAAACAGCAGGATCGTACACACGACCGCCACAGCGGTCAGACCCCAGGCGAAATAGTGGTTGTCCCTTTTCATACAGCTGCCGCCTCCCGGACAAGTTTTTCCTGTTTCCTATCATACCCGCCTTTTTCCGCGATTGCAATAGTTTTCTCAATATGCTATACTATGTTTAAAGAACCTTTAACATGTTTGTAACAATTGCGGGGGATACAGGAGTCATGGCAAAGACACTTTTGTTTATCGTCAACCCACGGGCGGGCCGGACCCGCTCCGCCGGGCCGCTGTTCGGCGCGGTGTCCCACTTCTGTGAGGCGGGGTATCTGGTCTCCGTCCGCCAGACCCGTGAGCCGGGCCACGCGGTGGAGCTGGCTGCGGAGGAGGGGGGAAATTTCGACTGCGTGGTGTGCTGCGGCGGCGACGGCACCCTGAACGAGACCGTCAGCGGCCTGCTGCGGCTGGACGCGCCGCCGCCTCTGGGGTACATCCCCGGCGGCAGCACCAACGACTTTGCCGCCAGCCTGGGCCTGTCGGCGGACCCGGTGGAGGCCGCCCGGCAGATCACCGCCAGCCAGGGGACGCGGCTGGACATCGGCCGCTTCAACGACCGGCCCTTTGTGTATATCGCCTCCTTCGGGGCCTTTACGAAGGTGTCCTACAGCGCGCCCCAGTCCATCAAGAACGACCTGGGCCACCTGGCCTACATCCTGGAGGGGGTCAAGGACCTGTCCACCCTGCGGCCCTACCGGGCCGCGGTGTCCGCCGGCGGCGAGACCTTTGACGGCAGGTTCCTCTTCGGCGCGGTCACCAACACCACCTCCGTGGGGGGATTGATGAAGCTGCAGAAGGACAAGGTGGTGCTGGACGACGGCCTCTTTGAGATGCTGCTCATCCCCAACCCCACCTCCGCCTCGGAGCTGCAGGCCCTTATCCGCTGCCTGGTGCTCCAGGACTTCGAGGGCGCGGGGGTCATCTTCCGCCACGTGTCCGCCGTGACGGTGCAGACCCCGGAGGCGTTCCCCTGGACCCTGGACGGGGAGTACGGCTCCGGCGCGGAAAAGATCGAGATCGTCAACGAGCAAAGAAAATTGCACTTTTTGCTGTAAAAAAGAGGGCGCGGCTGTGGCCGCGTCCTCTTGCCTGTCCTGTTTAGGGTACCCGGACGGTACACTCCAGCGTCTGTCCGTCCACAGTGGCTGTGACGGTGGTCCTGCCGGACCCTACGCGGGTGACCAGGCCGCTGTCGCTGACGGTGACAACGCTGGTGTTCTTGCTGGCCCACACCACAGCGCTCTCCGTACCCTTCACCTTCATCTGGACCGGCGGGTCCCCAGAGCGGAGGGTGAAGTCCGTCTTATTCAAGGACAGCTGCACACCGCCGGCGCCGCTCCCGCCGCCGCTGGGCTGGGTCTGCTCCGCCGCCGGGGGCGCGGGGGGCTCCCCCTCCACCTCCACGGAGCAGGTGGCGGTCTCATCCCCTACAGCGGCGGTAATCACCGCCGTGCCGCCGGCCTTGGCCGTCACCGCGCCTCCGTCCACCACGGCGATCTGTTCGTCGGAGGTGGACCAGATCACGTCCCCCTCCACGCCGGTGGCCGTCAGCAGGGCGGTCTCCCCGGCGGCCAGGGTCATGGCCGGCTGGCTCATCACCAGGGCGCTGACCGGCTGTGTGTCCGCCGGGGGCGTCACATCCTCCGGCGGCGTGTCCGTCTCATCGTCGTTGGTAAAGCCCAGCTCCGCCGGGTCGGAGCGGATGCCCATGGTATCGGCGATCCTGTCGCCGAAAAACACGTAGGCCAGCGCGCCCGCGATGATCACCACCGTCAGCAGCAGCAGCACGCCCCCCGCGCCGCCGCCGCCCTTGGCCCGCTGCTTCTCCAGGCGCTTGCCCCCCTGCCGGTGGGGGGGGTGTCCCTGGCGGATGGCTTTTTCCTCCTCACAGAAGGGGCATGTCCGGTATGTATCGGAATATTCCTCGCCGCACGTCTGGCAGACTCGATTGCTCATAATTTTTTCGTCCTCCTTGGGGTGCCGGTTTTCGCTTTACATGATACCTGTTTTTTGCCGCCGCGTCAACCGGCATTTTACCAATTCGACGAAATGCGCGGGAAAAATGTTCCGACAAAATTCGCGTCCTATTCGACGCCGGCCTCTCCGCCGCCGGACGCCTCCGCCGTTTCCGCTGCGCCGGCGGAGACCTCGCCGCCGGATTCCGCGCCGCCGGACTGCTCCTCCCCGTCCTTCAGCACGCTGTCCCACTCCTTGGGCTTTTTTTTCGGGGCCATCATCCGCGCCGCCATGGCCAGCTTGTAAGCCGCCATGTCGTTCTGGGCCAGATACTGCAGGTCCTTGGGCGGGACCTTGTCCCCCTTCATGAGGCGGGCCATGATCTTCTGGCAGCGCTCCTTGACTTTCAGCTCCTCCGAGAGCATCTCGTCCTCTGTCTTGCCCTGCTCCTCTGCCGTATTGTTGGCTGTAAACCGCTGGACGATGTTTGCCACTTCGCGGGCAATCCGGTCCTGCTCCTGCAGGTAGGACACGGCCTGGCGGGTAATGCGCAGGCGGTCGGTCCGGAGACCAGTCGCCGGTTTTTCAGCGGATTTTTCCGCCGGCGCCGCTGTAATTGCCGCGCGGCAGCGGCTGAGCCGCCCCATCTGGGCCGCCGGGGTCAGTTCCATTGCGCCACACTCCTCCCATTTTGTTATAGCATATATATCGGCAGGGAGGCGGCGGAAATTTAGGGGTCATCCGCAATTCCTGCCCAACAGCCGCCAAAGGCCGGACGGCTCAAAGGGGGAGATTTTCCTGGGACAGGAGAAAAATGCGGGCGGCCAGGGCCAGCTCCTCATAGTGGGCCGGCTTCTGGTATTGGAGCCCGGTCAGGGCAAGGACCTTGTTCAGCCGGTACCGGATGGTGTTTTCATGCTGCCCGGTTTTCCTGGCCAGCAGATGCAGATCGCCGCCGCACTGTACCAGCAGCAGCAAGGTTTCCATCAGCTTTCCCCGGTTCTCCGCGTCAAATTCGGCGATGGGCTCCAGAATTTGCCGGGAGTAGGCCGCCAGGGCGGGGTGGGCCAAGGCGGGCAGCAGCGCCCGGTATATGCCCAGGTCCCCGTAGCGCAGGTACGGCACGTTTTGGAGGTGGAAGCGGGTGTTCTCCAGGTAATGGATGGTGGAGGCGTAGAGGGATTCCTTGATGGCCGTGTCAAATTCCTCCGGCTTGAAGTGGATCATGCCCATCCCAATGGAGCAGCAGGACTCCGCCAGTCCGGCCACCGCGGCAAAGAGCTCCTCCGCGGCACTGGGAAACGAGTCCTGAGACAGGAACAGGAACGCGCCCCGGCGGTAGTGGGCCACGGTATAGGACGTGCCCGCCGGAAGGATCCGGGCGGCGTTCGCCTTGATTTGGGCGGCGCCGTCAAGGGAGAGGGAGGTCTCCGGGCGCAGGTGGACCGAGAAATACTGGTTGCGCAGGGAGGGCAGCAGCTGCCTGGCCAGCATCTCCTTTTCGGACGGGTCCGTCTCCTGATAGAGCAAACGGTCCAGTACGGTTTCCGCGCTGGCTGCGCTGGAGACTGCGTTGATGCATTGAAAGACCTGGATGATGACGTCCTCAAACATCACGGAGTCGTCCATGAGGAAGAGCGGGAAGTTTTTGTAGTCGGCATAGCGGAGGATGGACTCATGGATGGGCAGGCGAAAGACGTTTTTGATGATCAGGCCGCTGGCCTCCTGGGACACCAGGTATTTCACCGCGTCCATGATCTGGAAGGGATTGTCCTTGGCAAAAAACAGCGAGGACAGCGTCAGGGTATAGGGCTTGAAGTTGGTATAGACAAATTTTTTGTTCAGCCGCGGGTCCAGCTCGTAATCCAGCATGCCGCAGATGCTCACAGGCCTGGACAGCCCGTCTCTGCCGGCCAGCAGGCGCAGCCCTTTGAAGTAGTCAAAGCACAGCAATTCATTCATGCTGATGGTCATACGGTCCCTCCTTGTAAAGCAGAACAAAAAAGTTCGGATATTTTTGTTGAATTATACAAGAATTTTTATCTATTTCGCATCAGAAATATTTCATCATTTCCAAAAATAGTTGGAATGCACAAGAAACACCCCTATAAAACGCATTATAGCGGATATTTTTGCTGGAATCAAGAGGGGATTTTCCTTTTCCGGCGGCAGGCCGGCGTTTGTTTGATTCTACAAAAAGTCTTCCTTGCAATCCCAGGGGAGCTGTGGTAAATTAGAGCGCACAGGGGACACCTCCCCGCTGGGTCCGCGGAGGACCCGGCAAGAGAATCAATGGAAAAAGGAGATGTGTTTTGATGATGATTCTTCAGGTATTGGGGCCGCTGGCCATTGTTGCTGGAATCCTGTGGCTGTTCCAGTGGAACCCCAAATTCAAGAAATAATAGAGGGCATTGCGCCCAGGTCAGACAAGTGCAGAGGGAGTCAGGTCCAGCGCGGACCGGACTCCCTCTATTCCGCATTGTACCGCGCTGAAATCAACGCTCCAGACAAGGGGGACTACTATGGACCACACTGTACACGTCATTGCCCGGCTCCACAGCGACTTTTCCACCAAATTCGGCATCCCGCGCCAGAGCGGGCTGGTGGACGCCCTGCGCTCCACCGTGATCTTTGAGCCGGAGTTCCGCAGCAGCGAGGCCGTCCGCGGGCTGGAGGGCTTCTCCCATATCTGGCTGCTCTGGCAGTTCAGCCGGGCGGTCCGGGACGGCTGGTCCCCCACCGTGCGCCCGCCCCGCCTGGGCGGCAACCGGCGGCTGGGGGTGTTTGCCTCCCGCTCCCCCTTCCGCCCCAACCCCATCGGCCTGTCCGCCGTGCGCCTGGTGGGGGTGGAGCTTGGCGGCGGGGACGGCCCCCTCCTCCATGTGGCCGGGGCGGACCTGATGGACGGCACGCCCATCTACGACATCAAGCCCTACATCCCCTACGCCGACGCCCACCCGGAGGCCACCGGCGGCTTTACCGACGCCGTGCCCCGCCGGACGCTGGCGGTGGACTGCCCGCCGCCGCTGCTGGAGGCTGTGCCGGCGGAAAAGCGCGGGGCTCTGCTGGGCGTGCTGGCGGAGGACCCCCGTCCCTCCTACCAGAACGACCCCCGGCGGGTCTATGGCATGTCCTTTGCCGGGGTGGATGTGCGCTTCACCGTGGAGGGGGACCGGCTGACGGTCCGGGAGGTCGTCCCCCAGGGGGAGCCGCCTGCCGCTGTATAGCGAAGGCGGCAAGGACGCATTTTCATAAAAATGCGCAGGTTTTACAAAAAATGACTGGACAAATCAAAATAGTTGTGCTATACTCTGTTTCGCAAAATGAATATTTATAAATCGACAGGTGGATATTTATGGAACATCTGCTTCTTCATACCTGCTGCGCTCCCTGCAGCGTCTACTGTGTGTCAAGCCTTCGGGAGGAGGGCATCGAACCTGTCAGCTTTTGGTTCAATCCGAATATCCATCCCTACCAGGAGTACAGGGCCCGGCGGGATACCCTTATCAGCTACGCGGAGGCCATCGGCCTGGAGCTGCTGGTCCGGGAAAACTACGGCCTGCGTACATTTGTCGAGGCCGTGGGCGGCGATCTGGATCACCGGTGCGGCTATTGCTACACCTGCCGTCTGGAGGAAACGGCCCGCTACGCTGCGGAGCACGGCTTTACCGCCTTTTCCACCACCCTGCTGGTCAGTCCCTATCAGGACCACGAGGGCATCTGCCGGGCAGCGCGGCAGCTGGCGGAGCGGTACGGCGTTCCCTTTCTGTACCGGGATTTCCGACCGGGATTCCGACGAGGACAGGCAGAGGCCCGTGAGCGGGGCCTCTATATGCAGAAGTACTGCGGGTGCGTGTTCTCAGAGGAGGAGCGGTACGCAAAACAAATCAAACGGGATCAGGAAAAATCTATTTAAGTTAAAGGAGCTATCATATCATGCCAGTCAACATCAGAGGACGCAGTTTTCTCACTCTTTTGGACTATACGCCGAGCGAAATCCGCTATCTGCTGGATTTGGCCAAGGAATTCAAGCGTATGAAGCGGAACGGAGTTCCCCACCGCTATCTGGAGAACAAAAACATCGTGCTGCTGTTTGAAAAAACTTCTACCAGGACCCGCTGTTCCTTCCAGGTGGCGGGCAGCGATTTGGGGATGGGCGTCACCTATCTGGACCCCGGCAGCTCCCAGATGGGCAAAAAGGAGAGCATCGCAGACACCGCACGGGTGCTGGGCCGTATGTATGACGGCATCGAGTACCGGGGCTATGAGCAGAAGACCGTGGAAGACCTGGCGAAATACTCCGGCGTGCCAGTCTGGAACGGCCTGACGGACCAGTTCCACCCCACCCAGATGCTCTCCGACCTGCTGACCATGGAGGAGAAATTCGGCCGCCTCCAGGGCCTCCGCTTCACCTATATGGGGGACGCCCGCAACAATATGGGCAACTCTCTGATGATCGCCTGCGCGAAGATGGGCCTCCACTTCACCGCCTGCGCGCCCAAGCAGTTGTTCCCCGCCCCGGAGCTGGTGGCGAAGGCCCAGGCCATCGCGGCAGAGAACCACGGTTCCGTCCACCTGACGGAGGACGTGAGCGAAGGGACAAAGGACGCCGATGTGATCTACACCGACATCTGGGTCTCCATGGGCGAGCCGGAGGCGGTATGGGAGGAGCGCATCCGGCTGCTGCGGCCCTACCAGGTCAACGCCGCCGCCATGGGGAACGCCAAGCCCACCGCGATCTTCATGCATTGCCTCCCCTCCTTCCACGACACAAAGACCACCATCGGCGCGGAGATCGCGGAAAAGTTCGGCATCACCGAGATGGAGGTCACAGACGAGGTCTTCGAGTCCTCCCAGTCCGTTGTGTTCGACGAGGCGGAGAACCGCATGCACACCATCAAAGCCGTCATCTATGCCACCCTCTGCTGACAGAGGCGGTATGCGCCATAGACAAGACGCCACAGCGCCCCCAAAAAGCAGGACCCCGGAGAGGCAGGTACTCTCCGGGGATCCTTTTGCCGCCTGCCCTCTTTGGGAGACGGTCAAGCCATTCGCGTTTTGCTGGCGCCTTCCGAAATTTCTCCGGTCCAGGCAGTGCGGAGGCCTTGTAATGAAGCGGAAATATGGTATAATGGGATAATAAAAGGAAGCAGAGAGGGCATATGGCAGAAAAGGACATTACAGAGAAATTGCTGTTTGAGGCGGAGGATGTTTTCGCAGATATCCTGAACGTGCTTCTGTTCGATGGGCGGGAGGTTATCCACCCCCGCGCGCTGCAGCCTGCGGGCCAGCGGTCGCAGCTGAAAATCAAAAGCGCCATTCACGAGCAGGAGCGGGATGTCTCCAAGCTCTGGACAGAGGGCGGCGTACGCTTTGCGCTGTTGGGCCTGGAAAACCAGACGGAGGCCGAACAGGACATGGTCCTGCGTGTTTTTTCGTATGACGGGGCATCCTATAAAGAGCAGGTGGTACATAACCGGCAGCGGGGCGCGGAGAAATGGGCTCCCTATCCCGCCGTTACCATTGTCCTGTACTTTGGAAAAAAACGCTGGGACGGGCCAAAGACGCTGCGGGAGCTGCTCAGGATTCCGCCGGAGCTGGAGCCATATGTGAGCGAGTACAGGCTGCACGTGTTTGAGATTTCGCACCTCAGCCCAGAACAGGCCGCCATGTTCAGGAGCGATTTCCGGATCGTAGCTGATTTCTTCGTGCAGACGTGCCGGGACCAGGAATATGTTCCCAGTCATGAGACGATTACCCATGTGGAGGAGACGTTGAAGTTGATGTCAGTCCTGACAGGGGACACCAGATTTGAGGAGAGCGCCAGAGAAGCGGTCAGGAAAGGAGGAACTGTTGCAATGTGCGATGTGTTGGACCGAGCTGAGAACAGAGGCGAACAGCGGGGTATGCAGAGGGGGATGCAGAGGGGGATGGCAAAAGGCCGCCTGAATACGCTGATGGAACTGGTGCTGGATGGCGTGCTGTCCTGCGCGGAAGCCGCCGTCCGGGTAAACCTGACGGAGCAGGAATTCACCCAGAAAATGGAGGCCTACCGGCAGATCTACCAGTCCGGTCAGTCCAGTCCGCTGCCCCAATAAAAGCGCCTGGCCGGGGCCTCTGCCTGCAGCCATTCAAAATTGCCGGCAGGACACCCTCTCCGTCACGGCTGACTGAGAGGGCTTTCCAGCAGATGGTCAGGGATTTTGCTGCTTGCCATAGAAAAGCGGATCCATCCGAATAGTCCGCACCGGCCCCGCCGCCGGGCAGACGGTGACAATGCAGCCGGGCAGAAAGCCCTCCAGGCATTGGCAGCGGCTGTCCGGCGTCTGCGTCCTCAGGGCGGCAATGCCTCGGCCCAGCAGCTTCGCCGAGGCCTCTTTCGCTGTCCAGAGCCGGAAAAATTCCTGTGCGCCCATCCCCGCCGCCAAGTGCCGGGGCGGTGGGCGCAGCACCTCCACGTCCACCCCCACCGGCGCGCCGGACAGAGCGCACACCGCCGCGCCGCGGCTGTGGCTGAGGTTGAAATGAATATGGGGATACTGGGGGAAATAGGGCTTGCCGCCCTCCGCCCTGGCAATCTCCGGCAGCTGCTGCAGGCCCCATTCCCGCGCAAGAGCCAGCTCCAGCAGCCGGTAGGCCAGCTGCCGCTCGCCGCCGGCGGGTCCTACAGCGCCATATACCGCGAGGTCCATCGCAAAGCCCCCCTCTCCCTCTGATTCTGCTATTTTAACATATTTTCCATGGATTTCAAAAGTCTTTTTTTGCTTTTTGGAGGATTTTTCTGAAATTCCTGTATGGAAAAAATTTTTTTTGAAAAAATCTGCTTTGGAAGAAGGAATTTTGCCCCGCCCGTTGTATACTCTTATCAGGAGCATTTATAGACACCGGGAGGTGTGGAAACCCATGGCATTTCCGCAGCATTTTCTGGACGAGCTGGTCAGCCGCAGCGATATTCTGGACGTGGTCTCCTCCTATGTCGCCTTGACCAAAAAGGGCAGCAACTACTTCGGCCTCTGCCCCTTCCACAACGAGAAGACCGGCTCCTTTTCTGTGGCGCCGGATAAGCAGATGTACCACTGCTTCGGCTGCGGAAACGGCGGGGGCGTGTTCAAGTTCATCATGGAGATCGAGAACCTGTCCTTCCCCGACGCCGTGCGCTTTCTGGCCAAGCGGGCCAACATGGACGTGCCGGAGGACACCGCCAGCCGGGAGGAGGGCCGCCGCCGTCAGCGGGTGCTGGCCCTGAACAAGGACGCTGCCCGGTGGTATTATCAGAATCTCTCCCGTCCGGAGGGCGCGGCGGCGGCGGAGTACCTGAACCGGCGGCGCATCCGGCGGAAGACCGCCATGGACTTCGGCCTGGGCGCGTCTTTGGACAGCTGGGACAGCCTGCTGACGGCCATGCTGGAGAAGGGCTACACCAAAAGCGAGCTGCTGGCCGCCGGTCTGGTGGTGCAGAACCAGAAGGGGCGGCTGTACGACAAGTTCCGCAACCGGCTGATGTTTCCGGTGCTGGACGTGCGGGGGGATGTGGTGGCCTTCGGCGGCCGGGTGCTGGACAAGTCGGAGCCCAAGTATATGAACACCACGGAGACCATCGTCTACAGTAAGCGGCGCAATCTGTACGGCATCCATCTGGCCAAGAAGACCAAGAGACCCAATATCATCCTCTGCGAGGGGAATATCGACGTCATCACCCTCCACCAGGCGGGTTTCGACAACGCGGTGGCCTCCATGGGCACCGCCCTGACGGTGGAGCAGACCCGGCTGCTCAGCCGCTATACCAAGGAGCTGGTGCTGTGCTACGACAACGACAGCGCCGGGCAGATGGCGACCCAGAAGAACATCGATCTGCTGAAAAACAGCGAGTTCACTGTCCGGGTGCTCCAGCTGCCCCGCCGCCTGGCGGACGGGGAGTATGTGAAGCAGGACGTGGACGACTATATCAAATTTCAGGGCCCCGCCGCCTTTGCCTCCCTCCTCAGCGGCAGCGCCAAGCAGCTGGACTACCGCATGGACGCCGTGGCCGCCAAGTACGACCTGACGGAGCAGGACGGCAAAATTGCCTACTCCAACGAGATCTGCCAGCTCATCGCCTCAATCCCCAACGCCGTGGAGCGGGAGGTCTACGCGGGCCGGGCGGCGGAGAAGGCGGGGATCTCCCAAGAGGCCGTGCTGCTGGAGGTCAACCGGCTGCGGGGGCGAAAGCGGGGCCAGGAGAAGCGGGCCCTGCAGAAGGAGGCCCTCAACGTCCGGGCGCTTCACCAGCCCAGGGCGCAGGCCCTCCGCTATACCGACGAGCCCTCCGCCGCGGCGGAGGAGGGCGTGGTGCATCTGCTGCTGGCGGACCCCTCCCTGGCCCGGCGGTGCGGCGGCCTGCGGGAGGAGGACTTCAGCGCCCCCTGGCTGGGCAAGGTGTACCGGCTGCTGCTGGAGGCCCAACGGGAGGGGCGGACCGCCACCCTGGACAGTCTCTCCGGCAGCTGTGCGCCGGAGGAGATCGGCCGCCTGGCGGAGGTGATGCAGCGGCCGGCCAGCATGGCCAGGGCGGAGAAGGCAATGGACGACTACATACGCGTCATAGAGAGAGCGGCGGAGAAGCGGCGGGAAAGCGCCGATCCCCTGCGGGCGGCGGTGGAGCGGTCAAAAGAGAAAAAGGGCTATGGAGGAAAGCGTAATGACTAAGAAAAAAGAGGAACAGGTCAAAAAAGTGGAGAGCGAGAAAAAATATGCCAGGCTGCCGGAGAAGCTGGTGGCGGGGCTGCCCGCCGCCGACCTGCTCAATGGCAACGAGCGGATCATGGACCTGTTCGCGCGGGGCAAGAAGCGGGGCCGGCTGGACTCCACGGAGATGATGGAGGTGCTGGACGAGATCGATCTGGACAGCTCCCAGATGGAGAAAATATATGATTCCCTGGAGTCGCTGTCCATTGAGATCGGCAGCGAGGAGGATATCCTGCCGGAGCTGCCCGACGACGTGGAGCCCCGGATGGACGAGATCGCGGAGATCGAGGAGGAGGAGCTGGTAGACCCCAACACGCTGGTGGACAGCTTTTCCATCGACGACCCGGTGCGCATGTATCTGAAGGAGATCGGCAAGGTGTCGCTGCTGAACCCGGACGAGGAGATCGAGCTGGCCCAAAAGATGAGCGCCGGCAACCTGGCCCAGGAGCAGCTGGACAGCCTGCAGTCCGGAGAGCTGGACGCCGCGTCCCTGGCGGAGCTGAAGAAGCTGGCCAAAGCCGGGGAGCGGGCCAAGCAGAAGCTGGCCGAGGCCAACCTGCGCCTGGTGGTGTCCATTGCCAAGCGGTACGTGGGCCGGGGAATGCTGTTTCTGGATCTGATCCAGGAGGGCAACCTGGGCCTGATCAAGGCGGTGGAGAAGTTTGACTACACCAAGGGCTACAAGTTCTCCACCTACGCCACCTGGTGGATCCGCCAGGCGATTACCCGTGCGATTGCCGACCAGGCCCGGACCATCCGGATACCGGTGCACATGGTGGAGACCATCAACAAGGTCATCCGGGTGTCCCGGCAGCTGCTGCAGGAGCTGGGCCACGACCCGTCGCCGGAGGAGATCGCCGAGGAGATGAACATGCCGGTGGACAAGGTGCGGGAGATCATGAAGATCGCGCAGGAGCCGGTGAGTCTGGAGACCCCCATCGGCGAGGAGGAGGACAGCCACCTGGGGGACTTCATCCCCGACGAGGGAGCCAGCGAGCCCAGTGAGGCGGCCAGTTTTACCCTGCTCAAGGAGCAGCTGGTGGATGTGCTGAGCACCCTGACGCCGCGGGAGGAGAAGGTATTGAAGCTGCGCTTCGGCATTGAGGATGGGCGCACCCGGACCCTGGAGGAGGTGGGCAAGGAGTTCAATGTCACCCGCGAGCGCATCCGGCAGATCGAGGCCAAGGCTTTGCGCAAGCTCCGCCACCCCAGCAGGAGCAAAAAGCTGAAGGATTTTTTGAACTGATGGGCATACGGCGCGGGCTGTCCGCGGCGGCAGGAACGAAAGCCGCTGTAAAAGAACTGTGTATCGCGTATATGGAGGGAGAAGACGCATCGTCCGGCGTCTTCTCCCTCGTCTGCCCTCCTGCGCCCGCATCCGGCCAGAATTGCCGCGCAGATAAAGATTGATCCGCAGTCTTGCGTTGCACAGTGGGAAGCCGGGAATTGTTGCCGTTTTGATGCAAAAGGGAGGTAAATTGACGGGGAGCAACCGAAGGGGAGGGATACCTGCTGTGATTCAAGTACTGATCGTCGAGGACGAAAAACCCATTTCCAGCCTCATCCGCATGGCCCTGACCAAGGAGGGCTACGCCTGCACCTGCGCCTACGACGGCGCGGCGGCCGCCGACCTGCTGGAAAACAATCCCTATGACCTGGTCCTGCTGGACGTGATGCTGCCCTATGTGGACGGCTTTGAGCTGATGGAGTACATACGCCCTCTGGAGATCCCGGTCATCTTCATCACCGCCGTGGACTCCGTGCCCAACCGGGTCAAGGGCCTGCGGCTGGGGGCGGAGGACTACATCGTCAAGCCCTTTGAGACCATTGAGCTGCTGGCCCGCATCGACGTGGTGCTGCGGCGGTACCAGAAGTGCGGCGACGTGCTGGAGGTGGGCGGCCTGGTGATCGACACCCGCTCCATGCAGGTCTGGCGGGACGGCGTGGAGGTCAATCTCACCAAGACCGAGTACGAGCTGCTGCTGCTCTTTGCCCGGAACCCCCGCCGGGCCATGTTCCGGGAGACCATCTACGAGCGGGTCTGGGGCGGCACGTACCCCTACGGCAGTAAGGCCGTGGACCTGCACGTCCAGCGGATGCGGAAAAAGGTGGGCTGGGAGCACACGCTGAAGGCCGTCAACAAGGTGGGCTACCGTTTGGAAGTGTGAGATGAAATTTCGAATCAAAATGACCCTGTGTATGCTGGCGCTGCTGTCCGTCCTCTTCGGGGCGGGGGGAAGCCTGCTCATCGCCGAGTCCTTCCAGGACACGCTGGAGCGGGAGAAGGACGCGGCCTTCGCCTCCTGCCGCATGGTGTGGACGGCCCTGCAGATCGTCAACGGCCTGGACCCCTACCTGGACGGCGACGCCCTGGCCCGGACCATGGCCCAGCTCTATGAGCAGGACCGCTCCGGCTGGGCCGCCCTGCGCCTGCGCACGGACAGCAGCGTGCTCTACAATGTGGAGACCAACGCCTCCCGCCTGCTCCAGACGGCGGAGCCGCCGATCCCCGGCAGCTGCCTGTTCCATATTGCCCAGGACCTGGACGGGGCCCACTACCTGCTGCTGCACAGCGCGGTGGAGACCAGCGGGGACGTGCTCTACCTCCAGACCGCCCACGACATCTCCGGCCTCTACACCATGCGCCAGGGCCAGCAGCAGACCTACCTGCGCATCTTCTGCGTCCTGACGCTGCTGTGCGCGGCGCTGTCCTACACGGTGTCCAAGGCCCTGACCCGGCCCCTGGCGGGGCTGAGCCAGGCGTCCCGGGCCATTGCCTCCGGCAGCTTCTCCAGCCGGGCCCCGGTGTGGTCGGAGGACGAGATCGGGGCGGTGTCGGAGGATTTCAACGCCATGGCCGCCCAGATGGAGGAGACCATCTCCCAGCTGCACCAGGCGGTGGAGCGGCAGGAGCGGTTCGTGGGCAGTTTCGCCCACGAGATGAAGACCCCCATGACCAGCCTCATCGGCTACGCGGAGCTGCTGCGCAGCGGCACCCTGACCGCCGAGGAGCAGACGGAGGCCACCGGATATATCTACTCCGAGGGGAAGCGGCTGGAGAATCTGTCCCGAAAGCTGCTGGAGCTGCTGGTGCTGAAGCAGGGGGACCTGCCGCTGGCGGAGGTGTCGCCGGCAGATCTGATCGGGGACCTGGTGGAGCGGCTGCGGCCCCTGTTCGCCAAGATCGGCGTGGCCGTGACCAGCGACTGCCAGAAGGGGGTGTGCTATCTGGAGCCGGACCTTACGTGGTCGCTGCTGCTGAACCTGACGGACAACGCCCAGAAGGCCCTGCTCGGCGGCGGGCACATCTGGTACCGGTGCGACATGCTCCCCGACGGCTGCCGCATCCAGGTGATGGACGATGGCAGGGGCATCCCGCCGGAGGCCCTGGACCACCTGACAGAGGCGTTCTACCGGGTGGACAAGGCCCGCAGCCGGAAGCAGGGCGGGTTCGGCCTGGGGCTGGCCCTGTGCCAGGAGATCGCCGCCCTGCACAACGGGTCCATTTCCTTTCAGAACCGGGCCTCCGGCGGGGCCTGCGTGACGGTGGAGCTGCGGGGAGGGAGGCCATGAGGAAGCTGGACCGCTATCTTCTGCCGCTGCTGGCGCTGCTGCTGACGGCGGCGGGGGCGGCGCTGCCCTGGGTGGTCTCCGACCTCCAGGACGCCCAGGTGGAGCGGGGGCCGGAGGCCCGGCAGTTCGACCCGGTGAACCTGACGCTGCAAACAGGGGGCGGCGTGCAGGAGACGCTGGGGCTGCTGGCCGGGTCCTACAGCGACCTGGAGTGGACCGGCAAAACCAATCTCACGGCGGCGGAAGCGGCCAGCGCGGCCCAGGAGGCGGTCCGCTTCCTCAACGAGAGCGGACTGACCGCGCTGACGCCGGAGACGGTTGGGGAGGAGGCGTTTACCATCAGCGTCGAACCCCACATCATCATGTCCATGACGGAGAGCAGCGTTTCCGCCATCGTCTGGTGCTGCTGGCTCGAAGAACTGCCGGAAAACTGGATCTATATCGACGACGACACGGGCAAAATGGTCCGCACGTTCCTCTTTGATACCGCATGGTTCGATAGATTGGTCCTTGCCGCCAACGCGCAAAGCTCGGGGGGATATGACAACTATGACGCCGGCCTGACGGCGGAGGCGATCACCCGTCAGGCGGAGCTGTGGCGGACGGCCCTGTCGGACTATTACGGCGTGGAGCTGACCTTCAGCGAGTCGGAGTTGTCGTTTGACCACTACAGCTCGGTGTTCAAGCTGCTCTGCGATGGGAATGAGCTCCGGCTGGAGATGGTGGCGGACGGCGCGGTGTACTTCAATCCCTGACCAGGAGGACGGATGATGAAGAAACTGAGGCAATGGCTCCTGCCCCTGTTTGCGCTGCTGCTGACGGCGGCGGGGGCGGCGCTGCCCTATATGGCCGCCGCCGCGCAGGACGCCCAGGTGGGGAATATGCGGGAGAACCGCCTGCTGGACGCGGTGGATCTGACGCTGCGGAAGGCGGGGGACGCCCGGGACATGCTGAAGCTGGCGGCGGGGCCGAATATGGAGCTGCTGTGGGACGGTGCCACCCGGCTGACGGCGGAGGAGGCTGCCAGCGCGGCCAGGGAGCTTGTGGACCTGGCGGTGGAGGCCGGTATCATCGCATGGCAGCCGGAACAGCCGGCCGGGCAAAAAGCCGGGGAGCCAATGTATGATGTCGATATACAGCTGTACGGCGGCGTCGCTGTGGAGCCGTACCTGATGGTGTCCGAGGAGGAGAGCAGCCTGTCCGGCGTTTTGTGGTCCTGCTGGGGGGAGGGCCTGCCGCCCGGACAGATCGTTGTGGACGACGCATCGGGCAAGATGGTGCAGATGATCCTGAACACGGAGACCCCGGCTGATTCCGATTTGAAATTCAGCGCCGCCGCCCTCGCGCAGGCCCGGAGCTGGGCGGAGTTCCTGTCCGGGTATTACGATGTGGCGCTGACCGTCCAGGAGCAGGAGGACCATCCGGCAAAGCTGTACGCGGAATACAGCCTGACTTTCCCGTATGGGGAGAGCCTCGGGACGTGCCGCATGACACTGGAGGGCTGGAACAGCCTTGTTGTCTGCTTCAATCTTTGATGCGCAGTGCGGCAAAAAGCCGGAAGGGGTGGTCTTCCCCTTCCGGCAAATTTTTATGTTTGGTTTATTTGGTTTATTTTATGTACTCCGCCAATTCGCGGCCTTCGATCAAAGCCTCCAGCATCTCCATATTCCAACTTGACGATGGCAGAAGCTCCATATCGCCTTGAACAAATCGAATAATTAACGACGGCCCCCCGATCTCCCTCGGAGCGGAGTTGTCAAAAACATACAACTCATTGCACAGCTCCGGGAGCAGAGAAAGGTTGCGCAGGGAGCGCACATACCGGCTACGGATTTTTTCTTCAGGAACGTCATGCCCACCCCGCGCGACCCGGCTGGCTACCCGCTGTACATTGATATCCGGGTGGCAGGTCAACACAAAGATGCAAATAATATAATAACCCTGCTCCTTAGCCCGGCAAAGAAGGTCAATGTTCCTCGGGGTGGATAAGACGGTTTCCATGGTAAAGTCCATGCTATGTTTCAAACAATATTCTCTGGATTTCTCAGCGTTTTGTGCAGCCTCCAAAGCGCTGCATTGAAAGCGGCGCTGGATCTCATCGGCATTAATATACAGGCCTCTTGAAGGGATTGCGCCTGTTATCGTGCTTTTTCCGGAACCGTTTGGCCCGGCAAATACCATAATGGTAGACATATTAGTGTCCCTTCCTGTTGTAAATGACAATCGGTTCTTGCGTCTCTTCGTCATAGAAAGTGAAGTGCTCTGGATGAATTGGATAGTCAGGATCTGCTACAGCGCGTTTTACTGCTGCTTCCAGCTTGTCTGCATCAAAAACGGGCTGTGGCTTCATCGCATCCATATCTAACGCCTTTACAGGGAACGGAAACCCGTTTTCAACCACAAAACGGCGCAAAAAGATATTGATTACCGAACTGAGCGGAATACCGATACCATCAGCAACCTGTTCTGCCTTTGCCTTCAGCTGGTCGTCTATCCTGGCTGAAATTGTAGCCATATAATTACTCCTTTCAAACATGTATCCAGTATCACTTCATTGCATGCATTATTGTCTGCTATATTACTTAGCAGTACACTTTACAATTTATTCACGTATCGTGAAAATTCGATTTACAACATATAAAAAGGTACCTTTTATCTACTACTATGTTAGCCCAATGCCTCCTTTCGTATTTTATTATAGCAAATTGTCTTGTAGTTGTCAAGCATTCGTTTCGAATAGCATGCAGATTAAATACATTTGCATTCTTGTTCCAAAGCGCCCGCCGGAAAATCCGTCACGCAACCGATGCCGCTTTGATGCCGGAGCGATACCGATTCTATCAGACGCCCCTTTATCCTGTGGGTATAAAACAAACAGGAAGGTGTCTGAACATGATGTACCAAAGAGAGATTTCCCTGCCCGCCGAACTCTACCGCCGCCCGGTGGAGAACCTGCCGCCCATGCCGCCGCCGGTACGCCGCCGGAAGCGGAGCAGGGTCAGGCGGCGGCGGAAGCTGGCCCGTTTCCTGGCCACCTGCTGTGCCATGATGGCGGTATGCGTCCTGCTGGCCAACGCCTTTGCCGCCGGGCCGGAAGAAAAGGCCCCGGAACCGGCCCTGCCCCGGACCGCCCCAATAGTACCCATTACGGCGGAGGAGCCCATCATCAAAGACCCGGTGGACCCGGAGGCGTGGAACCTGATCCTGGTCAACCCCTGGAACCCCCTGCCGGAAAACTACTCGTTTACGAAAAAAGAGCTGTCCAATGGGCATGCCGTGGACGAGCGGTGTTATCCGGACCTGCAGGCCATGATGGACGCCTGCCGGGCCGCAGGCAATTCGCCGGTAATCTGCTCCTCCTACCGGTCCTACGAGAAGCAGCAGTCCCTGTATCAGAACAAGGTCAACCGCCTGGCGGCCCAGGGGTATTCCCAGGAGAAAGCCAGGGAGGAAGCCGCAAAGGCGGTGGCCCTGCCGGGGACCAGCGAGCACCAGCTGGGTCTGGCGGTGGACATCGTGGACATAGCTAACCAGAACCTGGACAGCTCCCAGGAGGATACGGCGGTGCAGCAGTGGCTCATGGAGCACAGCTGGGAATACGGCTTCATCCTGCGCTATCCCAACGACAAGAGCGATATCACGGGCATTATCTACGAGCCCTGGCACTACCGCTATGTGGGCAAGGACGCGGCGGCGGAGATTTACCAACAGGGCCTCTGCCTGGAGGAATATCTGGAGCCCTGAACAAAGACCAAACGGGACCACCCTTTTCGGATGGTCCCGTTTTGAACAGTTCCCCCTTACGGGGACAGGAGACGCGGGCCGGTCCCACGTCCCCTGTCTTGAAAGGGGAGATGGGGGGCAGCGCTTACTTTCTCAGTTTGTCTACCTTCGAGAAGTGCTCCTTGGTCAGCTGGGCCACAACCGGGCACAGGACCAGGACGCCGATCAGGTTGGGGATCGCCATCAGGCCGTTGAGGGTGTCGGCGATATCCCACGCCAGGGACAGCTTCATGGTGGCGCCGATCAGCAGGAAGACCACGAAGATGATCTGATAGACCTTGCTGGCCTTGTTGCCCAGCAGGAACTCGAAGCAGCGGGTGCCGTACAGGCCCCAGGTGAGGATGGTGGACAGGGCGAACAGGGTCAGGCAGATAGCCACGACCACCGCCGGGATGGGGCCGCCGAAGACGGACCGGAAGCCGGCGATCGTCAGCTCCGCGCCGACGCTCTCGCCATAGGGGACGCTCTCCACGCCCACGCCCAGCAGAACCACCATGGCGGTCATGGTACAGACGACGATGGTGTCCATGAAGACCTCGAACACGCCGTAAATACCCTGCTCAACGGGGTCCTTGACATCCGCGGCGGCATGGGCCATAGGAGCGGAACCAAGGCCGGCCTCGTTGGAGAAGATGCCGCGGCCAACGCCCTTGGTAATTGCCGTCTTGATGGTTGCGCCGGCTACGCCGCCGGCGATAGCGGAGGGATTGAACGCGCCCACAAAGATGCACTTGAAGGCGTGGGGGACAGCGGTGATGTTGACAATGATCACAATCAGGGCCGCGACCACATAGATGATCGCCATGACGGGCACCAGCAGGGCGCACACGTCGCCGATCCGCTGAATGCCGCCCACCAGGACGATGAACACGATGACGGCGGCGATGATGCCGACCACCAGGGCGATGATCTTCTGCTGGCCCTCAGTGGTGGGGACAAAGCCCGCGATCGCCTCGTTGATGGTACTGGCGATGGTGTTGACCTGGGTCATGTTGCCGATGCCGAAGGAGGCCAGGCCGCCGAAGAGGGCGAAGATGACAGCCAGCCACTTCCACTTGGGGCCAAGGCCGTTCTTGATGTAGTACATGGGGCCGCCGACCCAGTCGCCCTCCGCGTTTTTCTCACGGTACTTGATAGCCAGGGTGACCTCGGAATATTTGGTGCACATGCCCACCAGAGCGGACATCCACATCCAGAAGACAGCGCCGGGGCCGCCGATGGCGATAGCGCCGGACACACCCGCGATGTTGCCGGTACCGATGGACGCCGCCAGAGCGGTACACATGGCCTTGAAGGGGGACACGGAGCCCTTTGCCGCAGGGCCCTCCTGCTTCTTCAGGGCCTTGCCCAAGGTGTTCTTGAAGATGTAGCCCAGCCGGGTGAACTGCGGGAATTTGCACAGTACGCTCAGCACCAGGCCCGCGCCCAGGATGAGGACCATGGCTGGGGCACCCCAGACGATGCCGTTGATTTTGCCGTTAATGCTAGCAATCATGTCTGCCATTTGCTTCTCTCTCCTTTCAATTTCACCTACACACCGGACACACAAACCGGTTGAGAACGCCCCGGCTCTCCCTCATTCTGCGGACGGCTCCGGCATAACCGGCCTTCTTCCCGACAGGTCAAGATGTATGTACGGGGGAGAAAGTATGCCTGTTTCCGTTCCCTTGCCTGAGAGATGGCGGGAGGATTTCTCTGGAATTGCGCCGGTTCACAGCGACGGGCAGACCCATTTTTTCAACCGGCAGGACTAAACTGCCGCTGTAAACTTCTTCCGATATGTAACTTATTACCAAGTCTACCACACCTCGCCCTCAGATGCAAGGGCTTTTTGACGAAAGTTCATAATTTCGTCATAATTAACAGAGATTTTGAGCAGCCGCAAAAAAAGTTGATAGGCAACAGAAATTTTTCTTGACAATATGGGCCGCGGGGATGAGAATATAGTCAGAATAAATGGAAGCACGGGACAATGCGGGAAGAGGAGGAAGAGATGACCTTATCAGACGTTGTATTGACCAGAACGAGCCAGCGCAGCTATCTGCCGGACCCCATCTCCCGGCGGCAGCAGGAGGAGCTGCAAAAGGCTATCGATTCCTGCAACCAGCGCTCGGGGCTGCGGGTGCAGCTGGTGTGCGGCCATCCGGAGCCCTTCGCCGGCCTGCGCAAGAGCTACGGCCTGCTGAAGGGGGTGCACAGCTATCTGGTGCTGGCCGGGCCGGCGGCGGACCCGGACCTGGCGGAGAAGTGCGGCTATTACGGCGAGGAGCTGGTGCTCACCGCCGTGGCCATGGGCCTGGGGACCTGCTGGCTGGGAGGGACCTATGACCGGGAGAGCTGCCTGCGCCGCCTGAAGGAGGGCGAGGAGCTGATCTGCGTGGCGGCGGTGGGCCACACGCCGGAGGAGCGGGGCGGGCGGGAAAAGCTCATCGCCCTGGCCGCTAAGCGCAAGAGCAAGTCCCAGTCGGAGCTGGCCCGGAACATGAGCGGCGCGCCCAGCTGGTTCATGTCCGGCATCGCGTCGGTGCAGCGGGCCCCCTCCGCCCGCAACCGCCAGGGCTACCGGTTCCTCTGGCAGAAGGACGGCACGGTGCAGGCCCAAGTGACGGAGCACAACGAGTTTTCCATGGTGGACCTGGGCATCGCCAAGTACCACTTTGAGCTGGGGGCCCACGGCGGCCAGTGGACCTGGGGGGACGGCGGCGTGTTCCAGAAGGCGGCGGAGGAGAAGTCCTGCGGCGCGGTGGTGTGGCGGGAGCGGGACGGCGCGCGGCAGTACCTGCTGGCCCGGCACAACGGTGGGCACTGGAGCTTCCCGAAGGGCCACGTGGAGGCGGATGAGACAGAGGAGGAAACGGCCCGGCGGGAGATTCAGGAGGAGACGGGGCTCAGCGCGGAGATTGACACCGGCTTCCGGCAGGTGGTGACGTACTACCCCAAGCCGGGGGTGGTGAAGGACGTGGTCTTTTTCACAGCCGTGCCGTCCGGTGGTCAGGAGCGGGTCCAGGAGGAGGAGATCGCGGAGATCGGCTGGTTCACCTTTGAGGAGGCCTGCCCCCTGGTGACTTTTGCCTCCGACGAGGAGGTGCTGCTGGCGGCGGAGAAGTATCTGGAGGGAAAGCGGCGGGCGTAGGCGCCCGTCCCGGCAGAAAACGCCCTTTTTTCAGCTTGACAAAAGGGCGTCGGGTACGTATAATAAAAACAGAGGGGGCGCTGCGACAAGCGGTTAGTCCCGGATTAAGTCATCGAAATGACCGCTATCCGTGGCTGGGGGCGGTCATTTCCTCTTGCTGAAAATCTGATAACAGACTCCAACAACCGTGGATTGACAGAGAGGCAGCGGGTACGTATAATAAAAAAACAGAAGGAGCGCCGCGACAAGCGGTTAGCCCTTAGTACGAATTATGAAATGACCGCTATCCGTACCAGGGGGCGGTCATTTCTTCTTGCCGGTAATCATAATAACGGGTTGGAACAGTTCGCCCAAAGAAATTTCTTCAAACCCAAAAATATTGTTTGCAATTTAACAATACATCTGGTAGGATAGAAGAAGAATCATTCAGTATTGGAGGCTTTCTTCAAATGAAAAAATTAACCGTAAGCAAAGAGTACCCCTGCAAGGCGTGCCTGTCCTGTGTAAGAGCGTGTTCGGAAGCTTTTTACAAAAAGTTTGACCCCGATCTGAGCTGCATCCGCATCACCGCCAAGCCGGACGGCGAGCCGAAGGTCAACAGCTGCATCATGTGCGGCAAGTGCGCCCGCACCTGCCCCGAGGGCGCCATCTCCCAGAATGCCAAGGGCGTGTACATGATCGACAAGAAGAAGTGTGTCGGCTGCGGCAAGTGCGTGGAGGCCTGCCCCATGCACGTTATGGTCATGGCCCCTGAGGCCAAGACCCCCAGCAAGTGCATTGCCTGCGGCATCTGCGCGAAGGCGTGTCCCATGGGCATCCTGGCTGTGGAGGAAAAATAAGTACATAGCGCGCTGTGTGCGCCGCCTCCCTGTGACAGATTCCGGTCACGGGAGGCGGCGCGCTTTTATCCGTACAGGAAGAGCGTTCCTCCTCCTGAGCGGGCGGAGGGGTCCTCCCCACCTGCTCGGACAGCATTTTTTCTTGGTCCGCCCTTGTCCATGGGCGCTTTTTGTAGTATACTACCACCAATGGGCGGCAAAGCAGGCCTGCCCGATCCTGATACCCACCGGGAGGTCCCCTGTATGGTCACGATTGTCACCGACGTCCACTACCGCATGTCCCTGGCCCTGATCCGCGATCTGGGCCAGGCCGGCGTGGACGTCATCACCTGTGAGCGGGAGAGCCGCCGTCCCGCGCCGGGGGCCGTCTCCCGCTGGAGCGGCCGCCACGTCTGGCTTCCGGATGCGGATTACCCGGAGGCCCTGGTCCGGCTCTGCCGGGCCGTTGGCGGGCAGTACCGCTGCCGCCCCGCCCTGCTGCCTGTGGGCGCGGCGACCCTGGCGGCCATTGCCGGCCAGCCGGAGCGGTTTTCCGCTGTGTGCGGTCTGTGCGTCCCGTCGCGGGAGCAGCTGGACCTGCTCAACAGCAAGACCCGCCTGGCGGCCCTGGCCCGGCGGCTGGGCATCCCTGTGCCGGAGAGCTTCTCCCGCGGGCCGGAGGAGTCGATCCCCCAGCTGGCCGCCCGCCTGCCCTTGCCCTGTGTCGTCAAGCCGGTGTGCGGGGAGAAGCTGGGGCTGTCCGCCGGGGACCGCTATGCCGTCGCCCGTACGCCGGAGGCGGCGGAACAGGCCTACCGCCACTTTCTCGCCCTGGCCGGGGAGCCGCCTGTGCTCCAGACCTGGCTGCCCGGCAGGGGGCTGGGCTGCTCCATCCTGGCCTGGGAGGGGGAGGTGCTGGCCTCCATCTGCCACCTGCGCGTGCGGGAGTACCCCGCCGCCGGCGGGCCGTCCTCCTGCTGCCGGTGCGTGGAGCGGCCGGACCTGCTGGAGATGGCCGCCCGCCTTGCCGCCGAGATCCGGCTGACGGGCCTGACCATGTTTGAGTTCAAGGAGGACGCCGGCGGCGCGCCCCGGCTGCTGGAGGCCAACCCCCGCATCTGGGGGACGTTTCCGCTGACACGGGTCTCCCGCAGCCGAATCCCCCTGCTGTGGTGTACCCTGGCCTGGAACAGCGGCAATCCGGACGCCGCCGTCCCCCTGCCGGCGCTGGCCGGACCGCTGCCGCGGAAGATGATCTTTGCCGCCTCGGATTTGCTGTCGGCGGCGGGGTGTCTCCGGCAGGGCCAGCCGGGGCCGGCGGTCAGGGCGGCGCTGGACCTGCTGAACCCGGCGGTGGCCGACGGGCTGTTCGAGTGGGGGGACCCCCGGCCCGGCCTGACGTACCTGGGCTCTCTGCTGCGAAGGGGGCGGCGTCCATGAGCGAGTTCAAAGCGGACCTGCATGTCCACACCAGCGCCTCCCCGGACGGGCGCTCCGCCCTGCCGGCCCTGGCCGCCGCCGCCAGGGCACGGGGGCTCCACGCCCTGGCCGTTACGGACCACAACCTCTGCACCCCGGCGCCGGCGGCGCTGGACGGCGTCCTGCTGATCCCCGGCTGCGAGGTGTCCACCCAGGCGGGCCACATCACGGCCCTGTTTCTGGAGCGGCCCCTGGACCTGGACATGTCCGGCCCGCTGCCGCCGCCGGAGGCCGCGGTGGAGGCGATTCACCGCTGCGGAGGACTGGCGGTGCTGGCCCACCCCTTCCAGAGGCCCGGCGCAAAGCCGGAGGACCTGGCCGCAGCCTTTGACGGCGTGGAGACCGCCAACGCCCGCGCCGCCTTCAAGGTCCCGGACGCCAATGAGAAGGCCGCCGGCCTTGCCCGCCGGTGGGCCCTGCCCTGCGTGGGCGGCAGCGACGCCCACGACGCGGCGGAGGTGGGCAATGCCTACACAGTCCTGACGGCGGACGCCCTGACGCTCCCCGCCCTGCGGCAGGCGGCGGCAGCAGGCGGCAGGGCTGTTCTGTGCCGCAATACCCCCCATTTCCGCAAGGGGCTGTCCCAGTGGACCAAGGCCCGGCGGGCCGGCTGGAAGTACCTGCCCAGGGCGGCCCTCTATGCCGCCTACTGTGCCGCGCTGGATATCTGTAACCCAAGGAGGTCTCCCTCATGTCTCTTGTGACAAAAGGCATTGGCTTAGCCAAAAAAGCGAAGCACCGTTTTCAGGATCAGATCAAGGAGCGCACCCCTGTGTTCCTATCCCCGGTCCGGCGCATTGAGCGGGTGGCCACTGCGGAGCGCATCTGCGCCATGACCTTTGACGACGGCCCCAGCCGCCTGCCCCCGGTGCCGGACCACTTCCGGGGCAAGGCCCTGACGCTGGTGCTGGCGGAGACCCTGGAGCGCTACGGCGCAAAGGGCACCTTCGACGTGGTGGGGGACACCTCCGCCAACTATCCGGACAAGCCGGGCAAGCACGGCTCCGCCTCCTGGGGCGGCGTGTCCTATGACCACTACCCGGATTTCCACCAGGACAAGCACGGCGGCGCGGTGAACTGCCCGGACCTCATTGCCCGCCTGCTGGCCGGCGGCCACGAGATCACCAGCCACACCTATTCCCACGTGCTCTTTGGCTGGAAGCCCCTGGTATATGGCCAGCGGAAGTACCTGGGGGGCCTGGAGCCTGTGGTGGACGACCTGCGGCGGCTCCACGCGCTGCTGGAGTCCCAGTGGGGCTATCACATCCGGCTGGCCCGTCCCCCCCACTATGTAGACGGCATCCGGGGCGGCTTTTCCAGCTACGACGCCTACGCCCTGCTGGGCTACCAGTATATGGCGGCCAGCTTCGACGGCGCGGGCTGGCTGCCCCTGGACACCTATGAGGCGGAGGTGGAGGCCACGTGGCGGCCCATGGAGCGGCTGCTGCTGGAGACGCCGGACGCCTTCTGCGGGCAGATCATCTTTCAGAAGGACGGGTGCAACATGGCCCGGCGCACGCCGGTGGCCGACGGCCTGGACAAGCAGCTGCAGCTGCTGACAGACCACGGCTACCGGATCGTGACGGTGTCGGAGTTGCTGGAGAAGTCCCCCTTCCGGGACGTGCCGCCGGAGAGCGGCGCCGGGGCCGCGGCCCGGCGGCTGCTGGGCCGTGGGTGGTGCGTGGCCTATCAGGACAACACCATCCGGCCCGACGCCGTGCTCACCCGGGGGGAGCTGGCCATGATGAGCTTCGGCTGGGAGACGGTGCGGCAGCGGATCGCCCTGGTGCGGTCGGGGCGGGCCCCCTTCCGGGACCTGGAGCCCCGGCACCCCTACGCGGCGGCGGCGGCCCGTGCGGTGGAGATCGGCGCGATGGCGGCGGTGAATGGCCGCTTCCGGCCCGGCGACCCGGTGACCAGCCCTGAGCTGACCCAGTTCTGCGCCGCCCGGCTGGGCAAGACGCCGGAGCTGGTCAATCGGAATGCATTCACCCATCAGGAGTTTTTCCTCACCGTGGTGGGGCTGCTGGACCAGTAGACTGCATAAAAAACGGTACATGCCGGTGAAGCGTTTTGACTGCTTTACCGGCATGTACCAGTTTTTTTCAGCGGATGCCGCAGCCGCCCGGTGGGGCCGCTGTGCTAACGGGTGAGGATGCCGTCCGCGTCGTGGACCTTGGCGTTGTCCAGCATCCGCTGGAAGCTGGTGCGGCCCGCGGTGCCGTTTTCACCGGTACCCAGCAGGTCGTCTACCGCGCCGCCCACGTCGTCCATGGCCCGCCGGGCGTCGTTGGCCAGACTGTTGTCCCCGCTGCCGTCGGTGCTGTTGTTGCCGTTGAGACCGCTGTTGCCGCGGTTGGATACGCCGCCGCTGCCTGCGGAGCCGTTGTTCCCGGCTGTGCCCATGTTGGCGCCGCTGTTGGCGCCCGCATTGCCGTTAAAGCCGGAGCCGCTGTTGGTACCCGCGCTGCCGTTGGCGCCGGAGCCGCTGTTGGTACCGGAGCCGCTGTTCTGGCCTCCGTTGGTGGTGACGCCGGTGTTGTCATTGCCGTTCTTGTTGTCCCGGTTGCCGCAGGCCGCAAGGGCAAGGACAAGGACAGCGGCCGCGAAAAAAATCACAGCTTTTTTCATCAGATCTTCCTCCTTCCTGAATTCGCGCAATATCCGCGCTGGTGCTAGTATTTGCGGAGGAAGCGATTTTACCGCTGCCGTTTTTTGACTGGTTTGACACAAAATTGCAATCAAAACAGAGCCGTCACCCCACAACGGGGATGACGGCTCTGAAAAGTCTGTCCGCTCCTTACTTCGCCATCGCCCTGTGCAGCAGGACCGCCATGGCGGCGCGGGTCAGGTTCCCCTTGGGGGAGATGCTGCTGCCGTTGGCGGGCAGAATGCCCTGCTGGAGCAGGCATGTCACCGCGCCGCGGGCGTAGGCGTCCACATAGGCGGCGTCGCCGTAGCCCGCCAGGTCCTCCGCCGTGCCGTCGTCGGCCTTCAGACCGGCGGCCTTCAGCGTGCGCTGGACCATCAGCGCCGCGTCCTGGCGGGAGATGGAGTCGTTGGGCTTGAAGGTGTTGCCGCCGATGCCCATGACAATGCCCTGGGAGCGCAGCACGTTTACCGCCTGGGCGTAGTAGGCGCTGTCCGGCACGTCCCGGAAGCCCGCCGTGGTGCCGTCGGAGTCAAACTGGAAGGCCCGGTACAGCATCAGGCAGAAGTCGCCCCGGCGGATGTTGCTGCCCGGCGCGTACTGGCCCTCCCGCACGCCGTTGACCACGCCCTGGCTGTACAGGAAGTCCACCGCCGCCACGGTGGCCGCGCCCTGGCCGGAGAGGTCGTTGAAGTACTTGGAGATGGTGGACGGCTCCACCGCGATCTGCACCTCGCCGGTGTAGGTGCCGCCGGTGGTGTTGGTGGCCGTGTAGGGGATCTTTACCGTGCCCTGATAGCCCGCCTTGGGGATGAAGGTCAGATTCGCCAGCAGCGGGTCGGAGCTGAGGCCGTACTGCATCCCCGCCGTGGCCAGCCAGCTGTAGTGGGTGGGATTAGTGTACTGGTAGTACAGCTTGCCCTGGGTCTCATAGGGCATGCTGGTAAAGGTGATATTCACCGGCTGGCCGCCGCCCACGTTGCTGAAGTCGTAGGCGCTCAGGCGCACCGGGGAGCCGCTGGTGGTGTAGAGAACGGTGGTGCCGCTGACGCCGCCGCTGACATTGACCTGCACCGTGCCCTGGAACTGGGCCCCGGAGATGGCCCAGCCGGTAAAGGCCATGGACACCGTGCCCGTGAAGCCGGGGGCGGGCAGGAAGCTGAGGCGGGAGATGGACAGGTCGCCGCTGAGATAGTAGCTGTCGCTGGTGGTGATGGTGGACGGCGTGCCCGCCCGCTGGTAGTCAAAGTACACGTTGCCCTGGGTGGCCGTGGGCAGGGAGGTGAAGCGGATGTAGTTCAGGGCCGAGTTGGTGGCCGTGCGGCAGAGGGCGTCGAACTGCGAGGCCACAAAGGCGGCGGCGGACCGGCCGGCGGTGTTGTAGGTGATGGCGGCGTTATAGGTGTGGGTAGCGCCGGTGGTGATGATCAGCGAGCCGCTGAAGGTCTGGCCGGAGACCGCCGCGCCGGTAAAGGGGATCTCCACGTCCCCATGGAAGCTCTCCGTGGCCCAGAAGGAGAGGTTCATGAGATAGGGCGCGGCGCTGTTGAAGTACTTGGTCCCCGCGCTGACCCGGCTGCCGATGGCCCCGGCGGAGGTGCGGTTGTGGTAGAGGGCCCCCAGGGTGTGGTCCGGCAGGGACTGGAAGGCGATGTAGTGCAGCCGCTGGCCGGTGAGGGACTGGCTGAGGTTGTTGAAGTCGTTGGCCGACAGCTTTACAGAGCTGCCGGGCAGGCAGGTGTAGACCACGTCCATGCCGCTGACGCCGCCGGTGCTGCCGCCGCCGCCGCCAACGCCGCTGGACTGGAAGTTGGCGTCCACGGTGCCGCTGAAGGCCGCGCCGCTCTCACTGGCGCCGTTGAAGAGGATCTTGGCCGTGCCGGCGAAGCCGTCCGCCGGGACCATGGTGACAAAGCTGATGTTGGGCGTGCCCTGGTAGGGGAAGACGTCCCCCACCATGATCTTGGATGCGTCCGCGCCGCCGTAGTTGTAGTACAGCGTGCCCTGGCTGGCCGCGGGCAGGGTGAAGGACACCCACCCCAGCTTGCCCCCGGTCAGGCGCTGGCAGTAGTCCTCAAAGTCCGACTCCTTGAAGGTGATCTGCCCCAGGCCGCCGTCGTTGTAGGTGATGCCGCCGTCCACGCTCTGCTTGACCGTCACGGTCAGCTGCCCGTTGTAGCGCTGCCCGGCGGCGGTGTACCCGGCGAAGCCGATGACCACAGGGCCCACATAGCCCTTGGCCGGGACGAAGGTGACCCGGCTCAGCTCGCTCTGGGTAAAGCGGTCGCTGGCGGTGAGCTTGGCGGCGTAGTTGTTCTCCCCCACATAGTCCCGGTACAGCGTGCCCTGGAACTCCGAGGGCAGGAAGAAGGTGAGGGAGTGCAGCGGCGCGCCGCCGGACACCTGCCGGAAGGCGGTGGAGAAGGGGGTGGCGGTCAGCTTCAGCGGCGTATTCTCCGCGGTGCTGAGGGTGACGCTGGCGGTGCCGCCGCCGCTGCCGGCGGTGACGGTGACGGCGATCTTGCCCTTAAAGGTGCGGCCCCCCGCGCTGTTGCCGGTGAAGGTGATGGTGGCCTTGCTGCCGGTGAAGCGGGGATTGGGCACGAAATAGACGTCCTTCAAATAGGGCCCCACGCCGGAGGTGGACACGTAGTAGGTCATTCCCGAACCCACGCCTGCGCCGGGGTTGTCCGCGTCCTTATAGCCCAGGTAGAGGGTGCCCTCGGTGGTGGATACGGTGACATTGGAGATGGAGACCAGGTTGTTGTTGGCGTCCTGGATCATCTCCCGGCACTGGGCCGCGATCTGGGACTCGATGGAGGCGAAGCAGAGGGGATTGGCTGTGCTGTAGGTCCCCGGCGGGGTGATGGTGGTGGCGGTGTTCTCCTCCACGGTCACCGTGATCTCCACGGAGGAGCCGGCGTTGGCCCCCTGGGCGGTCCGGGCCTGGGCAGTGACGTGGGCCCCGCCCTGCCGCATGCCGTTGAAGACCCAGTTGTCCTTGCCGGTGTTCACATTGTGCAGGGCACGGGCGGTGACGTTGCCCTTGTCGCTGACAAGGCTGACGGTGGTGCCCTCCTCGGCGGCGGTGCCGTAGAGCTCATAGTCTACGCCCCGGACCCAGGAGACGCTGCCGTTTTCCGGCACGGTGACGGTGTTGCCCTTGAGCAGGGAGATCCCGTTGACCGTGACGGTGATGGTGCGCTTATAGCCGCTGTCGCTGGCCTTGACCTCCACCGTTGTTACGCCGGGCTTGAGAGCCCGGAGGGTGCAGGAATCCGCCAGGGTATCGGTGTTGTACTCGGTCGCTACAACGTTTTTATCCTGAGAGGTCCAGGAGATGCGGGTATCGTTGTTGTTGCCGGTCACCGCGGCGGTGACCAGGAGGCTGTCGCCGGGGTTGAGGGAAACAGCGTCGCGGACGCTGATCTCCGTGTTGGCTCCGCCGCTGGGCGGGTCGTTATCGTCTGTCGGCTCCCCGCCCTCATCCGCCAGGGCCGGGACGGTCAGACTCAGCGCCAGGACCAGCGTCAGCAGCAGGGCCGTCCAGCGCCGTATGGCTGTGGTTTTCATCAGGGAAACACTCCTTTTTCATCGTTTTTGCCGGATAAAAGAAGCGGGAGCGGGGTATGCCCGCTCCCGCAGGGTGGGAAGTTATCGCTTGTTGATGTTCAGTTTGCTGTCGTTCTTGGTGGTGGTCTTGTTGTTGCTGTTGTTTTTTGTGGTGGGCATGGCCTGGAGCTTACCGCCGTTGAGCATGCCGGAGAGGGGGTTTTTGCTTGCTGCATTGACCGTAACGGTGATGGTCGTTGCAGGCAGGCCTGGTGCGCTGATGGTAATGTCACCGGAAGTCGCGCCTGTTCCGTTTGCGGTAATCGTTGCGGAACGGCCCTTGTTGGTCGGAGTGACCGTAAACGAACCGCTGTTCTTTTTCCAGTCAATGACGAGATTGGGGTTATCCGGGTCGACAGTAGCGTTCAGCGTGATCGTGTTGTCATTGCCTGAACCGGCAGTCAGCGTAACAGCATTATTGCTGAAGGTTCCGCCGCCGCTGCCGCTCTTCGCAAAGCTCACGTTTCCGGGAGAGGTGACCAGGATGGTCTTGGACACTGTGTTGCCGTTGATATCGCTTGCTCGAACGGTTATAGTAGCTTCTCCGGTGCCGTGTCGCGTGATGGTGGCATTTATACCGCTGCCAGTGGCCGAAACGGACACAACATTGTTGTCGCTGCTGGACCACTGAATCATATAAACGCCGTCCTGCGGTGTCATATTCGCCAACACGCTGGCAGTACCGCCGGTCATCCTGAGGGTGTAATACGGGTCACTGTTTCCGAAGGAGCCTCCATCTGTACAGAACAGCCGCATGTCGATGTTGTTGGGCGAGACATCGAGCTCACCCAGAGGCGTCCAGGTCGTCATCTTATCCTTGCCCTCTTCGTCCGGTCCCCATGTGACCGTTACAAAGACCTTGTTGTTCGAACCGCGAACAAGCGTCATCTTCAAGGGCTCGGTGGCCGGTCCGCCGCTGGAGCTGAGGAAGCGCTCCGGCTGGAACAGCAGCGTAGAGCCAACCTCAACATTCTTAAACTCCAGGTCAAAGCCTCTCGGCACAACGCCTGTGACATTCAGAGAGCCGGAGGAGGGGCCTGTGAACAGGCCGTCCAGCAGCAGGCTGTTGGGATTGCTCAGAGAGGTGATGGGCACCGTGCTGCCGTTGTGCCGCACATACACGTTGCTGTCAAACATGAACGTAATCTTGCCGGAGTAGGTATTGGCTACATCGCCCGGCTTCATGGGATTGATCATGGTGACATCCGTCAGGTTGGGCGGCACCAGGCTCATTTTCCGGAAGGAAACAGCGCTGAAGGACTCGGTCAGGGCATTGTTGGCCCCCTGCTGGACGGATTTGCTCTGGGCCATGGTCAGAATCACATACTGCGAGGTAGAGTTGAGCTGAGAGCCGATCTGCAGGATATTCTGCGTCCAGTTCGCCTTTGTGCTGGTGGTGCCGGAGGGACCCCAGCTGACGGTGTTCGGGATCGTCTCGCCCAGTCCCGGCTGTCCGCTGCGGATCAGGTTATCCATCTTGGTCCGCGCGGTGTCGTTGGCGTAGATGTCAAACACCGTGTAGCCGCCCTCGTAATCGTTCACGCTGCCGTCATCCTCACCGGGGAAATAGGCGTCGGCGGAGTTGGTGCTGGACATTTTCGCTTCGCTGTTGACGTACCGCTTCTGCATCGCGTCCAGCACGGTAAAGTTGCTGGCATAGGCGGAGGGCAGCTGGTTGGACCCGGTGCTGCCGTAGCTGCTGTAGGCGGAGAAGGGCGCCTTCAGGAAGTCGATAAGCGTTCTGGCATCCTGCTCCGTAAGGACGCGGTACCAGCCGTTGGACTCCAGGTCCGTGGTCATATCCACGTTGGCATTGCCGTCAGGGTCCAGATGGATCTTCGGCTTGGCGGACTTTCTGGTGTGGAACTTGTAGATGAAGATGGGCGACAGGTCGGTGGACACGCCGCTGGTGACGAAATAGACGTAGTAGTCCGTATCCGGCATCAGGTCCTCCACCTTTACATCCACCGTGGCGTTGTTGCCGTCGTACTGCACCCGGCCCTGGATATAGTTGGGGAACAGGTGCTCGGCAATACTCAGGGCCTCCGGGGCCACCACGTCGGGCGCCTCCTGGGGGTCGCTCCCGGCCACGCCGGGCTGCATCTGGGTACCGCCCCGTGGCGTGTTGTCCCACAGGTCGTCCGCCGAGAAGTTCTTGTCAACAGGCGTGGAACCGGCGGCGTTGGGGTTGTGGTTGACCACCGTGGCGTTGATGCCGCCCTGTCTGGGGGCGATCACGTAGTCGATGGTGCCCGCCCGGTCCAGAGCAATGGAGATATCTGCGAAGATATCGCCCGGAGTGATCTTGGGATAGCCGGACTCGGTGCTGAAGCCGGGCACCCGCTTGTCGGTGAAGGGCCACGCCATCTTCAGGAAGGACGCGCCGGTGTCCGTGATGCCGATGGACACGCCGCCGCCGTTGGCCAGGCCCTTGCCCAGGAAGGACGCGCTGGTGGCCGGGGCGGAGGCCGTGCTGTCATCCCACATGGCAAAGGTGGGATGGGCGGTGAGGGTGCTCAGGTTGGTGGAGGGAGCCGCGCCGGCGTAGACCGAGAGGTTCACCTCTCCGCTCCAGGTGTTGCGGTCTCGTGACGTATCCTTCTGGGTGATGGACACGGCAAATTCATAGTAGGTCTTCCCGCTGTCGTCCAGCTTGTTCAGCTTGGGGAAGTTGGACTGATTGCACTTGTTGAACTGGGTGCCCATGGACGCGCCGGCCTGGGCGGTCTTGCTGCCCCGGAGGATGCCGCTGCTGCCCAGCTTATACCAGCCCGCCTCACCGGCGGCCTGGGCGTTTGTGGCCCAGTTGGGCATCTGGTACTTGACGCCCTCGCCGCTGGACAGGTCCACGATGGACTCCGTGCCGTCCTCCTTCACGGTCCGCACGCGGTAGTAGAGGTCAAAGTCGATGACCGCGTCGGTGTAGAACAGCAGGTCGTAGCACATGTTGTCCTCCATCTTGCTGGTGGACTGGGGGATGACCCGGAAGCTGTAGTCCACGGGGACCAGATCCGCCTCGGCGGCGGTGCCGGGGTCCATGTTGGCGCTGCCCGGCTTCACCGGCAGCTCGGATTCCGCGCCGTCGGTGTTCAGGCCGAAGCGGGTCAGGTACAGCTGGCCCAGCATGATGGTGAAGAGCCTCAGGTCGTGGCCCCCGGCGATGCCCACGTCCGCGTTGGTGTAGAAGTCGACGGGGTTGGGCACGATGGGGTTCTGGGCGGCGGAGGCGTCGGTGAGGTTGGAGGCGGTGAAGTAGTAGGTGCTGCCGTTCTCCAATTGCAGGGCCTCCGCCGGGAAGGTGATGTCGATGCCGCTGTCCTTCCGGGTGACGGTGACCTTGGTGTAGTCGATGACCCAGTTCTCGCCCACGCCGCTCTCACCCTTGACGGCCACCGGCTGGGACCCCCGGCCCGTGCCGCTGGTCACCTGGTTGAGCACGATGGTGCTGCGCAGGGAGAGCACCAGCTTATCCTGGGCCTCCTTCCGGGCCACGGCGCTGCTGGTGTTGTCGATGGACGCCTCATAGAGGCTCAGCAGGTCCTCGCCCGCGCCGTCCACGTCGGCCCGGATGTTCTCGGTGACATGCAGCACAATGCCGGTGTCCACCATGGGGTTGGTCTTGTTGTCCGTGCCGGAGTACTTGGTGAAGGTCTGGGTGATCTTGGGTCCGGTCTGGTCCAGAGTGTTGATGGTCACCTTCTGGATCTCGGCGGAGTAGTTGCCCGCCTTGTCCACGGCCACATAGTAGAGGTCGTAGCTCTTCTCCTTCTCCAGGCCGCTGACGTTGATGGTGCCGTCCTTATCCACGCTGGCGCTGACCTTGCCGGATTTCAGGGCGGAGTAGCCGTTCTGCACCGACAGCTTCGACCACATGTCGCTGGGCAGGGGGCTCTCGGTGTGGCCTGGCTGCTTCTTGGGATACTCGGTGCCGGCGGGGACCACGGCCCAGTACACGGTGCCGTCCTCGCTGAGGCGGAAGGTCAGGCCCACGCTGGTGGCCTGCACCTTGTTGGGCGTGGGGGGGACGATGAAGTAGGGGAGGGTTTCGTCCTTGGTGGTGAACTTCAGGGAGGTGATCTTGCCCTTGTTCACGCCGTCGGCGTCCACCAGCCACAGGTAGAGGACGTACTCCTTCTGCTCCTCCAGGGTCACGTCGTCCACACGGATGATGGACTCGGTGTTCTTGGTCACGGGGACCACGCCGTAGCCCAGGCTGCCGCTGACCGCGCCGGAGCGGAACTCGTCCTCCGTGGGGGCCTTGGCCCCGGCGGGCATGAGGGCGTAGTAGAGGTTGCAGCTCTTGGTGGGCATGACCACCACCTGGCACCCGTTCTGGGCGGAGACGGTGAGCATATAGGGATAGCCGTCGCAGAAGGCGGGCTTGCTGTTGTCCGGGGTGGAGAAGGCGATGACCTTCACCGGGCTCTGCACGCCCCGCTCATCCACCAGCATGGCGGACAGATAGAAGGAGCCGCCGGCAGTAAGGCCCTTGACCGCGGAGCGGACCTCTTCATTGGCCTTCGCCGCCTTCACGCTGCCGTGGGCCACGGAGATGCCGCCGTAGACCGGGGGCTTGAGCAGGTCCTCCGCGCTGACGGAGCCGGAGGTGATGGGGCTGATGGCCCAGTACACGGTGCCCTTCTTATTGGTGGCGAACACAGCGGAAATGGTGGTGGGGGCGATGTCCTCCGCCACGGGGTAGCCGGAGAGGATCTGGGGATCCATGTTGGACTCCTCGGCGGCGGTGGTGTCCATCTCCTCGCCGTTGATCTCGGCGGTGAGGCCGGGACGGATATAGATCTCCTCCGGCAGAATGGTGACCTCGCAGCCCGGCGCGTTGACGTTCAGGTGCTTGATGTCGCCCTCGCCGTCCACCAGGGTGGCGGTGTCCAGATTCAGCTCCTTGACCTCCGCGTTGCGGTCGATGGTGACGTGGGAGTCCACGGCCGCCTCGTCAATGGTCAGCACGCCCACGGTGCCCTTGCCCACGTGGACAAAGGAGCCGGGGGTCTTGTCCAGCACGCTCTCGATGCGCCCGGCCAGGGTCAGGGTGGGGGGCTCGGCGTCCTTGTCGTCCTCGTCGATGGGGTGGCCGTCCAGGACGATGTTGTGCAGGCCCAGCCCCTCGGGGGTGTTGTCCTCGATGTAGGCGGAGGTGCGCACGTTGACATTGCCGACCTCCGTGGTTCCGTCGGCCTGGACGGACACGGTCTTGCCCTGCAGGTTGTCGATGAGCAGCTCGTCGGCAATAACGTTGCGCAGGATAATACTGGCCTGCCCGCCCTCGGCCTCGCCGGTGCCGCTGCAGATGATGCGGCCCAGCACGGTGACGTTCTCCAGCTTGATGTCCCCCAGGCCCACGCCGCCGGTGACATACAGGTCCCCGCTGATGACGGAGTCCCGCAGCGTGACGCCGGGGGAGGAGATGGTGACGTTGCCGAACACGCCGCCCAGGGAGTAGTCGCCGGGCTCCTGGAGGGGCGTGCCCACGATGCGGGTGAGCATGGCGGCCATCTCGCCCCAGGTCACGGACTTCTGGGGGCGGAAGGTGCCGTCGTCATACCCGCCCACCAGGTAGTGCTCCAGGGAGGACTTGATGACGCCCTTGCTCCAGAAGCTGATGTCACGGGCGTCGGTGAAGTCCAGGATCTCTCCGGCGGACTCCTCCATCATCATGTTCCGCCCCAGGATGGTGGCGGCGGTCTCCCGTGTGAGGGTATCGTTAGGGGAGGCGGTGGTCTCGCTGGTCCCCTTGATGTACTTGTTGGTGTAGGCGATCTCCACGTCGTCATAGAACCAGTCGGACACCTGGATGTCCTCAAAGGGCGTGGGCCCCTGGTCCGAGTAGCCGTAGGCGCGGTTGGTGATCGCCATAAAGTCAGCCCGCGTCAGCTGCTTGTCGGGTTGGGTGACCTGGTCGGGGCGGACAAAGCCCCATTCGACCAGCTGGGTAAGATAGGACTCCGCCCAGTGGGCCGAGGCGCCGCCGTCCAGATCCAGTCCGGGGACAAGGCCCAGCAGCAGCGCCAGCGTCAGGACCAGGGACAAGGCCCTGGTCCGCCAGAGCCGGCGGGTGGAGGGGTGAGTTTGGTGCATAAGAATCTCCTTTCTTTCCGTTGGGTGCGGGGATATCTTCAGCGCAAAATTGTCGGTTTTGCGATAAAGCCTGTCTGGATGCTCTCACGTATCGTGGAAGTTCTTTACCTGGATGGCAAAGACCGCCTTGCGGATCATAATCTCCTGGTCCAATATCAGGTCCACGAACCGGGCCGCGTACAGGGGCACCGGCTCCTGGGTGGGCAGGGTGCGCAGCACCCGCAGGTGCAGCAGCAGCGGCTCGTCCGTCACCGGCAGCACCAGCTCCGCCACCTCGCCGGGGGAGAGCTGCTGCATGGTGTGGAACGCGATGCCGCCGCAGCTGAGGTCGTGGCACCGGATGGCCCGCTGGCCCTTCCACTGGCCGGTGACGGGGTAGATGACGCTTTTGAAATTCGTCCGGACCCGCAGGTTTTCGCGGGCCTCGGCCCCCAGCTCCGCCGTGGGCCGCACCACGATCTGACAGCCCCGCTGCCGGGTCACCTCGCCCCGCCGGGCCGGCAGGCTGTCGTCCAGCCCGATGAGCTGGACCTCCCCGGTCAGGGCCATGTCCTCCGCGTCGTCCCCCAGCAGCCGCACCTGCAGCAGATCCGCGTGGGGGCTGGACTCCAGAACGCCCTGGCACAGGGCCCGGCCCTGGCCGTCCAGCACAAGATAGAGCCGCTCCATTTACTGCGCCTCCTTTTCATTGGTCATGGCCTGCTGCCGCAGAGCCTGCCGCTCCCGGCGGGCCTTCTCCGGGTCCCTGGGGTCAAAGTTGAGAAAATAGACGTAGATCTCCACAATGGCCCGGTACAGAGCGTCCGGGATCTCCTGCCCCAGGGCCAGCTGGCTGAGCATGGTCGCCAGGGAGTTGTCCTCGTAGATCGGCACGCCGCTCTCCGCGGCCACCTCCACGATTTTTTCCGCCATATATCCCATGCCGGAGGCTACCACCACCGGCGCGCCGCTGCCGCCCTCATACCGCAGGGCCACAGCGGACCGGTCACGCCTTGACATCGACGCCACTCCCTCCTCTGAAAATTTGTGGGAACACGCTGGAAATCGGCAGGGGCGCCTGCATGGGCTGCACCTGCACGTTATTGGCCTGGAGGCCGTTGTCCGTCAGGATCTGGGCCAGATCGCCGCCCATCAGCTCCGAAAAGGGGGAGACGCTGTCGGGACAGAACAGCTGCACATCCACGTTCTCCCGCTGGCAGGTGAGCACCATATCAAAGAAGCCCAGCTCCTGGATATCGATCTTGAACAGGAACCGGATCACGTTGTCCCGCTCCCCCCGGCCCTGTTTTAAGTTCTCCTCCGCGTCCGGGTCTACCCACACCTCGCTGAAGGCCATGCGCCCGTTCCACAGCAGGGGCAGGATCATATGGTTGAGGGGCATGAACACGCTCTCGTTGACCAGAAAGGCGGAGAGGATGTTGCGGAAGGACTCCTGGGCCTCGGTGCCCGCGCCGCCCCGGATGGCCCGCTGAGCGGTTCGGGCCAGCTGCTCGGCAAAGGCGTCCTTCTCCGCCGCCTTGGCGAAGCCGCCGCTGTCGATGAGCTTCATCAGCGCCTCGTCGCTGAGATTGCCCAGCCGCTCCCGGATGGCGCTGTGGGCGCTGAGCTGGTGGAAGGACTGCAGCAGCCCCTCCTTAGAGCCGTTCTCAAACCGGGCCACGTCCAGGGCCAGCATGGAGATCAGCATCCGCGAAAGGCCCATGTCGTTGGTCCGGGAGGTGTAGTTGGACAGGAAAGGCAGAATTTTCCCCTGCAGCATCTTCAGCGCCCCCTGCCGGTCCCCCCGCATGAGCATGGCCTCCAGGTCCGACACCATGGGCAGCAGCCGGTTGCCGTAGCTGGCGGGGATGGAGCGGGTGAGCTGGGTGAGATTGCGCAGGAGGTTGCCCTGGATGTGCTGGCGGGAGGTGTAGTCGTTGTAGCGCTTGAGAAACTGGAGGATGCTGCCGCGCAGGACCTCGGAGGAGCTGCCGCCGAAGGCCTCCCGCAGCAGGTTGAACAGGGGCCCCGAAAAGCGGTTTTCCGCCTCCAGCTGGTCCTTGAAAAAGCTGGTCAGCCCCTTCTCGTCCATCTCCAGCATCTGCATCAGCGCGCTCATATCCCCGGCGATGCCCTCGCCCATGCCGGAGTTGACCACCGTACCCTGGAGGATTCGGAAAATCTCCATCATGGAGCGCATCATGTCGGGGTTGTCGCTCATGCGCTGTAAAAAGCTCTGGTAGTTGGAGTCGTAGCGCAGGGCCCGCTCCGCGCCGCCCCCCGCCTGCTCCCCGCTGTCCTGCCGCTCCGAGCGGTTGTCAGGCCGGCTGACCCGGGAGGGGTCCGGCGCGTTTTGAATCTGCGTGTTATTCGGTGAAACCGGTATGTTCCGGTTGACGTTTTGACTATCCAGACCGGGAACCGGATTGGTCACGCCAAGCAAATCTGGCATAGGCGATACTCCATTCCAATAAAAGTTTATTGATGTCTTAATTTTTTATCCAGTCCTGCCGATATCCAGTATGATGAAGTCAGCGCGGGGGTTATTCTGCCCTTTTTGGACCGCCCCGCGTCAAACCAAAAAATTGCAAAGAGGTGGCGTTTTATGGGCAGTGGCAACGACAGCATCCTGGATATGTACCTGTACGAGACAAATACGCTGCTGGAGCAGCTGGACGGCATCCTGCTGGCGGCTGAACAGGCAGACACCTTCTCACAGGACAGCGTCAACGAGATCTTCCGCATCATGCATACGATAAAGGGTTCTTCGGCCATGATGGAGTTCAACAACATCATGACGGTGGCCCACCGGATCGAGGACCTGTTCTTCATCATCCGGGAAAAAACCATCGACGTGGTGCCGGAGCAGCTCCGGCCGGAGCTGTTCGACATGATCTTCCAGGCGGTGGACTTTTTCCGTGGGGAGATCGAGAAGGTAGAAAACGGAGAACCCCTCTCTGATTCTATCGACAGTATCGTGGATAAAATTAATAGCCTGATCGATAAAATTCAAGGAAACGGCGGGCCGGAGGCTGCCGGACCGGCAAAGCCGGCGGTAGCGGCGGAGAGCGCGGAGAGCGCCGCCGCCCCGGCCGCTGCCGCGCCGGCCCCTGAGCCGGCGGACGCCGCCTATCCCTTCGGCGTTCATGTGCTCTTTGACGAGGGCAGCGGCATGGAGAACCTGCGGGCCTTTATGCTGGTCACCGCCGTAAAGGATTACAGCACGGACTTCATCACCGTCCCCG
>CAJTPV010000001.1 GCA_910578505.1 uncultured Oscillospiraceae bacterium | reverse complement strand
TGCTTCCTGCATTCGCATATATGCATAACATATGCAACTTTTTCAGCAGACACTAAATATGCAGCAAAAGCCTATGACCGTATCAATATCGCAGTCCCTAAAGGCAAAAAAGACATCATCCAGACCCACGCCGAACAGCAGGGGCAGAGCGTCAACGCCTATATCAACGCTGCCATTGATGAGAAGATGTCCAGGGACGATTTAGAGGCCGGCAAAGCGGGTGATGTAAAGCCGCTGTCTGGAAGTGTTCGTCTTTACCGGCTTCGCGTCGGAGACTGGCGTATCGTATTTTCTTATCCAGACGGGAATACTGTTGTTATCGAAAAAATAGCCCCACGCGGGGAAGTTTATAAGGGGGGATTACTGTGACCGTGAAAAGCCAGCTGATACAGATGATTGATTTTGTTCCAGAGGGGGAGCTTCCGATTCTTTTGGAGGTTGTCCGGCGCTTTGTTCCGGTTGACGCGGATGATATAGCGACGGAAGATGATTTGAAAGCGCATAGGACGGCTATGGAGGAATACGCCAACGGTCAGACCGTGGCACATGAGGACATCAACTGGGACTGACAGAAAGAGGGCCGGGAATCGCTCCCCGGTCCTCTGCCCCTTTATTTTACCCTTACCAGACTACAGATGGCGGTCCGTAATCAATCCATATTCTCCCCCCAGCGGGTGACCATGGCCGCAATCTCGGCACGGGTGGCGGTCCCCTGGGGATACAGCTGTCCGTTATACCCCCGCAGCAGCCCGATGGACACCGCCCAGCGCACGGCTGTCAGGGCGAAGGCGCTGACCTCATCGCCGTCGCTGAACCGGCTCAAATCCGACGCCGCGCCGGGGGCAGGCATGCCCGCGCTGCGCCAGAGCATGGCGGCCAGCTCCTCGCGGGTCACGTCCGCCTGGGGGTTGGTCCCGTCGGAGACGTCCTCGCTCATGGCCCAGCGCTGGCTGTCCTCATACCAGGGCACGGTGTTCCCGTCCATCTGCACCCCCTTCATGCGGGCCAGGATGGTCCAGATCATGGCCCGGCTGGCGGTGGTCTGGGGCGCAAAGGCGGCAGGGCTGACGCCGCTCATCAGGTAGTGCTTCCAGACATAGTCCACGTCCCCGAAAAACCAGTTGTCCCGGTCCACGTCGGCAAAGGGCATGGGGGCGGGGTTGAGGACGATGCCGGAGATCCCATAGGCCCCCAATCCGGAATAGGGCTCGCTCTCCGGCCCCTCTGAGGCCAGGGCCAGGCCCGGCAGCAGGGCGAGCGCCATACAAAGCGCCAATATGGCGGTCAATAAACGTTGTTTCATTTTGTTCCTCCTGATTCCAATCAACCGATATTGTTATTTTCTTCTTTTTGCCGGTCCCGCCGCTCGGGCTTTTTTCTTCACGGGCCCCCTCTTCTGCAGCGGCTTTCCCTGGGGCTTTTCCCGCCCGCTGTGGAGGGGGCGGATGAGGCAGTCCTTCCCGTACCCGATCAGGTCCTCCCGGCCCGCCCGGTGCAGGGCCTCCACCACCAGCCGCCGCATCTCCGGCCGCTTCCACTGCAGCAGCGCCCGCTGCAGCGCCTTGTCGTGGGGACTCTTCGCCACATAGACCGGCTCCATGGTCCGGGGGTCCAGGCCCGTGTACCACATGCAGGTGGACAGCGTCCCCGGCGTGGGGTAGAAATCCTGGACCTGCTCCGGCTGACGCCCCGTCTTATGCAAGAACACGGCCAAATCCACCGCGTCGTTCAGCGTACAGCCCGGATGGGAGCTCATCAGATAGGGCACCAGGTACTGCTCCAGGCCGTAGCGCTGGTTCAGCCGCTGGTACTTGTCCCGGAATTTTTCATACACATCAAAGTGGGGCTTGCCCATATAGTCCAGCACCCGGGCGGAGCAGTGCTCCGGGGCCACCTTCAGCTGCCCGGAAATATGGTGCCTGACCAGCTCGGAAAAGAACTCGCTGTTTTTCTCCGCCAGCATGTAGTCGTACCGGATGCCGCTGCGGATGAACACCTTTTTCACCCCCGGCGCCGCCCGCACCTTCCGCAGCAGGGCCAGATAGTCGCTGTGGCTGGGGTCCAGGTTCTTACAGGGGACCGGCGCAAGGCAGGAGCGGTTTTTGCACATGCCGTTTTTCATCTGCTGTTTGCAGGAGGTGTGGCGGAAGTTGGCCGACGGCCCGCCCACGTCGTGGACGTACCCCTTGAATTTGGGGTCCCGGACAAAGCCCTCCACCTCCCGCACCACGCTCTCGTGGCTCCGGGAGGTCACCATCCTGCCCTGGTGGAAGGCCAGGGAGCAGAAATTGCACCCGCCGAAGCAGCCCCGGTTGTGGGTGACGGAAAAGCGCACCTCCTCGATGGCCGCCACGCCGCCCCGGCTGTCGTACATGGGGTGGACCTCCCGGGCGTAGGGCAGCTCGGCCACAAAGTCCAGCTCCTCCCGGCTCAGCGGGTGCGCCGGCGGGTTCACCACCAGGGTCCTGTCCCCGTGCCGCTGCAGCACAGCCCGGCCCCGGACGGCGTCGTGCTCCTCATATTCCACCTTTGTCGCCACAGCGTAGTCGTGCTTGTCCGCACAGACCTGCTCAAAGGACGGCACAACCGCCGTCTCAAAGGCGCACCGGGGCTCTTTGGCGGCGTAGGCGGTGCCCCGGATATCGGTGAGCTGCTCCGCCGGCTCCCCCTTGGCCAGACGCCCGGCAATCTCCCGGACCGCCCGCTCCCCCATGCCGTAGACCAGCAGGTCCGCCTGGGCGTCGAAGAGGATGGAGCGGCGGACCTTGTCGTCCCAGTAGTCGTAGTGGGCGAAGCGGCGCAGGCTGGCCTCCAGTCCGCCGATGACGATGGGCGTGTCCGGAAAGGCCTCCCTGGCCCGGTTGGCGTAGACGATGGTGGGCCGGTCGGGCCGCAGGCCCATGCGGTTTCCGGGACTGTAGGCGTCTGCGGAGCGGCGCTTTTTGGCGGTGGTGTAGTGGGCCACCATGGAGTCGATGTTGCCGCCGCCGATGAGCACGCCATAGCGGGGCTTGCCCATGGCCAGGAAGTCCCCGGCGCTGTGCCAGTCCGGCTGGGCCAGGACGGCCACCCGCCAGCCCTCCGCCTCCAGCACACGGGCGATGATGGCCGTGCCGAAGCTGGGGTGGTCCACATAGGCGTCTGCGGTGATTACGAGAAAATCATAGTACCACCAGCCCCGCTCCTCCATGTCCGCCTTGCTGACAGGGAGGAAGTCGAAGGTTGTCATAGCCCCGCCCCCTTACGAAATGTCCGGGATATCCCGGATGACCCGCCGGATATCCATCACCAGCTCCACCGTATCCCCGGCCCTGGCCTCCTCTGCGAAGCCGTAGCGCTTGAAATATCCGTCCAGCGGCGCGCAGCAGGTCACGGCGACCATCTCCCTGCCGTGCTTCCGGGCGAACTGCACCGCCTGGCCCAGCAGCTGCACGCCAAATCCCCGCCCCCGGAAGGCCGGCAGGAGCTGGTAGTCCGTGATGCGCAGGGCCTCCGGCATCAGCTCCAGGCGGAAGCGGCCCGCCTCCTCCTCGTTCATCATGGCCTTGGCCTCCCGGCCATTGCCGTCCTCCCGCAGCGTGTCGTACCACAGCCCCGGCTCGGTGGCGGCGTCGTCCCTGTGCCAGCTCTGGCGGCGGAAGGTGGAGACGCTGGCGGGGACATGGGACGCATCGTCCCGGAAGACCACGCGCATAGCGTCCCCCTCCACCTCCACCAGGGATACCGCCGTGTTGTCCCCGTGGCCCGTGCCGCCGATTTCCTCCAGGCTCAGGCCCTGGAGGGCGCCCAGCAGCGTGCGCAGGGCGGCGCCGTGGCTGGTGGCGGCCACTGTGCCGCCGGGATTTTCCGCCGCAATCTGCCGCAGGGCCGCCAGCATCCGGCCGCGGACCTGGGCATAGGTCTCCGCCTGGTCCGCGTGCCACAGGTCCGGGCGCTTGTTGAAGTCTATGTACATCTGCCGGTCCATGCGCAGTATTTCGCCCCAGGACATCTGCTCCCATACGCCCAGGCGCAGCTCCCGCAGCAGGGGCAGGGGGCGGAAGGGCAGGTTTTTGGGGGCGTAGACGGCGGAGGCAGTGGTGTGGGTCCGGGTCAGGTCGCTGCCGTACACGGCGTCGATGCGCTCGTTTTGGAAGCGCTGGCGCAGATAGGCCAGCTGCCGGTATCCGCCGGGGGTGATGGTGCTGTCGTATTGTCCGTGGGCCAGGCGGTAGAGGTTGCCCTCCGCCTCAGCGTGACGGATGAGAAAAATTTTGGTCGTCATAATCCTAGTCTCCTCTTTTAATAGCGATCCGTTTTGCGAAGCACCAGACGCTTCCTGAGTTCTTCGCTGAACCGCCCCAGGCGCTTTTCAAAGAACAGGTCATAATCGTCTGAGAGAATACCCCAGCTGGCGGGATCGCCGATCAGGTGCGTCTCCAATGCCGCTTGCAGCTGCGGATTGGCCTTTTGGAAGTCAGCGATATACCGTGATGGCGCTTTATCCCGGATAGAGCGCTTATTCAGGAAGTCATCCACAATTGTCATATTTGCAATATGGTTGATCCAGAACATCTCTTCACCCTTCTTCAGCAGGTACGCTTTGGGGAAGAAGTGGTGATAATTCTTGCTGTTGGCCTGTTTCAGCCAGCTGTTGTTGATATTGACCAGCGCATTATCCGCAAAGGACTGGGGCTGCTGATAGGCCAGCAGGCACAACAGGCCCTTGATGTAGGCCGTCCCGGTGGCAAACCAGCCGTGGTCGCTGATATAATCAACGGTGATGTCCACCGGTTCCTCGTATTCCGGCTGGACATCCTGCAATATTTGGTCAATGCGCCGGATGTCCTGACCGAGTTTGGTTTCAAGCGAATTGGAAAAGCGGGAATTGAGTACGACCCGCCAGAAATAGTCCTGCAGCAGCGCCTGCTGCGTTCCCAGCGGCTTGTCCTTGTGCTGGTAAAAATAGTAGGTAAACGGCACAAGCAGCCCGTCATACGGCAGCAGCTGGGAAACCGGGATGCGGAAAAATCCCCGGAAATAATCTACCGCTTTTTCAAATGCGTCGATCACGCTGTCCCAAATACTGATAAACAGATCCTTGTCCAATTTCAGGATATGCTTTTTGGCACATTCCTTTACCATGCACACCGAAACGGCCTGGAGCACAGTGGAATCGGATATGGTCTCATAGTTGACGCTCTCCAGCCGGTCAAGCAGCTCCTCGTACTTTTCGGACAGATCAAAATTGCGGGCCGCGTCGTATGTTTTCGCCACCATGATCTCGAATACCGACAGCGGCTTGCCGCCCACGTTGATCCTGGTAAAAATCTCCGTGGCAACGTCAATGGGGGCGCTTGCCACAAGGATATCCGAGAACAGATAGGTTTTGAAGGCGTTGGAGTAGTCGTCAAGTTTTTGGAGGTAATTGGGGTATTTCGCGGCCAGGGCGTAGCCGCCGGTCAATAGATCCGTGAATTTGATGACCTCCTTCGGATTTCTCCCGCTGATGTCAGTAATCACAACAGGATCGTCCAGGGATGCCTCAAAGTCCACATATATTTCACCGTAGTCGATATCCCTCCCATTGTCATCCTTTATTTTTACGCCTTTTAAAGAAACGTACAGGCTGGTCATACGCTGCTGGCCGTCCAGCACATACTGGACAAAATGGCCTGCCGGGGTATCAGGCAGTGAGATGCCGCCGATGTTGCGGATGGAGCGGAGCCTCTCGTCCGTCTGCCACAGAATAAACGTGCCGATGGGGTATCCCTTTAAAATGCTGTCCAACAGTTTGGCGGTCTGTTCTACAGACCAGACGAATTTCCTTTGAAACTGCGGGATTTTAATAATTCCCTGCTCAATATTGGCAATAAGCGTGCTGTATTGAAGCGTGCCGGGCGTGGGATGCAGCATTTTGATTCCTCCTCGCGATTTTGTTGAACTATATTGTATCAAAGATTCGGCCATCTTTCAACAGCTTATGCACATCTTGAACTGACAGCAATCAGCAAATAAAAAAACAGGATTATTTTCATAAAACTTTGGGTATACTACTGCCAGCCGGAAGGAGGAATGGACAATGCAGTATGGATTTGTCAAGGGCATGTTCCTGGGCGCGGCGGCCGGCGCTGTGGCCGACATGGTCCTGCACACCAACCAGGGCAAGCGCACCGCCGCTGGTAAGGCCATGCAGACTGTAACAGACGCGGTGGATTCCGCCGCCACATCCGTCAAACACACACTGGGGCAGTAATGCGGACAGTCCCAGGCCCCGGCAGTGCTTTCCACTGCCGGGGCCTCTGGCTTTGCCGTATGTGGATATAGATACTTGCGGCCAATAAAATTCAGCTGGGACGGGGGAGACCCCTCCACCGCAAGCGGTCCAATTTTGCAGATTGCTGCAGAAACATAAGAAGCAGCGGGGCGCGCCGGTTTTGGCCGGACCCCGCTGCTTCCTATTTCCAAACCCGCACCACGCCCGCATCCTGAAACTGCTTGAGCAGCAGCAGGAGCACCGGCGCGAGAATCATCCCGCCCACGCCCATAAAGTGGAACCCCAGATACATGGCCAGCAGCGCGGAGATGGGCGGCAGGTCCGCCTGCCCCGCCAGCAGCCGCGGCTCCAGCAGCGTATGGGCCAGCATGGCCGCCGCATACAGCGTCAGGATCGCCAGAGCCCGCCCCATGTTCCCCACCAGCAGACATCCCGCCGCCCAGGGCAGCAGCACCGTGCCCGTCCCCAGCACCGGCAGGGCGTCCACCAGCGCGGTGAACACCGCCGCCAGCAGCGCGTAATCCAGCCCCATCCACCAGAATCCCGCCAGCAAAATCACAAAGGTGCTCAGCAGCAGCAGCGCCTCCGCCCGCAGCCACTTCAATATGGTGGCCCGGAAGCACCGGGCCGCGTCCCGGCACCGCACCTGCCAGCCCGGCGGCAGCTGCCGCTTCAGAAAAGCCAGAATCTCCGGATACCGCAGGCTGGTGAAGTACACCGCCAGCACCGTCGTCACCAGAAACAGGCCCGCGTCCGGCAGCGCCGCCAGCAGCGCCGACGCCTCCCCCATCAGCCAGCCCCCCGCCTTCCCCGCCAGGTCCGGCCCGCTCTCCATCATCTGCCCCGCCAGCGCGTCCAGCGCCGAGCGCAGAAAGGACGGACAGGACGTATACCACGCGCCCAGCCGGTCCAGCAGCCCGTTCCACACCGCCGGGAACCGCTCCACCGCCTCCGGCAGCCGTCCGGACCACTGCCGCAGCTCCACCCCCAGGCGCACCAGCAGCGCCGTCACCGCGCCCCCCAGCACCAGCAGCATGGCTGTCGTCACCAGCGCCGCGGCGAAGGAGCGCCGGACCTTCATCTGCCGCCGCAGACGCTGCACAGTGGGCTCCACCATGGCGCTCAGCGCCAGGGCCAGCAGAAACGGCAGCAGCGGCGCCAGCAGCCATCGGAAAAAGATCACGCCCCCCGACAGCCAGAGCAGCGTGGTAATCGTCTTCCTCAAAAAGACACTTAGTTGTGACATGTAGACATTCTGCACCTCTTTTCTCTCCGGAGACCGGGAAAGTTTGTGAAAATTCCTGGCGGTTTGATGGTTGTAACCGGGGGCCGGCTGTGGTACAATAACTCAGCACAAAGACATGTGACCGCAACAGGGACACATACGGGAGGAACGAAACATGGGCGCAAAAACCAAGTACTATATTGTGGCTGCCGAGGCGCTGCCGGAAATCTTTATCAAGGTGGCGGAGGCCAAGCGCATGATGCAGACCGGAGAGGTCAGTACGGTGGGCGCCGCCACCCGCGCGGTGGGCATCAGCCGCAGCGCGTTTTATAAATACAAGGACGCGGTGCAGCCCTTCAACAACATGAAGGCGGGGCGCATCATCACCTTTTACACCATGCTCAAGGACAGTCCCGGCGTGCTGAGCAACGTCCTGTCTATTTTTGCCGGAAGCGGCGCGAATATACTGACCATCAACCAGTCCATCCCCACCAACGGCTGCGCGGCGGTGACGGTGTCGGCGGAGACCAGCGACATGGAGCAGACCCTGGAGGAGCTGATGGCCCTGGTGACGTCGGTGGACGGCGTTGTGAAATTTGACATCCTGGCAGGTTAATACTTTTCGATGATAGAAGGAGAAAGACGACATGGCTAATTTTGCGATCATGGGCTTCGGCACTGTGGGCAGCGGCGTGGCGGAGGTGCTGCGCATGAACGGGGAATCCATTGCCCAAAAGCTGGGGGAGCCCCTTAACCTGAAATATATTCTGGACGTCCGGGATTTATCCGCCACGCCTTACGCCAAACAGGCGGTGAAGGACTTCGCGGTCCTGGAAAACGACCCGGAGCTGGACGTGGTGGTGGAGTCCATCGGCGGGGCTAAGGTAGCCCTGGAATTCACCCGGCGGGCCCTGCTGGCGGGCAAGCACGTGGTCACGTCCAACAAGGAGCTGGTGGCCACCCATGGCCGGGAGCTGCTGGCCATTGCCAAGGAGAAGAACGTCAACTACCTGTTCGAGGCCAGCGTGGGCGGCGGCATCCCGGTGCTGCGCCCCCTGTTCCAGTGCCTGGCCGGCAACCAGATCCAGGAGATCGTGGGCATCCTCAACGGCACCACCAACTATATCCTCACCCGCATGGTCAAGGGCGGCGTTACCTTTGCCGAGGCGCTGAAGGAGGCCCAGTCCAAGGGCTACGCCGAGGCCAATCCTGCCGCCGACGTGGAGGGTCTGGACGCCGGGCGGAAGATCTGCATCCTCTCCGACCTGGCCTGGGGCCGGGAGGTCCGGCCGGAGGCCATCAGCATCCAGGGCATCAGCCATCTGGACCTGCGGGATGTGGATATCGCCAGCCGGGCGGGTTACCGGGTGAAGCTGCTGGGCCGGGCCCTGCGGCTGGAGGACGGCCGCCAGGCGGCCTACGTGGCCCCCCATCTGGTGCCGGCGGACTGCCCCATCGCCCCTGTGGACGACGTGTTCAACGCCATTATGATCCGGGGCAACGCCGTGGGCGACGTGATGTTCTATGGCCGGGGCGCGGGGGACCTGCCCACCGCCTCCGCCGTCATGGGCGACGTGCTGGACGCCCTGACCCACCGGAACAGGCGCCGGGACCTGGGCTGGAGCGAGAGCGCGCCCCTCATCGACCAGGAGCGGGAGCTGCCGCTGTACTGGTACCTGCGGGGGGACTTTGCCCAGCCGGAGGGCAGCGAGAAGCTGGCGGAGGGCGCGTATATTGTGGGGCCCCTGTCCGCCCAGGCGGCAAAGGAGCTGGCGGAGCAGGTCAAGGCCGCGGCGCTGATGCCCGTGCTGAGATAACCAAACCGCTCCCGTTGGGATATACTGAAGTGTCACATATTTTATTGGCAGAGAGAGGAAGTACTCTTTATGAAACTGATCGTGCAGAAATTCGGCGGCAGCTCCGTCCGGGATGCCGAGCGCATCCGCAACGTGGCGGGCATTATCGCCGATACCTACCGGGCGGGGAACCAGGTGCTGGTGGTCCTGTCCGCCCAGGGAGATACTACGGACGACCTGATCGAAAAGGCCCGGGAGATCAACCGCCGGGCCTCCAAGCGGGAGATGGATATGCTGCTGAGCACCGGCGAGCAGATCTCCATCGCCCTGTGCGCCATGGCCCTGGAGGGCATGGGCCTGCCGGTGGTGAGCCTGGCGGCGTGGCAGGTGGGCATCCACACCAGCAGCAGCTACAGCGACGCCCGTATTACCCGCATCGATGCCGAGCGCATCCGCCGGGAGCTGGATAAGCACAAGATCGTCATTGTGGCGGGCTTCCAGGGCGTCAACCGCATTGGCGATGTGACCACCCTGGGCCGGGGCGGGTCGGACACCAGCGCCGTGGCCCTGGCCGCCGCCTTTGGGGCGGACCTGTGCCAGATCTTTACCGACGTGGACGGCGTGTACACCACCGACCCGCGGGTCGCGCCGGGGGCCAGGAAGCTGGATGAGATCACCTACGACGAGATGCTGGAGCTGGCCAGCCAGGGGGCCCAGGTGCTCCACAACCGCAGCGTGGAGCTGGCAAAAAAATATCATGTGAATATGGAAGTCGTGTCCAGTCTGGAGCGGAAGCCCGGCACGAAAGTCAAGGAGGTTGTCAAGATGGAAAAAACAAATATTGCCGGCGTGGCGAAGGACGTGAGCATCGCCCGCATTGCCGTGGTGGGCCTGGAGCACAATCCGGGCGTGGCGTTCCGCATTTTCTCCCTGCTGGGCAAGGCGAAGATCAATGTGGACGCCATCATCCAGTCCATCGGGCGGGGGGAGAGCAAGGACATCAGCTTCACCCTGCCCCGGGCCGACGTGGAGGAGGCGGTGCGGGTGCTGGAGGCCCAGAAGGACGCCCTGCACTTTGACCACATCACGGTGGAGGACCGGATCGCCAAGGTGTCCATTGTGGGCGCGGGCATGATGACCACCCCCGGCGTGGCGGCGAAGATGTTCGAGGCGCTGTATGACGCCAACATCAACATCCAGATGATCAACACCAGTGAGATTCGGGTATCCGTGCTGATCGACGAGGCGGACGCCGTGGCGGCGGTCCGGGCGGTACACGACAAGTTCTTTGGCGAGGACTGCTGACAACCGCCGCCGCCCTGACGCGGGGATTATGATGAGGAAAATGGAGGAAGACGATATGGAGCTGACTGCTTTTGAGAAGCTGGTGCGCCTCAACCGCAGCTGCCGGGGCTACGACGAGAGCCGGAAGGTGACGCGGGAGGAGCTGCTGCGGATGGTGGACTGCGCCCGGCTGACTGCGTCCAGCGTGAACCTGCAGCCGCTGAAATACTACCTCGCCTGTGACGGGGAGACTGTCGGGCGCATCCAGCCCCTCACCGGCTGGGCCAGGAACCTGCCCCAGCTGAAGCTGCCCCACGAGGGGATGTGCCCGACTGCGTTTATCGTGATCTGCCAGGACCGAGACGTGTCCGACTCCCTGGCCCGGTTCCAGAAGGACGTGGGCATCGCCGCCCAGACGATTCTGCTGGCAGCGGTGGAGATGGGCCTGGGCGGGTGCATGATCGGGAACTTTGAGGCCGGGAAGATCAGGGACGCCCTGGAGCTGCCGGAAAATCTGGCCCCCCTGCTGATCGTGGCCATCGGCAAGCCGGCGGAGAAAATCGTCATCAAGGAGATCGCCCCCGACGAACCGACCCCCTATTACCGGGACGCGGACGGCGTACATTATGTCCCCAAGCGGAGGCTGGAGGATATTATTATCAACGGGTAAGATTTTCCGCTGAAAGTTTGAAAATCCCGAAGAAGGTTTCAAAGCCTTCTTCGGGATTTTGTGCAGTGGTTACAGAGACAGCCACACGCAGCCCCAATTGCCACACACCGCCGGCAAGGGACCCCGGAGCAGGCGCTCCGGGGTCCCTCTTCTGACAGAATGCGTTTTTGTCCTCTTACAGGAGGCTCTTCTCGTCGGCCTTGCTGAACAGGTTCACCACGCTGCTGGGGAAGTGGACGTGGATCTTGGAGCCGTAGCTGAGATTGGTCTTCTGCTCGCTGGACAGGTCGATGGTGGGCTGGATGACAATCGCATCCTTGCCGGAGATGTTGACGTGCATGTGGATGGTGCTGCCCATCAGCTCGGTGACGTCCACCGTGGCGGCCAGAGCGTTCTCGTCGCCGGCCTTGCACAGCTCCAGGTGATCCGGGCGGATGCCCAGGGTGATGTCCTGGGGGGCGGTGTTCTTGCTCTTGAGCGTGTTCTGCATGTCGGCGGGCAGGTCCACGCGGGTGCCGTAGACACTGGCGTAATAGCCCTTTCCGTCTTTCTCCAGCTTGGCGTCAAAGAAGTTCATCATGGGGGTGCCGATGAAACCTGCCACAAACAGGTTTGCAGGATGATCGAAGACCTGCTGAGGCGTGCCGATCTGCTGGATGAAGCCGTCGCGCATGATGACGATCCGGTCGCCCAGGGTCATAGCCTCGGTCTGGTCATGGGTAACATAGATGAAGGTGGTATGGATTCTCTTGCGCAGCTTGATGATCTCGGCGCGCATCTCGTTACGCAGCTTGGCGTCCAGGTTGGACAGAGGTTCGTCCATCAGGAACACCTTCGGCTCACGGACAATGGCGCGGCCAATGGCGACACGCTGGCGCTGGCCGCCGGACAGGGCCTTGGGCTTGCGCTCCAGGTACTGGGTGATGCCCAGGATCTCTGCGGCTTCCTTCACCTTGCGGTCGATCTCATCCTTGGGGACTTTCTTCAGCTTCAGGGAGAAGGCCATGTTGTCGTACACCGTCATGTGGGGATACAGAGCGTAGCTCTGGAACACCATGGCGATATCGCGGTCCTTGGGGGCTACGTCGTTGACGACCTTGCCGTCGATGAGCAGCTGGCCCTCGCTGATCTCCTCCAGACCGGCGACCATGCGCAGGGTGGTGGACTTGCCGCAGCCGGACGGGCCGACCAGAACGATGAACTCCTGATCCGCGATGTCCAGGTTGAATTCCTGCACGGCCACTACGCCTTTGTCGGTGATCTGCAGATTGGTCTTCTTCGACGGAGCGTCCCCGGCCTTCTTCTTTTTCTTCTTGTCATCGTTGCTGTGGGGATAGATTTTCTTGACGCCTTTCAGGGTTACAGTTGCCATGTTCCAGGCGTTAGTGAGAATGCCTCCGCAATACTCACCTCAGCATAGCGGAGCGGTACCGCCATGCCTTTACGGCAGGTCTCCACACTGCCGCACCGCACGCCTACGCGGATTACATCCTTTCTTGTCAGTCTGCCGCGCCATTTTGTGGAGTGGCGGGGCAGCTCGTGATTTGAATGCCCGCTGTGCCGCAGGCTGATTTTAGAATAATCCATCTTCCCCCTCTTGTCAAGAAACCCCGGCTATTTTCGGAATTTTATACACATGCTCCCCCCTGTTTTGTACGATTTGACGAAGCCTTCCGGTTCCATCCGCAAAATTGCCGCCGGAAAACGGAAATCGCCTCTTGCATTTGTCCGCCGGGTGTGATATGATAAAGTTCCTTTGAAATAAGTATTGATAAGCCGCTGGCTTTTCATAAAAACAGGGAGGTAAAGCAATGGTTCTGTTTGTCACGATTCTGCAGCTGCTGTGCGGCCTGGCGGTGATCCTCGCGGTGCTGTTCCAGTCCGGCAAGAGCGCGGGCCTGTCCGGCGCCATCGGCGGCATGGCTGACACGTTTATGGCCAAGGGCAAGGCGAAAACCTTTGACGCCAAGCTGGCAAAAGCGACCAAGTGGATCGGCGCGGTGTTCATCGTCCTGACGCTGATCCTCAACGTCCTGCACTGAGCTGAAAGACGCCGTCCGTTTCCTGCGGGCGGCTGTTTTTCTGCCCTACTTTTTCTTGAAAGAAAAAGTAGGCAAAAAGAACTTTAACGCCCGACACGCTCCCCTGCGCATCCCGGTCCTCCGCCCGCTGACGGCCCCAGGTTTTTTATGGAGATAGTTTATGCGGCGCGAATTGTTACAAGTATATTAAATCCAGAGGTTCCCACTTTCTTTTTTTCTGCAGATATGGTAAAATTCCGTCGAATATTTTTATTTCACAGAGCCTGAGAAAGTGAGAAGGACCCATGAACATAAAAACGACTGTCACAAAATGCCTGGCATGGGGGCTGTGCCTGGCCCTTGCGCTCACTTTATTGCCTCCCACCGCCTTGGCCGTGGAGACCTATACCACCAGCGAAGAGGGCATCGCCCTTATCCAGGAATTTGAGGACTTCCGCAGCATGCCCTATGAGGACAACGGGGAATGGTATGTGGGTTACGGCACCCTCTGCGACCCGGCGGATTACCCGGAGGGCATCGACAGGGAAAAGGGCTGGGAGTTGATGGAGGTGTTCCTGCGGGAAAAGGAAGGGATCGTCAATGACCTGCTGCTGGAGCACGATATCTCTGTCACACAGTACCAGTTCGACGCCATGGTCAGCATGACCTATAACCTGGGCACCCAGTGGATCCAGCCGGGCTACCGGTTCTATACCTGCCTGGTCAACGGCATCGCCCAGTACAGCGAGGTGGAGGTGGTCAACGCCATCGCCACCTGGTGCCACCAGGGCGCCGCGGTGATGGAGAACCTGGTCAGCCGCCGCCTGCGGGAAGCGTATCTGTTCCTCTACGGGCAGTACGACAACGACGGCCCCACGGCCTACGGCTACGTCAACTACGACCCGGACGGCGGCTCCATGGAAAACCACACCGTCTTCTACCCCGTGGGCCAGCCCTACGGCGACCTGCCCGTGCCCACCCGGACCGGCAGCACCTTCAAGGGCTGGTTCCAGGCCAACGGCATGGAGCTGACCGCCCTGGATGCGGCGGTGGGACGGATGGAGGTCACCGCCAAGTGGGAGGGCGGCGGCTCCGGCAGCACCAGCAAGCCCCCCATCGACGTGTCCAACTGGGTCAACCCCTATAAGGACGTCAAATCCGGCGACTGGTATTTTACATACGTCCGGGAGCTGAGCGCCGCAGGGGTGGTGGACGGCTACCCCGACGGCACCTTCCAGGCGGCCAGGGAGGTCACGGCGGGCGAGGCGCTGAAGCTGATCCTGCTGGCGGCGGGCTATCAGGACATGGGCAGCGCCGAGGGCAGGCACTGGGCCGCCAATTACCTGGATCAGGCGGTGACCATGGGCTGCCTGGCCGAGGGGGAGATCGCGGACCTGAACGCCTCCATCAGCCGCCGGACCATCGCCCGTGTGGCTGCGGTGGCCATGGGGCTGCAGCCCCAGTTTGGAACAGCCCCCTTTGTAGACGTGGACGACGGCTATGTGCTGGCGCTGTATGAGGAGGAGATTCTCAACGGCACGGTTGTGAACGGCCAGCGGTTCTATTACCCCGACCAGGGCATCAACCGGGGCGAGATGTGCGCGGTGGTGTCCCGGATCAACAACTGGAATTACACGGCGGAAAACGACCCGGCACAGTCGGGGTATATCGAGTACGCCAACACCCGCTATCCCGTCCTGCCCAATGTGCCGGTGGCTCCCTACAATACGGACCTCATGGTGCTGGACGGCTCCAAAATGTACTACAACGACCCCGCCTACCGCACAGCCCTGGGCATTGACGTCTCCTCCTATCAGGAGGATGTGGACTGGCAGCAGGTGGCCGCGGCAGGGTATGAGTTCGCCTTTATCCGCATCGGCTACCGGGGCTACGGTACCGAGGGCACGCTGAACCTGGACAAATATTTCCAGCAGAATCTGACCGGCGCAAAGGCCGCGGGGCTGAAGGTGGGGGCGTATTTCTTCTCCCAGGCCATCAGTACGGCGGAGGCCATGGAGGAGGCGCTGTTCGTGCTCCAGGCCCTGAACGGGCAGTCGCTGGACTACCCCCTGGTCTACGACTGGGAGACCATCAGCGCCAGCGGGGCCCGGACCAAGGGGCTGAGCAATACCGTGCTGACGGACTGCGCCATTACCTTCTGCACTGCAGTGGCCCAGTCCGGGTATATCCCCATGATCTACTACAACCGCCCGGTGGGGTACCAGCACTATCAGCTGGACCGGCTGACCGCCTATGATGTGTGGTTCGCCCAGTACGCCGACAAGCCGTCTATGTACTATAACTACCGCATCTGGCAGTACAGCGACAGCGGCTCCGTGCCCGGCGTCAAGGGGAAAGTGGATATGAATATCGCGTTTGTTCCGTATTGACGGCAATGCAAGAAACAAACCGGGCGCTGCCTTGCGGCAGCGTCCGGTTTGTTTATGGGGAATTTACCGCAGCGGTATATCCACGCCGCAGACGGAAACGGAGGTGACGCGGTCCACGTCAATGAGCCGGTTGGATACGCCGTTGATATTTGCGCTGTATGTCCGCCGGAGAACGAGCAGGCCGTCCTCGCTGACGTCCGTGCCGCCGGAGCAGCCGCTTCCACCGAGATTGGAGTCGTTCTGGTCCACCGCAAAGGACGTCCCATCGTCAAAATGGAGGACAATCTCCTGGTACTCAATGCAGCCATACCAGCCGTCGGGGGCGTTCTTTGGAACCCAACTGTGATGTCCCTTCAGCGCGTCGCCCTCTATGCGGACATATACACTCAGCGGCGAGACGTCTACCTCGGTGATCACAGCGTCTACTCCCAGTGTTGTAACCGGCAGGTCTGGCTCCAGATGGATGGTGCTGTCGGGATAGGAGACCGTCATTGTGCCAAAGTCCCACTTCCCCGGACAGACCGTGGTATAGTCATAGTCCATTGTTTCGCTGTTCCAGGTCCCGGTCCGCAGCTCCGGCAGCTTCAGACGCATCTTTTGTCCGTTGAAACTGCTCCCCTCCTCGTTAATTCCGTGGACACTGGAGGTACAGATGATAAATGCCAACCGGTTGTCTGCGGGGTCTTCATCCGGCAGCTGATGCATTTCCCTTCCGAGGCCTGGAATCCCGCCGGAAAATGTAATTTGAAAACCGGACTGTGTGCCGAAGCAATACCAGTCCGCATCTAAAACCGTATCCTCCGGCGCGGCAAGCTCCAGACCAATATAGAGATTCTTATCATCCCCCACGCAGTCGGTGATGGTAACAGTCCAGCCGTTGTTATCAACGGATCTGCCGATAAAGCCGCTGCTCTGCTCATACGCCGCGCCGCCATCGAACACGCTGCCCAGCAGCGTCGGCGCGCTGGTGATGGCGGCGTAGCCAACCGTACCCAGCAGGCAGATCGCCGCCGCGATGCCCCCTGCCAGACGCAGCGTGCCGGGCAGGCGGCGGGGGGAGCTGCGCGCCGGGTTCGATTGACGGCGGGCCAGGCTGGCAGTCAACGCCTGTTTGCTCTCATCCGTCAGGCGCAGGCGGTCCAGCTCCGCTCTGTAGGCGTTGAAATCATCGTGCATATTCCGTACCTCCCAACATGATTTGTAATTTGTCCTTTCCGCGCTGTAAATGGGTGCTCACCAGCGCCGGAGACCGGCCCAGCAGCGCGGCGATTTCCCTCACCTCGTACCCCTCGTAGTACCGCAGGAAAATCACCTGCCGGTATTTGGCGGGCAGCGCCATGACCTGCGCCAAGAGGCCGTTTTCCTCCGGCTCCGGGTTTTCCACCGTCAGGGCCAGGCCCTCGTCCAGGGGGGCGCGGCGGCGGAACCAGGCGCTCTTTTTCCAGTTCTTGCACTCGTTGACAGCGATACGGATGACCCACGCCCGCTCCTGGCCCTTGTCCGGGAATGCCCTGGGGTGCTCCAGCAGCTTGATGAGGACGATCTGGCAGATGTCCTTGGCGTCGTCCAGGTCCTCCAGCCAGGTGCGGCCTATGCGGATGAGCAGGTCCGCGTAGCGGGTTACCAGGTACTCCGCCTGGGCTTCATCCATGGAGATCACCTCCTCCTTTCACTTAGATAACAACGGGAAGGGGCAGAATCTGTCAGGGATATGCGTTTGTTTTTGGTGGGGAATAACAAAACGGCAGGCTCTGCAGCTTGCCGTTTTGCTTATTGGCCTTTTAGAATTGCTTTAACATGTCGTGATGCCCTACATCCACCACGATAATCATTTTATCGCCTTCGTAATACCAGATAATGCGGATATCCATGTTGACGCTGCACTCGAAGAGGTCTGTGGCCCCTTGAATACGCTTGGTACGCAGGGATGGATGAAAAGGGTTTTCAGCCAGAAGTTCCAGCTTGTTTTTCAGCTGTTTCTTCTCCCAGACCGTCAGGACCTTAAAATGCTTCTGAAAACGAGGCGTAAAAGTAAATGCATACGCCATTATTCCGCCTCCAGCCTGTCAAACAGGGCATCTGCACTGCTGAAGACAGGCTGCTCTCCGGAGGCAATTTTCGCCTTGATGCCGCTGATTTCTTCCCGAAGCTCATTGACGTATTTCTTCGGATACACAGCTACCGGCATGATGCAGATCGACCCGTCTTTCTCGAAAATATCCAGCTTGTCGCCCTCAGTCAGACCGAGCTTGGCAATGATCTCATTGGGAATCGTAATCTGGGCCTCCCGGCGCAGTTCAGCCAACATGGTATCATCTCCCTTCCATTGCGCTTATTCTGCTTTCTAGTATATCCGTTTTGCAGGCGCAATACAAGGGGTATCTGAAAATTAGCTGCCCCGCGGCCAACAGCCGCTCACGACCCGGTAGAGCAGTAGTGCCCCACGCCCAGCCGCCACAGCAGAGCGCAGGGCGCCAGAAACGCCAGCGCCGCCAACGGCAGCGCCCCGTACCACGCCGGCCCCCGGTCCAGCAGATATTGCAGCGGCCAGTGCTGCACCAGCGCCAGCGGCACCAGAAACGTCAGGATGTACAGTACCCCCTTGCCGTACACGCCGAAGGGATACTTGCTGTATTCCCGCGCGCCGTCGGTAAAGATGTTCAGCACCTCCACGTGCTCCAGCGTAAAGAAGCAGACCGCCGCGTTGATCAGATACATGCCGAAGAAGACCAGCGCGCCGCACAGCACCATCAGCGCCAGGGTGACCCACTTCCAGGGTGTCCACGCCACCGCGCCGGCCCCCACCGCCCAGACCAGCAGAATCACGCCGTTCACAAACCGGAAAAATACCGCCGGCTTGATCTCCTGGCACAGCACCTGGAACACCAGGGACCGGGGGCGCACCATGATCCGGTCAAAGCGGGCGTCGGACAGCAGCCGGTCGAACACGTCGAAGCCCCGGCCAAAGCACTCCGCCAGCCCGGAGGCCGACAGGACCGCGGAGAAGCACAGCGCCAGCTGGGGCAGGGTGTAGCCGCCGATGGACTGGAACCGGTCCAGCAGAAAGACCACCCCGAAAAAGACGTTCATGGTGGTCAGCAGGTAGCCCAGGCAGCTCAGGCAGAAGGAGAGCCGGTAGGTCATGGCCCCACGCAGGTGGATGGACAGAAAATGTATGTATAGCTTCATAGCCTCAACCTCCCGCAATGACGGTGCGGCGCAGGCCGCTCCGGGTCAGCAGATACCCCGCCAGAATCAGGACAGCGCTCCAAAACACCTGCAGCCCCATCACCGCGGGGATCTCCGGCAGGGGGATGTCCCCGCTGAAAATCCGCAGGGGCACATTCTGCATGGAGCCGAAGGGGCTGAGGGACGCTATCTGCCGCAGGCCGTCCGGCAGGAAGGGCAGGGGGACGACCCCGCCGCCCAGCAGGTCCGCCGCCGCCACGGACAGCACCATGATTCCGTTGGGGTCCGTCAGGTGGAAGGTCAGGGCGTAGATCAGCAGGGTATAGGCGCACACCACCACCAGCATCAGCAGCGCCGACAGGAGGAACAGCAGGAACACGGCGGGCCCCGTGTGGAGCCGCAGGCCGTAGGGGGCGGGGATGCAGACGGCGGCCAGGATGACCGGGACCATCCGCAGCAGGGCCCGGCTCAGCCGCACCGCCAGGGAGCGGGCCATCCACATGCCGTAGAGGTCCGCGGGCCGGGTCAGCTCATAGGCCACGTCCCCGGTCTTGACGGAGTTGATCAGCTCGAACTCCCAGCTCCACAGGGAAAAGAGGGTCAGGAACGCCTGCTGGAGCCAGATATAGGCGGCCAGGGCCTCCATGCCCATGGGGAACCGCTCCGGGTGCTCCAGCCAGAAGGCGCGGTAGAGCAGCACCTCCATGGCCCCCCACACCAGCTGGGTGCTCAGCCCCGCCAGGGCCGCGGCCCGGTACTGCAGGCCGGCCATCAGCCGCATGCGGAAAAAGGATATGTATTTTCTCATGCCGCCGCCCCCCTAGATGCCGAACCGGCGGTACAGGTCCGCCACCGACTCCTCGGTGGACAGGTTCTCCCCGGCCATGGCGCGGATCTGGGCGGTGGTACCGTCCAGCAGCAGCTGTCCTTTGCCGATGAGGATCACCCGGCTGCACAGGGCGTCGATGTCCTGCATGTCGTGGGTGGTGAGGATGACGGTGGTGCCGCACAGCCGGTTCTGCTCCCGGATGAATTCCCGGACCTGCAGCTTGGACACGGCGTCCAGGCCGATGGTGGGCTCGTCCAGAAACAGCACACGGGGGCTGTGGAGCAGCGCCGCCGCGATCTCGCAGCGCATCCGCTGGCCCAGGCTCAGCATGCGGGCCGGGGTCCGCAGCAGCTCGGACAGGTCCAGCAGCTCGGTCAGGCGGTCCAGATTGGCCTGAAACTGGGGAGCGGGTACCCCATAAATATCCCGCAGGAGGAGGAAGGACTCCATCACCGGCACATCCCACCACAGCTGGCTGCGCTGGCCGAAGACCACCCCCAGGCGGGCCACGTGCCGCTTGCGGTCGGCCCAGGGCGTCAGCCCGTCCACGGTGCAGGTCCCGCTGTCCGGGCGGAGGATGCCGCAGAGGATTTTGATGGTGGTGCTTTTTCCCGCGCCGTTGGGGCCGATGTAGCCCACGATCTGTCCGTCCGGGATGGTGAAGGTCATCTCCCGCAGGGCGGGCGCCTTGGTACAGTCGTGGGAAAACAGGCTGCGCAGGGCGCTTTGCAGTCCGGCCTCCCGCCGCCGGACCCGGTAGCTTTTGCTGATTCCTTTCATTTCGATCATCGATTTTCGCTCCTTGTTGAAAATGTCCCGCCGCGGTCAGGCCAGCGGGAAGCGATTGGGCGCGCTTCCATAGCCTTAATGCCTGCGGGAGATATTCCATCAGGAACGGCGCGGGCGGTCACGGGCCTCTCCCGCGCCAGATAAAATACCCTCTTTCTGCCAGCGGCAAAAAAGCGGCAAAAAGGAGTTTTATTTTACTGCCTTTTTGCCCCGCTGTCAAGCGCCGGTTTTGAACGGGCGAACGAGTGAACATCTACTGCACAACACACCATCGAAAATAGGCAAAGGCTCCCCCTGGTGGGGGAGCCAAGAACCATTGCTATGACGGCAGATCTATCCAAGTCCCTGCGCAGATCAGGACTGCGCTTTCTTCCCGCCCTTCAGCGCCTTCATCCGCTTCTCATGGTCCAGAATCCGCTTGCGGATGCGCATATTCTTGGGCGTGACCTCCAGCAGCTCGTCGTCCGCCAAAAACTCCAGACACTGCTCCAGACTCAGATTGCGGTGGGGCACCAGACGCAGCGCCTCGTCGCTGCCGCTGGCCCGCATGTTGGTCAGCTGCTTCTTCTTGCAGACATTGACGGTGATGTCCTCCTGCTTGGGGCTGACGCCCACCACCATGCCCGCGTACACCGGCACGCCCGCGCCGATGAACAGCGCCCCCCGCTCCTGGGCGTTGAAGAGGCCATAGGTGATGGACTCGCCGGTCTCAAAGGCGATGAGGGACCCGGTATTCCGGCGGTTCAGGTCGCCCTTGTAGGGCGCATAGCTGTCAAACACAGAGGCCATGATGCCCTCGCCCCGTGTGTCGGTGAGGAACTCGTTGCGGTAGCCGAACAGCCCTCTGGCGGGGACCAGAAACTCCAGCTTCATCCGCTCGCCCACCGGCGTCATCTCAACGAGGTCCCCCTTCCGGGACCCCAGCTTTTCGATCACCGCGCCCACGCTGTCCGCCGGCACGTCCGCCACCAGCCGCTCAATGGGCTCGCACCGCTGGCCGTCGACCTCCTGGTACAGCACCCGTGGCGGGGAGACCTGGAACTCGTACCCCTCCCGGCGCATGGTCTCGATGAGGATGCTCAGGTGCATCTCGCCCCGGCCCGCCACGTTGAAGGCGTCCATGGCCCCCTCGATCTCGCTGACCCGCAGGGACACGTCCTTCAGCGTCTCCCGGAACAGCCGGTCCCGCAGCTGGCGGCTGGTCACATACTTGCCCTCCCGGCCCGCGAAGGGGGAGTCGTTGATGGAGAAGGTCATCTCCATGGTGGGGGCGGAGATCTGCACAAAGGGCAGGGGCTCCGGGTTGGCATAAGCGCAGATGGTGTCGCCGATGGTGATGTCGCCAATGCCGCTCATGGCGATGATGTTCCCGGCGGAGGCCTCCTGGACCGGCGTCTTCGTCAGGCCGGTGAACTCGTAGATGCTCACCGCCTTGGCCTTTTTCGGCGCGGCGTCCGGGTCGTGGTAGTTGCAGACCGCGATCTCCTGGTTCTGCCGGATCACGCCCCGCTCAATGCGCCCAATGGCGATGCGGCCCACGAACTCGTTGTAGTCGATGGAGCTGACCAGCATCTGGAAGGGGGCCTCGGTGTCCGCCTCCGGCGCGGGGATATAGTTGAGGATCGTCTCGAAAAGGGGCTTTAAATCTGTGCCCAGGTCGTCCGGGTGATAGGAGCAGATGCCCTGCCGGGCGGAGCAGAAGAGCATGGGGCTGTCCAGCTGTTCGTCGGTGGCGTCCAGGTCCAGCAGCAGCTCCAGGCACTCGTCGATGACGTCGTGGATGCGCTGGTCAGGCCGGTCGATCTTGTTGACCACCACGATGACCCGGTGGCCCAGCTCCAGGGCCTTGCTCAGCACGAAGCGGGTCTGGGGCATGGGGCCCTCCGCCGCGTCCACCAGCAGGATAACGCCGTTGACCATCTTCAAAATGCGCTCCACCTCGCCGCCGAAGTCGGCGTGGCCCGGCGTGTCCACGATGTTGATCTTGGTCTCGCCGTACTGGATGGCGGTGTTCTTGGCCAGGATGGTGATGCCCCGCTCCCGCTCCAGGTCGCCGGAGTCCATCACCCGGTCCACCACCTCCTGGTTCTCCCGGTACACGCCGCCCTGCTTGAGCATCTCGTCCACCAGGGTGGTCTTGCCGTGGTCGACGTGGGCGATGATGGCCACGTTGCGCAGTTTTTCGTTCTTCAAAGTAAAAACCCCTTTCTTGGGCTTAAATAAGATCCTGAATTTTCAGCTTGCTTATTTTATTACAATCATCCGTCCTTTTCAACCCGCAAACTCGACAATTTTTCAGCCGCCGCAGAGAGTTTTCCGGTACTATGTGATGGATTTGTCGGCTTGGGACGGAAATTTCCTGTTGTGATTTGTAAAAAATGACACTTGACTTCAATGGATTAAAGCGGTATAGTCTTACCGTAAAAAACAGCCGCAGGGCAGAGAGGGGTTTCCTGATGATCCGTGTTATTATTGCCAGTTTTTCCAGCCAGGATACCTTTTTCCGCTTTATGAAGGTCCGCTATGCGGGCCGTTTTGGGTATGCGTTGAAGGGGCTGACCGGCTGATTTTGTTGTTCCGTATGTGTATGGAAGGCGGCTCTGTTCAACAGGGCCGCTTTTTATAATGCTCTGAAAATTATTTGATAAGGAGATCTCAGACGATGAAAAAGTTTCTTGCACTTGTTTTGGCCGCTGTGATGGCGCTGGCCCTGGTGGCCTGCGGCGGCGGCAACTCCGGGGCCAACGCCGGCAATTCCGGCAATGCCGGCGCGAATGCCGGGGCCAACAGCGGCGCGGACGCCTCCGCCCCGGACGACAGCGCCCCCGCCGGTTCCTACACCATCGGCATCTGCCAGTACGCCCCCCACCCCGCTCTGGACGCCGCCACCGAGGGCTTCAAGGACGCCCTCAACGAGCTGCTGCCCGGTCAGGTGGAATTTGACGAGCAGAACGCCGCCGGAGACGGCCCCACCTGCGCCACCATTGCCAACGGCTTTGTGTCCGCCGGCGTGGACCTGATTATGGCCAACGCCACCGGTCCCCTCCAGGCCGCCGCCACCGCCACCACGGACATCCCCGTCCTGGGCACCTCCGTCACCGAGTACGGCGTGGCTCTGGGCATTGACAACTTCTCCGGCACCGTGGGCTCCAACGTGTCCGGCACCTCCGACCTGGCTCCCCTGGACCAGCAGGCGGCCATGATTCAGGAGTGGTTCCCCGACGCGAAGAACGTGGGCCTGCTGTACTGTTCCCAGGAGCCCAACAGCCAGTATCAGGTGGACACCGTCCAGGCGGAGCTGGAGAAGCTGGGCTACACCTGCACCCAGTACCCCTTCTCCGACACCAACGACATGGCGTCCGTGACCCAGTCCGCCGCTGACAACAGCGACGTCCTCTATGTCCCCACCGATAACACCGTGGCCAACAACACCGGCGTGGTGGACAACATCTGCCGGCCCATGGGCATCCCCATCATTGCCGGTGAGGAGGGCATCTGCGGCGGCTGCGGCGTGGCCACCCTGTCTATCAGCTACTACGACATCGGCTACAAGACCGGCGAAATGGCCGCGCAGATCCTCACCGGTGAGGCGGACGTGTCCACCATGCCCATCGAGTACGCGCCCCAGTTCACCAAGAAGTACAACGAGGCCATCTGCACCGACCTGGGCCTGACGCCGCTGGAGGGCTATGAGGCCATCGCACCGGCTGAATAACCAAAAAATCACCGAAATTTCCAAGAAAACAGCGAAAAAGGGGCTTCCCTTTTTCGCTGTTTTCTGCTATACTATTGACATCTATACGCTTTTTGAGGAGGAAACGAGGACAATGCTCAATTTCATCAACGCGCTGCCCGGCGCGGTGTCCCAGGGCCTCATCTGGGGCATTATGGCCATCGGGGTGTACATCACCTATAAGCTGCTGGATATTGCGGACCTGTCGGTGGACGGCTCCTTCTGCACCGGCGCGGCGGTGTTTGTCGTGCTCTTTACCACCGGGACCAATCTGTGGCTGGCCATGCTGTGCTCCCTGCTGGCGGGCATGCTGGCGGGACTGGTCACGGGGGTTCTCCACACCTTCTGCGGCATCCCCGCCATTCTCTCCGGCATCCTGACCCAGCTGGGGCTGTGGTCCATCAATCTGGCCATCATGGACATGAAGGCCACCGTGGCCATCAGCGTCACCAACAACGAGATGCTGGACCGGCTGCTGGTGTCCCTGCGGTTCGTACAGGACGTGGCCAAGGGGGCCCGGCCCCTCTACCGCCACCCTATTATCGTGGTGGGCCTGGTCACCGCCGCGCTGACTGCCATCCTGTACTGGTTTTTCGGCACGGAGCTGGGCGCTGCCCTCCGGGCCACCGGCTCCAACCCCAATATGGCACGGGCCCAGGGCATCAACACCGATTTTACCAAGGTGCTGGGCCTGATGCTGTCCAACGGCATCGTCTCTCTGTCCGGCGCGCTGCTGGCCCAGTACAACAGCGCCAGCGAGATCAATATGGGCCGGGGGGCCATCGTCATCGGCCTGGCCTCGGTGATCATCGGGCAGGTGCTCTTTGGACGGATTTTCCGCAACTTTGCCCTGAAGCTGCTGTCGGTGTCCATTGGCGCCATCATCTACTACATCGTCATCCAGGTGGTGCTGGCCATGGGGATGAACCCCAACTACTTGAAGCTGCTGTCGGCGGTCGTGGTGGCGGTTTTCCTGGCCATCCCCTTCTGGAAGGGGAAATACCTGCACGCCAAGGTCAAGACCGGCGTGAAGACGGGAGGTGCGGACCATGCTTGAGATCAAAGAGATCTGGAAGACCTTCAACCCCGGCACGGTCAACGAGAAGCAGGCCCTGCGGGGCGTGAGCCTGACGCTGGAGGACGGCGATTTCGTCACCGTCATCGGCGGCAACGGCGCGGGCAAGTCCACCATGCTCAACGCGGTGGCGGGCACCTGGACCGTGGACGCGGGGACCATCTCCATCGGCGGCACGGACGTGACGAAGCTGCCGGAGTTCAAGCGGGCGAAGTTCATCGGGCGGGTGTTCCAGGACCCCATGCTGGGCACCGCGCCGTCCATGCAGATCATTGAGAATCTGGCCCTGGCGGCCCGCCGGGGGCAGCGCCGCGGCCTGGGCTGGGGCGTGACCAAGGCGGAGAAGGCCAGGTATCAGGAGATGCTGCGGAAGCTGGACCTGGGCCTGGAGGACCGGCTGACCAGCAAGGTGGGGCTGCTGTCCGGCGGGCAGCGGCAGGCGCTGACGCTGCTGATGGCGTCCCTGCGCAAGCCCAAGCTGCTGCTGCTGGACGAGCACACGGCGGCGTTGGACCCCAAGACGGCGGCCAAAGTGCTGGAGCTGTCGGACCGGATCGTGGAGGAAAACCACCTGACGACGATGATGGTCACCCATAATATGAAGGACGCCATCGCCCACGGGAACCGGCTGATCATGATGTACGACGGAAGAATCGTCATCGACGTGTCCGGCGAGGAAAAGAAGAAGCTGACCGTGCCGCAGCTGCTGGAGCTGTTCGGCAAGGTCAGCGGGTCCGACGAGGCGGACGATAAGCTGCTGCTGTCGTGATTGTAGGAACGGCGCCGCCCGGCGAGGGGCGGCGCTGTTTTTGAAGCTGGAACGGAGCAAGGCCAATTTCTGCCTTCAGTCCGGTTCAGCTTACCCTTTCCCGTTAAACAAATGCGTCATGTAATCCTGCCGTCCATCCAGAACACGGGTGATCTCGATCCGGTCCACATCGGCCCGATAGAAAATCAGCCGCTTCGAGACTATCAGAAACCGAAGGTCTGTCTCCAGATCCACTTTGCTGCTCAGCGGCGTTCCCATGTAAGGCTGATCCGACAGCTGGGAGATCGCCCCCGTGATTCGCTGTGTCAGCTCCAGGGCGGCTTTTTTGTTGCGCAGTTGCTGGCGGATATACTGCTCTGTCTTCCGGATATCGTCAAGAGCGGTTTTCTTATAGAAAATCCTCATTGGTCTACACCCAGGAGGCGCAGCGCATCCTTTTCCTCGTAGAGTTCCGTGCATTCATCGCCCGCTTTCAACTCCCTCACCAACCGGGCCATTGCCTTAGCTTTGACGATCTCGGCGTTCTCCTCCGTCACCGGGAAAGGGAAGCCTCCGGCATTCAGGGACTGCTGGAAAAAGACGTTGATGGCATCGGTAAGCGTCAGACCGTTTCTCGCGTAGACGGCCTCTAACTCTTTGCGGACCTCCGGACTGATGCGCAGGCGGAACATATCCGTTTTAGGGGATGACAGGATTGATTTCATGGCAGAGCCCTCCTTTGGGGATAGTATACCACCCAACAGGAAAAGAATCAATAGTGTAGCGACAAAGTTGCCACGGGATATCCCTCCTTATGTATGACCCCGCCCGCGCGGTTTGGCAGCTTGACCGGGAACCCCCGGTGGGGGTTGTATCAAAACGAAATCTTTGGTAAAATAAAAGTACAAAATCTAAAAGAAAGCAGACTATATCCTATGAGTGAAGAAAAATTCGACCACGCCTATATGCACGAGCACGGCGTCCCCCACGAGCACGCCTACGGCCATACCCACAGCCACACCCAGACCCGGGCGGTGGTCAACCGGCTGGCCCGGGCCATCGGCCATTTGGAGCGGGTGAAGGCCATGGTGGAGGAGGGCCGGGACTGCTCCGAGGTGCTCATCCAGCTGGCGGCAGTGCGCAGCGCCATCAACAACACCGGCAAGGTCATCCTCAAGGACCACCTGGAGCACTGCGTCGTGGACGCGGTGCAGAGCCAGGACCGGGCCGCGATCAATGAGCTGAATAAGGCCATTGAGCAGTTTGTGAAGTAGAACTCTGTGCAGTACGTCATTGACATTATGTGGTAAAGCACATATAATGTGTATAGAGGAAACGGCGGTGGGTGTATGGCCTATATAGTGGAATACTATGAAAAAGAGGATGGAAGCAGACCGGCAGAGGAGTTTATCCTGGCGCAAAACGCGAAAATGCGCGCCAAAATATTTACCATGCTTGAATTTCTGGAAAGCAAGGGGCCGGAACTTCGGGAACCCTACTCGAAATTGCTGGAAAACGGGATTTTTGAGCTTCGCGCAAAACAGGGGAGCAATATCACACGTGTGCTGTACTTTTTTGTTGTGGACCGAAAAATCATTTTGACCAATGGCTTTGTCAAGAAAACCCAACGGACGCCGCAGTCGGAAATTGACCGAGCAAAACGCTGCCGGGCGGATTACCGGCGCAGGGAGGAGGAGTAACTATGGGCAAAAATTTCCGTGAAACCTTATACGATCAAATGAAGGACCCTGAGTTCCGGCTTGAGTGGGAGGCGCTGGAACCCGAACGGCAGATTATCCGCGCTATTATCGAGGGACGGCAGCTCAATGACCTCACGCAGCAGCAGTTAGCAGCGGTCACTGGCATTGCGCAGGCGGATATCAGTAGGTTGGAAAACGGGACGGGCAATCCGTCTCTGCGGACTTTAAAGCGTCTGGCCGCAGGTATGGGGATGCGCCTTAAACTTGAATTTATCCCTAATAACGGCGGTCAGAGATAGTTTTCCACAAAAAAGTTGCAAATACTGCCAATATGTGGTATGGTGTCAGGTATCATTTAAAAGGAGGTCCCCTGATGCTGGAAGAGAAGAGAGCCCATCTGAATGAGGACGCCGTCCTGCTGCTGAACAAGGGCAAGCGGGGCCTGTTCCGCCTGGTCTTCGGCAGGACGACGGTCATTATCCTCCTGCTGGCGCTGCAGGTGGCGCTGCTGTTTGTAGGGTTCTGGAAATTAAACGGCTCCATTGTCTACGGCGCGTCCTCGCTGCTGGGCCTGGCTGTGACGCTGACGATTGTGAATAAACCGGAGAACCCCGCCGTAAAAATCACCTGGATCGTCCTGATCATGCTGGTGCCCGTGTTCGCGGTGCCCTTCTACTTCTTTGTGAGCATGGAGTGGGGCCACCGGCTGGCCCACGCCCGGCTGGAGGACATCCAGAGGGTGAGCGCCGCCTATCTCCGCCCGGACCCGGCGGGCATGGAGGCCCTCCGGAAGGAAAACCCCCAGCTGGCCGGCCTGGCCGCCTATATGGAGCGCAGCGGACAGCAGCTGTGCTACCGGGACTCCCAGGTGAAGTACCTGGCCAGCGGGGAGGCCTTTTTCAAGGAGGTGCTCCGGCAGCTGGAGCAGGCGAAGCACTTTATTTTCCTGGAGTATTTCATCGTGGAGGAGGGGTACATGTGGGGCCGCATCCTCCGGCTGCTGGAGCGGAAGGTCAAGGCGGGCGTTGAGGTCCGGGTACTCTACGACGGCACCTGCGCCGTGGGCAAGCTGCCCTACCAGTACCCGAAAAAGCTGGAGGAGCTGGGCATCCGCTGCAAGATGTACGCCCCCCTGCGGCCCCTGGTCTCCACCCACTACAACAACCGGGACCATCGGAAGATCCTGGTGATAGACGGGCGGGTGGCCTTTACCGGCGGCATCAACCTGGCGGATGAGTATATCAACAAGAGGGTCCTCCACGGCCACTGGAAGGACACCGCCGTGGTCCTCACCGGCGGCGCGGCGCGAAACTTCACCCTGATGTTCCTCCAGATGTGGAGCGTCAGCGAGTATCCCTATGAGGACTTCACGCCCTACCTGGACGCGGCCCGCCCTGTGGAGGCGGAGGGCTGGGTGCTGCCCTACTGCTCCAGCCCCTTTGACACAGAGAAGGTGGGCGAGATGGCGTATATGGACATTCTCAACCAGGCGACGGACTATGTCCACATCACCACGCCCTATCTGATTATCGACCACGAGCTGACCACCGCCCTGATCTTCGCCGCCAAGCGGGGGGTGGATGTGAAGCTGATCCTGCCCGCCGTGCCGGACAAGAAGACGGTGTTTGCCCTCACGCACACCTATTACCGGGAGCTGTTGGAGGGGGGCGTGCAGATTTATGAGTACACCCCCGGCTTCATCCACGCGAAGATGTTCGTCAGCGACGACAGCACCGCCGTGGTGGGCAGTATCAACCTGGACTACCGGAGCCTGTACCTGCATTTCGAGTGCGCGGCGCTGCTGTACCGCTGCCCCACTGTGGCGGACGTGGAGAGGGATTTCCAGGAGACCCTGGCCAAGTGCCACGCCGTGACCCTGGAGGAGTGCCGGACGGCCAGGCTGTCCCAAAAGCTCACCGGACTGCTGCTCCGGCCTCTGGCCCCGCTGATGTAGCGGGGGGCGATCAATCGGGATTTAGGGAGGACAGTAAATTGGAACTTATCCTGTCAAGTGTGACAACAGCGATTGTCAATCTGATCGTGTTTTCATTGTTGCCGGTTCTCTGGTGGTTTTTCAGACACAGAAAGGAAGAAAGATTCTTTCAATGGATCGGGCTTTATAAACCAAGGCTAAAAAGTAAATGGTGGATATTGCTTGTTTTTGCCATTCTGTACTACTTCTTTTATAATTTTGATTTCACACAATTTGTTGATTCAGAAACATTGGCGTACATAGAAAGCAGCTCTGCGGTGTCTGCCAATGCGTTTGCAGGAATTGGAGCCGCTGCCATTTTGCCGGCGTTGATTGAGAATTTTATTGCCAATGGGACAGCGGAGGAAATTCTGTACAGGGGCTTTTTGTGCAAGAGGCTCTGCAAGAAAACAGGAATCGTTACAGGAATTATTGTACAAGCGGTACTATTCGGGCTGATGCACAACGTTTTGTATATTGTGGCGGGGCTCGATGTGGGATTGTGGTATCATACATTGACCTTCCTGTTTACTGGAACGGGCGCGCTCCTGTTAGGTTGGCTGAATGAAAAGATTTTTAATGGTTCCATTATTCCGAGTATTGTACTGCATGGAACCGGCAATTTTGTTGCGTCAATGCTGATCGCTTTTGCATAATTTCCTGTTTGTGTTCTTTTTTGATAAAGCATGAGAGGTATTTATGAGATGTTACGAAATAGAAAACGAGATGTATCGGAGAGCCGTGGAACTGATCGAACAGCGGTATCCTGTTGGTTGGGGCGGCGCTGGTGTTGTGCACACGTCCAAGGGGAATTATTATACAAGTGTTTGCATTGAAACTGCTAATGCATCTGCAACTGTGTGTATCGAACTGGGGGCTATGCTGGAGGCCCACAAATACAATGAAAAAGTGACCCACTGTATGTGCCTGATCCGTGATGATGAAAGCGCTCCCTATAGAGTATTAACGCCCTGCGGCATCTGCCAGGAGAGACTGCGCTATTGGGGCGAGGATGTACAAGTGGCCGTTACAACGGAGGAGGAGACCATCAAATTTGTAGAATTAAAGGAATTGCAGCCTTATCACTGGACGAAAGCCTACCCGGCTGACGAGCTTGAACACTGGGAGGAATAACCCGGCTTCCCGAAAGTATACCACAAAAATATGAATAGCATGGAGGATAACGAAAAATGGAGCAGTCAATGTATATGATGATGCTTGAGAAGACCAAGACATATAATAGAATCACCAAGAAGGTGGTTGAAGAGCATGTTGCGAACATCAGGGAATTGGATGATGCGGGCAAACTGGAAATATGCGGCGTATTCAAAGGATATCCGGGAATGGCCGGCATGTATATCCTGAAAGCGGAGAGCCGTGAGGAGGCAAAAGGGCTCTGCGACCGTGAGCCATTGGTTGTCGGAGGATATGCAACCTACAAGCTGATTGATTTCTTGATTGCCAACCGGGAAAACAATTATTTGCTGTAAATAATTGAGGAGGACACTGCAATGGATAGCCACAGTGAAAATTTTGAAAAAATGAAAGCTAAGCTAAATGAAAAAGGCTATAAAGAAAAGGATGTTACCATCACTTCCGGAAAGGCAACGGTTTCTGGCTTTTTATACGCGCTTCCATTTGTTATCGTCTTTGGCTTATTATACCGCTTTTTGCTGGTTAAAAGAGCACATCTATTGGAAGTAAGCGGCCTTTCCTTCTACATTTTGTTTATAGCAATCATAGCAGTTTCTGTCGTCATCCATGAATTGCTGCATGGTATCGGCTGTGCGGCGGCAAGCGGTAAAGGGTGGACTGTGGTCCGCTTTCATATCAGCGCGATGATGCCGAGCTGCGCCTGTAAAGCGGCGTTGGAAAAGAAGCAGTATTTAATTGGCGTTTTAGCGCCCTTTGCCGTATTGGGCTTGGGCAGCGTGCTTTTTATGCTGGTGTATCCCGGCACCGTTTCTTTCCTTGCGATGATGGTGAATTTCATTGCGGCAGGGGCGGATTTGATGATCGCAGTCAACGTGCTGAAGGGAGGCGAGATTTTGATTGCAGACCACCCGACAGAAGCCGGTTATATTGCGTTTTACAAATAGGTAAACACGGATTTATCATTTGGAGGATATACGTCGGAATTAGAGGAGATGAGTAAAATGGCGGATTTCAGTGTCAATGAGATGCAGCAGATGCAGAAGGAACTGCAAGAAAAATATAAAGGCAAGTGGGAACCAATTGGTGCGGAAATTGGTAAAAACAAATTGCTGTGGATGATTGGCGAAATTGGAGAAGTAATTGATATTGTAAAAAAGAATGGCGGGAAAAAAGCATCAACCGATGAACGGCTGAGAAAAGACCTCATAGAAGAGATGGCTGATGTATTAATGTACTATAATGATGTGATGCTTTGTTATGGAATTACAACAGACGAATTGAGACAGGCATATATTGACAAATTTGAAAGAAACATGACACGCTGGTAAATGAAGAAAGCAGGTGGCATATTTGACTACGACAGAACGGATAGACTTGCAGCACCAGGAGGATTTGCGTCGACTGAGAGGTTTTCGCCTACTGGACGATGATTTTCTGACAAAGTGCTTCGAGGGTGATCCCAAGTATATCCAGCTTGTGCTGCGGATTGTATTGGAAATGCCTGATTTAGTGGTTGTGGATGTCCGCACCCAGGTGTTTGTGGAAAATCTGCTTCATCGCTCTGTGCGGCTGGACATTGTGGCAACTGACAGCGCCGGGCGAAAGATAAACGTGGAAATCCAGCGCTCTGACAAGGGGGCCGGAAGAAAACGGGCAAGATATAACAGCAGCATGATGGACGCGAATCTCCTGCGGAAGGGCGCGGATTTTGCCGAGTTGCCGGAAACCTACGTTGTGTTTATTACGGAGCACGATGTGATTGGCGATGGACAGCCTCTCTATAAAGTTGAGCGGTATATTTCCGGCAGCAATAAAAAGTTTGAGGACGGCTCACATATTGTGTATGTGAACGGCGCCTATCGGGACGAAACGCCGATTGGGAAACTGATGCACGATTTTTCCTGTACAGACCCGGCGAATATGCACTACGAAATGCTGGCGGAACGGGTTAGATTCTTCAAAGAAAGTAAGGAGGGAATTGCTATCATGTGCAAGGTCATGGAGGATATGAGAAACGAATCCCTGAGAGAAGGCATGAGAGAGGGCATGAGAGAGGAGAAAAAGTTGACTGTACTCCGCATGCTTGAGATGGGAAAGTACGCTTTGGAGGAGGTTGCAATAATTTCCGGTCTTTCACTTGAAGAAGTAGAAAAGCTGCAGGCTGGACAGGGCAAGTAAGCAGTATAGTTCTAATTATCAATGTGGTTTTGATAGCCCTTTTTATATTCTTGCAAAAAGAAAAACTAAAGGCATAAATTCCAGTTTACCGGGGCCCTGCCCGCTGTCAGCGAAGAAAATTCCTAACTTGAGAATAAAATTTGGAGGATATACATATGTTTCCCACAGGCATTATCGATCTGCACTGCGACACCCTGACCCGCGACATGTGGGCGTCCCAGCCCCCGGCCTGCGGCCCGCTGGTCAACCCGGCGTACCACATCGCCCTGGGCAAAATGCCCCGGAACCTGCGCTGGGTCCAGTGCTTCGCCATTTTTGTCCCGGACAATTACCGGGGCCAGGACGCCATCGACTTTTTTGATCGCTACCGCGCTGTTTTCGACCGGCAGATGGTGGCCCACGGCGATAAAGTCTCCCCCTGCCGGTCCTTCTCGGACATGGAGCAGGCCCTGGAGGCCGGGAAATTTGCCGCCGTCCTGACCGTGGAGGGGGGCGCGGCCCTGGCGGGACAGCCGGAGCGGGCCCAGGTCCTGCGGGACGCCGGCGTGCGGATGCTGACCCTCACCTGGAACGGCCCCAACGAGCTGGGTTCCGGCCACGACAGCTCTGCTGGCCTCACCGCCTGCGGCAGGGAGGCGGTTGCGGAGCTGGAGCGGTGCGGCGTGCTGGTGGACGTGTCCCACCTCAACGACCGGGGCTTTGAGGACCTGCTGAGCGTGGCGAAAAAGCCCTTTGTGGCCTCCCACTCCAATGCCCGTTCGGTGTGCGGCCACCGGCGGAACCTGCCGGACGCCTTTATCCGGGAGATCGCGGACCGGGGCGGGCTCATCGGCCTGAACTACTCCAAGGACTTCCTCTCCGACAGCGGTCGGGGCAATCTGGACGACCTGTACCGCCATGTGTGCCGCTTCCTGGAGCTGGACGCCGGGGCCTGTCTGGCCCTGGGCTCGGACTTCGACGGCACGGATATCCACCCGGACCTGGATTCCGTGGAAAAATCCCTGTCCATCTACGGCTATCTGACCCAGCACGGCATCCCGGCGGACACAGCGGACGGCATTCTGTTCGGCAACGCCTGGCGGTTTTTCAAAGCGTGGTTATAAGCAAAGGAGCAGGCAAGAAGCAATTATGGAAATGGCAAATCTCCCGCTCTCCCCGGAGGAGGCCGGACGTCTGGCGGTCATGGCCGAGGCGGAGCGGGCAAACGAGTACCTGTATGAAATTCTGGAGATCGGCCAGCAGATGCTGCAGAGCGGCGCGGAGGTCAGCCGGGTGGAGGACAGCCTCCGGCGGTTGTGCTTCTCCTTCGGCGCGGAGCGGGCGGATGTGCTGACCATCACCGCCAGCATCGTGGTGACGGTATACTCCCACCGGTTCGGCGCCATCACCCAGACCCGCCGGATCGAGGGGATGAAATACGACTTAAACCGGCTGGAGCTGCTCAACCAGCTCTGCCGTCTGGTCTGCTCGGAGCACCTGGGGCCGGAGGACATGCACGCGGCCCTGGAGGAGATTATGTCTGTGCCCCAGTACAGCTTTGGGGTGCAGCTGTTCACCTATGTGCTGATTTCCTCCTCCTTCTCCCTCTTTTTCGGCGGCAGCGCTGCGGACGCGGTGGTCTCCGGCGTCATCGGCATGATCCTGAAATGTCTGGAGCGGTCCATCCAGGGCGTAAACGCCAGTCCGTTCCTGTCCGCCATGCTCTGCTCCTGTCTGGGCGGGCTGCTGGCGGGGCTGGCGGTCCACTTCGGGCTGGGGGACAGCGTGGATATGATCAGCATCGGCAATATCATGCTGCTCATCCCCGGCATCGCCCTGACCAACTCCCTGCGGGACATGTTCAGCGGCAACACCATCTCCGGCCTCATGCGCTTTATCGAGGCCATCTTGCTGGCGCTGACCATCGCCTGCGGTTTTGCCCTGGCGGCAAACTTTCTGTAAGGAGGGCGCGGGATGATGACAAAGTATGTCATGGGGCTGGCGACGGCGTTCCTGGGGTCCATGGGCTTTGCGCTGCTGTTCCACGTGCGGCGGGAAAAGCTGCTGCTGGCCAGCCTGGGGGGCCTGCTGGCCTGGGTGGTGTATCTGCTGGCGGGATACTGGTCGGACCAGGACGTGGTGCGGTATTTTGCGTCTGCGGTGGTGCTGACGGTCTACGGGGAGATGATGGCCCGTGTGGTGAAGTGCCCGGCGACGCTGTTTATCATTACGGCGGCGGTCCCGCTGATTCCAGGGGGTTCGCTGTACCACACCATGAAGTTTTTTATGGAGGGAAATTTCAACGCCTGCTCTGTCCAGGGGCTGAATACGGTGCTGCTGGCGGTGTCCATCGCCGTGGGGATCCTGTTCCCCTCCTCCATCTTTCAGCTGTACCAGAAGATTCGGATGTCCCGGAAGAAGGCTTGAACAGGATACATACGGTGGTATATGCATAGGCCAGGACTGCGGCAATTTTACCGGCTGCAGTCCTGGCCTATAGCTCTGTGTGATTGCGGGGGCATTGCTTTCATGTCCGATTTATCTGCCGCCCTCCTCCAGCGCCGCGCGGCACGCCTCCTGCAGCTCCGCCTCCCGCTCCCGATAGAGCAGCTTCCCGCTGTACTGCAGGTATGCGTCGCAGCCGTGGAGGCTGATAAAGTCCATGGCCGCGTCCCCTCTGGTGAGGGCGGAGACAAAGAGGATCATCTCCTGCCCGTCGCCGAAGGCCTCCGCCAGGAAGGAAAACGCCCGGTCCAGCCGTCCCCGGACCGCCTCCACGAGCCCGGCCCGGCTGTCCACCTCCTGCTGAAACAGCGTCTTCAGGCGGGAAAAGCCCGCCTCCTTGTCCCGTACATGCCCCGCCAGCAGCTCCAGGCGGTACGTCTCCAGCCGCTCCAGCACCCACGTCTCATCCGCCAGGGCCTCCTGCGTCAGCAGTCCCGCCGTCTCCTTCACCCGCAGGGCGTCCCGGCGTCCCTGCAGGAACGCCTCCAGACATTCGCAGTCCTCCCGGTCCCGGAGGAACAGGCGGAAGGCGCTCAGCGCCCCGTGGAGGGCGGAGACAGCCCGGTCTGACTGCCGGGCCCGGAAAAACCAGCCGTTCAGAGAATCCAGCACCAGATTTACCACCGTGAACCGCTCGTCGAAGGAGCCGCTTCTTGCCAGCGCAGCCTGTTCAGACAGATCGGCAGCCGTGCCGTCCAGCAGCTCCGGAATGCCGTACGCCTCGCCGTACTTCCGGTAGAGCCGGTAATACCCCGCAAAGCCGCGGGCCGTGTCCTCATTTCGCAGGTACTGCCCCACCTGGGCCTCTGTGACGGGCAGCCCCAGGGCCTCGTACCCCTGGAGCAGCTCCGACAGGTCCTCCCAGCCCCTGGCGGTGACAAAGGACGCCCCCGCCGGGGTCTGCCGCACCTGATAGAACTGGTCCTCGTGGATGGTCAGATAGGACAGTATCGCCCCGTGGACCCGTTTCTGCCGGGCGTAGTCCATCCAGACCGCCAGGTCCGCCTCGATGTCGATTTCCCGCACCCGGTCCAGCGTCACCACGTCGAACTCCCGGACCGAGCGGTTGTAGCCCGGCGGATTCCCTGCCGCCACAATCAGCCAGCCATCGGGGATTTTGTGGCTGCCGAAGGTTTTGTTCTGCAAAAATTGCAGCATGGTAGGGGCCAGGGTCTCGGACACGCAGTTGATCTCGTCGATAAACAGGATGCCCTCCTGCTGTCCCGTCCGCTCCATGCAGGCGTATACAGACGCCACAATTTCGCTGAGGGTATACTCCGTCACCTGGAATTCCCGGCCCTGGAAGGTGCGGCTCTCGATATGGGGCAGGCCGATGGCGCTCTGCCGGGTGTGGTGGGTCATGGTGTAGGACACCAGTCCCACCCCCGCCTCGGCGGCGGCCTGCTCCAGAATGGCCGTCTTGCCGATGCCGGGCGGGCCCATGAGCAGAATGGGCCGCTGGCGTACGGCGGGAAAGAGGCAGCGTCCGGCGCTGTCCCGGCGGTGGTAGGCCCGAAGCGTGTTTTTGATCTCCTGTTTTGCGTCTCTGATGTTCATATGCTTATTTGCTCCCGTGATCTGTTTGAGGCGGCTTTATCTGTGGAGCTTTGCTCAGTTTGGCTGACATAGGAATCTTCCTCATGGCTCAAGTCAATATATTGAAATGTGTAGTCGGCCAATACGCTTCGCCCGGTCGAAATCCGCTGTACGGCATAATCACAGTAATATGCCTCTGTCTCAACGCCGACACTGTTTCTGCCGTTATTGATTGCAGCCAGCATGGTGGTGCCGCTTCCGCAGAAGGGGTCTAAAACGGTATCCCCAACAAAAGAAAACATCTTTACCAGTCTGCTGGCCAGTTCCAGCGGGAAGGGCGCGGGATGGCCGCTTTTGGTTGACGCTCCGGGCATCTCCCATATCTGGCTGAACCAATTCTGAAAATCCTCCTTGCCGATTTTGCTTTCGGCGCGCTGCTGCTCCGTGGGCTTTCTGTACCCGCCGGGCTTCCGTTCCATCAGGATATATTCGATATCATTTTTGATGATTGCGTTTGGCTCGTAGGGCTTTCCCAAAATCGAGCTATGCGTGTTCGCCTCAAAGGCCGCGTTGGAAATCTTATGCCATAGGATTGGATTGAGGTTATCAAAACCAATTTTCCGGCATGAGACGGCGATATCTGAATGGAGCGGCATAACAACATGGCGGCCATATTTCCGTCTCGACATGCACACGTCGCCCACAACGCACACAATGCGTCCGCCGGGAACCAAGACACGGTAGCATTCTCTCCAGACCTTTTCAAGCTCGTCGACAAATTCCTGATAGTCCTCCAGAATGCCCAGCTGATTTTGGCCTTTTCGGTATTCCTTTAGATTGAAGTAGGGGGGGGATGTTAATACCAGGTGGACGCTTTGATCCGGAATAAAGCGGATGTCCCTTGCGTCGCCATGGTAGAGCAGCTGACTTGTCAAGATGAATGCCTCCGTCCTCCCAAGCGTACAAACGCCGCGCTCAGCATGGAAATAGCAAAGGCCTCAAACGACAGATGTTCCCTTGGAAAATCGTATATAATATCTTCTCCTGAACAGGAGGTTGCTGCAAAGCAGGCTGCGGAATATTGGCGTTCCAGCAGGAGCTTCTCGCAAAAAATCTCATAGCGCTTTTTGTACGAGGCGTCAACAAATTCCTTCAATACATCAAAGTGCGGAGATCTGACTCGTACAGGCTCATTTGATTTCCCACAGTCCTCCAACATCATAAAATAGCCCAGCCACGGCGCGCTCTGGGCCCCAAACACACCCTCCCGATAGGCTGTCCAGATATCCAGCGCCGTACCCATTGCCTCTTCTGTCCGGTTGTTGAAATTATTGCCAAAGGAGGGGCCGACTTGGCTTTTGAACTCGATGGCAATTACCAATTCATCCCGGTCAACTACCAGCAGGTCCCATTTTTTGTTGGGGCGGAAATAACCGGGAAGCTCTAAATCAGAGTTGGCAAAAATACACCTGTCCGGAACCCCGTTCAAAGTCAAAAGGTCACAAATCAGGTGAACAAATCCATCCAGCTGCTTACCGCCTGTAACCGCCCCGCGATTCCCCTGATCCCTGACCCCTTGGGCATTTTGCCGTGTAAGTTGTCCGGTTCTTGTTGTCCAAAAGGATCTGACCGCATCGGCAATTCGATCTTCCAGATTGTCTGGGAGTTGTATTGAATGCATCATATAGTTTGTCCTCTTACCTGTCCGCTGTCGTTCGTACATCCTGCCGGCCCCTCCAGCGCCAGTGTCACGGCCCAGGAGGGGACATGGTCCATATGGTTGTTTTTGTGGAGGAAGACAAAGGCTGTCTGGTACTCCGTGGGCTGGCGGGGATACACGCCGTCGCCGTCGGTGAAGTACAGCAGGGCCTTCAGATCGTTCAGCTCCTTGTTCCGCCGCAGCTCCTCCACGTACCGGAATACCGGCGTGAAGTCCGTGCCGCCCCGGCCCTGGATGGTGATGCGCCTGCAGCTGTCCAGCCACTCCTGGGCGGAGCGGATGACGGTGACGCTCTGCACCAGGCAGTCGCACTGGATGAGGTACACCTTCATCTCCCGGAAAAAGTTCTCCTGGGCGCTGACAATGGCGTAGGTTTCCTCCAGGAACCGCCGGACGGTCTCCGCCGAGCAGGAGCCGGAGGTGTCAATGGCAATCACCAGCTCCGCCAGCCGCGCCGCCTCCTGGTACTCCAGCGGCTCAATGAGGGGCAGATTCCCGTACAGGTCCATGCCGAAGCTGTACAGCACCAGGTCGAAGTTCTCCGGGTCCGGGATGACCTCCTCCCGCCGGGTGGTGAACTGCCGCAGGAAGCGGCGGTAGTCATAGCGCCCCGGTCCGCCGGCCCCCACCGTCTCCGCGCCATCGCCGGCTGTATGTCCGGTCCGGCCCCCGCCCCGCCCGGCCCCGGAGGCAAGGGCCCTCCACTTTTGCCGTTCCTCCGGGCCGGGCCGCCAGAGGGCGTGGCTGTCGAAGGAAAAAGCGGCCTCCATCTCCGCTGTGGAAAAGGGAAAGGCGCTCTCCCGCAGCATTTCATACAGCGCCTCGGCGGACCGGGCCTCGCCGCCCAGAATCTGTAGGCACCCGTCCCGCACCCTGTCCGGCGGCGCCGGGAGGGCGGCGGACAGGGTTTGTTCCACGGCTATGTCCGCCGCCAGATTCCACAGCCGCCCCGAATTGCCCGCAAAGGGGTGGAGGTACAGGCAGTGCAGCAGCATGTGCAGGTAACCCCGCCGGAGGCGGGCCGGGCCGTCCCGGTACAGCGGGAGAATCCAGCGGGGGGAGAAGCGGAGGGCGGCTCCGTCCACACCAACGGTGGGTACAGCCTCGTCCGGTACGCAGGGCAGCGCGGCAAAAGCGGCGTCCAGCTGGGGGAAGCGGCTGAGCAGCTCCACAAGGCAGTTCTGGAAGATCTGCACGCCCAGCTCAGAGGGAGAAATCTTTGTCCGGGAATCCATAGTGCTCTCCCTTCCACCGCAGCAGCCAGACCAGGGCGGCGGTTTTTTGCTTTTCACGGGCCAGGGCGATAAAGGCGTCCGTCTGTCTGGCGGTGAACCAGGGGGCCAGGCGGCTCAGCCGCCGGGTGTCGTCCGCCTCCACCAGCCGCTGCACCGCCGGTTGCAGGCGGCGGCGCAGATAGTCCCCGTAGGCGGCCTGCCGGACGGGGTCCGTGTCCTGAAAAAATCCATCCAGGGCGATCGCAAGGCGGAGCGGCTCCTGCCGGCTCTGCCGGAATTTCTGATAGCGCTGTTCCATAGGCTCCCTCCGGCTGCGGTATTTCTGCCGTTATTATAGCCGTCCGGGCGGCGGCTGTCAATTGCGCCCGCCAGCTGTCATTTCTATCCGGTGGAAATTCGCCGCACTTTGGTGATATTTCCACTTCCCTTTTTCTGTAAAACCGTATATACTGGAAAAGTATCGCAGAGGGAAAGGAGGCCACAGGCTCCAGAGGTCTGTCATAAGCGCCAGCGCCCCCTACTTTTTCTTGAAAGAAAAAGTAGGCAAAAAGAACTTTAATGCGCTTCGCGTCCGTTTTATGCGGGGTTCAGCGTGATTGGTTTTGATGGGACGACGAGGTGGGGGGATGATCGACAGTTCGGCGGATGCCCTCCCGCACCGCTCCGGGTGCGCACCCGGCCTACAAATCCACGGGCGACCGTGGGACAAAGGGGCCGGGACCGGGGAACGAGCGACAAATGGCTGCGAGTTTGTCCTCTTACTGCAGAGCGGGAAAAGGCCGTCTGTTGGGGCGGCGTATTTTCCCTGCCATTTTTCAGTCAGGAGGATTCTTTTTATGTGCGGAATTGTAGGGTATGTGGGCCATGAGGAGGCCGCCCCCATCCTTTTGGAGGGCCTGAGCAGGCTGGAGTACCGGGGCTATGACTCGGCAGGCGTGGCCGTGTGCGCGGAGGGGCGGCTCTCCGTCCACAAGGCCAAGGGCCGCCTGCAGGTGCTCAGCGGCCTGCTGGACGGCGGACGGGCCGTGGCAGGCACGGCGGGCGTGGGCCACACCCGCTGGGCCACCCACGGCGCGCCCTCGGATGCCAACTCCCACCCCCAGGTCAGCCGCAGCGGCAGGATCGCCGTGGTACACAACGGCATCATCGAAAATTATGCCGAATTGAAGGCGTTTCTTCAGAAGCAGGGGGTGCCCTTCACCTCGGAGACGGACACAGAGGTGGTGGCCCAGCTGGTGGAGTATTTTTATGAGGACGGCAAGGTGGATATTTTGGATGCCGTGGGCCGCTGTCTCCACCGGATTGAGGGCGCTTACGCCCTGGGCATCCTGTGCGCCGACAAGCCGGACCAGATCATCGCCGTGCGCAAGGACAGCCCGCTGATCCTGGGCTACGGCGACGGGTGCCATTTCCTGGCCAGCGACGTGACCGCCATCCTGCGCCACACCCGCCGGGTGTCGTATATGGACGACGGCGACCTGGCGGTGCTGACCCGGGACGGCATCCGGTGTTATAACTACCTCATGCAGCCCGTTGAGAAGGAGATCGCCTATGTGGACTGGGAGGTTGACGCGGCGGAAAAGGGGGGCTATGAGCACTTCATGTTCAAGGAGATCATGGAGCAGCCGGAGGCCCTCCGCCGGGCCGTCTTCCCCCGGATTCGGGACGGCGAGGTCTGTCTGGAGGACTTCTCCCTGACGGACGAGTACATCCGCAGTCTCCGCAAGCTGTATATTGTGGCCTGCGGCTCCTCCTACCACGTGGGCATGGTGGGCAAGTACAGCCTGGAGCGGATTCTCCGGGTGCCGGTGGAGGTGGCCCTGGCGTCGGAGTTCCGGTACATGGACCCCATTGTGGATGAGCAGACCCTGGTGGTGGTCATCAGCCAGTCCGGCGAGACGCTGGACACCATGGCGGCGCTGCGGGAGGCCAGGCGGCTGGGGGCAAAGATCCTGTCCATCGTCAACGTGGTGGGCTCCTCCATCGCCAGGGAGAGCGACCAGGTACTGTACACCTGGGCCGGGCCGGAGATTGCCGTGGCCACCACCAAGGCGTACACCACCCAGCTGGCGGTGCTGGACCTGCTGGGGCTGTATATGGCAAAGGTCCTGGGCTCCCTGGACGGGGACGAGCGGCGGCGCGTTCTGGACGAAATGCTGCTGCTGCCGGAGAAGCTGGAGACGGTGCTGTCCGGGCGGGAGGACATCCAGTACTTTGCCAGCCGGTATTTCAACCTCAACAGCGTCTTTTTCATTGGCCGGAATATCGACTATGCCCTGGGGCTGGAGGGGTCCCTGAAGCTGAAGGAGATCTCCTACATCCACTCCGAGGCCTACGCCTCCGGCGAGCTGAAGCACGGCACCATCAGCCTCATCGAGGAGGGCACGCTGGTGGTGGCCCTGGGGACCTATGTCACGCTCTTTGACAAGGCCATGAGCAACATTGTGGAGGTCAAGACCCGAGGCGGCGACGTGCTGGCCCTGACGGCGGAGAGCCGGCGGGCGGAAATGGCGTCTGCGGCCAACGGCGTCATCGCCATCCCCGACGTCCACCCCATGCTGATGCCGCTGCTGGGGGTCGCGCCGCTGCAGCTGTTCGCCTACTATGTGGCGCTGATGCGGGGCTGCGATATCGATAAGCCCCGGAATCTGGCGAAATCGGTGACGGTGGAATGACATAAGCAGCGGGGTACGCCGGTCCTCTGAGCCGTACCCCGCTGCTTCCGATTTTCAAACCCGCACCACGCCCGCGTTACGATAATTTATCAGGGGGTTTATACTCGCGGGCGAAAAAATGTGCCAGATAAAGTTTACACTTTGTCCATTGACGAACGCCGCCGGACGCGGTAGGATGGAGCAATCATACACGCCGCCGCAGAGCGGTTCAGGAGGGACAAGCATGGAAATTTCCCGCGCAGCCATGAGGAAGCTGATGCTTCTCATCGCCTTTGCCATACTGCTGTTTACGGGCCTGCAGCACTTCGGCCAGGTCCTGGCGTTTCTTCGGTTTGTGGGCGGCGTGGCCTCCCCGCTGCTGATCGGCGGCGCGGTGGCCTTTGTGCTGAATGTGCCCATGTCGTTCTTTGAAAAAAAGCTCTTTCGCCCCTCCCCCGGCGGCGGGAGAAGGCGGGGCCTGTCGCCGAAGGCTGCCCGCGTTCTCAGCCTGCTGGCGACCATCGTTGTGGTGGCGGTGGTCATTCCGGCGCTGCTGCTGATCATTGTGCCCCAGCTGGCAGAGAGTGTATCCGGCCTGGGGACCACCATTGTATCCGCCTGGCGGCGGTTCGCCGTCTGGGCGGAGGAGCAGTTCGTGGCCTACCCCGAAATTTACAGCTGGCTGGAGACTCTGACCGTGGACTGGGAGTCCCTGCTGGCCAGCGTGGTGGACTTTGTGGGCAGCGGCTTCGGCAATGTGCTCAGCTCCACCATCTCCGCCACCAAGAGTATTGTCAGCGCGGTCAGCACCGTCTTTGTGGCGGTGGTATTTGCCGTCTATGTCCTGCTCCAGAAGGAGAAGCTGGGCCTGCAGTGCCGCAAGGCGCTGTACGCCCTGCTGCCCAAGAGGGGCGCGGACAAAACGGTAGAGGTCTGCCGTCTGAGCCATAGAGTATTTTCCAGCTTCATCACCGGCCAGTGCATGGAGGCGGTGATCCTGGGGTGCATGTTCTTCCTGTGCATGACCGTCCTGCGGATGCCCTACGCCCTGCTGGTGGGGTGCCTCATCGCCATCACCGCCCTGATCCCCATCGTGGGCGCGTTTATCGGCTGCGGCGTGGGGGCGTTCCTGCTGCTGATGGTGTCCCCCATGCAGGCGCTGGTGTTTGTGGTCATGTTCCTGATCTTGCAGCAGGTGGAGGGGAACCTGATCTATCCCCATGTGGTGGGCAGCTCCGTGGGCCTGCCGTCCATCTGGGTGCTGGCGGCGGTGTCCGTAGGCGGCAGCCTGCTGGGCGTGGCGGGCATGCTGCTGTTCATCCCCCTGACCAGCGTGCTGTACGCCCTGTTCCGGGAGTTCGTGTACCAGCGGCTGCGGGAAAAGCGCATACGGGTCAGGTAACGCGCCCCATGATGCGTGGGTACGTGGGGCAGGTCGTAAAGCATTTTCAAGATGTTTTCCACGATTGAACCGTCCTTTCTTTTTCCTTTTTTGGCCGATACTGCTTGAAAAGAAAGCTGACGCATGGTATAATATTTACGTCACCGTTGCCTTTTGGCAATAGTCGGCTGGGGAAGTGGCGTGTGTTTTTGACAGGAGCGCGCCGCTTCCCTCACTTTTTATCGAGGCCGTCATATACCTTGTGAATACCCCTACGAATAACCTCTGCCCTTGATACCTCTAGTTTCTCACTGCACTCTACCCCATTCCAACCGCAAAATTTTCTTCACCTGTATGGAACATTTTCTGTCCCGGTGCGTCCTAATCAATAAGGACTTTTTTATAAAAAGTGAAGGAGGCAGAAAACAATGAAGCGAATCTTAAGCATGGCCCTGTCCGCCGCGCTGATGCTGACCCTGACCGCGCCGGCGGCAGCCACGGCAGCAGCGGAACCGGAGGCCCCCGCCCCGTCCCCCGGCGAGAGCGCCGCGCTGGGCAGCTCCAACACCGACCAGCGCCTGGCCCAGGTGACCGTGAAGGTAAAGGAGACCCTGTCCATCGGGGACGAGTACGAGGAGTTCTACGGCGAGCTGCGGGAAAACGAGCTGGCCCCGGTGTGGGACCTGAACTGGAGCGGGAACGGCGTCAGCCTGGCGGTGTCGGCCACGGAGGCGGGCAAGATCCTCAGCTGCTATTTCTCCGATGAATCCAGCGGCTACGATACGCCCTCCGTCTATGGCGGCGGCAATTACATCCCCGCCTTTCCCGCCGTGTCCAGGGAGCAGGCCCAGAAGTCAGCGGAGGCCTTCCTGAAAAAGGTCCTGGACGGCTCTGTGGAGAGCGCCCGCTTTTCGGACCGGGACACCGGCCGGCTGAGCACCTCCAGCCACCGCTTCAGCGGTGAAATCCTCCTCAACGGGGTCTCCTCCCCGCTGACCTTCTCCGTGACGGTGCGGGCCAGCGACGGCAAGGTCATCCGCTTCTACCGGGAGAGCCTGGAGCAGAACGTCATCGGCGGCGTCCCCAGCGCCAGGCCGGCGGTCAGCAAAAGCGCCGCCGGAGCCCAGCTGAAGCAGACCATGAACATGCGTCTGGAGTACGTCCTGGACCCGGACGCCAAAAAGGCGTCCCTGCAGTACCTGCCGGAGCCGGTGGACTCCTACTACGTAGATGCCCAGACGGGGGAACTGGTCAATCTGACCAAGCTCTATGAGGAGGTCGACCGCAAGGGCCTGGCAAACGGCTTTGCCGGCGACGCGGGGGCCGCGCCGGAGGCGGCCATGGACACGGCGGCATCCGGCGGTCTGTCCCAGGCGGAGCTGGCCGGCATCTCCAAGATGGAGGGCGTGCTGGACAAGGAGACCCTGGACAGGGAGCTGCAGAAGTGGACCGCCCTGGGGCTGGCCAAGTACACCTTCGGCTCCGCCAACTACTCCCTGGACAAGGAGACCGGGCAGGTCACCGCCCGGCTGACCTACAGCCGCAAGGACGGCGACAATATCTGGCGGCGCACGGTCCTCTGCGACGGCAAGACCGGCGCGCTGCTGCGGGTCTACTCCAGCGCGCCCTACGCCAAGGACCGGAAGGCCGCCGTCAGCGAGGAGGCCGCCCGCAAGACCGGTGAGGCGTTCCTGGCAGAGCTGTGGGGGGAGGAGCTGGCCAAAACAGCCCTCTACAACAGCACGCCCTGGGAGGAGAGCGCCTACAGCAGCGCCCACAGCTTCCAGTTTGCCCAGAAGGAAAACGGATATTTCTTCCCGGAAAACAGCCTGCGGGTGTCTGTGGACATCCTGGACGGGACCATCAGCAGCCTGGAGCGGAGCTGGACGGACGGCGTGGCTTTTGACAGTGCGGAGGGCATTGTGGACGCCGCCGCCGGGCTGGACGCCTGGTCCGGCCACTACACCCCGGCCCTGGCCTACCGGAACGTGCCGGTGAAGCTGGACCCGTCTATGCCGGAGGCCAAACCGCTGCTGGAACAGGGCTACGCCTACTTCTTCCGGCTGCAGCTGTCCTACGCCCCGGAGGAGGACAGAGCCGCCGCCGGTGTGGACGCCAGGACCGGCGAGGTGATCTATCGGGAAATTGACGCCGGCAGCGGCGTCCTCTCCTACAGCGACACGGCGGACCACTGGGCCGGAAAGCAGATCGAGGCCCTGGCGGCCTACGGCATCGGCTGGTCCGGCGGCGTCTGCCAGCCCCGGAAGGAGCTGACCCAGCTGGACCTGGTGGCGCTGCTGGCCAGCGCGGACGGCTACCGCTTTGATCCGGAGACGGACAAGGCCGACGACCTGTACAGCCGCGCCTATAGCCTGGGCATGCTGACGCGGGCGGAGCGGCAGGACGGCCATGTCATGACCCGCGGCGAGACGGTGCGGATGCTGCTCCAGGGCGCGGGCTTCGGCCCCGTGGCCCGGCTGCAGGGCATCTTCACCTGCGCCTATGCCGACCGGGACCAGATTCCGGCGGAGCTGCTGAGCTGGGCGGCCCTGGCCCAGGGGCTGGGCATGGTGAGCCCGGAGGGCAGCTTTGCGGCGGACCGGGCCGCCACCAGGGCGGAGGCCGCGGTGATGCTGTACAACCTGATGAGCCGCTGAGAGAGCAGCGAAGCAATGAGGAGACGTACTCCCGTCGGGAGTACGTCTCCTCTTGTTTCATGCTGCTTATACGATAAAGCCGCCGTCCGCGGTCATCACCTGGCCGGTGATAAAGGACGCGCCATCCCCCGCCAGGAACGCCGCCAGCCTGGCGATGTCCTCCGGCGTACCCAGCCGCCCCATGGGGGTCTGTTCCGCCAGCAGAGACAGGGTCTCCTCCCCCAGCACCCGCACCATATCGGTGAGGATCACGCCGGGCGCAATGCAGTTGACCCGGATGTTGGAGGGGGCCAGCTCCTGGGCCAGGGACCGGGTCAGGCCGATGAGCGCCGCCTTTGTGGCGGAATAGGCCGCCTCGCAGGACGCGCCCCGCAGCCCCCAGATGGAGGAGATGTTGATGATGCTGCCGGACTTCTCCCGGAGCATACGGGGCAGGACCGCCTGAATGGTGTGGAACGCGCCGTCCACGTTGACGGCAAAGAGCCTGTGCCAGAAGGCGTCAGAGATGTCCTGGAACTGGTTCTGCTCCGCGATGCCCGCGTTGTTGACCAGCACCGAGACCGGACCCAGGGACGCCTCCACCAGATGGATGGCGGCTGTAATGGCCTCCCGGTCCGCCACGTCCCCCTGGACCGCCAGGGCGTCTGTTCCCTGCAGGCGCAGCTCCTTGACCAGGGCCTCCGCCTGCTGCTGGGAATTGAGGTAGTCGATCCCCACCGCATAGCCCTCCGCCGCCAGACGCACGGCAATGGCGCGGCCAATCCCCCGGCTGCCGCCGGTGATAAACGCGACCTTCTTCATGGGCGTCAGCAGTGCCCGTGGTGGCCGTAGCCGCTGCCATGGCAGCCGCCGGTAGTTCCGGCGGCCTGGGCGGCCAGGATGGCGGTGCAGGTGCCGTCGCAGAACCCGCCGTCGTGGTGGTAGCCGCAGTAGGTGGTCCCGCTGTGGGTGTGCCGCCCGGTGGCCGTGCAGCCCTTCACGCCGCACAGCGCCGCGCAGGTCCCGTCACAGAACCCGGCCTCATGGCCGTAGCCGCAGTAGGTGATCCCGTTGTGGGTGTGCCGCCCGGACACGGTGCAGCCCTCCACACCGCACAGCGCCGCGCAGGCGCCGCGGCATACGCCGTCCGCATGGTCATAGCCGCAGTAAGTGGTTCCGCTGTGGGTGTGCCGGCCAGATACGGTGCAGCCCTCCACGGCGCATACGCCGCAGGATGTGACGGCGGGCTGGGCCGTATTCTTATGGTGATGTCCGCCGTGAGCCGACGCGGGGAGCATGAGCATCAGTGCAGTCAGGACCGCCGCCGCTCCCGCAGCGATCCGCTTTGTTTGCTGCATGGTAATTCCTCCTTTCGTCCCGCCATCCGGGGCAGGACCTGTTCTGCGTATAGTCTACCACATTAGTCCCCAAATTGCAAGACGCCTGACGGGAAAATCCGCCGGGTGATCTCCGAGCGGGTCCTGTAGCGGGATAAAAGGCCGCCTGGCGGGACAGACTAAGCGTGACACCAACCCAAGGAGGTTCACCAACCATGTCACGCTGGAATCGCAGTCACCTGCTCATCCTCAGCGCTCTTGTCACCGTTACGCTCATCGCCGCCGCTGCAGTCTCCCTGGACAGGGACACGGCGGCGTCTCCGGCCTCCGCCCCCGCCGCTGTGGAGGCGGTGGAGGCCTCCGCAGTCAACTGGGGCCTGTCGTTCCCCGCGGAGGGCCAGCCGCCTGTCGGCAACGCCGCTGCAGAGGAGCTGGCGCAGTATGACGCCTACTACCTGGGCGACACCGCCCAAAAGGTGATCTATCTCACCTTCGACTGCGGGTACGAAAACGGCTGCACGGAAAAGATCCTGGACGCCCTGAAAAAGCACCGCGCGCCCGCCGCCTTTTTCGTTGTGGGCCACATGATCGAGAGCGCCCCGGATATTGTCCGCCGCATGGCCGCCGAGGGCCACATCGTGGGCAACCACACCTTCCACCACCCGGACATGTCCAGCATCTCCGACCAGAGCGCCTTTCAGCAGGAGCTGAACGCCCTGGCGGCGCTGTACAAGGAGACCACCGGTCAGGATCTGTCCCGGTTTTACCGCCCGCCCCAGGGGAAATACAGTGTGGACAATCTCAAGCAGGCCCAGGCTCTGGGCTATCGGACCATCTTCTGGAGCCTGGCCTATGTGGACTGGTACGCCGACGACCAGCCCACGCCGGAGCAGGCCTATGCCAAGCTCCTGCCCCGCATCCACGACGGGGCCATTGTCCTGCTGCACTCCACGTCCTCCACAAACGCGGACATTCTGGACGAGCTGCTGACCAAATGGGAGGACATGGGCTACCAGTTTGCCTCCCTGGACCAGCTGCCGTAAGTCCCCCCGCCCCGCGCCAGCGGCGCTCCCTACGGTTTTCCGCCGTGGGGAGCGCCGCTTTTGTTGTCCCTGTCAACCGGCAGCCGGACAAAAAACGTGTTGACGCCGTTGCCGCTCTCCGCCCATATTTTCCCCCGGTGGGATGCCACGATCCCCTCCGCGATGGCCAGACCCAGTCCGCAGCTGCCGTCCCTGCGCCGGGCCTCGTCCACCCGGTAGAACCGCTTGAAGATGTTGGCCAGGTCCTCCCGGCTGATGGCCGGCCCTGGATTGGCCACGGACAGCAGGCAGGCCTTCCCGCCGCTCCGCTCCAGCCGCACCGCCACCGTTCCCTGGGCGTCCGCGTACTTCTGCGCGTTGTCCAGCAGGATCTCCACCACCTGCCGCAGGTGGCCCGGACTGCCCTGCACCGTGATATCCTCCGCGACGGAGGAGGACAGCTCCAGCCGCCGCTCAAAGAACACCGGCTCAAAGGGCAGCAGCGCGTCCGCTACCAGGCGGCTGAGGTCCACCGGCTGGAAGGCCTTCTCCCCGTTGTCCACCCGCGCCAGGTCGAGGAGCCCCTCCACCAGCCCCCGCATCTGCCGGGCCATGACCAGGATGTTGTCCGCGAACCGGGACGGCCCGGCGTCCTGCAGCAGCTCAGCGTTGGTCAGGATCACGGTCAGCGGCGTCTTCAGCTCGTGGGAGGCGTCCGCCACGAACTGCCGCTGCTGCCGCCACGCCGTGTCCACCGGCTTTACCGCCCACCGGGCCAGCAGCAGGCTGATCAGCAGGAATGCCAGAAAGCTGGCGCAGCCGATGAGCAGACAGTTCCGCAGCAGATTCTCCATGGTGCTGATCTCGCTGGAGATATCCACGAAGACGAACCCGCCCGGCGGACCGGTCCGGCAGTAGCGCAGGCCGTACTCCGGCAGGACCCCGACGGGCTCCCCGGCGTCCAGAGCGGCCCGCAGCAGCTCCGACAGCTCCGCCTCGTCCAGAAAGGCGTAGGTCCCGCTCCCCACCACCCGCATGCCGCCCCACTGGCCGAATTCCACCGTGAAATAGGGCAGCTGCACCTCATGGGGCCCCCGCGGGCCCGGCTGGCCCGGCTCCGCGGCCAGCGTCTGGAGCAGATGGATGCTCTTCGCCTCCAGGTTCTCCCGGGTGAAGTGGAGGACCATGCCGAAGATCACGCACAGCATGGCGGTGACCGTCACCATGTTGATGCAGACAAATGTCAACCGCAGCCGCCGGATCATGACTCGTCCGCCTCCAGATGGTAGCCCAGCCGCCGCACCGCCTCAATGCGGACGCTGGAGCCGATGCTCCGCAGCTTTTTGCGCAGGAAGCCCACATACACCTCCACATGGTTCTCCACCGCGTTGGAGTCGTAGCCCCACACCTTTGCCAGCAGCGTCTCCTTGGAGACGTTCCGCTCCGGCGACTGCATCAGCTGGCGCATGACGTCGAACTCCCGCGCCGACAACCGCACCCGGTTCTCCCCGCAGATGAGCATGTTGGAGTCCAGCTCCAGCTGGGTATTGCCAAAGGAGAGGGCGTTGACCTGCTCCCCCTGGCGGCGCAGCAGGGCGTTGACGCAGGCCAGCAGCTCCCGCGTGTCAAAGGGCTTGGTGAGGTAGTAGTCCGCGCCGGAGTTGAGGCCCTCCACCCGGTCCAGCACGTCCGAACGAGCGGTCAGCATCAGGATGGGGGTGCCGCAGCGGCTGGAGCGGACCTGCCGGGCCACCTGGAAGCCGTTGAGTCCGGGCATCATGACGTCCAGGATCAGCAGGTCATAGACGCCCAGCTGGGCGTACTCCGCGCCGCTCTCGCCGCTGTAGACCGCCTCGGCCTCAAAGCCCTTTGCCTCCAGCAGTGTTTTCAGGGAGTCGGCCAGCAGGACCTCGTCCTCGATGATCAGGATTTTCATAGGCGGGAAACCTCCGTTGTTACTGATAGCTCAACCATACCGCGCCACGCTGAAACAGCGCTGAAAACAGGAAAAAAGTCACAGAGCGTTCACGATTTTTTCAGAATTGTTTCAGCCCGGCGCGGTACAATCGGGGTGTTGAAGGAAAGGATGTGACAGCATGAACTTCCGGCACGAGTGGAAGCACCAGATCGCCCCTGGGGACCTGCTGGTCCTCCGCCAGCGGCTGCGGGCCGTGGCCAGACCGGACAGCCACGCGGCGGACGGCAAATACTTCATCCGCAGCCTGTATTTCGACACGCCGTCGGACACGGCTCTCCGGGAAAAGCTGGATGGGGTGGACCGGCGGGAAAAGTTCCGCCTCCGGCTCTACAATGGGGACACGTCCCTCATCCGCCTGGAGAAGAAGAGCAAGGCCGGCGGCCTGTGCAGCAAGGAGAGCGCGGCGCTGACGCGGGAGGAGGCCCAGGCCGCGGCGGACGGGGCGCTGGCGTGGATGCCGGAGAGCGGGCGGCCCCTGGTGCAGGAGCTGTACCACAAGATGACCTGCTCCCTGCTGCGGCCCAAGGTCATTGTGGAGTACACCCGGGAGGCCTTTGTCTGCGGGCCGGGGAACGTGCGGGTGACGCTGGACTACGGCCTGCGCACCGGCCTGGGGTGCGCAGGCTTTCTCAGCGCGGACTGCGTGACCATCCCGGCGGGGAACGCACCCGCCATTCTGGAGGTCAAGTGGGACGCATTCCTGCCGTCGGTGATCCGGGACGCCGTGCAGCTGGAAAGCCGGCGGGCGTCCGCCTTTTCCAAGTACGCGGCCTGCCGCATGTACGGGTAGAGCGGCAACAGTAAAAAGGAGAAAACAGACATGATTACATTCGGTGACATCTTCAAATCCAGCTTTCTGGAAAACATCGCCAGCGTCAGTATTTTTGACATGGCGCTGGCGCTGGTCCTGGCCTTTGGCCTGGGCATGTTCATCTTTCTGGTCTATAAGCGGACCTTTTCCGGCGTCATGTACTCCTCCAGCTTCGGCGTGACGCTGGTGGCGCTGACCATGATCACCACTGTGGTGATTCTGGCCGTGACCAGCAACGTGGTGCTGAGTCTGGGCATGGTGGGCGCGCTGTCCATCGTGCGCTTCCGCACCGCCATCAAGGAGCCGCTGGATATTGCGTTTCTGTTCTGGTCCATCGCCGTGGGCATCGTGCTGGCGGCGGGGCTGATCCCGCTGGCGGTCACCGGCAGTGTGGCCATAGGCGTGGTGCTGCTGGTGTTTGTCAACAAAAAATCGTATCTTGACCCCTATATCGTGGTGCTGCGCTGCGACGGCCACGACAGCGAGCAGCGGGCCAGGGCGTTTCTGGACAGCCAGGTGCAGCGGTGCGTGGTCAAGAGCAAGACCGCCCAGCGGGGCGAGGTGGAGATGAACCTGGAGATCCGCATGAAGGGCGGCAATACGGACTTTGTCAACACCCTGGCGGACATCGACGGCGTATACAGCGCGGTCCTGGTCAGCTACAACGGCGACTACATGGGGTGAGGCTATGTCGACGCACAGACACATCGACCGGCTCTGCTGTCTGGTCCTGGCGCTGACGCTGGCGGTCACGCTGCTGTTTGTCAACGGCGAGGCCCTGGGGCTCCAGGCGGCGTCCCGGACCATGGGCTATGAAGACCGGCTCTTTGCTGCCGGCCGGGTCCATACGGTGGACATCGTGATGGACGATTGGGACGGCTTTATCGACACCTGCGAGAACGAGGAGTATGCGGCCTGCGCGGTGGTCATCGACGGGGAATCCCGCCGGAACGTGGGCATCCGGGCCAAGGGGAACACGTCCCTCAGCTCCGTGGCCAGATATGGGAACGACCGGTACAGCTTCAAAATCGAATTCGACCACTATGACAGCCAGACGTCCTATTACGGCCTGGATAAGCTGAACCTGAACAACATCATCCAGGATAACACCTATATGAAGGATTTCCTCTCCTACCAGATGATGGCCGCCGCCGGGGCCGCCGCGCCTCTGTGCAGCTTTGTCTATATCACGGTAAACGGGGAGGACTGGGGCCTGTATCTGGCGGTGGAGGGCGTTGAGGACGGCTTTTTGCAGCGCAATTACGGCAGGGACGCCGGGAACCTCTACAAGCCCGACAGTATGCGCTTCGGCGGCGGGCGCGGGAACGGCAGGGGCTTTGCGATAGAGGACCTGGAGGACCGCGGCGGGGAGGACCTCTGGAGCGGACCGCAGCCAGGCGGAGACGCCGGCAGTCTCCCCGCGCCGCCCCAGGGCGGCGGTGCGCCTGCGGCGGGGTTCGCGCCGCCGGAAAATGGGGAGCCGCCTGCGGAAATGGGCGGTATGGGCGGCGGGTTCGGCGGTATGGGCAGCAGCGATGTAAAGCTGCAGTATATCGACGATGACCCCGACAGCTACGCCAACATTTTCGACAGCGCGAAGACCGATATTTCGGACGCTGACAGGATTCGCCTGATCGCGTCGCTGAAGACGCTGAGCAGCGGGGAGGACGCCGCGCGGGTGGTGGACGTGGACGCGGTCATCCGATACTTTGTGGCCCACACCTTTGTCTGCAACGGCGACAGCTACACCGGCAGCATGGTCCACAACTACTACCTCTACGAGAAGGACGGCGTTCTGTCCATGCTGCCCTGGGATTACAACCTGGCCTTCGGCGGGTTTGACGCCGCCTCCGGCGCGGACAGCCTTGTGAACGCGCCCATCGACTCCCCGGTAACCGGCGGGAGTCTGGAGGACCGGCCTATGGCGGCGTGGATCTTCGGCAGCGAGGCGTACACGCAGCGGTATCATCAGCTGTACGCGGAATTTCTCTCCAGCTATTTCGACAGCGGGGAATTCGCGCAGACCATCGACAGCGTCACCGCAATGATCACGCCCTACGTGGAGAAGGACCCCACAAAATTCTGCACCCTGGAGGAGTTTACCGCAGGCGCGGCGGCCCTGAGGGCCTTCTGCCTGCGCCGGGCCGAGAGCGTACGCGGGCAGCTGGAGGGGACCATCCCCTCCACCAGCCAGGGCCAGCAGGAGGACGGCAGCGCCCTGGTGGACGCCTCGGACATCAACATCCAGGACATGGGCGGCATGGACGCCGGCGGCGGCTTTGGCGGCGGTCCCGGCGGTATGGGCGGCGGATTTGAGCGCGATCAGGGCCAGCGGCCCGCAAGGCCGGACCAGACAAATGCTCTGCAGCCGGACGCCGGTCAACAGCCGGAGCGGATAAGCGATTCAGGCGGACAGCCGCCCGGTCCGGAAAATACCGGGACGGACAGGGCCGGAATTCTGCTGCTGGCGTCAGGCGCGGTGCTTCTGCTTGGCCTGGCCGCCGCCTCCCGGTTCCAGCGGCGGTAATTTCCGAAAGCCCTCCCAGTCAGCCTGCGGCTGGCTGGGAGGGCTTTCAATCGCATAAAGCGCTGTCAGGAGCGCTGCCTGGGCTTGCGGTAGGGACGGCGGTGGTTTGTCGCCTTGGTGTCCGGCGGGCGGCCGTCGCCCTGCTGCCGGGCCGCCCGGTCCGCCGCCGCCTTTTTCTCGGCGGTCACGTCGCTGGTGATGCGCACGGGCAGCTTTTCCACCCGCTCGATCCGGTCCACCCGCTCCACCATCTTCGCCCGGCTGTCCTGCCGCCTGTCCGGACGTTTGCCGTCGTTCTGCCGGCCCTTGCCGCCGCTGCGCCGGGGGCTGTTATTGTTCCGGCGGCGGTTGTTGGGGCGCTCCCCGCCCGGCAGGGGCTCCCGGTCCTCCGCCAGCAGAGCGGGGACCTGGATGGGCTCCCGGAGGGTCCGCTTAAAGCGCACCTCCGTGTCCAGGGTCTGCCGCTGGGGGTGCTCCTTGGGGATCTCAATCCCCTCCCGGCTGCCCTTGCCGTTGCGCAGGACCCGGATCTCCGTGTTCCTATACCGCTTGGGGGACTCCGGCGCGCTGTCCAGACGCACCTGCACCTGCTCCCGCAGCAGGTCCACGCCGCTGACATTGCCAATGCCGTCGGGCGTATCCACAAAGCTCTCCGCCTTGGGCATGCGCTTGGCCGCGTCCTCATAGGCGGCCTGCTCATATTTCAGGCAGCACATCAGGCGACCGCAGGCGCCGGAGATCTTGGCGGGGTTCAGGCTCAGATTCTGGGTTTTGGCCATCTTGATGGACACAGGGATAAATTCATCCAAAAACTGGCTGCAGCACAGGGGGCGGCCGCAGATGCCGATGCCGCCCAGCATCTTCGCCTCGTCCCGCACGCCGATCTGCCTCAGCTCGATCCGGGCCCGGAAGACCCCCGCCAGATCCCGCACCAGCTCCCGGAAGTCCACCCGTCCGTCGGCGGTAAAGAAAAAGATGATCTTGTTGCCCTCAAAGCTGCACTCCACGTTCACCAGCTTCATCTCCAGGCCGTGGGCGGCGATCTTCTGCTCGCAGATGCCGACGGCCTCCTTCTCCCGCCTGCGGTTGTAGGCCGCGGCCTTGTGGTCGTTCTCCGTGGCGATGCGGACCACGCCCCGCAGGGGCTGGATCACCGCCTCGTCCGGCACCTCGTGGCTGCCCTCGGTACACTTGGCGTACTCAATCCCCTGGGCGGTCTCCACCACCACATACTGGCCCGGCTGCACCGTCAGGCCCCTGGGGTCAAAATAATAGTTCTTCGCTCCGCTGCGAAAGCGGACGCTGATCACTTCTGCCATTCTGATTGGATTCCTTTCTTCTCTAGGCCTGCGGCTCAGGCCGTCAGGGCCGCCGCCAGCGCGCCGGCCAGATGCCCCACGCTGATGTTATAAGCGCACTGCCGGGCAAGCCCTTCCAAAATTTCAATATAGGCCGCCAGACGCCGCTTCCCGATCTGCCGGGCCATCTGCCGGGCCTGCTTCTCGCCGCCGCCCGTGTAGCAGGCCGCCAGGGCCGCCGCCAGCAGGCTGCGGGCGCTGGACAGCAGCTCCCGCAGCTCCTCCCGGCTCATTTTGCTGTTTTCAAGCCCCACGCAGAAATGCACGATCGCCGGGGTCTCTCCCCCGCACAGCAGGGCGCACAGCCTTCGCGCGTCCTCGCTGTAAACGTCCTCCGGTCCGGGGGCCAGCTTCCATTCCTCCGCCCGTGAACGGATGGTCGGCAGCAGCACCGCGCTGTTTTCCGCGCAGAACAGGAACGCCGCGTGGGGCGGCCCCTCCTCCAGCACCTTCAGCAGCACGTTCTGCGCCTTGGGGTCCAGGCGGCTGCAGTCGGGGAAGCAGTAGACCTTCCGCCTGCCCTCGTTGGGCAGGATATATGCGTCCGCCACCTTCTGCCGCAGGATCTCCACGGCGATATTCTTATGCTCCGTATCCTCCACGGCGATCACGTCCGGGTGCGTTCCCTTCAGCACCTTCCGGCAGGGGCCGCAGACCCCGCAGGGGCGCTCTCCCGCGCCCTCGCACTCCATCGCGGCGGCAGCAAACCGGGCCGCCGCCGCCAGGTCCCCCCGGCCGCTGAGGATGACCGCGTGGCTCAGCGAGCCCCTGGCAGCCGCCTCGCGGATTTGCTGGGCCAGGCGGGGCTCTCCCGCCAATTGCAGCGCCACAGGCTCTTCCTCCCCTCGCATCCTCCGCCGCCGGAGACCGTCCGCCGGACAGAGGAGATGTCCTGACCGTTATTGTAGCACAACCGCGGACAGAAAATCAACAGGGAGGCCAAAAAAGCCGGTAAAAACATTTTCCTGCCCAGGCGCCGGAAAAAAAACTCTGTGAATTGGGAAAATTCTCTTGCAAATGGGGATTTTCCCTTCTATAATAAAGACGTGTAAAGAGGGAAATCCGAAGACCCAAACGAAATTACAGGAGGAAACTGTCCAAGTGAAGAAAAAATTTGTGTACCTTTTTTCCGAGGGCAACGGCTCCATGCGCGAGCTGTTGGGCGGCAAGGGCGCGAACCTGGCCGAAATGACAAATCTGGGTATGCCCGTCCCCCAGGGCTTTACCATCACCACCGAGGCCTGCACACAGTATTACGAGGACGGCCGCACCATCAATGAGGAGATCCAGGACGAGATCATGGTCTACATGCGCAAGCTGGAGGAGATGAGCGGGAAGAAGTTCGGCGACCTGAACAACCCCCTGCTGGTCTCCGTCCGCTCCGGCGCACGGGCCTCCATGCCCGGCATGATGGACACCATCCTCAACCTGGGCCTCAACGACCAGGTGGTGGAGGCCTTTGCCAAGAAGACCCGCAACCCCCGCTTCGCCTACGACTCCTACCGCCGCTTTATCCAGATGTACTCCGACGTGGTCATGGAGGTGGGCAAGAAGTATTTCGAGGAGCTCATCGACGACATGAAGGCCAAGCGGGGCGTCACCCAGGACACCGAGCTGACCGCCAAGGACCTGAAGGAGCTGGCCGAGCTGTTCAAGGCCGAGTACCGGGACAAGATCGGCGAGGAGTTCCCCCAGGACGCCAGGGAGCAGCTGATGGGCGCGGTCCGGGCCGTGTTCCGCTCCTGGGACAACCCCCGGGCCATCTACTACCGCCGGATGAACGACATCCCCTCCTCCTGGGGCACCGCCGTCAACGTGCAGATGATGGTCTTCGGCAACATGGGCGACACCTCCGGCACCGGCGTGGCCTTCACCCGCAACCCCGCCACCGGCGAGAAGAAGCTCTTCGGCGAGTTCCTGATGAACGCCCAGGGCGAGGACGTGGTGGCCGGCGTGCGCACCCCCCAGACCATCGACCAGCTGGCCGAGGTCATGCCCGAGGCCTACCAGCAGTTCGTGGACATCTCCAGCAAGCTGGAGTACCACTACCGCGACATGCAGGACATGGAGTTCACCATTGAGAACAAGAAGCTCTACATGCTCCAGACCCGCAACGGCAAGCGCACCGCCGCCGCCGCCCTGAAGATCGCCTGCGACCTGGTGGACGAGGGCATGATCACCGAGCGGGAAGCGGTGGCGATGATCGACCCGAAGAGCCTGGACGCCCTGCTGCACCCCACCTTCCCCAAGGAGGAGCTGGAGCGGGTGCCGCCCATCGGCCAGGGCCTGGCCGCCTCCCCCGGCGCTGCCGCCGGCCAGGTGGTGTTTACCGCCGACGACGTGGTGGAGTGGCGGGACAAGGGCCACAAGGTGATTCTGGTCCGCCTGGAGACCAGCCCGGAGGACATCGAGGGCATGCACTTCGCCCGCGGCATCCTCACCGTCCGGGGCGGCATGACCAGCCACGCCGCCGTGGTGGCCCGGGGCATGGGCACCTGCTGCGTGTCCGGCTGCGGCGAGATCGTCATTGACGAGGCCGCCAAGACCTTCACCCTGGGGGGCAAGACCTTCAAGGAGGGCGACTGGATCAGCCTGGACGGCTCCACCGGCAATATCTACGGCGAGCGCCTGCACACCGCCGAGGCCAAGATCGGCGGCGAGTTCGAGCGGATCATGAACTGGGCGGACAAGTTCCGCGACCTCCAGGTCCGCACCAACGCCGACACCCCCAAGGACGCCCGTCAGGCCCGGAACTTCGGCGCGGAGGGCATCGGCCTGTGCCGCACGGAGCACATGTTCTTTGACCCGGAGCGCATTGCCGCCATCCGCGAGATGATCGTGTCCGAGACCGCCGAGCAGCGGGAGCGGGCCCTGAACAAGATCGAGCCCATGCAGCAGAAGGACTTCGAGGACATCTATGAGGCCATGAAGGGCCGTCCCGTCACCATCCGCCTGCTGGACCCGCCCCTCCACGAGTTCCTGCCCACCGAGGAGGCGGACATCAAGGCCCTGTCCAAGGAGATGAATGTCTCTGAGGAGCGCATCCATGAGATCATCACCAACCTCCACGAGTTCAACCCCATGATGGGCCACCGTGGATGCCGTCTGGACATCACCTTCCCGGAGATCGCCAAGATGCAGACACGGGCCATCATCAAGGCCGCTCTGGCGGTCCGCGCCCGCCGTCCGGCCTGGAAGATCACGCCGGAGATCATGGTCCCGCTGGTCGGCGAGGCCAAGGAGCTGGCCTTTGTCAAGAACACCATCGACCATGTGGCCCAGCGCCTGATCAAGGAGGCGGGCAGCGACATGACGTACAAGGTCGGCACCATGATCGAGATCCCCCGTGCGGCCCTGACCGCCGACGACATCGCCAAGGAGGCGGAGTTCTTCTCCTTCGGCACCAACGACCTGACCCAGATGACCTTCGGCTTCAGCCGGGACGACGCGGGCAAGTTCCTGGCCAGCTACTATGACCGGAAAATCTACGAGTCCGATCCCTTCTCCCGTCTGGACCAGGTGGGCGTGGGCCGGCTGGTGAAGATGGCCTGCGAGCTGGGCCGCGAGACCCGCCCCGACATCAAGCTGGGCATCTGCGGCGAGCAGGGCGGCGACCCGTCCACCGTGGAGTTCTGCCACAATGTGGGACTGTCCTATGTGTCCTGCTCCCCCTTCCGGGTGCCCATCGCCCGGCTGGCCGCCGCTCAGGCCGCCATCAAGCAGCCCAGAGAGGGCGTCACCGACAAGCGGAACTGGTAAGAGGCCGGTGGTCTCTCCGATAGAGCCGTAAGCGCGGACATGGGGTATATCGCCCATTTCTCAGAGGCGGTATACCCCATGCCGCGCTGTGTTTTCCGCGCCGCCGCAGGCGGTTCGCTTATCTCAGCCAGAACGGCAGCTGCACCTGCATGGCGGGATTTCCGCTGCTGTCCAGCTGGGCCTTGAGGGATACGCCGCTGTGGAAGGTGATCCAGACATTGTCGTTGTCCCCGGCCACGCCCACCTGCTGTCCCTGGCCGTTGAAAACGGCGTACTGGAGCTCGTCGAACCGGTAGAAGTTTTTGCCGGGATGGGTCACCTGCCACATGGCCACAAAGGTGTTGTTGTTGACCTGCACCAGCCTGACGTCGTTGACAAAGTCCTGGCCGCCGGCGGGGAGGCTGGTCAGCCACTGGATCTGGGCCTGTCCGCCGCTCTTGGGGATTACTGCCAGGAAGGCGTTGGCCTTTTTCAGGCTGTCGCCGCCCTTCTGGGGGGAGGAGGCGCCCAGGAAAAGGTAGCTGCTGGCGGAGACGCCCAGGCCGCCGGGCACGGCGTTGGTGGTATTATCCCCAATAGCGCCGGAGAAGGGGAAAAAGTTCTGCTCCCTGGCCCGGTCCTGACCGGTCTCCACATTCAGCGTAAAGCCCCGGGGGTAGGCGTCGCCGTGGTCGGCGTAGACCGGCGTGCCATTGTCAAACACCACATACTGCGCGAAGGAGTGGCTGACATGGTTGCCGGGGAACTCCCCGCTCTGCCAGAGCACCCGCATTTCCGGCGTGCTGATCTTGGCGGTGAAATTGGACTGATGACGCAGGTTGTCATCCCTGGTCAGATACCGCTGGCGGGAGGTGTGGAGGACCAGGACGCCGTCGCTGCTGTCGATGACTAAAACAGACTGCTGGCCGTTATGCTCCGCCCTGCTGAAAATTCTTGTCCGGCCCGGCTTATATCCTGCCGCGGCCAGGCCGATATATTGACGAATGCACATAGACAGAAAGGACGCATCGCATATGAAACCCATCAGAACCTTTAGCATTCTCCTGCTGCTGATCCTCCTGCTGCTGACCGGGTGCAGCATCGACGCGCTGGCGGAGCGCGGAGCCGGCGTGCTGGACGGTCTGTTCGCCGGGGAGCGCATCCAATCCGCCGCCCCGGAATCCGACCCGGAGCCCGCCCCGGAATCCGACCCGGAGCCCGCGCCGGAGGTCCCCCAGGCGGAGGAGCCGGAGATCTCCGACCCGATGAAGCCCGTTGTCCCCGACAGCTCCGGCGATCCGCCGCCTGTGCCGTCCGCGCCGGAGGACCCGGAGCAGAGCGCTCCTGTTCCGTCCGCCCCATCAGCAGAGGTCACGCCCAGCCATACGGACGTTACGTTTTTCAGTTCCGGGGAGAGCTTCCGCTATCTGCCTGAGGGGGTATCCGGCATATACGCCTGCAGCTACGCCAGCGACGACGACACCGTGGCCTCCGTCGACCCGGACACCGGTAGGGTCACCGCCGTGGGGCCGGGGATGACGAAGGTCAAAATGCATGTGGAGTACAACGGGCAGTATGACTTTTCGTGCATCGTCCGCTGCAATTGGCAGGAGGACGGGAAGAAGGACGGCGGGAAAACGGGGAACACGTCCGGCAAAAAAGAGCAGGAGGACGAGCCGGTCCTGCCGCCGGCCGCCAAGCCGGAGACGCCCGCCTCTGTTGACGGCATCTCGGCCAGCCATTCTGACGCCACCTTTTTCAATCCCAAGGAGCATTTCCGGCTTTTGCCGGTGGGGGCGGGGGACGACTGCGCTGTCAGCTACAGCACCAGCAATTCTGACGTGGCGTCGGTGGACAAGAAGGGCACCGTCACCGCCGTGGGCCCCGGCACCGCTGCAGTGACGATGGTTGTGGACTGCGGCGGAAGCGAATACTCGTTTGAATGCATCGTCCGCTGCAATTGGTAAGCGGGACACACAAAGGAGCGGCGGGCCTGGTTGACACAGGCCCGCCGCTCCGGGATTTTTTGCAATTAGGATCAATCAGGCCAGGCGGGCGGTGTTGACCTTCACGCCGGGACCCATGGTAGCGGCCACGGTGCAGCTCTTGATATACTGGCCCTTGGCGGCGGCGGGCTTGGCCTTGATGATCGCGCCGATGAGGGTGTTGAAGTTGTCCGTCAGCTTGTCAGCGCCGAAGGAGACCTTGCCGATGGGGCAGTGGATGATGTTGGTCTTGTCCAGGCGGTACTCAATCTTACCGGCCTTGACCTCCTGCACAGCCTTGGCCACGTCGGGGGTGACGGTGCCGGCCTTGGGGGAGGGCATCAGGCCCTTGGGGCCCAGCAGCTTACCCAGACGGCCCACCACGCCCATCATGTCGGGGCTGGCGACGACCACGTCGAAATCAAACCAGTTTTCCTTCTGGATCTTCTCGACCATATCCATATCGCCTACGAAATCCGCGCCGGCCTCACGGGCAGCGTCAGCCTTGTCGCCCTTGGCGAACACCAGTACCCGGCGGGTCTTGCCGGTGCCGTGGGGCAGGACGATAGCGCCGCGGACCTGCTGGTCAGCGTGACGGGAGTCAACGCCCAGGCGGACGTGGAGCTCCACGGTCTCGTCAAACTTGGCGGAAGCGGACTTGCAAACCAGTTCAAACGCATCCTTGGCCTCGTACAGAGCGGCTCTGTCGATCTGCTTGGCGCTGTTCTGATATTTCTTTCCTCTAAACATCTTTCAAGCCCTCCTTTTATTCACCCACGACAACGCCCATGCTGCGGGCGGTGCCGGCGATCATGCTCATGGCGGACTCCAGGCTGGCGGCGTTGAGGTCGGGCATCTTGGTCTCCGCGATCTTCTGCACATCGGCCTTGCTGATGGTGGCCACCTTGGTCTTGTTGGGCACACCGGAGCCGGATTCAATGTTGCATGCCTTCTTGATGAGCACGGCGGCGGGCGGGGTCTTGGTGACGAAGGTGAAGGAGCGGTCGGAGTACACGGTGATGATGACCGGGATGATCATGCCCATGTCGCCCTTGGTGCGCTCGTTGAACTCCTTGGTAAAAGCGGCGATGTTGACGCCGTGCTGGCCCAGAGCGGGGCCGACAGGGGGCGCGGGCGTGGCTTTGCCCGCGGGAATCTGCAGTTTAACGTATCCTACAACTTTCTGTGCCATGTCAGGCACCTCCTTGATAAAATGTGGTGGTCTCGGGGCCTGCCGGCCGGGCAAAGCGCTGCGCGGTCTGCCGACCGGGATTGTGCGAAATCCCCCGCTGCCGGGTCCTTCAAAAGCAGAGAATCCGGCAGCTGGAGGGACGCCAAGCGCATTGGCTGTCCGCCCAGGACCCCTCCCACGGCGCCGCAAATATGCGGCGAAAAACGATTTTGCTGTTTTGCCGGCGTTATCCGGCGACGACTTCCACCTGGTCCAGCTGCATCTCCACAGGGGTCTCCCGCCCGAACATGGACACCACCACCACCACCTTGTTCTTCTCCGCGTCGATCTCATCGACAATGCCGGTGAAGGACTCCAGGGGGCCGTCGTTGATGCGTACACGGTCGCCCACATTGTAGCTGACAACGATCTCGTGCTTTTCCATACCCAGGGCCAGAACCTCCTCCTCCGTCAGGGGGATGGGCTTGTTGCTGGCCTCGCCGACAAAACCGGTGACGCCGCGGACGTTGCGGACCAGATGCCAGGTGTCGTCTGTCATGACCATCTTGAGAAGAACATAGCCGGGGAACACCTTGCGCTCCACTTCCTTGGCCACGCCGTCCTCGCTGATCTCGGTGACGGTTTCCAGAGGGATCTGGATATCCAGAATCATTTCTTCCAGATGGCGGTTGGCTACGAACTTTTCAATGGTGGTTTTCACCGCGTTTTCGTAGCCGGAATAGGTATGAACCACATACCATTTTGCGTTATCGGACATTTCCCGAGCCCCTCTTAACCGAAGACGTTCAGGATGGTCCTGATAAACAGGGCGGCCACACCGTCAAACGCCCACACGAAAGCGCCGAAGATGACGCTGTAGAGCAGGACGGTGCCGGTATTTTTGGCCACCTTCTCAGGGGTGGGCCACACGACCTTTTTCAGCTCGCTTCTCATCTCACGGAACCACTGGCCCCGATCTTTTTTCACGCTCTTGTTCTTATCTTCTGCCATACCGGATAATTTTCCTTTCCTTACTTGGTCTCAGAGTGGACCGTGTGTTTTCTGCAGAAGGGGCAGTACTTCTTCATCTCCAGGCGGTCGGGGTCGTTCTTTTTGTTTTTGACCGTGTTGTAGTTTCTCTGTTTGCACTCATTGCATCTTAAAGTGATTTTGACGCGCATATATAGCGGCACCTCCTTCATAGTAAATGCAGGCTCCAGGGCCTGTACCGAATTGCCTCCCTGGTAAAGAAGCGGCGGTTTGTCTGCGGCGGAAGCGAAAACGCGCACAAAAATAAAACCCCGTTTCCACAGGTAGCATTCAGTATATCACCGCCCGGCAGGAATGTCAACATAAAATTTCCTTGAGCAGCAGTGAAGCGGCCTTGATTTGCGGCAGAAAATGTTATATGATAGAGGCAGCCAAAACTTGTCAACTGGTACGGAGAAGGAAAGAGGAGGTTCAACATGATTATCACGCAAAAGAAGCCGGTGGAGGAGCTGCTGGCCATGCTGGAGGGCGTCACGAAGGTGGCGATCGCCGGCTGCGGCCAGTGCGCCTCCGCCTGCCAGACCGGCGGCGAGCCGGAGGTCCAGGCCATGAAGGCGTTTTTGGAGCAGCACGGCATGGAGGTCGTGGGCACCATGCTGCCGGATGAGTGCTGCCATAAGCTGCTGGTCCGCCGGGACATCAAGGCCATCAAGAATTCCGACGCCCAGGCGGTGGTCTGTCTGGCCTGCGGCGACGGTGCCCAGACCGTGGCGGACAACATCACCCTGCCGGTCTATCCCGCTAACAACACCATGTTCCTGGGCCAGGTGGAGCGGGTGGGTATGTTCAACGAGTACTGCCGCATGTGCGGGGACTGCGTCCTGGGCTCCACCGGCGGCGTCTGCCCCATCACCAAATGCGCCAAGAGTCTGGTCAACGGCCCCTGCGGCGGCCAGAAGAACGGCAAATGCGAGGTCAATCCGGACAACGACTGCGCCTGGATCCTGATCTATAAGCGCCTGGTTGCCATCGGCCAGGAGGACAAGCTGGGCGAGACCAGGCCGGACAAGGGCTACGCCGGGGTCTCGTATCCGCGGCGGATCAACCTGCGGGAGAAAAAGTGAGGGGGATGAACACATGAGTTTGCTGCAAAAAGCGTTGGAAAACGGCAAGTTCGCCGTCACAGCGGAAATGGCCCCGCCCAAGGGGTACGACTTTGCGGAGCAGCTGGCGTCGGCGGCGCTTCTGAACGGGAAGGTCCACGGCGTCAATGTCACGGACATGCAGTCCGCCTGCCTGAAGGCGTCCTCTCTGGGCCTGTGCATCCACCTGAAGCAGGCCGGCGTGGAGCCCATCCTGCAGATGACAGGGCGGGACCGCAGCCGTATGGCCATCATGGGGGACGTGCTCTCCGCAGCCTCCTTCGGCATCGACACCATGCTGGCCCTCACCGGCGACCACCCTGTGGTGGGCGACTGCAAGGACGCCAAGCCGGTCTATGACCTGGATTCCGTAGGCATCCTGCGCATGCTCTCTGAGATGGAGGCCACGGGCTGCGACTGCGGCGGCAACGCCCTGGCCGGCGGCGCGCCGGTATTCTTCAAGGGCGCGGCGGTAACGCCGGTCTACGAGCCGCAGATCCTGCAGATCAACAAGCTGCGGCAGAAGGTGGAGGCCGGCGCGCGGTACATCCAGACCCAGGGGATCTTTGACCTGGACAGCCTCAAGCAGTTCATGGAGGCGGTGGACAAGGCGGGCATCAAGGTCCCCATCATGGCGGGCATCATCCCCCTGAAGGCGGCGGGCATGGCGAAGTTCATGAACGAGAACGTCCCCGGCATCGCGGTGCCCCAGGAGATGATCGACCGGCTGGCGGCAGCCGCGGCGGAGGGCAAGGAGAAGGGCGTCAAAGGCCTGCCGGCCAAGCTGGGCATGGAGATGGCGGCGGAGATGATTGCGAAGATTCGGGACGAGCATATCTGTCCCGGCGTCCACATCATGGCCATTGGCGCGGAGCGCAACGTGCCGCCCATTCTGGAGATGGCCGGCGTGCAGGCAGAGCTGTAATTTTTCCAAGAAGGACGCAGCTGCCCGGTAACTGAGGAGCGTCAGTTACCGGGCAGCCTGTTTGTATGCACTCTTCATCAAGCTGCCGGCAGGGGATTGGCACCCAGGAAAGCGGAAATTCGTTTCGCCTCCTGATAGCCCTTCTGATAGAACCGGATCAGCGCCTCTCTATCCCTCTTGAGGGTATCCAGCCCGCAGATATCGTCCGGCGCGATAATGAGGGCGCGGCCCTGGGCCTCGTACTCCTTCGCCAGGGCGACGCATTCGTTATAGCGCGCCACCCGCGTACGCAGCTTACTGGCGGCAAAGGGGTATTTCCGCTGGATCCTGTCGGCGAAAAAGGCGTCCTTTCCCGGTCCGCGGGGGGTATGGGCGGGCCGGGTCAGCACCAGCACCACCTTGTCGCAGCCCTGCTGGAATGCCTTCTCAATGGGGACCGGGTCCCCCAGCGCGCCGTCGTAATAGGGCAGCCAGTTGACCATGTAGGGGCTGCACAGGACCGGCAGCGCGGAGGACGCCTTGAAGATGTCGTAGTTGTCCTGTTGGAGGTCGGATTTCTCAAAGTACTTGGTGCTGCCGGTGACGGCGTTGGTGGCGGGCACCAGCAGCGCGGTGGGATTGTCCATCAGGGCCTGGAAGTCAAGGGGATGGGCGCCGGTGGAATTGCTGAGGGTTCCGTACACATAGTCCAGGTCCACATAGGACTGCTTGGTGAGCATATTTTTCAGGCTCATATACTCCTTTTCAAAGGAGTACTCCGTATAAAAGCGATAATTCCTTCCCCGCTGTCCGGCGAGGAAGGAGGCGGCGTTGGCGCTGCCGGCCGAGACGCCGATGACCAGGTCGAAGCCGATATTTTGATCCATACAGTAGTCAAAGACGCCGGCGGCAAAGATCCCGCGCATGCCGCCGCCCACGTCCACAATGCCAGTTTTCATGCTGATTACCTCCGCCCGGCGGTCCGGGCCTGTTAAGATTGCGTTACATATTATACCAGCATTCCCCGCAAAAGGCAATGCCATACCGGCCCACAAAAACGCCCCTCCGGATTTCGCCGGAGGGGACTGCTTTTTGCCGGATCTTACGGAATGACATACCAGTCGTGCCAGATCAGCCGGGTCTCGTGGCTGCTGATCCGCTCGCCCTGCTCCCGCTGGACGTAGGCGTCGATCTCCCAGGCGTCAACAAACACGCCGTACGGCGCGGCCAGGACGCCGTCCTGCATGGCCGGGGCGTCCTTCAGCTCCACAGGCTGGCCGTTGACCAGCGCGGTCCGGCTCCCGGCCTTCAGGACGATCTCGGCGTCCCGGTAGGCGCATGTCACCTCATCCCCGGCGGCGTTCTGGCGGAAGGTCCCGCCCAGCTTCTCCGTCAGCTCCTTCGCCGGGAGGGAGTACCCGGCGCCCTCTAACAAAGGCTCCATCCGTGTCACGGTGAAGGGGTCCAGGGACGGGTCGTGCTCCACCGGGGTGGGGGCGGAGCCATCCAGGGGGTACTCCATGTCGAAGATGATGACAGAGTATATGCTGTCCAAGTCCAGGACTTCTTTGCATTGGTAGCTGTATTCTCTCGCATCGCCGCCCTCGCCAGTCAGAAACTGGGCCTGGGTGCGGATGCTCCCGTCCTTCATGCGCAGGAGGAGGCGGGGCTCAATGTCCATATTGGGGCGGTTCATCCGGATTTGGCAGGTAAAGGGGGAGAGGGTGATGTCCCTGATGGTCAGCTGGCCGGGGGAACCGGCGGGCCGGCAGTGAAGACCTTCCACCCCCGTGCCGGAAGCCCCGATTTTCACCGTGACCGAGGGGGCCGGAGTGACCGGGAGCTCTATCCAGCTGTCTTCATCCATATAGCCGCAGCGGACAGCGACCGTATCAGAGGCGGACAGCTGCTTGAAAAAGCTGGCGTCCAGCGCGTACCGGCGGCAATCCTCCGTCTCCGCGTCCAGCGCATGGTATCCCATGCTGGAGAGCATCTTTGTTGCGCCAACCGGTGTGGTAACCCAGGCGTCAAAGGTGTCCATGGAATCGAAATCATCGCTGGCAAGGAACGCCTTTGCCGTATCGCTGCGGGCGGAAACGCTGAGCACAAAGTAGACCGTGTTCTTGTCTGCCGCCGCGCTCTCTACCGTCAGGGTATAGTTTTCGTCGCTGACCGTCCGGACCTGGCTGTCCAGATACGCCAGGGCTGGAGAAACATCCCCCTTGAAGTGGGCGGTCAGGGCGTCCCAGTCCACCACGGCGGCAAAGGCGGTCCCCATGATGGCCAGTGCCGCCGCAACAGCCAGGACCAGGCTGAGTTTCTTTTTCATATAGATTTTCCTTTCCGGACATCCGGCGTCCAGCGCGGCGTTGACCCGCGCCCTGACCCGCCTGCCGTCCACCTGGGGCGGCGCACCGGGGCCGTCCACCGCCCGCCAGAGTTTATCCAACCGCGTCATCCGCCAGACCTCCTTTCACCAGGACCTCCTTCAGCCGCCGCCGCGCCCGTAAGAGCCTGCTCTTGGCCGCCGGGACGGACAGGTCCAGGTCCCTGGCAATATCCTTCAGTTTTTCTTCCTCGTAGTAGTAGCGCAGGACCAGCTGGCCGTCCGGCGGCGGCAGGGCCTCCACCGCCCGCCGGAGGGCATCGGCAAAGAGCCGCCGCTCCAGCTCCTCTGCCGGGGTGGGTCCGTCCGCTTCCCGCACCTCGTCCAGGGGCAGGGGCGTGGGCGGCGCGGCGCGCAGGCGGTCGATGGCTCTGTTCCGCGCCACAACGGCCAGCCAGGACTTGAGACCGTCGGGACGCAGGCTGTCCCGGTGGGACCAGAGGGCCAGGAAGGCGTCGGAGACGATCTCCTCCACGTCCTCCGCAGATGCAGCGGGGCCCAGGGCGCGCCAGACCACGGCGGCCAGGTAGGGCGTATAGGTGTCCATCGCCCGGTCCAGGGCCAGGCGGTCCCCCTGCTTCAGTTTATGGATCAGCTTTTGTTCGTTCAAGGTCTCACTTCCTCAGGCGCTTCCGGAACCGGTTCTATCAGTATATACGAAGGAAATGGAAAAAGGTCGCGGGATTTTCCGGGCAGATGAAAAATTTTCTGCCTGAGCGGTTGGGGGCCTCTGGCCCGCCTGTTCCGCTCAGGCAGAAAAACTTGTCAAACAGGTTCTTGCAGGTATGTTTTCTCAGGAAACCGTAAACAGATTCTCTATTTCGCCCTGAGTCAGGCCGGTTACCGCAGAGATTTGCTGCAGCGGCATCCCTGTTTCGATCAGGTTTCTGGCGATCTTGAGTGCTCCCTGCTGCAGACCCTCCTGCAGTCCCTTTTGCATTCCCTGCTGTTCCGCATGAGATAACGCCTGGGCCTCATCATGCCGTGCTTTCTCACGCAGCCGCTCGATTTCGTGAAACTCCGGCGATGCGGTGATGCTGTAATACGCACTGATAGCATGTTCCATGGTTGGCACCCCCATTCCTTTGATTCGGTTCAAATCCTCCTCGGTCTCTGCCCTGAACAGCGACAGCCATAGCAACAACTCATCCTTGTCGCCGATTTTTTCATCTGATGCCCCCTGCGGGAACTCGGATCACACCGCCATTTGATAGATGGCCAGCATATCCGGCTCGCGGAGCTGCTTGGCGGACCCCTTGACCCCGCCGGTGGCCACGGCGCACTTGCGGGCCAGCGTTACCAGGTCCTCCTCCGACGGCTCCACCCCCAGCTCATGCAGATTGGTGGGCATGCCGATGGACCGGAAAAAGTCCTCCATGGCCTCAATGCCCGCTCTCGCAGTCTCCTCCGCGTCCGCCCCCGCCGGGACGCCCAGCACTCGAACCGCGAACCGCTCAAACCGGGGCAGGCAGTCCCGGTACACATAGCGGGCCCAGCTGCCCCACAGCGCCGCCAATCCCGCGCCGTGGGCCACGTCGTACATGCCGCTCAGCTCGTGCTCCAGGGCGTGGACAGAAAAATCGTTGCCGCCATTGCCGCACTCGGTCAGGCCGTTGTGGGACAGGCTCCCGGCCCACATCACCTCCGCCCGGGCGTCATAGTTCCGGGGGTCGTCCCGGAGGACGCGGGCGCTGTCCATGACCGTGCGCAGCAGGGCCTCGGCGATGCCGTCGGTCAGCGCCGAGTTGCCGCCCCGGCCCGTAAAATAGCGCTCCATGGTGTGCATCAGGATGTCCGTGCAGCCGCTGGCGGTCTGGTAGTCCGGCAGGGTCATGGTCAGCTCCGGGTCCATGACGGCGAACCTGGGCCGGCAGAGGTTGTTGCTGTACCCCCGCTTGACGCCGCCGTCCTCGTTGGTGATGACGGAGCTGTTGCTCATCTCGCTGCCCGCCGCGGCAATGGTCAGCACCACCCCTACGGGCAGGCACGCCGCGGCCTGCCGCCTGCGGTCATAGAAGTCCCACACGTCGCCCTCGTTGGTCACACCGTAGCCGATGGCCTTGGACGAGTCGATGACGCTGCCGCCGCCTACGGCCAGGATGAAGTCCACCCCCTCCTGGCGGCACAGCTCGATGCCCCGCCGGACCAGGCTCAGCCGGGGGTTGGGGGCCACGCCCCCCAGCTCTGTGAAGGCCACGCCCTCCGTCTCCAGCGCGGCGCGGATACGGTCCAGCAGCCCCGAGCGCTGGGCGCTGCCGCCGCCGTAGTGCAGCAGGACCTTTCGGCAGTTCTGGGCCTTGACCAGCGCGCCAATCTGTGCCTCCGCGCCGCGGCCAAAGACCACCTGCGTGGGCGCGTAATAGGAAAAATTGTGCATAGTGTTTCCCCTTTCCATACGAAACTCCCTGAAAAAGACCCGTACAGGCGGGATTTGACTGCCGGTACGGGTCTCTTCGTTGTTATGCGATTGTGCCGCCGGGATGCTTACCGCACGATCTTGTCGCCGTAGCGGGCAACCATGGCCGCGACCTGAGCGCGGGTAGCGGTGCCCTGGGGATTGATCTGGCCGTTCTCGCCGTTCAGGATGCCGTTGCCCACGGCCCAGCGCATGGCTGTGACCGCATACTCGCTGACGTCGGCGCTGTCGCTGAACTTGCTCAGATCGCCGCTGCCGCTCTGCTTGCCGGCGTTGCGCCAGAGCATAGTGACCAGCTGCTCGCGGGTAATGTCAGAGAGGGGGTTGGTGCCGTCGGTGATGCCCTGCTCCTTGCACCACAGCATACCCTTCTCATACCAGGTGGAGCCGGGGTTGATGTCTGTGCGGACATTGTTCATCCGGGCCAGGATGGTCCAGATCATGCCGCGGTTGGTGGTGGTGTTGGGGGCGAACTGGGTGTCGGAAACACCGCTCATCAGGTAGTGCTTCCACATATACTCCACGTTGTTATAGAACCAATCCGGGCCCTTCACGTCGGTGTAGGGCATGGCGGCGGGGTTCAGGACGATGCCGGAGATACCGGGGGTGCCCAGGCTGTTGAACTCCTGCTCAGCGGGGTCGGTGGTTTCGGGGGTGGTGGCGTCCTTGATGGCCTTGAATGTGGCCTCCACCGTCACACGGACGTTGGGCATAAGGAAGGTGTAGGCGCTGTCGCCCAGAGCGCGCAGGGCGATATCGCGGCCCCGTCTGTCGGTGACCGTCAGCTCGTCCAGCTCATAGCCCTTGTCGGGGTGGACGTTCAGTGTCACGCGCTCGCCCGCCTCGGCGTGGCGGACGCTGGGGATGATCTCGCCGTTGTCGGATTTGAGGATAGTGATGTAGTCGGTGGGGGCTGTCTCAGCAATCACATATTCGCATTCCACAGTCACCAAAACAAACGTCACGGTTCCGGCGGCTTTGTCTACCACGGGCTTCGCGTCCTCCCAGACGCGATCGGTGACGTCATACCGCAGAAGCACCAGATCGTTCCAGTCGATGCCGGCAGGGATGGGGAACGTAACCGTCACAGGCAGGGCGGCCGCTGCAGTTACAGAGACCTTGAAGCACAGGGCGTTATTTACCTCATCGTGGTCAAAGCGCTGATTTTCGTTGACGGTGAAATTCACTTTAGCGTCTGTAACGCCTTCCGTGCCATAGCACTTGATCTGATTGCGGTCAATAATGTCGCCGGTCAGAGTGGGGATTTGATTATAGAGCACCTCCAGCAGTTCTGTGTCCGGTGTCGGAGGCGTCACAATGCCGCCTTTTTCTGCCGGCTCACAGTCAAAAGCGTCCACAGCCCATTTCCATGCGGCGCTGTTGCGGCTGCAATAAACGGTAACATCCTCATCGCCCTTGCCGCCGAAAACCGCTTTACCAAGGGTTGTCACACTGTCCGGGATTTCCGCCGATTTTGCGGTCAGCGCAAAATGTTCAAACGCAAAATCTCCGATTTCGGTGATACCATCTTCAACAACGATCTTTTTTACGCTCCTGACCAAAGCAAGCCATTGTGCATAATTTGCATAATCGTCATTGTAAGGCATGTTTGCGTACGAAAAATTCTCAGGAATCGCGCCGCTTCCACTGAAGGTCATCGTACCGTCCTCTCCGATAACCCACGTCACGCCGCCTACGCTGCCTGAGGCAGCGTCCGCAGCCAGCGCCATGCCCGGCAGCAGCGTCAGCGCCATGCACAGCGTCAGCAGTAGTGCTAAAATTCTTTTTTTCATACCTTCCTTTAAACCTCCTAAATAAAAATAGAGTATCCGGCAAGCGCCTCCGGAGACGGAATCAAGGTAATAGGAAGGAGTACCGCCGCCCTGTGCTGCCGTTGAAACCACAAACGCGCTTCCCGCAATTTATGTTTCCTTCCTATCATACCCTGCTTTGCGAAAGATTGCAAGTGTTTTTATGCCAAAATTCTCAGACTTTTTCCGAAAATTACCGGGCAGAAGGCAGACGGGTCCGCCGGGGGCCTTTGGGAGACTGGGAAAGAATCCGGCGGGCGGGGAGGAAATGTTCGTACAAAGTGACAAAAATTGCCAGAAACAGGTGCTTTCCTGGAAGAAACCCCTTGACAAAATCATGAGCCGTGCTATAATACAGACGACAATTTTATCAACACTTGCTATGAAACGCGACGATGGGGAAAAAGCGGTCCCGTTCCTGCTTACAGAGAGCCGGCGGATGGTGTGAGCCGGCGGATGGATGTTCCGCATACTGGCCCCGGAGCGGCTGGTCTGAACGGAGCCTGGGGCTCCCAGTAGGGCGGACGGCGCCCGGCCGTTACACCGGGGAGTGATTGTTGTCACGGTGAGCGGTCGCGTACGCGGCAAGAAGAGTGGTACCGCAAGGTCTGTATATACATGATATACATGGCCCTGTCTCTTTCAGGTAAGAGGCGGGGCCTTTTTGCCGTTCCCGCCGCTCCCGGCGCAATCGTCAGGTCAAAATTTACTATTGCCAAAGGAGGATGTTTTATATTATGATGGACGCAAGCAAGTACAGCGTGGGCTACTTTCCCGCCCCTGGCCGGCATCTGAAGTGGGTGGAAAAGGACCACGTGGAGAAAGCGCCGGCCTGGTGCAGCGTGGACCTGCGGGACGGCAACCAGAGCCTGGTGATCCCCATGAGCCTGGAGGAGAAGCTGAAATTCTACCAGCTGCTGGTGGATGTGGGCTTTAAGGAGATCGAGGTGGGCTTCCCCGCCGCGTCGGAGACGGAGTATGAATTCCTGCGCACACTGATCGAGCGGGACATGATCCCCCAGGACGTGACTGTGCAGGTGCTGGCCCAATGCCGGGAGCATATCATCCGCAAGACCTTCGAGGCCTGCAAGGGCGCGCCCGGCGCGATCATCCATATCTACAATTCCGTCAGCAAGGCCCAGCGGGAGCAGGTCTTCCGCAAGTCGAAGGAGGAGATCAGGCAGATCGCCGTGGACGGGGCCAGGCTCATCAAAAAGCTGGCCGCCGAGTACGAGGGCAATTTCCGCTTTGAGTACTCCCCCGAGAGCTTCACGGGCACGGAGCCGGAATACGCCCTGGAGGTGTGCAACGCGGTGCTGGACGTGCTGGAGCCGTCGGCGGACAACAACGTCATCATCAACCTGCCGGTGACGGTGGAGATGAGCCTGCCCCACGTGTACGCCAGCCAGATCGAGTACATGTGCGAGAACCTGAAGTACCGGGAGCACGTCACCGTGTCCATCCACCCCCACAACGACCGGGGCACCGGCGTGGCGGACACGGAGCTGGCGCTGCTGGCCGGGGCGGACCGGGTGGAGGGCACCCTGTTCGGCAACGGCGAGCGGACCGGCAACGTGGATATTATCACCCTGGCCATGAATATGTACTCCCACGGCGTGGACCCCCGGCTGGATTTCTCCGACATGCCCGCCATTGCCAAGGTGTACCAGGAGTGTACCCGCATGCGCGTCTACGAGCGCACCCCCTACGCCGGGGCCCTGGTCTTCGCCGCCTTCTCCGGCAGCCACCAGGATGCCATCGCCAAGGGGATGAAGTGGCGGGAGGAGAAGAACAGCAAACAGTGGACGGTCCCCTACATCCCCATCGACCCCACGGACATCAACCGGACCTATGACGCGGACGTCATCCGGGTCAACTCCCAGAGCGGCAAGGGGGGCATCGGGTACCTGCTGGAGCAGCACTACGGCTACGTGCTGCCGCCCCAGATGCGGGAGCATTTGAGCTATCTGTGCAAGGGCGTGTCCGACCACGAGCACCGGGAATTGAAGGCCGGGGACGTGTGGGAGATTTTCCGGCGGCACTACTTCAACCACGACGCGCCGGTCTCCATCGCCGACATGCACTTCAGCCACTGGACCGGCGAGAGCAGCGCCGAGATTACCTTTTCCAGAGATGGCGTGGAGACCACGCTGCAGGCCGAGGGCAACGGTGCGCTGGACGTCATCAGCAATGCGTTGAAAGCGTACACCGGCGCAGATTACAAGCTGCGGGAGTATACCGAGCACAGCATTCAGGGGGCCAGCTCCGACAGCACCGCCGCCGCGTATATCGGGCTGGAGCGGGAGAACGGGGCCATGAGCTGGGGCGTGGGGACGGATACGGATATTATCCGCGCCAGCGCCCACGCGCTGCTGAGCGCCTATAATAATATGGTGGCGGGGGATTGACGGGTTATGAAAGGCATTCTCAAATATTTAGCGGCGGGTATCCTCGTGGCGCTTGGCGGGATGTTCTTTTCGGATTTGACAGGCAGTCTTTTCAATGGCATGCCCTATGGGGACGCCGTGACCCTGGGGATCGGGATGTATTTGTGCGTTGTGGTCGTTGTGTGTACGGGGATGATTATTTCCCGGCTGGATAAAAAATAACGTTTCTGCCGGAACCGCGCTGTAAAACAAAGCAAAACAAATCCTTGCATTTGATTGACAATGCTTGCAGAAAGACATATAATAGCGGAAAAGGGGTGATTGCCATATGGCTACGACAAATATTAATGTGCGTGTAGATTCGGTGCTGAAGCAGGAGGCGGAAGCCCTTTTCAATGACCTTGGATTAAGCATGTCCTCTGCAATCAATATGTTCCTGCGTTCCGCTGTGATGCATGACGGCATTCCGTTTGAAATCAGGCGGCAAATACCGAATGCGGAGACAAAAGCCGCGCTGGACGAATATGAAGAAATGAAAAAGCATCCGGACCGGTACAAGCGTTATGAATCCTTTGACGAAATGTTGGATGAGGAGGGAACAGACCATGCGTGATAATCTGGCATACCGGGAAACATTTTCGGAAGAACTGATTAACGGGGAAATTATAATGATGTCCCCGGCTGCAACCAGTCATAATATAGTTGCCGACAATATTCATATTATTTTGGGAACATATCTCAAGAAAAAGAAATGTGTTTCTTTCGGCGACGGCGAGGCCGTCTACCTCTCTCCGGAGAACAAATTCATCCCCGACGGCATGGTCGTATGCGACCGGAGCAAAATCAGGTTCGACGGCGTACACGGCGCGCCGGACCTTGTGGTGGAGGTCCTCTCTCCCAGTACGGCTAAAAACGACCGCCGCCATAAGATGGAGGTCTACGGGGCCTCCGGCGTCCGGGAATACTGGATCGTCGATCCCGCCAACAAGAGCGTGGAGCAGTATCTGCAGGAGGACGGGCGGCTGGCCCTCCACGCGGTGTACGTCCTCTGCCCGGACTATGTGCTGAATATGATGACCGAAGCGGAGAGAGCCGCCGTGCAGACGGAGTTCCAGTGCAGCCTCTTTGACGACCTGACCATCCGTCTGGAGGATATTTTTGAGGATATAGACACCATCAACTAAAACTCTTTCAAGGAGCGACAACCTATGGGAATGACAATGACACAAAAGATCCTGGCCGCCCATGCGGGCCTGGATCGCGTGGAGGCGGGGCAGCTCATCAGCGCGAAGCTGGACCTGGTCCTGGGCAACGACATCACCACCCCCGTGGCCATCAACGAGTTCAACAAGGCGGGCTTTACGAAGGTCTTCGACAAGGACCGGATCGCCGTCGTCCTGGACCACTTTGTCCCCAACAAGGACATCAAAGCCGCCGAGCAGTCCAAGCAGTGCCGGGATTTCGCCTGCGCCCACTGCGTCAGCCACTTCTACGACGTGGGCAAGATGGGCATCGAGCATGCCCTCCTGCCGGAGCAGGGCGTGGTGACCGCCGGGGACTGCATCATCGGCGCGGACAGCCACACCTGTACATATGGCGCTCTGGGCGCGTTTTCCACCGGCGTGGGCAGTACCGACATGGCCGCCGGCATGGCCACCGGCACCGCCTGGTTCAAGGTCCCCTCCGCTATCCGCTTTGAGCTGACGGGGGAGCTTCCGAAAACATGCAGCGGCAAGGACGTGATCCTGACCATCATCGGGCAAATCGGCGTGGACGGCGCGCTGTACCGCAGCATGGAGTTCACCGGCCCCGGCGTGGCGTCCCTGACTATGGACGACCGGCTGTGCATCTGCAACATGGCCATCGAGGCCGGGGCGAAAAACGGCATCTTCCCCGTGGACCAGCGCACCATGGCCTATATGGAGGGCCGCTGTGAGCGCAAGCCGGTCATCTACGAGGCTGACCCGGACGCGGAATATGAGCGGACGATCACAATCGACCTGACCCAAATCGTCCCTACCGTCAGCTGCCCCCACCTGCCGGAGAATACCCGTCCCGCCAAAGAGCTGCATGACATCAAGGTAGATCAGGTGGTCATCGGCAGCTGCACCAACGGGCGCATGGAGGACATGGAGACCGCCTACAACACCCTCAAGGGCAAAAAGATTGCGCCGGGCGTCCGCTGCATCATCATCCCCGCCACCATGCAGATCATGCGCCAGTGCGTGGAGCGGGGGTACGTCACCGCCTTTATCGACGCCGGGGCCGTGGTCTCCACCCCCACCTGCGGCCCCTGCCTGGGCGGCTATATGGGCATCCTCGCCGCCGGGGAGCGCTGCATCGCCACCACCAACCGGAATTTCGTAGGCCGCATGGGCCACGTGGACAGCGAGGTCTATCTGGCCAGCCCCGCCACCGCCGCCGCCAGCGCATTGACCGGCTATATTACAGAGCCACAGGAGGACTGAGACAATGAAAACACAGGGACATGTCTTCAAATACCCGGACAACGTGGATACGGACGTCATCATTCCCGCCCGGTATCTCAACACCCCCAACGCCGCCGAGCTGGCCCGGCACTGCATGGAGGACATTGACACAGACTTTGTGAAAGAGGTCCAGCCGGGGGACGTCATGGTGGCCGGCTGGAACTTCGGCTGCGGCTCCTCCCGTGAGCACGCCCCCCTGGTTATCAAGACCTGCGGCACGGGCTGCGTCATCGCCAAGAGCTTCGCCCGGATCTTCTACCGCAACGCCATCAACATCGGCCTGCCCATTCTGGAGTGCGAGGCCGCGGCGGACGCCATCGCCGCCGGGGACGAGGTCAGCGTTGACTTTGACACCGGGACCATCCACGACATCACCACCGGGAAAAGCTGGCAGGCCCAGCCCTTCCCGCCCTTCATCCAGAATATCATTGCCAAGGGCGGGCTGCTGGCGTCGCTGAAGGAGGGATGAGCGTGGAAAAGACAATTGCGGTCATTCGCGGCGACGGCATCGGCCCGGAGATTGTGGGCGAGGCCCTGAAAATTCTGGACGCGGCGGCGGACCTGTACGGCCACACCTTCCACTATGTGGACGTGGCTATGGGCGGCAATGCCATCGACCGGTACGGCGACCCCCTGCCCCCGGAGATGCTGGACAAATGCCTGGCCAGCGACAGCGTACTGCTGGGCGCGGTGGGCGGGCCCAAGTGGAACGGCGTGCCGGGGGACAAGCGTCCGGAAAAGGGGCTGCTGCGCCTGCGGGCCGGGATGGAGGTCTACAGCAACAACCGTCCCGCCAAAATCTGGCCCCAGCTGGCGGCGGCTTCCCCATTGAAGCCGGAGATCGTGGAAAAGGGCATCGACTTTATCATCGTCCGGGAGCTGACCGGGGGCATCTACTTCGGCGAGCACCGGACGGAGACGGAGAATGGCGAAAAAGTCTCTGTCGACGGCATGCGCTATTCTGAGAGCGAGATTGAGCGCATTGGCCGCATCGGCTTTGAGACCGCCCGGAAGCGGGGGAAGCGGCTGTGCTCGGTGGAAAAGAGCAACGTGCTGGACTGCTCCCGGCTGTGGAAAGCGGTGATGCACCGTCTGGCGGAGGAGTACCCGGACGTGGAACTGAGCGACATGCTGGTGGACAACTGCGCCATGCAGATCGTGAAGGACCCGTCCCAGTTCGACGTGATCGTGACGGAGAACATGTTCGGCGACATCCTCTCCGACGAGGCGTCCATGATTACCGGCTCCATCGGCATGATCCCCTCCTCCAGTCTGGGGAACGGCACACGGGGCCTCTATGAGCCCATCCACGGCTCCGCGCCGGACATCGCCGGGAAGGACATCGCCAACCCCATCGGCACGATCCTCTCCGCCGCCATGATGCTGCGCTACAGCTTCGATCTGGAGGAGGAAGCGGCGTGCATCGAAAACGCCGTGTCTGCGGTTCTGGACCAGGGGTACCGCACGGCGGACATTATGCCGGAAAATCCCGGCCCCGACTGCAAAAAAACAGGCTGCGTGGAAATGGGACGCCTCATTGCCCAGCACCTGAGGAAAGGATGATACCAATTGATACTATCCGGAGCTGACATTGTTGTCAGGACATTGATCGAGCAGGGCTGCGAGGTGGTCTTCGGCTACCCCGGCGGGCAGATCATCAACGTTTACGACTCCCTCTACAAATACCAGGACGAGCTGCGCCACGTGCTGACCGCCCACGAGCAGGGGGCCACCCACGCCGCCGACGGCTACGCCAGGGCCACCGGCAGGGTGGGCGTGGTCATCGCCACCTCCGGCCCTGGGGCCACCAATCTGGTCACCGGCATCGCCACCGCGTTTCTGGACTCCGTGCCCATGGTGGTGGTCACCGGGAACGTGCCCACCCATCAGATCGGCACGGACAGCTTTCAGGAGATCGACATCACCGGCATTACCCTGCCCATCACCAAGCACAACTATTTCGTGGGCGCGGTGGAGGAGCTGGCGGACACCATCCGGGAGGCTTTCCAGCTGGCCATGTCGGGCCGTCCGGGACCGGTGCTGGTGGACATCCCCAAGGATATCCAGATCGCCCGGTGCGAGTATGAGCCGGGCATACCGGTGACGCCGGACACGCCCCGTCCGGCCAAGGACGTACGCATTCAGGAGGCGGCCCAGTGTATCAACGACGCCCAGCGGCCCTTTATCTATTTCGGCGGCGGACTGGTCACCAGCGGGGCCCAGAAGGAGCTGTTGGAGCTGGCGGACCTGGTGGACGCGCCCATTGGATGCTCCCTGATGGGCGTCTCCGCCCTGCCCACGGACACCCCCCGGTTTCTGGGCATGCAGGGCATGCACGGCCACTACGCCTCGTCTATGGCCATGCACCACGCCGACTGCATCATCGCCCTGGGCGGGCGGTTCAACGACCGGGTGACGGGCAACCGGTTCAAGTTCGCCACTGCCGCGAAGATCGTCCACATCGATGTGGACGGCTCGGAGCTGAGTAAGAACGTGGTAGCCGCCCACGCCCTGCGGGGGGACGTCCGGCTGACGCTGCAGAAGCTGCTGCCCCTCATCCGTCCCACCCGCCGCCCCCAGTGGCAGGAGGTGGTGGAGGGCTTCCGGGCCCAGGAGGCCGCAGAGGTGTCGCCGGCGGGGCTGACGCCCAAAAACGCCATCCTGACCCTGAACCGGTACCTGAACGAGAACACACCGGTAGCCACCGACGTGGGCCAGCACCAGATGTGGGCGGCCCAGACCCTTACGTTCCGCCGCTGCCGCCGGTTCCTCTCCAGCGGTGGTCTGGGGACCATGGGCTTCGGTATGGGCGCGGCCATCGGGGCCCAGATGGGCACCGGGGAGCGCACGGTGCTCATTACCGGCGACGGCAGCTTCGGCATGAACCTGACCGAGCTGGCTACGGCGGTCACAAATAAAGTACCCCTGGTGATCCTGCTGCTGAACAACGGCGTTCTCGGCATGGTGCGCCAGTGGCAGACGCTGTTCTTTGACAAGCACTACTCCAGTACGATTCTGGAGCGAAAGACGGACTTCGTCCGGCTGGCGGAGGCATTCGGGGCCCAGGGCGAGGCGGTGGATACGCTGGAGGGCCTGGACGCGGCGCTGGGACGGGCCTTTGATGCCCAGGGGCCGTATCTGATCGACTGCGCCATCGGCAAGGACGAGCTGGTCCTGCCTATGCTGCCCCCCGGCGGGTCCATGGACGACATCATTGTAAAGGTGGGTGATTGAGATGAATCGGTATATCATAGCGGTGCTGGTACAGAACCAGTTCGGCGTACTGAACCGGGTCACCAGCATGTTCCGCCGCAGGCAGTTCAATATCGACACCCTGACGGTGAGCGAGACGGAGTCGCCGGATTACTCCCGCATTACCGTCCGCTTCCACGGCGACCCCCGGACCAAGCAGCAGCTGGTGGAGCAGCTGTATAAATTGCCGGTGGTCACGGCGGTGGAGGACATGGAGCCGGAGGAATCGGTCTGCCGGGAGCTGCTGCTGATTAAGATGGAGAACGACCCGTCCAGCCGCAGCGATATTCTGGCGGCGGTGGAGGCCTATGAGGCCAAGAGCGTGGACTACACCAGGGATTCCATCGTCATCCAGCTGACCGGGGATACACGGCGCATTGACACGTTTATCAATCTTATGCGGGATTATCATATTCTGGAGATCTGCCGCACCGGCGTGGTGGCTCTGGAGCGGGGCAGCAGGACCATTCGGGACGAGATCAGCTGAGGGCTACCAGTTTCCATAACGGGAGGAACGCCGCAGGCCGGAATTTTGGGCGGCTTGTAGTGGTAATTGTGTGGGAAGTATGGTAGAATATAAGCAATCACAACTGACGAAGGAGATGCGGAAATGTACGAGTACAAGGTCCTGACCCTGAGCGTCAAGGAGTGCGAGGCAGCGCTTAACGAGCTTGCTAAAGACGGTTGGCGTCTTGTCACAATGACGCCGAATATCGCAAAGGGTATGGGCGTGATTGCGACAGTGGAGAGAAACAGCGCGGCAAGATTGGGTTGAGAGACGCAATAAATATTCCGTAAAATCATTTTTTAATAGAGAGGTAATCAACCATGGCAAAGATTTTCTATCAGCAGGACTGTGACCTGCAGAAGCTGAGCGGCAAGACGGTGGCCATCATCGGCTACGGCTCCCAGGGCCACGCCCACGCCCTGAATCTGAAGGACAGCGGCGTGAAGGTCATCGTGGGCCTGTACGAAGGCAGCAAGAGCTGGGCCAAGGCCGAGAGCCAGGGCCTGCAGGTCATGACCGCCGCCGAGGCCGCCAAGAACGCGGATATCATCATGATCCTCATCAACGACGAGAAGCAGGCCCAGCTCTACAAGGAGAGCATCGAGCCCAACCTCACCGAGGGCAAGACCCTTGCTTTCGCCCATGGCTTCAACATCCACTTCGGCTGCATCAAGCCCCCCAAGAACGTCAACGTCATCATGATCGCCCCCAAGGGCCCCGGCCACACCGTGCGCAGCGAGTATCAGGCCGGCAAGGGCGTGCCCTGCCTCATCGCCGTGGAGCAGGACGCCACCGGCGACGCCTGGGACATCGGTCTGGCTTATGCTCTGGGCATCGGCGGGGCGAGAGCCGGCGTGCTGGAGACCACCTTCCGCACCGAGACGGAGACCGACCTCTTCGGCGAGCAGGCGGTGCTGTGCGGCGGCGTGTGCGCCCTGATGCAGGCGGGCTTTGAGACCCTGGTGGAGGCCGGGTACGACCCCCGCAACGCCTACTTCGAGTGCATCCACGAGATGAAGCTGATCGTGGACCTGATCTACCAGAGCGGCTTTGCGGGCATGCGCTACTCCGTGTCCAACACCGCCGAGTACGGCGACTATGTCACCGGCCCCAAGATCATCACCGCCGAGACCAAGAAGACCATGAAGAAGATCCTCAGCGACATCCAGGACGGCACCTTTGCCAAGGACTTCCTGCTGGATATGTCCGCCGCCGGCAGTCAGGTCCACTTCAACGCCATGCGCAAGAAGGCCCAGGAGCACCCCGCCGAGATCGTGGGCGAGGAGATCCGCAAGCTCTACAGCTGGAGCGACGAGGACAAGCTCATCAACAACTGATTCGCCCAGCGGGGGAACGCGCAGACGCTCCCCCGCTGACTGTGCAGCATAAGAACTGGAGGAATTTCCATGAAAAGTGATTCCCTCAAGCTGGGCCCCCAGAACGCCCCCCACCGCGCCCTGTACCACGCCCTGGGCCTGACGGAGGAGGAGGTCAGCCGCCCTCTGGTGGGCATTGTCAGCTCCTACAACGAGATCGTTCCCGGCCATATGAACCTGGACAAGATCGTGGAGGCGGTGCGCCTGGGCGTGGCCATGGCCGGCGGCACGCCCATCGTCTTCCCGGCCATCGCCGTGTGCGACGGCATCGCCATGGGCCACGTGGGCATGAAATACTCCCTGGTGACTCGGGACCTCATCGCCGACTCCACCGAGGCCATGGCCCTGGCCCACGGCTTCGACGCCCTGGTGATGGTCCCCAACTGCGACAAGAACGTCCCCGGCCTGCTGATGGCGGCGGCCCGGCTGAACCTGCCCGCCATCTTCGTCAGCGGCGGGCCCATGCTGGCGGGGCATATCGACGGCGGCAAGGCCAGCTTTTCCACCATCTCCGAGGCGGTGGGCAAGTACAATGCCGGTACCATGACGGAGGAAAAGCTGCGGGAGTATGAGTGCAAGACCTGCCCCACCTGCGGCTCCTGCTCCGGCATGTATACCGCCAACTCCATGAACTGCCTGACCGAGGCCCTGGGTATGGCGTTAAGAGGCAACGGCACCGTCCCCGCCGTGTACTCCAGCCGCATCGAGCTGGCCAAGCACACCGGCATGGCGGTGATGAGACTCATTGAACAGGACATCCGCCCCCGTGACATCATGACCCGTGAGGCCTTCGACAACGCCCTGACGGTGGACATGGCCCTGGGCTGCTCCACCAACAGCATGCTGCACCTGCCGGCCATCGCCCACGAGTGCGGCATTGAGATCAACCTGGACATCGCCAACAGCATGAGCGAAAAGATCCCCAACCTCTGCCATCTGGCCCCGGCGGGGCGGACGTACGTGGAGGAGCTGGACGAAGCCGGCGGCGTGTACGCGGTGATGCACGAGCTGAACAAGAAGGGTCTGCTGCACACGGACTGCCTCACCGTGACCACGAAAACCGTGGCGGAGAACATCGCCGGGTGCGTCAACCGGAACCCGGAGGTCATCCGGCCCATTGAAAATCCGTTCAGCGAGACCGGCGGCATCGCCGTGCTGCGGGGGAATCTGGCCCCGGAGGGCAGCGTGGTCAAGCGCTCCGCCGTGGCCCCGGAGATGCTGGTCCACGAGGGACCGGCACGGGTCTTTGAGTGCGAGGAGGACGCCCAGGCCGCCATCAACGCAGGGCAGATTCACCCCGGCGACGTGGTGGTCATCCGCTACGAGGGGCCAAAAGGCGGTCCCGGCATGCGGGAGATGCTCAACCCCACCTCCGCCATCATGGGCATGGGCCTGGGCGGCAGCGTGGCCCTCATTACCGACGGGCGCTTCAGCGGCGCTACCAGAGGCGCGTGCATCGGCCACGTGTCCCCGGAGGCGGCCAGCGGCGGCGTCATCGGCGTGGTGCAGGAGGGCGACATTATCCGCATCGACATCCCGGCCCATGCGCTGGAGCTGAAGGTGGACGCGGCGGAGCTGGAGAGGCGCATGCGGGCGTTCACGCCGAAGAAAAAGGAGCTGTCCGGGTACCTGAGGAGATATGCGGCGCTGGTGTCCAGCGGGGCTTCGGGGGCGGTTTTGAATTGATGGATTTGAGTGAACTGAGCCTCCGGCTGCGGATGCTGGCGGTGTTCCGTGGCCTGCTGTCCGACCCGGTGGTGGAGGAGCTGTGCACCTATCTGGACAGCCTGGAAAACGGATTTCCCCAGATGATGGTGTCCTCCTACGCGGAGCTTGTCTGCCGCCTCTATGAGAAGGGCGGCGGGGACCTGGGCCTCCACATCCAGCGGATCGTGGAGGAGGACGAGAACGTCTATATGCGCACCGCCGGCCTGGGGCAGACGCCCCCGGCGTATATGCGCCAGTGCGTGGACATGGAGCTGGAGACGCTGCAGGCGGCGGCGGATCTGACCCCCGCCCTCCTGCAGGAGCCGCTGGCCGGGATGGAGCCGCTGCCGGACTTCGGCGCGTCGCGGGTCAGCCTGGCGGAGAGATACAGCCGCCGGGTGGAGAACGTCGGGCAGTACGGCTACGGCATCTACGCCCGGCACCACATGTTTTATCTAAACGCCCAGGGGAAGATCGTCCCGGTCCTCCACCCGGACGACACCCGGCTCTCCGACCTGGTGGACTACAAGCGGGAGCAGGAGATCATCCTGGACAACACCAGGGCCCTGCTGGCGGGCCGCCCCGCCGCCAACATCCTGCTCACCGGCGACGCGGGGACGGGGAAATCCTCCACCGTCAAGGCGGTGGCCAACGAGCTGCACCGGGAGGGCCTGCGGATTTTGGAGGTGCGCAAGGAGCAGCTGCGCGACATCCCGGCCATCCTGGACGAACTGTCGGTGAACCCGCTGAAATTCATCCTGTTTATCGACGACCTCTCCTTCCAGAAGGACGACGAAAACTACAGCTCCCTGAAGGCGGTGCTGGAGGGGTCCGTGTCCATGAAGAGCCGGAACGTGGCCATCTACGCCACCAGCAACCGGCGTCACCTGGTAAAGGAGAAGTTCTCCGACCGGGAGGGGGACGACATCCACCGCAACGACACCATGCAGGAGCTGATGAGCCTGTCGGAGCGGTTCGGCATCCACATCACCTTCCAGAAGCCCAACAAGGCCACCTATCTGGAGATCGTGCACCATCTGGCGGAGGCCGGGGGGATTGCCTGCGGCCGGGAGGAGCTGGACCTGCTGGCGGAGCGGTACGTGCTGGGCCGGGGAGGCCGGTCCCCCAGGGCGGCCCGGCAGTTTGTGGACGGCCTGCTGTCCGCCTCCCGAAACACGTTGAGTGAAAATTTCCCCGGAATACGCTAATTTTCGGTTGACACAAAACGGATTTTTATGTATAATGTTTGTTGCTTGTCTTTCGGACGTATATGAGATGGCACATGCTGCGCGTACAGCGCGCAGCGCATTGCCGTCCGGCAGGACTAAGCCTGGATATGTCAACTGCGGGATGGGCTGCTGCAGCCCGTCCGCCGTCGAGTAGCGGGAGACGTCCTGTCCCCCGCAGCAGATCAGAATTTAGGAGGTGTATGCAAATGTTCCGTACCTATCAGCCCAAAAAGCGCCAGCGCTCCAAGGAGCACGGCTTCCGCAAACGCATGCGGACGGCCAATGGCCGCAAGGTGCTCTCCCGCCGCCGCGCCAAGGGCCGCAACCGCCTGACCCATTGAGGCTTGCGGAGCTTGCATCGCAAATAGATCTTCAAGGGGACGGCAAGTGTTGAATTTTGCCGTCCTTTTGTATTCGTGTGGAACAGTATGAAAAAAACGGAGACAATCAAGGAAAACCGAACCTTCCGGCAGATCTACCGCCGGGGCCGCTCGGCGGTGACGCCCTTTCTGGTGCTCTACTGCCGGCCCAACCGTCTGGGCCGCAACCGCCTGGGCATCACCGTCAGCACCAAGCTGGGGGGCGCCGTGGTGCGCAACCGCGCCCGCCGCCGCCTGCGGGAGGTGTACCGCCTGGCCCAGGGCGACCTGGTCCAGGGCTTCGACATCATCGCCGTGGCCCGGGGCCGCGCTGTGGACGGGCCCTACGACCGGCTGACCAAGGCCTTTTATAGGGCCTGCCGGGAGCTGGGGCTGCTGGAGCGGCTGTGATGGGGAAATTTCTCATCGGGGCTATCCGCTTTTATCAGCGGGCCATCTCGCCGGGTCTGCCCCCCCGGTGCCGTTTTGTTCCCACCTGTTCCCAGTACGCCCTGGAAGCCATTGAGAAGTACGGCCCCTGGAAGGGGGGCGCTCTGGCTGTGCGGCGTTTTTTGCGGTGCCACCCCTTTTATAAGGGGGATCTCTATGACCCTGTGCCCTGAAGGGCCGTAAATGTATCTGATTCGGAGGAAAAAACGCCCATGGGCAAACTCATTTCCATACCCTTTGCCGCTGTGCTCCGCTGGCTGTACGCGATCACCGGTTCCTACGGCATCGCCATTATCCTGTTCAGCCTGGTGGTGAAGCTGGTGCTTCTGCCCTTCCAGATGAAGTCCAAGCGGAGCATGGTGCGGATGGGACGGCTGTCGGGCCGCCAGGCGGAGCTGCAGAAGCAGTACGCCAAAAACCAGCAGAAATATCAGGAGGAGCTGCAGAAGCTCTACGCGGAGGAGGGCATCAACCCCATGGGCGGCTGCCTGTGGTCGCTCCTCCCCCTGTTCATCCTGGTCCCGCTGTATTCCGTCATCCGCCAGCCCATCACCTACTTTATGGGCCTGAGCGACCAGGCCTGCAATGCCCTGCGGGAGGCGGCCGCTGCCCTGGGCTATGCGCCGGAGCAGCTGAAGAACGGCGCATACGGCGCGTATGAGCAGATCTATCTGTCCGATTTCATCTCCCAGCACTGGTCCGATACCAACTGGCGCGGGATCGAGGGCGTGGGGGACAAGCTGATCGAGATGCGCTACAACTTTTTAGGTGTGGACCTGAGCGTCCAGCCCACCACGGCCTTCTCCAACTTCAAGCCGGAGTGGGCGCTGATCGGCCTGATTCTGATCCCTGTGCTGGCCGCTGGCCTGCAGTACTTCCAGACCATTATTATCAACAAGAGCAACGGCCAGTCCCAGGAGCAGCAGGCCAGCATGAAGATGATGAACCTGATGTTCCCCCTGATGAGTCTCTGGTTCTGCTTCATCATGCCCGCCGCTCTGGGCGTGTACTGGATTGCCAACAGCGTGTTCGCCATGATTCAGGAGCCGCTGATGGGGAAATTCTATACCAATAAGCTCAACGCCGAGGAGGACGAGCGGGCCGCCAAGCGGGAGGCGGAGCGGAAGCTGCGCATGGAGGAAGCGAAAAAGCGGGCCGCCGAGCAGCGGGAGCAGGATGCGAAGAAACCCAAAAAGCAGCCGCCCAAGAGCGGCGAGAAAAAACCGTCCACCACGGAGGCCGGCCGGGTGGGAGAACGGCCCTATGCCCGTGGCCGCAGCTACCGGGCGGACCGGTACGACGATAAGGAGTAAGATCCCATATGGCTATCAAATCCATTGAGGCAACTGGTAAAACCATAGATGAGGCAAAGCGCAACGCCCTGGCCCAGCTGGGTCTGAGCGAGGACGAGGTGTCCATGGAGGTGCTGGACCGGGGGAAGGCGGCCCTGTTCGGTCTGTTCGGCGGGAGCCCCGCCAGGGTCCGGGTCAGCTATGGCCTGGAGGAGGAGGAACCGGCGGCCCCCGTAGCAGCCCCGGTCCGTCCGGCAGTCAAGGCGGCCCCCGTACCGCCGCCCCGTCCCAGCGCGGCGAAACCGGCGGAGCGGACCGAGCGGCCTGAGAGGCCGGAGAAACAGGAAAAGCCGGAGCGGACCGAGCCGGCGGAGGCGATGGTCCCGCAGGCGCCGGCGGTTCCGGCGGAGGAGCTGGGCCCCCTGTGCGAGGATGAAAAGGCCCAGAAGATCAGCGCGTTTCTCACCGGCCTGCTGGAGCATATGGAGAGCCAGGCCCAGGTGAAGGTCTATAAGCCTGAGGAGGGCCGGTACAAGGTCATCCTGGAGGGGGAGAAGCTGGGGCAGCTGATTGGCCGCCGGGGGGAGACCCTGGACGCCATCCAGCAGCTGACCAGCTACTGCGTCAACCGCAGCGGCGAGAAGCGGGTGCGGATCCATGTGGACGCGGAGAACTACCGGGCCAAGCGGGAGCAGAGCCTGCAGAACCTGGCCCGGAAGGTGGCGGCGAAGGTGGTGCGCAACCGGCGCAACGTGACGCTGGAGCCCATGAACGCCTATGAGCGCCATGTGATCCACACGGCGCTGCAGGATGTGGAGGGTGTGACGACCTACTCCATGGGCACGGAGCCCAACCGCCGCGTGATCGTTGCTTACGACCGCTCGTCCAGGGAACAGAAGCGGTGAGACGAGCGTTCTAAGAGGGAGAGAGATGGAAGGAGCCGCCTGGTGCGGCTTCTTTCATTTTCAGGAGGGCGGCGGCGCGGAAGTTTTTTTCTTGTAACCGCCGCCGGTTTGTGGTAAACTATCAGTACTTTCATCGCGCTCCTGTCCGGGGCGGCGCGGAACAAGGGGGGCGGAAGGCTTGAAGAGGAGAGGGTGGAAAACCAGGGCATGGGCCCTGGCGCTGGCCGTGGCGCTGGCCCTGGCGCTGCCGCCCGCCGCCGGCCAGGCGGTGCTGTCCGACGTGTATTTCACCGCGGTCAACGAACAGCTGCTGGATCTGACCAGCGACACCATGCCCTTCTGGTCCGGCGGCGTGCTGTATGTGCCCAGCCGGGTCTTTTCGGGGACGGACCTGGGCGTCAGCTATGTGCGCAACAACACCATGGGCCTGGTGATGCTCTACACCAACCGGGTGGACCTGCGCTTCGACCTGGAGGCCCAGACGGCCTACGACAAGCGGGGGAACGTGTACAGCGGCCACGCCATCGAGCGGGGCGGCACGGTCTTCTTCCCCCTGGACCTGGTGTGCCGCTACTTCGGCCTGACCTGGAGCTACAGCCAGACGGCCACCGTCCCCCTGGTGCGGGTCAAGAGCGCCAGCGGCATACTGGACGACACGGGGTTTATTGACGCGGCGGCCACCCAAATGGCCTCCCGCTACGCGGCCTATGAAAAATCCCTGGGCGCGGCGGAGTCCGGCGGCGGGGGGAGCACAGCGCCGGCCCAGCCGGACGCAGGGGCCCGTCCCCCCCAGCCGGTCCAGGCGGCGGAGGGCCAGAAGGTGTACCTGCTGCTGGAGGCGGACGCCCGTGAAAGCGTCCTGGAGGCCATGGAAATTCTGGGCAATGTGCAGGGCACATTCCTGCTGGGCCTGGAGGAGCTGGCGGACGGCGACCTGGCGCGGGCCCTGACAGCCGGCGGCCACAGCATTGCCCTGCGGCTGGGCAGCGGCGGCGGGGCGGAGATCGAGGAGGCCCGGAGCCTGCTGTGGCAGAGCAGCTGCGTGTGGCTGGATCTGGTATGGCTCGACGGCCGGGAGGACGCGGACGGCCTGCTGGCGGACATGGGATGCCTGCCCGTCACCGCGGCCCTGGACCGGGGGAACGTGCCGCTGCGGGGCAGCGCCCAGGCGGAGGATCTGCTCTGGTCTGTGGGCCAGCACCGGGAGGACCTGGCAATCCTGCTGGGCCCGGCGGGGAACTGTACCGGGGGGCTGGAGGCCCTGGTGGAGGCGCTGGGGACAGCCGGTTACCGCATCTGCGCCTATCGGAGCTGAATCTTTGGCATCCTTTAAACAGCAAAATCCTTGCCGGAGAGGGCTGTGACGGAGAGAGCTTCCTGCCATCGATTTTGAAGATCGCTATCATGTGAGGACGCGAAGCGCACTGGCCGTCCGCCCAGGACCGCCCAGGACCGTCCAGGACCGTCCAGGACCTAATTTACAAAAAGTTCAAGCAATCTCTTCCCTGAAGGGTATAATCTGTATATTATTGTATTGTTTTCACCTGCTTGTGGAGAAAATTCAGGAGGATGCTTATGGCTAGAAAGATTTTAGTCGTGGAGGACGATCACAACATCTCTGATCTGATTCGAATGTACTTGGAAAAAGAGGGATTTGAGGTCCAGGCGGTGTTCGACGGCGGGGCGGCGGTGGACATGTTCCGGGCCATGGAGCCGGACATGGTGCTGCTGGATATCATGCTGCCGGTGATGGACGGTTGGGCCGTGTGCGCCAAAATCCGGGAGACCAGCCGGACGCCCATCATCATGATCACCGCTAAGAGCGAGGTGTTCGACCGCATCCAGGGCCTGGAGATGGGGGCGGACGACTACATCGTCAAGCCCTTCGAGATGAAGGAGCTGATCGCCCGCATCAACGCTGTGCTGCGGCGGACGGAGATCCCGGCGGACACCAGGAAGCGCCTGGTGTTTGACAAGCTGGAGATCAATCTGGACTCCTACGAGCTGACGGTGGACGGGAAAAAGGTGGACACGCCGCCCAAGGAGCTGGAGCTCCTCTACCACCTGGCCTCCACCCCCAACCGGGTCTACACCAGAAACCAGCTGCTGGACGAGGTGTGGGGCTTCGATTACTTCGGCGACAGCCGGACGGTGGATGTACACATCAAGCGGCTGCGGGAGAAGGTGGAGGACGTGTCCGACCAGTGGGCGCTGAAGACCGTGTGGGGCGTGGGCTACAAGTTCGAGGTCACGCCTAAAAAGCCGTCCTAGACGGGTCCTGCCGGATAGAGAGGAGGGGTGGCAGTGAGCCGGTTCAAAGGCATCTATTGGAGAACCTTCACCGTGACGGTGGGGATGGTGGCGCTGACCCTGGTGCTGCTGGGCGCGTCCTTCTTCTCCCTGACCTACAGCTACATCGTATCCGAAAAGCGGGGCGAGCTCCAGGACAAGGCGGAGGTCATCGCCCAGATGGCCGTCACCGCCTGCAGCAAGCCGGGGGTCCTCCAGGGGCCGTGGAGCGAGGACCTGCGGGAGATCGTCAGCGTGGCCAAGCGGATGAGCAGCACCGATTTCCTCATCTGGATGCCCAGCCTGGGGGGCTTTATCAGCACCGACGGCAGCATCGGCAACCGGGAGCTGACCCTGCCGGCGGAAATGGGGGAAAAGCTGGCCCAGGGGGAGTCCTACGCCGGCAGCAGCCGGCTGGGCCTCTATGACAAGGCCCGGTTCGTGGTGGCCGTGCCCGCCCGCACGGCGGAGGGCGGCACGGTGGTGGGCCCCGTGCTGGCGGTGGCGGAGCCCAACACCATGACGGAGATGTGGCGGGCCTTCCTGGGCATCTTCGCCATGACCGCCGTCACCGTGCTGCTCATCGCCTTCGTGGTCACCGCCACCACCACCATGCAGCAGACCAAGCCCATCAAGGACATGGCCACCGCCGCCCGCAATTTCGCGGAGGGCAACTTCGACGCCCGTGTGCACGACACCGGGCGGGACGACGAGATCGGCGAGCTGACAGAGGCCTTCAACGCGATGGCCGACTCCATCCAGAAGACGGAGCAGCAGCGGCGGGAGTTCATCGCCAATATCTCCCACGAGCTGAAAACCCCTATGACCACCATCGCCGGCTACGCCGACGGCATCCTGGACGGCGTCATCTCCCCGGAGGAGGAGCGGCAGTACCTGTCCATCATCTCCGCCGAGAGCCGGCGGCTGAGCCGCCTGGTGCGGCGGATGCTGGATGTGAGCCAGCTGCAGAGCATCGACCTGATCAAGCAGAAGCGGCCCTTCGACCTGTCGGAGTCCATGCGCCGGGTGCTGGTGAGCATGGAGAAGCAGATTACCGGCCGGGGGCTGGACGTGGATGTGGAGATCCCGGAGGAGCCCATCCTCGTCATGGGGGACAACGACCTTTTGACCCAGGTGGTCTACAACCTGCTGGAGAACGCATCCAAGTTCGCCTCCCAGGGCAGCACCCTCTTCCTGGGGCTGGAAAAGCAGGGGGAGAAGGCCGTGGTGACAGTGCGCAACGCCGGCGAGACCATACCGGCGGCGGAGCTGCCCCTGCTCTTCGAGCGGTTCCACAAGACCGACAAGTCCCGCAGCGCGGACAAGGACGGCGTGGGGCTGGGTCTGTATATCGTGCGGACCATCCTGGAGCAGCACCGGGAGAAAATCACAGCCGCCAGCGAAAACGGCATGACGACCTTTACCTTTACCGTACAGCTGGCGGAGTCCGACGGGCAAACTGCCGCACGCCGCGCGCCGGAGGACCCTGCCGCGGCCCTGCCCGTCCGGCAGGAGTACCGATTCCATAGTAAACAGCAAAAATAACCGTGTGATGTGTGAGGGGGAATGGAAGAATGGAGGAACAGCAGAAGGAGATCGTATTCACCTACCGGCAGACTGAGCAGATCGAGCCGGTGCAGCTGCGCTATGAGCGGGACCTGCCCCCCTGCATGCTGCGGCGGGAGGAGCCCGTCTTTGACAGCGCCGAGGAGGAGGACTATCTCGCCCCCTGGCGCAGCGCCATCGCGCCGCCGGAGAAGGTCCGGCGGGAAAACCGGTGGGGCGTGCGGCTGTTTGTGGGGCTGTCGCTGCTCATCGGGCTGGTGTGCCTGGGGGTGGGGATCTGGTATGTGGGCCAGTATGGCTGGGCCCTGCCGGGGGACCAGTATGCCCAGGATGGCGGGGAGCCGCCGGACGGGGACGAGTACTACTGGGACCGGGGGGAGATCAGCGCGGAGGCGACCACCATCACCCGCTACCCCGTGGGCGGCCTGGCCCGGCTGGAGCTGTCCCCGGCGGAGGGGCGGGCCCCCCTGGAGCCGGGGGAGGTCTATGAGAAGGTCCATCTGTCGGTGGTCACCGTGCTGGGGGCGCGGCACAAGTACAGCAGTGTGGGGACCGGCGTCATCTTCAGCGAGGACGGGTATATCCTGACCAACTACCACGTCATCGCCGGCTGCAGCTCCTGCTCCGCCATGGTCAAGGGGCCCACAGGGGCGGAGTCGGAGTACGACGCCCACCTGGTGGGCTATGACGCGGAGCAGGATCTGGCGGTGCTGAAGGTAAAGGCCTCCGGCCTGACGCCGGCGGAATTCGGCGTGTCCGACGAGCTGTCCATCGGCGACCCCTGCTACGCCATCGGCAACCCCCTGGGCGTCCACCTGCGCAGCACCTTTACCAACGGCATCATCTCCGCCGCCAGCCGGACCGTGGAGGTGGACGGCGTGAACATGATGCTCATCCAGACCAACACCGCCCTCAACAGCGGCAACTCCGGCGGCCCGCTGATCAACGAGTACGGGCAGGTGGTGGGCATCAACACCATCAAGATGATGAGCGAGTACGATACCATCGAGGGCCTGGGCTTCGCCATCCCCACCAGCCAGGCGGAGCGGTGGGTCAACGAGCTGGTGATGTACGGCGAGCTGGAGCCCCAGACGGCCCTGGGCGTGTCGGTGCTGACGGTGGACCGCCGGTTCCCGGACGGCTTCCACGGGCTGCTGCTGGTGGAGGATGTGGACGAGGGCGGCAGCGCCGACCTGGCCGGGCTCCGCAGGGGCGACTATATCGTGTCCTTCAACGGCCAGGAGGTCTCCACAGTGGATGAGATCTTCGTCATCCGCCGGTGGCTGTCCGTGGGGGACCAGGTGCCCATCCGCATATACCGGAACGGCGAATACCTGGATCTGACGATGACCATGCAGGTGGAGTAGGGCCTGATAGAGAATTCCGGCGGGGGTGCCTGGTGTGAGAAAGTATTGGAGACAGATTTTGATAGCTGTGCTGTCTGCGGCGCTGCTGGCGCTGGGCCTGGATATCCGCTGCGGGCTGTTCAGCGGCCCAGGCCGCCGGCTGCCGGTGCTGATGTACCACCACTTTTCCGATGAGCCGGGGCCGGGGACCATGGTCTCCAGCGGACGGTTCCGGGAGCAGATGGCCGCGCTGAAGGACGCCGGGTTCCAGACCGTGACCCTCCCGCAGGTGCGGGACCATGTGCTGCACGGGGCGTCTCTGCCGGAAAAGCCGGTGCTCATTACCATGGACGACGGCTACGCCAGCAACCTGACCATCGCCGCGCCGGTGCTGGAGGAGCTGGGGTTCTGCGCCACGGTGTTCATGATTGGCTGCTATGAGGGCGAGGTGCTGGATTACCGCAGCGGCAACTATATCTGGGAGGAGCGGTTTTCCTACGAGCAGGCCCTGCCGTGGGTGGAGAAGGGGGTGCTGGACCTCCAGTCCCACACCTTTGACATGCACCGCCTCATAGATGAGGGCATCGGCCTGCGGGACGGCATGCTCCGGGAGGAGGGCGAGACGGACGAGGAGTACGCCGCCGCCATCCGGGAGGACCTGCGGCAGTTCCGGGCCCGGCGGGAGGGCCGCGCGCCCACGGAATTTATGGCCCTTTCCTTCCCCTACGGCTACTGGACCCATGAGCTGGACGGTCTGCTGGGACAGGAGGGCATTGACTTCACCTTCACCACCATCAGCTGCAGCAACCGGCTGTATATTGGCCAGCCGGACTGCCTGCGGGTGCTGGGCCGGTTCAACGTGGAGGAGAACTGTACGGGAGCGAAGCTGGTAAGGCGTCTGGAGCGGGCGCTGCACGGAGGAGCATGATGACGGCTTTTTTTCAGGAGAACCCGGCGGTAGGGGTGGCCTTTTCCGGCGGAGTGGACTCGGCGTGGCTGCTGCACGAGGCGGTGCGGTACGCCCGGCGGACGGCGGCGTACTTTGTGCGCACGCCCTTTCAGCCGGCTTTCGAGCTGGCGGACGCGGCGGATACCGCCCGGCGGCTGGGCGCTACGCTGCGGGTGATCGACGTTGACATCCTGGCGGCTCCGGGGGTGGCGGCAAACCCGCCGGACCGCTGTTACTACTGCAAAAAGGCGCTGTTTACCCGGCTGATCGCGGCGGCGGCGGCGGACGGCCTGCCCCTGGTGGCGGACGGCAGCAACGCCTCGGACGACGCATCGGACCGGCCCGGCATGCGGGCCCTGCGGGAGCTGGGGGTGCGCTCGCCCCTGCGGGAGTGCGGCGTGACAAAGAGCGAGATCCGGCGTCTGGCGGCGGAGGCGGCGCTGCCGGTGTGGAACAAGCCGTCCTATGCGTGCCTGGCCACCCGGATTCCGGCGGGGACGGCGATCACAGCAGGGGATTTGGGCCGGGTGGCCAGGGGCGAGGCCGCCTTCGCGGCTGCGGGGCTCAGCGACTTCCGGCTGCGGCTGCGGGGCGGGGACGGCCTGCTCCAGGTCCGGCGGGAGCAGATGGCGTTGGCCCAGGCGATTCTGCCGGACCTGCAGCTGCGGCTGGCGGGGGACTTCGGGAGCATCATGCTGGACAGCAGCGCCCGGGAGAGCCGGGAGACATGAGGACTGTATGGACAGGCGTTTTCACCGGTCCGAGGAGCACGCCAGGAGCATATACCAGCACAGAACCCCCGCCGGCAGGCCTATAGCAGGCTTGCCGGCGGGGGTTCTCAGCTGTGCGGCTCCAGGGACCTACTATCACTGTTCCATTGCCGGCGCCGCGGCCCGGCAGTTCCTATATAAACGCAGGAGCATCAGCTCTGCGGGATCACAGCGGTAAAGGTGATGACGCCATCCGCATAGTGGTTGGAAATGCGGCCCTTGTGCCGGGTGACAATGGCTTTGGCGGTGGACAGGCCGATCCCGTATCCCCCGGTGGAGCGGGCGCGGGAGGAATCCGCCCGGTAGAACCGGTCAAAGTACCGGGAGAGCTGGGCCGTGTCCACGCCGGTGCAGGGGTTGGATACGGAAATGCAGATGCTCCGTCCCCGCATGGATACAGACAGATGAATGCCCCCCCGCCGGGTCGCAGTATTTGACCGCATTGTCCAGCAGAATCGAAAAGAGGCGGAAGAAATTGTCCCGGACGCCCTTCATGCGGACTTCATCGGGGATTTCCGCCGTCAACGTTTTTCCGTCCGCTTCGGCCAGCGGCTGAACGGCGTCCGCGCTGGCCTGGGCGATCTCGCTGATCGAAAACAGCTCCACTGTGTCCTCTTTGATGGTCTCCTCTGTGCGGGCCAGCTCCACCAGATTTTTGATGAGCCTGTCTAACCGGGTGATTTGGGATTTCGCGCTCTCCAGCCATTTGTCCTCTCCGTAGGTGTCCTCCAGCAGCCCCATGTCCGCCGACAGAATGGCCAGCGGTGTTTTCAGCTCGTGGGAAGCGTCGGTAATAAACTGCCGCTGCCGTTCCAGGTTGTCAACGAAAGGACGAATCGCCAGTTTGGACAAACAGAGCAGCAGGATAAAAACAATCAGGGCGCAGGTCAGAAATACGGCAACCGTGATCCGAAGGATATTGTTTGTTGCCTGGAGCTGAAGAAAGCAGTCCAAAACGATGATGATGTCTCCTCCGCTCTCATCCTGGAACACACCAAAACGGTAATGGTCCACATATCCCCGCGCCGCTCCGGTATTGATTATCCGGCTGATTGTCTCTACAACGGTCTGCCGATCCAGGGCGGCAATATGGTCCAGATTCACTGACCTGATTTCTCTCTGTGCGCTCGGTTCCACAATAAAATACCGCATTTCAAAAGACGTCTCAGGGGTGATCTGAAAGCCGAAATCTGAAAGGTCAAAGTGGGAGCCGGGCGGGAGAAAAGTCCCTCCATTTTGATGAAGAATGGAAATCGCCTTGTCTACCCGGTTGGTAGTGATATAGTGATCCCCAATACCAATAGCGGTGCAGAGCACGGCCATGGTTCCAACCAGTGACACCATAGCAATCAGAATAAACTTACGGCGCAGTGAACGGATCATGGCATTTTCTCCAGCAGATATCCTGACCATGCGGGTCATCGCCGAGGAGCGGAAGCAAAAGACCGACCAGCTGCTGTACTCCCTGCCCATCACCACCACCCAGGTCATCGTGGGCAAGTATCTGGCTCTGCTGGTGGTCTACATGATCCCGCTGTGCATTGTGGCGGTATATCCGTTGATTTTCAGCCAGTTCGGGGATGTGTACCTGCTGACCTCTTATGGCTCCATGCTGGCGTTTTTCATTATGGGCGCGGCGCTGATCGCCCTGGGGGTGTTTATCTCCTCCCTGACCGACAACCAGGGCTTTGCCGCAGGGATCGGGATTGCGGTGATCCTGCTGAACTATTACAGCGTCAGTCTGTCGGAGTACATCTCCACCACCGCGTTTGGCTCGGTGGCTGCCATCTGTGTTATCATTCTGGCCCTGGGCGCGGTGATCAAGCACCTGACCAAAAATGAGAATCTGGCCTATGGCGTCTGCTTTGTTTTGATTGCGTCTATCGCCATTACCTGCTTTATGGACAGCACAAAATTTGAAGGTTTACTGCCCGGCATCATGACCAGCCTGTCCCTGTTCGACCGCTTCAGCGGCTTTGTCAACGGGGTTTTTGATATGACGTCTATCGTCTACTATGCCAGCGTGATCGTGTTCTTTCTGTTCCTGTCCATCCAGTCGCTGGAGAAACGGAGGTACAACTGATGCGAAACCAAAATGCCTTTCGCGGCGGCGCCTACTCCCTGACCATCTCCGTGGTGGTGCTGGCCATCCTGCTTGTGCTCAACATCTTTGTCTCCGCGCTGCCCGCCGCCGTGACCAGGTATGATATCAGCGCCTCCAAGCTCTACTCCATCACCAGCAATACGAAGGCGGTGGTCAACGCGCTGGAGCAGGACGTGACCATCTATTGGGTGGTGCAGTCCGGTCAGGAGGACAGTACAGACACCTACAGCGCCGATGATGTTTATTTCACCCAGCGGAGCGGCAAAAATCTGCCGCTGGATACGTCCAGGGTGGAAAGCTATCTGCAGAGCATCACCAATCTGAATCCGGTCAACTATGTGTCATATAACGTAACGGATGAGGAGCTGCAGACGTATGGCCTGGACGCGCCTGAATTGACCATCACCGTGGATTATACCACGGAAGATGGCGAGGAAACTGCGGATACCTTTGTCCTCTATGTCAGTCCTGACCCGGAGGATGTGAATGCCGCCGAAGAAGCGGAGGACGGGGACCAGGAGGCGGACATCTCGGCATATATCCGGGTTGGTGAATCGCAGATCGTCTACAAGGTTTCCTCCGGCAGCTACAAAAAGCTGGCGGCAGCGGCCTACAATGACCTCCGGCATCCTGAAGCGTTCTGGGCGGATTTCTCCGATGTCCAGCAGCTCGACATTTCTCTGGAGGGGAACAATTACACCCTTACCGCTGAGAAGGATGGAGATGCGCGCACCTGGGCCTATCAGGAGAAAAACGAACTGGAGATTGCTGATCTCCAATCCGCGCTGGAGGCCCTGATTGCAGAGGAATTTACCGATGAGCAGCCCGCGCAGAAGGAGGAGATCGGCCTGACCATTTCCCTGGATAACGAAAACTTCCCCCAGGTCGAAATCCAATTGTACCGCTATGATGGCAGCCGCTGCCTTGCGGTGGTGGACGGTGAGGGCGTATCCCTGGTGGAGCGCACCGCTGTGGTCGGCCTGATCGAAGCGGTCCATGCCATCGTGCTGGACTAAGGCAAAGAGCAAAATTCCTGATAAAGTGGTGGCAGGCCCTCTCCGTCAGCCATGACGGAGAGGGCCTGCTTCCGGCAATTCTGAAGATGGCTATAATACGAAAAATGCGGCCAAATGCTCTCTGGTTTTCAGAGGGCGTTTGCGCGTATTTTGGCGCAGACAACCGCGACTGCATTTGTGCAGATTGGTGATTGTATTTTAATATCAATAATGCTATAATAAATTCATACATTTTGAACTGGCTGTCATATACTTTTGAAATCAATTTGACATGAGGCAGCAAAGAGGTAGCAAATGGGTAATTATTACACGCCATTCTCCCTGCGGGTAACAGAAGAATTATTGGCAAAGATAAAGGTCATTGCCGTCCGCAATAAGCGCTCCGCCAACAAAGAGATGGAATATGCTCTGGAGCGGTACGTGGAGGCCTTTGAGGAGCGGCACGGGGACATCCAAATCGACGGCGACGATTTATGATCGCGGGAATTCTGGACCTCCTTTTCCCGCCGCGCTGCGCTTTCTGCGGAGGGCTGATGGAGCGCGCCGGCAGCGGCGTCTGCCCGGACTGTAAGAAGAGTCTGCCCTACGCCGGAGAGGGCGATGCCCTCCGGACGGTCAACGGCTATCCCAGCGTACGGGCATTTTACTATGAGGCGATGGTGGAACAGGGCGTTCACGCCCTGAAATTTGGCAAGGCGGCCTGGCGCGCCAACGTCTTTGGCCGCTATATCGCCCAGGCTGCGGCGGAATATCTGGGCGGCCGGTTTGACGCTGTCACCTATGTTCCGGTCAGCTGGCAGCGAAACGCAGCCCGCGGCTTCGACCAGGCCCGCCTGCTGGCCCAGGCGGCGGCAAAGGAATGGGACGCAAAGGCGGAGCCCACCCTGCGGAAAATCCGCCACAACCGGCCCCAATCCACCCTGGACGACCCCCGGCGGCGTCAGGCCAACGCGGCGGGCGCTTACCGCCCCCTTCCCTGGGCCAGGATTGCCGGGCGGCGGTTCCTGCTCATCGACGACGTGATTACCACCGGCAGCACAATGTCCGCCTGCGCCGGTACGCTGCTGGAGGCGGGAGCGGCGTCTGTGGTGTGCGCGTCTCTGGCCGGCGGGCACCCCCGCAAGGACCCGCGGCAGGCGGTTTGTAAAGAAAGGGAGCGTTTGCAGACCTGAAAATTTAGATAATTTTAAGCAAGAAAGTTCTGTCAACCGCTTGCAAAAATTGGACGGACTTAGTATAATGATTTTTTAGAGTACAAGCGCGGTATTTTGTTAAGAATAGAAAATACGAGGTGGAAAATATGTGTGCAAAAGACATCGGAATCGATCTGGGAACCGCTTCCGTTTTGGTATATGTGAAAAACAAGGGCATCGTGCTCAACGAGCCCTCTGTGGTCGCGATGGATAAGAACACCGGCAAGCTGCTGAAGGTGGGCGAGGAGGCCCGCCAGATGCTGGGCCGTACCCCCGGCAACATCGTCGCCATCCGGCCTCTGCGGGAGGGCGTGATCTCCGATTATGATATGACGGAGCGCATGCTCAAGGAGTTTATCCGCAAGGTGGCGGGCTTCATGGTCTTCAAGCCGCGGGTCATCATCTGCGTCCCCTCCGGCATCACGGAGGTGGAGGAGCGCGCTGTGGTGGACGCGGGCATCCAGTCCGGCTGCCGCAGGGTCTACCTGATCGAGGAGCCGGTGGCGGCGGCCATCGGCGCGGGCATCGACATCACCAAGCCGGACGGCCATATGGTGGTGGACATCGGCGGCGGCACTGCGGATATCGCGGTCATCTCCCTCAACGGCGTGGTGGAGTCCGCGTCCATCAAGGTGGCGGGGGACCAGTTCAACGAGGCTGTGGTCAAGTATATGCGCCGGAAGCACAACATCCTGGTGGGCGAGAGCACGGCGGAAAAGATGAAGATTGCCATCGGCTGCGTCTTCCCCAAGGAGGAGGAGACCACCATGGACGTGAAGGGCCGGTGCCTGCTGACCGGCCTGCCCAAAACCATCACCGTCTCCTCGGCGGAGATGCTGGAGGCCTTTGAGGAGCCGGCGGAGCGGATCCTGGAGAGCATCCACTCGGTGCTGGAGCGCACGCCGCCGGAGCTGGTGGCGGACGTGTCCACCAACGGCATCGTCATGACCGGCGGCGGCAGCTTGATCGACGGCTTTGACAAGCTGATCACCTCCCGCACCGGCATCGCCACCTCTGTGGCGGACAACGCCATCGCCTGCGTGGCGGAGGGCACGGGCCGGAGCCTGGACATGATTACGGACATGCAGGAGGGCACAATCAATCTCTCCCGTACCCGGCAGGTCAACTGAAGCCGGAAAATCCACCATTTTTGGCGTCGATATGTTTTTTTTCGAGTTGCCTGTATTTTCTCTTGCAAAAGGTCCCGGAATCTGATAGAATATTACGGTATGTGCCAGGGGGACGGCACAGCCAATCACCATCATCCGTTCGGAGGTTTCAATAAATGGCTAAAAAATCAATTAGTGAGAAGAGAGCAGATCGAGAGCAGGCGGAGAATCAGGCTCTGCGCCGGGTATTTAATGTGTTCCTGTTGGGCCTGGCGGCGGAGGTGTACCTCTTTCTTGTATATCGGGCCGTGACCGGTTCCATCGACGCCATGCTGCTCTGTTATCAGACTGTGCTGCCGGTACTCTCCTGGCTGGGCCTGGCTATGCTGGCAGTGGGCGCAGTGGTCGGCTACGTCAAGCGGGCGGACCGCAAGCTGCGGGCCCCTATGGCGTATCTGGGCAGCATAGGGCTGTTCCTGGCGCTGTCAGGGCTGATTATGACGATGTTTTCAAACGACAACCGGGGTGTGACCACCATGTGCGTCCTGGTGCCCATTCTGGCGGTGCTGGGGCTGGTCTTCCTGCTGTACCAGCACGAGTGCTTCCTCTGCACGGCGGCCCTCAGCGGCGCGCTGTTCGCCGTGTGGGCCATGGGAAACGCGGCCAACTCCCTGATCTGGCGCGTTCCGGTGATTGTGGGCATGGTCGTGGCCGCGGCTCTGCTGGCCGTCATCGCGGCGCTGGTCCACAAGGCCCGGCAGAGCGAGGGAAAGCTCTGGAAGGTCCGGGTGTTCCCTGTGGAGTGCGACTACCGGGTGATTTACGGTGTGCTGGCTATTGCGTTTGTGTGCGTCCTGGCGGCGATGATTTTCCCGGCTATTTCCTACTATCTTATGTGGGCGCTGGGCATCCTGCTCTTTGCGGAGCTGGTGCTGTACACCACAAAGCTGATGTAAAACATAGTGCAGGAGGCAGCCCCCGTGGGGGCCGCCTCCCTTTTTTTGTTTGGATGGACAAGCAGTCACTGCTCCCAATAGAGCCTGACTTTTTCAGCCGCCAGATGGAGCGGTATGTCAAACTGCTCTGCGATTTCCTTCGCCGCTGTCTCCGGGTCGAAGGCCAGCCGCCTGCACATATAGACCAGCCGGCGCATGGAATTTTCCCGCTCTTCCGCGATTCCCTTCTGCCACCCCCCCCGATGGCCCTCCTGCCGTGCTTCTCTTGCCACATTGTCAGCATCACCATACGGTGTTGACGAAACTACCATTTGACGGCCCTTCTGTATTTTTCAAACATGCCCTAGTAGTATATCCGGTTAGTAACAAGACTTTGTCCTAGAAGGAATCCATGCGTCTGCTTGAAATTGAAAAACCAGACGGAAGACGATAGATTCAGAGTATGGAAAAGCACGGCAGTGATGTGCCGTGTTTTTCTATGCTCTGACTGCATTATTGGCGCAGTGCGCCGGAAAGGGGGAGAGCCCATGGATGTCAGAAGATCGACTGATTACACTTCTATGCTTACATCGCTGGACACGCTGCTGGCTGCAAATCTGTCGCTGATAAAACTGTACTATGAGATTGGCCGGTTGATCAGCAGCAGGGCAGAGAAAGGCGCTGCCGCCGCCGCTGCGGCAAATTGAAGCGAAAGCCCATCTGACTCTCGACTTGCCGGACGAGGTGTGTTATACTGAGGAAAATGTTGCAGCCGAGGAGGATTCCAGCCATGCTAAAACCAGAGATCACCAGCGCTATGGAATTGGAGGCTCTGGTGCAGCAGATGGGCTTTCTGCCGTTCTTCCTCTGCCCCCTCCCAAACTTCTCTATCGAGGAGTTTACCCCCAGCCGCTACTGGTTCGTGGAGGGGGTGGAAGGCCCGTGGGAGTGGCGTATGGAACTGGCCCGCCGGGGCGTGGTGGCCTACGGCAAGCTGTTTTCCAAGAAGGCTGGGCTGGTCAGCCGCGAGTGGTATCCCGATCTGGCCAATTACCGGCGCAATGGGTACGACTTCGATTCCCGTTACGAGGAAGGACTCGCCAGCTATCGGGAGAAGCGTATTATGGACGTACTGCTGCGGGAAGGGCCAACGCTGTCCAAAGATTTGAAGCGGCTGGCTGGATTCGGCGGCGATGGGCTGAAGGGCTTCGACACTGTGATTACCAACCTACAAATGCAGACCTACATCACTGTCCACAGCTTCGAGTACGCCTGCGACAAGCACGGCAGGCCCTACGGCTGGGGCATCGCCAGGTATGCGGCGACGGAGGATGTGCTGGGGGCGGATGCAACACAGGGAGCCTACCACCGCGACCCGGAGGAATCCAGGGCGAGAATCATTCATCATCTGGGGCTGTTGTGTCCGGATGCTTTTGACGATGATTTGGCAAAATTCATTCGATGAGGTACAAAACAATGCTGGCCTACACTTATGTTGCTAAAGGAAAATTTGAGCTTCTGGACAAACCAGAGCCGGTTCTGCTGGACAGCAGGGATGCCATTGTCCGGGTGACGCTTGCGAGCATCTGCACCAGCGACCTCCACATCAAGCACGACAGCGTTCCCCGCGCTGTGCCGGGCATCACGGTGGGGCATGAGATGGTGGGCGTGGTGGTGGAAACCGGTAGCGCCGTGACCAGCGTCCGGCCCGGTGACCGGGTGACGGTAAACGTGGAAACCTTCTGCGGAGAATGCTTTTTTTGTAAAAACGGCTGGGTCAACAATTGTACCGACCCCAACGGTGGCTGGGCGTTGGGGTGCCGCATTGATGGTGGGCAGGCGGAGTATGTCCGCGTTCCCTATGCAGACCAGGGCTTGAACCGGATTCCTGATACAGTGACAGACCAGCAAGCGCTGTTTGTGGGGGACATCCTTGCAACAGGCTATTGGGCAGCAGATATTTCTGAAATCAAGGCTGCAGACACAGTACTGATCATCGGCGCGGGTCCCACTGGCATCTGTACATTGCAGTGTGTTCTGCTGAAGCAGCCAAAGCGGGTGATTGTCTGCGAAAAAGATCCCCAGCGGCTGGCATTTATCAAGGAACACTATCCCGAGGTGTTGACAGTGGGGCCGGAAGCGGTTCAGGAATTTGTTCTGGCACACAGCGATCATGGCGGCGCAGACGTAGTGCTGGAGGTTGCCGGAAGTCCGGAAACATTCCGTATGGCATGGCAGTGCGCCCGCCCGAACGCCACTGTGACCATCGTAGCGCTGTATGACGAATCCCAAACGCTGCCTCTGCCAGAGATGTATGGCAAGAATCTGACCTTCAAAACCGGCGGCGTAGACGGATGTAAATGTGCCGAGACGCTGGCGCTGATCGAGCTGGGGAAGATTGACACCACCCCGCTGATTACCCACACCTTCCTGCTGAAAGACATTGCGGCGGCTTACGAGCTTTTTGATAGCCGGAGGGATGGAGTCATCAAGGTTGCGATTCAAATGGAGGACTGATGATGGTTCGGGAGATTATGAAGGACACTGTGTTCCTATCCCAGAAGGCAGAGCCGGCTACACCAGAAGACATATCAGTGGCACAGGACCTTTTGGAAACCTTGGAGGCGCATAAAGAGGGCTGTGTCGGCATGGCGGCAAATATGATCGGGGTCAACAAGCGGATCATCGCCTTTGATAATTCAGGGAAGTACATGGTGATGTTCAACCCGGAGATCATCAAGAAATCTGACCCCTATCAAATCCAGGAGGGGTGCCTCTCGCTGCCGGGGGCGCGGTTAACGAAGCGGTGGAAGTCAATCAAGGTGCAGTATCAGACGGAAACGTTCCAAATGAGATTCAAAACCTTCACCGGCTGGACGGCGCAGATCATCCAGCATGAGATCGACCACTGCGAGGGCATTCTGATTTAGTTGAGGAGGAGTGTGCTTTGGAATGAAGGATGCTTCCATATGGCAAAATCTGATTGGAATAAGGCAGTAATCTCAATTTTTTGAGCAAAGGAAAAGCCGCCCATTAAGAGCGGCTTTGGAGGGGAATTTTAACGATTACAAAATAATCCCTCCATGCAGGGCATCCAGTTTCCTTTCTGCTCATTTAGCGTGCAAGCTTGTAAATGATGTATTGGTTAAGAGATACACCATCGCGTTTGGCCTCTTGACTTAACTGACAATGGAGGCTTTTGGGAATGCGAATATTCAGCTTCCCACTAAAATCATAGGCACTTTTGACCTCCTCCAATGGAATAGCCGGTTCATCGTCATCGCCTTCGGCTTGTGCCAGCATAGCACGATCTATATCATCCGGCTCAACCTCAGGAATGCTTGCCAGCTTGGCACGCAGATCCTCCTTCATGTGGCTCATATTCCTCCTATTCGACTGGTTGGTTTACCAGGGACATTAACTGGTATGTCATGTATACCCGGAATTAGTATTTGATATTCGTCCTAGTGTTAATGGTATCCACCACAATAATTTGGACTAGCCCACTCTCATCAATTGAAAACAGGATACGATAATGATGGATCTTGAGCCGGTAATGGTTGGGATGACCCTTCAGCTTGACAATATCACCTTTTAGTTCTCGGAGCCCATCCAAAGCCTTAAGCAGCTTCTTCCGGGTACGCTCATCCACAGAATCCAAATACTTACATAGTCCTCTGTCATTTCCTTTCTCGTCTCAAATCTTCCCCAGCACCGGATACTTCTTCCCATCCGCCGCTGTCTGCACCTTCTCATAGTTCACCTTCACCCCGTCGTCCAGATCCAGCTCAATCCGCGCCAGAGCCAGGTGGGCGATCTTCTCGTCATACTCCCGGCACTCCTTCAGCTGCTTTTGCAGCTTCTCCTTCCGCTTGCTGGAGGCGGCCACCTCACGCTGGTTTTTGCTGTTGTCGATCATGTCCTGCATCCGCTCGATCTCGCGGGCGTACACCTGCTGAAGCCGGTGCAGATAGTCCACCCGCAGTTTGCCGATGGTGTCCGGCGTGTAACGGTGGAGGTAGATCAGGGCCTTGAAGCCGTTCTGTTTGCCGCTGTCGAACAGCCAATAGATGGGGCGCTTCTGATAGATCTTGCAGTGGTTGGAGAAAAAGTCCTTCAGGAAATAGTTCCGGATGATCTCGCGGGAGGTCGCTCCCTTGTTCCCCAGGGCCTTGGCGATAAAGTCCAGATTCTCCTCCAGCGTGTCCGGGCCGTAGACCACCCGCAGCCACTGGCACAGACGGGTGATGATGTCGTCCTCCAGATACGCCTCGTCGGTGAGGGGGAGGATGTTGTCGGCGTCGGGCTGGAAGCTGGAATACTTCCCGGCGTCCCACTGACCTCCGGCGTAGACCAGGCCTTCCACATCCAGGGAGTACCGCCCGAACATGCAGCCCACGGCATAGGAAAGCAGGGAGCGGATTTCACGGCCCAGGTCGGCCCGGCGGACGGTTACGTCCCTGTCCTCCACCTCCGCCGTCAGCTCGTCCTGGAGGCCGTAAATGTCGATGAAAATGCGATTGAGTTCTTCTTCGTTGGCTTTGAGCTGATTGAAGCGTTGTTCACACTCGGTTTGCCAAGCAGCATATTTCTCGGAAATCAGTCTTCCCATATCCATGATTCCTCCATCCATTTGGGCATCAATATTGCCCCTCTAAACCTCTAAACACAAGCGAAAATTTTTGTTGACATTCACTGCTAACAGCGCTATAATAAAGCAGGAAGTATCCTGCCTTTCTCGAAGCCTTGCGTTCCTACGTGGGGTACTATGTAGAGAAGGTGGGGTGCTTCATCTTATTTTGGTTTAAACTTCCAGTGGCTATAAGGTATGCTCCAGGCCGGTTTGTCATAGCCTCTGTCACCAGTAGACACTCCAATATTAAATTGGGGGAGTATTTCCTCGATTCTGTGATATATATGCTTGTACAGCTTCTCTTTCGCAACCGTTCTTTTGCCGCGTCGTTTCTTGCCTGGTGGGATTGCTTCGTGTAAATGGTTCAACCGGAAATACATAGACCCCAGGACAATGTCGGCGCACTGCAGAAGCACATGGTCATGGGAACAAACCTCCGTTACACTGCCCTCACGAATGTGGAGACGCCCCTTGACTTTGTGCGCATCCTGAATATCCGGCATTTTCCGCACATACTCCTTGAACGGTTCGTTTGCCTCTTCACTTTTGGGGAGCTGATCCAGATAGACCCGCAAAAAGACATTTCCCGCTTCAAGGGGTATATCCATCAGGCCAAAGGCATGTTTCAAGAACTGATAATACAGTTTATAATATTTGGTATCCTTGTCCCGAGCAACCTTCGGGTCTGATGGGATATCCTCGTTGCTTCGAAACATGACACGCATCCTGATCTTCCCATCCCGGATAAAATCAAAAAACAGATCCATCATTTGGATATAACGGTCAAGATATTGTTCCGTGACCTTGACCCATTTGATTTCCCCGCAAAGATTTAGCTCTGCTTTTCTGTCGTTCAGCGCCTTGACGACATTGTCGTAATCGTTGCCTGTCACAGCGCATCCCCCGAAAAAATCACTGTACTCTGGGCCTTTGTCGCTGGACTCATCACAGTAGATAATATATTCCACTTGTTCGCCTCCCCATCATTAGACATATTATCATCTATTATAACAAATAGCAGTGCAATCCGCAAGAACAAAACCGGCCCAATACATGGACCGGTTTTGTTCCGCTATTCGTCAGCCGTTGAACGGGGCGGCACCAGCGGGTGCCGCTTGAAGTCCCAGGAGGTCTCGAAGGAGTCCCAGTCTGTTTTGGATAATTCAATACATTCAACTACTTTTTTTACTACACAATCAAGAAAAATCCTATCAAAAGCTACGGGGAAATTTCCAATTGTCCCAGAGCCTGTGTTGATAGTTGGATTGATAAGTTGCAATAGATTGTCAACCAGTTTTGTATTCAATAGCCCAAGAATATAATACAATTCTTCCTTGGATAATGTAAATAACCCATTCGCACCAGAATCAAATATAACGCCTTTAGGAGAATACCGGAATCCTGATTTGTTTGCTCCAACTCCACTCCAAGTAACTGATTCAAAAAAGTATCTATTTTCGCTTCTGATTTCTTTGCTATAGCTTCCATATCTTACAGAAACATATCGTTTCAATTCTTGACCATCGTTTTCCCAATTCACCACATAGAATCGGTTTCCATACCAGCGGCGAAACTCTCCTCCCTTATTATAAGGGAACCACTTTTTCCCGCTTTTGGCAGCGCTTTTAGCATCATAATCTGAAATACCAATCTTGTTAAAAATAACTTCAAACCATAATTTCAAAAACAAATCATTATTCGTTGTTGACATACCATTTCGTGTCTCAAACACATTGATTAGCCGAGGGTATGACCCAAAAATATTTAATTCACAAAGACTTGCCCAATACGCCACCGGTGCACCAGGGATTTTAGAGAAGTTGTCCTGCTGGGCGGCATAGCGGTTTTCCCCAGCAAGAAACATCTCCTCTTTCCCCTGCTGGGTATTCGGCTCAATCAAACGGCAATAGGTGCCTTTAAACCCCACGACGCGGCTTTTCCGCATAACAAAACTGGTAGTCTGCACCACCTCGCCGCCGATTTCCTCAAAGGCTCTTGCCCCCAGATGGGCCATATTGACGGTATCCACCGCCTGCAATTTTGCCCGCAGTTTTTCAAAACTAGACAGAAACATCCAAGACTGCTGGGTAATCATAGCCTGATATTCGGTCGCCATCTGCCCGCACCGCTCAATAAACACAGCAAACAAATCCGCTTTGCTGTCCGGGAAATTCTTCTTGACATATTCCTGCACTTTCCCGCTGGCATTGCTCACCGCCATATACGGCGGATTAGTACACACCACATGATACCTCTGCGCCAGCAGATACCGATAGTTCCACACATTCAGCCGCCGCTCATAGTCCGGCAGATCATACACCGACTGCGGTTCCTCCGGCACTTCCCCCGGCTCGTCCACCATAAGCAAAGAGCCAAAATTCTCGCCGTCCTCATCCCCGGTGGTGCTGTAAACCATCGGCTGAAGATTGCGAGTCAAGAACCTCCGGTCATACTGCCGGGCCTTCATCATCACGGCGAAATAGGCCAGCTGCGCGGCCCGTTTGTCGATGTCCAGCCCATAGAGGTTGCACCGCACAATACTCTGCGCCGCGTCCCGCGGAGAATAGCCCTGGCTCTCATAAATCTGCATCAGCACATCAAAAGCGTATACCAGAATATGCCCGCTGCCCATGCAGGGGTCAATCACCTTGATATCCTCCGGATTCAGCGTCCGCCGCTCCGCCCGGATTTCCTCCAAATGCGCCTGTACTTCCGGCTCCTGCTCCGCCTCATCCAGATAGTATTTCCAATTTGCCCGCAGTCCCTCGCCGGGGTGCCCCTCCAGCCACAGCCGCCCCAGGGAGTTCTCCACCATGTACCGCACAATCCAGTCCGGCGTAAACAGCTGTGTCGCCGCCGGAATATCCTCTTTCCTGATCTTCTGCCCCGACGGCCGGGCAAACACCTGGGCCTTTGGCTCGGTGTTGTAGTACTGGTACAGCCAGCCGATGATCTCCACCTGCCCCCCCTGCTCCACGTTGAAATCCTCCTCCGGGATGTCGTGGGTCAGCCGCCACACCACGCCGTCCTGATCCACCACGGAGAGGTTCAGCAGCAGCTCGGTATAGTCCGACCTCCGCTCGAACAGGGCGGGGAGGATATCGTGGAGGGCGTTGCACTGCTTGATGAACAGCAGCCGGAACAGCTCGTCCAGCTTATTGTCCTGCTTCAGCTGAAGGACAGTCCGCTCCTCCTCCGCTGTAAAATTCAGCTCAGCGTCAAAGGGGGTCGTGACCAGGTCCGGCTCAATTTTCCCGCTCTCGGAGGACAGCGCCCGCACCCGTCCGGGCAGGTAGTCGTTGACCTCCATGAACCGCACGGCAATAAGGCGGTTGAACCACGTGTAGGCCACCTCCTCCATAATGTACCGGTAGGCGCTGGAATAATCGGCGTCCTCCGCCCGGCGGCGGATGGCCTCGGCCAGGTTCCGCCGCTGTCGAACCACCGTTTGGCCGCTGATGGCATAGGGGGTGGCGGTGCCGATGTCGTAGAATTCGGTGGTGGCATCGGACTGGGGCAGGGCGGTCTGGATGCCCTGCTCCGTAATCCCCACCAGTCCCGCCCGGTAGCGCACGTCGGCAATGAGCTTGTTCCTGGCCCAGATGGCAAAATTTTTGATGGCGGTTTTATTCATAGTTAAAACTCCACATTCACAATATCATTTTCCGCAAGCTCCGCCTCCAGGGCTTTGCGGAGGTCGGACAGTACCTTGTCGATGTCCGACCGCGTCTCCAGCCGCCAGGAGGACGTACGGGCCATGCTCCTGATGGTGACGTTCCGGGTTTTGGGGGCCTTGTACACCACAGGCTTCTGCTCCTCCGTCACGGTCACACCCAGAGCCTGGGCAGCCCCCTCCCGCCGTTTCGCTTCCTCCTCTGCCTTCTTCCGAGCAAGCTGGGCGTCCAGAGCATCCATCTCGTTGAGCAGCCGGATTTTCAGCGCCTCGGCCTTGTCCTTATAGCTGCGCAGGGTGGACACATTGTTGCAGTGCTCCGCGCCGGCACGCAGTTCGGCAAACTGGCTCAGATACCGCTCTTTTTTCTCCCCGGCATAATCCTTGCTGTCCAGCAGCTCTAAAACGCGGGCTTTGGCCTGGTCGATGCCGTCCAGCACCGGGGCGGATTCAGCCTTTAATATCTTCATATAGGCCGCCGTGTATTTCTTCCGCAATTCCGGCAGCTTGTGGATATCGCCATAGGGCTTTTCCTTCCGGAGAATGGAGCGCATCTGCGCCACGGTTTCCTCCAAACCGGCGTCCACAATGTAGGTCTTGCTGTCGTCGTAGATGGCCAGCATATCCACCGCCCGCTGGAAAATCTCCCGCTGCTCCCCTTGGAAAAAGGCGTGTACCTGCTCATAATCCTCCGCCAGATCCAGGAAATCATCCCGCCGCCGGGAGACTGTCTGGAAAAACTCCAGGGGCCGCTGCATCGGCTCCACTGCCCGCAGCAGCTGCTTCCCGCTCTCCATCACCTTTTTGCCGGGGTAGGGGCAGTCCCGATAGTTCCGCTCCAACTCCTCAAATTCCCGCAGCAGATTCCGGCTGTACCGCTGGAAGTCCTGCATCTGGGTGTCCTCGTCCTCCGTGACGCTGCTGACATGGAACAGCTCCTTCATGACCTCCCGCACCGCCTTTTTGTCCTTTTCCGGCACACGGGTGTGCTCCTCCATGAGCAGCTTTTCCGCAAAGGCTTTCTTTATGATGTAATTGACGATCTCCTCGTCGGAGGCGTTCGTCCGGGTGACAGCGGTTCCGTTGACGGTAAAGTCCAGATCCCCCCGCCGGAACAGGCAGGCAATGAGCCAGTGGATGTCGTCGTCCACAAAGCCGTAGGGGGCTTTCATAAAGCGGTCCTTGACCGTCTTCATGGAGGTTTTCATGTGGACACGGGAATTCCCGGCGATATAGGACAGCACATCCTCCAGAGCGTGGGGGTTGGCCGCCGCCTCGGTCGAGCCGGCGGTAAGCTGACCGCCCGCCCTGCGCATCAGCTTCCGGACGCCGGACTCATCCATGGGCGTGTCGATATAGGAGAGCTTGTGGTACACCGTCTGCACCAGGCGTCCCAGCGCCTCGTTGAAGCGGGCGGTTATATCCCTGGCGGAAATACGGGCAGCGTCGCCGTTGACATAGATGGCCGCGTCTTTCAGGGCCTCGGTCAGATAGAGCCTGGCGTTCTCGCTGCGCTTGCGCATTTCCTTCCGTTTGGCATCCTTGATATCCTCATATTTGGAGTACTGCGCGGCGGAGGGGCCCTGGAGAAATTTCTCGATTTTCAGATAGGTCCGCAGCTCGTTCCAGAAAGCCATATCATCCGGCAATACCACCAGGACCTCCTTCTCCTGGCCGGATCGAATCCGCAGGGTACTGTCCTCCAGCCCGCCGTCATAGCGGGATGTCAGGACCCGCAGGCCAATATCGTGGTTCTGGACCGCTTTATACGGCTGGTCGTCCACCGCCTGGTTATAGGCAAAGGCATACCGCCCGTTAAAGGCGGGATAACGGTATTTTTTCTCCTGAAAGATATCGTCAAAGATCAACTCCGCAACCTTCTGGAGCACAATGTTGGGGTCGATCTCCTGCCGCTCGATCTCCCGGTTGATTTCCTGCTCCTCATCGGTCAGGAAGACGTACACGCTGCCGGTCTTCTGAACCAGCATTTCCCGCATCAGGACTTTCAGCGCGTCCTCCACCTGCCCCTTCAGCGTCAGCCGGTCGGCGTCCATGCGGTCGATCATCAGGCTGGTGATGTTGTCGACGTTGGCCTCGATCTCCAGCACATATTTGATGAGGAACAGAACCTTCAGGACGTTGATGGTAAAAACGCCCTCCTCCAATTTGTCCGGATTGATATGGCTGTTGTCATATGCCCGGATGATGACCCCCCTGTGGGAGTGATCCAGAAATTTCTCCATGGCGTCGTAGAACATGTGGAAGGGAACAAGGGCGCCGGTCTCCCGTTCTTTCAGCTGCTCGGCGGACTCCTTGAACATGGCCAGCATGGAGCGCTCGCCCTCGGAGAGGTGCTTGCCAGAGGCGCTGTGGGTACGCACGGCGGTCAGCACACTGGCCAGGAGGTTGAACTGGTAGCCCACAAAGGGGTAGATCGCCGCGAAATCATTTCCATCGGCGTACAGCTTTTTCTCCGCGTCGCCGGTGAAAAGCATCTTGTTGCGGATGTCGGTCTCCTTCTGCTCATACAGCAGCCGCAGGGACTGCGCCGCCGTGTCGTTCTTCTCCAGAATTCTCCTCTTGATCACCTCGTCCACGTTGGCGGAGGACAGGGAGAGGCGGGTATCAAAGCGGCCCTGGATTTTGGAAAAGTCGTTGCCCTTCACGCTGGTGATGGAGTCGATGTCCTGCTGGCTGGTCACGATGACCCAGGCCTTTCCCATGCACGCCCTGCCCAGCTCCTCGGTCACAGTCTGCAGGTTCAGCATCAGCTTGGAGTCCTCGCCGATGTACTGCCCAATCTCGTCCACCAGAAATACCACATGGTGGTTCCCGCCTCTGCGGTCTATGTAGGCTTTGACCCGTCTTGCGAAATCCTCGATGCTGATCTGATAGGGCTCCACCGCCTTCTCACACCAGTTGCGCGCGGCGGACTCGCTCATAAAGCCCATGCCGGACAGCACCTCGACAACGGTGTCCTGGATGAAGTCAAAATCCTGCCGGGAATCCTCCCATGTGCTGCCGTATGCCCCGTCAAAAGCGCTCTTAAATGCGTCCAAGCGGCCCGCATCGGACAGCTTCCGCTCCAGATCGGCCAAAGCGGGCTGGGAGCCGCAGAAGCCCTGCATCTCATTGAACACCCGCAGGAAAACATTGACGATAGCGTCCTTGTCCTGCTTGCTGTTGGAATCGCTCTTGGCGTCGATATTGAACAGGATGGCATCGACAGGCGTGTTCGCCGCCAGCTGTATGTCCGCCAGAACAGCGGGGTCGGTGATCTTCTGATCCTCGATAAAATAGTCCAATGCCCGGCGTCCGCCAACCAGTTCATTCTTCAGCAGATACGAAATAATTTTCAGGAAGTGGGATTTACCGCTGCCAAAAAAGCCGGAAATCCATACGCCCATTTTCGGGGTAGTTCCGGCAATGCCCTTTTTATAAGCGGTGAAAAAGTCCCTGAAATGCCGCTGCAGCTCTCGGGTGACCACATACTCGTCCAGCTCCTGGGAGACGCTGCGGCTCTCGCCCTGCCCCGCTATGATAACGCCCTGCATCTCACGGTCAATTTCCTTACGGAACATCTCTCGAATCAGCATCTCGCACCTCCGTTATTTCACCAGCCGGAACGCCCGGTAGTAGTTGTCGTCTTTGATTTTCCCAAACAGGAGCAGCTGCTGCTCGTCATAGACACCGGGGAAAAACAGGACCACAGGGGCCTGTCCAAATCCCTGGTGCAGCGTGTTGAGCACCTTGTGGGAGCGCAGAATCGGATAGCACTTCCCGATGCCGGTCAGAAACACCACTGCGTTCTCCGGCGTATGCTCCCGGATATGCCGGACAATCAAGCTGTCGCTGTCACTGATTTTCATAGATTTACTGACCGCCGCTGCAATGCGGGCCATCCCCTGTTTTTGCTCAAATGCCATGCACTGCTTTAAGAAATTCTTGCTCTCAAGGTGGTCTATCATCAGATCATAGAGGTCGAAAACAACCAGCTGAAAGCCATCGGAGCTTTTCTGGTTCTTGCTCACCATGTATCTGATCCGTTCCCGGATCTCCAGCTCCCGGTCGGGGGGATAGTCGAAGATCCAGTAGTTGACCTCATTGGCCCTGCCCCTGCTGCTGCGGAAGGAGGGCTTTCGGATTGCCGCCTCCATCTCGTCCAAACGCCGCGCCAATTCCGCCATCATCTCACCCCCGTCCAGGCCTTGACGACCAGCCCCATGTCATGCGATTCCAGCCACTGCTGCAGTTCCGTCTCCAGAATCGGTCTGTATATTTTCCGGGTTTCTTTGGCTTTGTCGGTCAGTCCCGCCTCATAGAGCATCGTCCGATAGCAGGTACCCAGCCGCTGGCAGGTCTGATCCGTCCATTGGGCAAGGCGGTCATCCTGCGCCTGTTTGTCCCGGAAGAAGACCCGCACGTCCTTCGGTTCCAGCTCATTGCTGCCAATGATCAGCTTCTCCCGGATCACCTCATAGACAAAATCAAAAAAGAGGGTGTCGCAGGCCATCACCGCCGCCAGGGCAAACAGTTTCTGCGTGGACAAATCCCCGGAGAGGAACACCGGATAAAAACTGCTGTCCAAGGCCTGCACCCGCGTAAGGACAGTCCGGCAAATTTGGTCTGCCCGTCTCGGTGTCGGAGCGCCGAAAATGTTTTCCTCCTGACTTTGCCGCCGGATTTCCTCAAAGGAATTCCCCGCGGCGAGAAGCTGAACCACCTTGCGAAATTCCGGAAACCAGAAGGACAGCTTCACTGCTCCCGCACTATATTCTCTACGCTCCATATTCATCTCCCTGTTCCTTGCATGGATAAAAGTATAGCACAGAGGCCACCGATTGTATACTCTGAATTTCATTTTTATAGGTTGCAGTCAAGAAATCCAATATTAAGTGTCAAAAAGAACACGGCGGCCAAAGGAGCTTTCCGCTGCGCCCTTTTGACGCTTGCCAGGTTCGGGTTACCGAAGAAACAAAATTATTTTATCATAGCTGAAACATCCGGCCTTTTTTCGTGTCTATACAGGTGAAGGCCCTTCAACAACACCCAGAAAGGAGAACACCTATGGAAGACTGCGCGATCATTGATTTGTATTGGTCTCGAAACCCGGAGGCCATCTCGCGCACCTGCGAAAAATATGGAAACTACTGCCGCGCCGTGGCGCGGAATATCCTGCCGGACCGCCGGGATACAGAGGAGTGCGTCAACGACACCTGGCTGAAAGCCTGGAACGCCATGCCGGAGGACCGGCCCGGCCTGCTGGCCCAGTACCTCGGAAAGATCACGCGAAATCTGGCTTTAAGCCGCTGGCGGGCTAACCGCACGGAGAAAAGGGGAGGCGGCGAGCTGCCTCTGGTCCTGGACGAACTGGCGGACTGTGTTTCATCCGCAGATACGCTCCAGGCTGTGGAAGCCGGGGAACTGGCGGAAGCCGTAAACCAATTTCTTCACGCGCTGCCGGAACGGGAGTGCAATCTCTTCCTGCGGCGGTACTGGTTCGCGGAGCCCACGGCGGAGATTGCCAGGCGATATGGGATGCGTGAAAACACTGTGCGGACAATTTTGTTTCGCAGCCGGAAAAAATTGCAGAGTTATTTGGAAAAGGAGGAGTTGTTATGAATCATCAGGAGCGCCTGTTTCTCGCCATTGGCGAAGCGGACCCGAAGCTGGTTGCCCGCAGTGAGCGGCGCAGAAGGAGCCACTGGCTTCCCTGCGGTCTTGCCGCTGCGGCCTGTTTGGCGCTGGTCTTGGCGCTGGGGCGTATTTTCCCCTTCCAGACTGGACCGGCTGTCACGCCCCCGGACAGCCAAGGACCGGTTATTACTGTACCGAATTTGCCGGAGAACCAGGGACCCGGCGGCGGACAGCTTTCCCTGCCGGAGCAGGGCAGTGAAATCGGAACGCTTCGCTTGCTGCGCTATACGCCGGAATCTCAGAACGGAGCTGTGGATTTCCTGATCTACGTCAATGAGGAGCAGTTTGCTGTTCAGGAGAGCAATGGGCTCTATCGTATTAGAAGCACCCATCCGCTGCCTGAAACTTTTCCGGAATGCGGTATGGATATCGCTCACCTCTCCGGCACATCTCCCAGCCAGGCCAAGGCAGCGGCCGAAGCTGCCTTGCAGGAGCATTACCCGGAGATGTCCTCGGAGGAGCTTGCTGCCGTCCTGCCAGGCAGCCTTTATCTCCGTGCCAGCGAGAGCCTGGACGAAGGCTCCGATGAGCCGGAGTTTTGGAAAGCGGAACAGGCGGAGCTCTGGTTTGTCGATGACGGGCAGGGAGGAACCTTTACGATCACCTCCCGGTATTTCCTGGAGGCGGAGGAAGGTCTGGGCGCACGTTTCAGAGATATGGTATCCAGCTTTCGGGTCGTGGATCTGAATGAGACCGTTCCGGATTGGATGCGGGAGCTCTACGCAGCGGTGGACCGGCTGTCCCGTGCGCTGCTCTCTGATGATTTGTCCGAAATCTCTGACCTTTTGGCAACGGAAGCCGATGCGGACGCCTACGATGAAAATGTCTGGCCGGATACTACCATCATTTCTGTAGACTACTCGTTGGATGACGATCAAAACCCGGCCAAAGCCACCGTCTCCGTAAAGCACAGGCTGAATCTGACAGAGGGTGACAGCTTCAGCTTCCTGACCATGGAACTGGTTCGCCAGAGCGGAAACTGGTATTTGAATTGGTCCGGTATTGAGAAATAGAACAGGCCAAAAGAATGAACAAGGAGATAAAATTATGAAAAAAATCTGGATAACGGGGTCCCCTGCATAGGGGCGTGGTGAGAGTGTCGGCGGCTGGGCACAAGGCGGGGAATATTGATTCGCACTAAAGCACACAAAATTATTTGTTATGTGGAACGTGGTAAGGCCATTTCTAACGGCAATGCGCCACGCCAATGCAGATTATGTGGACGGTGGTTTCTCCATGTGCAGGGAGACAAGACCATATACTGCAGTCGGATTGCTCCTGGTGAGATAGACAAAACCTGCCGTGATGTGGGAGTCAGAGCAGTGTTTGAGAACAAAATCCAGAGCGAGGAAGCCTGGAAGATATACAAGCTTGCATACAAAAAATACTATGCCCGCTACATAAAGGGGAACATGAGCAAGGCCGAGTTCAAGACGTGGGGAGAACAGGCTGCTGCCCAGCGGGACTATACAACTGAATTGCTAAAGACAGCAAAGTCAGAAGAAGAAAAGGCTTGCCATATTGAAGCATTCAGAAACAGATTGAACCGGCAATAAGAGCATGTCTCTGTTTTCAGCGGCGCAATTTTTGTGTTTGCCATTGACTTTCATCTACAGACAAGTCTATAATGAAACAAAACATAGGTTATGATAGGACTGTCTTAAGTGCAATGAATCTCGCAGATGAACAGATTGGGAGCGCAATTCGGATTAGTTGGGATGCAGATATTGACCTGGACAAACTTATGTCAGATTTTTCAAATATGTTGGAAACGATACATACCTTTCAGATTTCTTAGAATGATAAGCTCAAAGGAAATGGGGGATCCTTGTGACAGAAACGACACAGGGCAGGCTGCAGTTCATCTTTACCGCGGACGGTTTCTACTGTGACACTCAAGATCAGCTATCGGACACAGACCAGGCGCTGCAGACACAGTTTGAGGCGGACCGCTGGACGGCCCTGTACCGCCTCGGCCTGACGGAGCGCCCGGAGCGGGCCGGCCCCTCCGCCGCGTTCCTGTATCTGCTCTCCGACGCCTTCTTCAAATCGCTGACCAGCCTGCCGGACCTGGAGCTGCTGCGGGAAAACGCCCAGGCCCCTCTTTCGGAGACCGACCGGCTGCTGCGGGCGGTGCCCTTCGTGATGGGGGCCGAGTACATCGACAAAAAATGGCTGAAGCACGTCTTTCAGCGCCTGAACGCCGTTTTTGCACGGGAGATTACTGCCTATGACGGCACGGTGTCCCTGTACCTGACGGAGCAGAGCCAGCGCCTGCGGGTGCCGGAACGGATCTTCTTCCATCTGGTGGAAAACAAGGACGGAGAGCTGCCCTTCGCCTTCCTGGCCACCTACGCCACCAAGGACGCAGACGGGCGGGTCCGCCATGTGCCGCTGCAGTACGCCCTGACAGAATACAAAAACGATCGGGAAAAATTGCTCACCCTCCTCTCCTGCCTCAACCGGGCCGCGGAGGTGTCGGAGCTGATCGGGTCCTTTGTGGAGAGTGGGGAGATGTTCCACCCCCTCCAGCTGACAGCGGAGGAGGCATACGATTTTCTGACCCATGTGGAGGCCATCGAGGAGACGGGCATCTTGTGCCGTATCCCCAACTGGTGGAAAAAGCGCACCGCCGTTGTGTCCCTCTCCATGCGGCTGGGGGAGAAGCAGCCGTCCATGCTGGGGTTCGACACCCTGGTATCCGTACAGCCGGAGCTGACGGCAGACGGCGTCCCCCTGTCCCAGGAGGACATCCGGCAGCTGCTGGCGCAGACGGAGGGGCTGGCGTTCCTGAAGGGCAAATGGGTGGAGGTAAACCACGCCCGGCTGCGGGCGCTGCTGGAGGAGATGGACGGTTTGCCGGACGCCGTCACGCTGATGGAGGCTATGCGCCTGGGCATGGAGACAAAGAAGCCCCAGGCGGACGTGGGGCCGATGGTCACCAACGGCGAATGGCTGTCCACGCTGCTGGCGAACCTGAAAAAGCCGGACTCCATCCGCAGCGCCGTGCTGCCCAGGAGCTTCTGCGCCCAGCTGCGGCCCTATCAGAAGAGCGGCTACACCTGGCTGACCTATATGGACAAGCTGGGCTTCGGGGCGTGCTTGGCCGACGATATGGGCCTGGGGAAGACGGTGCAGGTGCTGGCCTATCTGGAGAAGCTGCGGACCGTAAAAAAGAACGCCCAGGCGCTGCTGATCGTCCCGGCCTCCCTGCTGGGCAACTGGCGGAAGGAGGCGGAGCGGTTCGCGCCTGAGCTGACATACCAGATTCTGCACGGCAAAAAGGCGGCGGCGCTGGAGGAGCAGCTGGCGGAGAGCCAGGTGTTCCTGACCATTACCACCTACGGGATGGCCATGCGCCTGAAGCCGCTGCAGGAGCGGCAGTGGGACTGCGTCGTTCTGGACGAGGCCCAGGCTATCAAGAACCCGCTGACCAAGCAGACACGGGAGATCAAAAAGCTGCCCGCCCGGATGCGCATCGCCATGACCGGCACGCCCATTGAGAACGACCTGACCAACCTCTGGTCCCTGTTCGACTTCCTGAACAAGGGCCTGCTGGGGACCAGCCAGGAGTTCCGCGCCTACTGCTCCGGCCTCAACGACGATCCGGAGGGCTACGCCCGGCTGAAGGAGATGGTGTCTCCCTTCCTGCTGCGCCGGGTGAAAACGGATAAGCGGGTCATCGCCGACCTGCCGGACAAGCTGGAGATCGTGGACCGGGTGGCGCTGACGAGACAGCAGGCGGTGCTGTACCGCAAAGCGGTGGCGGACGCGGAGGAGCGTCTGCGGGAGACGGCCGGCATTGAGCGGAAGGGCGTTGTTCTGGGGCTGATTATGAAGCTGAAGCAGATCTGCAACCATCCGGACCAATACCTGGGGCAGCCGGCTTTCTCGGCGGAGGACAGCGGCAAGTTTGCCATGCTGCGGGAGCTGTGCGAGACCATCCGGGAGAAGCGGGAGCGGGTGCTGGTATTCACCCAGTTCCGGGAGATCACGGACCAGCTGGCGGCGTTTCTGTCGGAGGTGTTCCGGGCGGAGGGGTATGTACTCCACGGCGGGACGCGGGTAGCCCGGCGGAGTGAGATCGTGGATGCCTTTCAGGGGGAGCGGTATGTACCCTTCGTGGTGTTGTCGGTAAAGGCTGGCGGCACGGGGCTGAACCTGACGCGGGCCAACCATGTGATCCACTTTGACCGCTGGTGGAATCCGGCGGTGGAGAACCAGGCCACGGACCGGGCCTACCGCATCGGGCAGACAAAGAACGTGATGGTCCACAAGCTGGTGTGCGAGGGGACGATCGAGGAGAAGATCGACGCCATGATCGCGTCCAAGCGGGAGCTGGCGGAGAACGTGATCGGCAGCAGTTCGGAGAAATGGATCACCGAGATGGGCCACGAGGACCTGATGCGTCTGCTGCGTCTGGACTGAGCGGAGGTGAGAGGATGAGCAGATATTGGCAGGGCGAGGGCGGCTACAGCCAGCCCACCACGGAGAAGCTGCAGCAAAACGCGGCAGCCAGTCAGAAGAAAGCGCTGGCCAAGGGGCAGGTCTGGGAGCCGGTAATCATCCAGGGCCGGACCATTGCCAGGAGCTGGTGGGGGCAGGCGTGGTGCCGGAATCTGGAGCGCTACGCGGACTATGACAGCCGCCTGGACCGGGGGAAGCGGTATGTCCGGACGGGCGCTGTGGTTGACCTGAAGATCCAGAAGGGGAAAATCCAGGCGAAGGTACAGGGGTCACGGAAGACGCCTTACAAGGTGGAGGTACGGATCAGCCCGGTGTCCGAGGAGCGGTGCCAGGATATCATCAGCCGCTGCAACCGGAAGGTGGAGAACCTGGAACAGCTGCTGGCGGGAAATTTTCCGGAGGAGCTGAAGGAATTGTTTCAGGAGGAGGGCGGTCTGTTCCCTCAGCCGAAGGAGATCGGTTTTACCTGCAGCTGTCCCGACTGGGCGCTGATGTGCAAGCACGTGGCGGCGGTGCTGTACGGCGTCGGTGCGCGCCTGGACCAACAGCCCGCGCTGTTTTTTGAGCTGCGGAGTATTGAGATGGAGCGGTTTATCGACGTGGCGCTGGCCAACAAGGTGGAGGCCATGCTGGCCAACGCCCAGAAGCCCAGCAAGCGGATTCTCGCCGGGCAGGACCTGGAGGCGCTGTTCGGCGTGATTTGATGGGGAAAGGCTACGGGAGGCTCTCTTTGTTTACGGCGGCGCAGATTTTGAGGTGCTTGGAAAAGAAACAACCCTTCTCTTTTTTGTGGATTTGTGGTATACTGTCAACGAGGTGATGGGGTATGCAGTTCAAACCATTTGTTTTTGACAAAATGAATCGACAAGTCCCCGTTTTGATTGAACCTATGCTTCGGTCAGACGCAGAATCAACAAATTTGCCGCCTATGTGGCAGACGTCTTGGACGAGTGAATATTTGGCGGAAGATCGGTTTCAGAAATATGCGGCTAAGGTGAACGGAGAACTGATTGCTTTGGGTGCATACGAAGTCCTTGAAAATTCTTTGGTTGTCCACATTGTCTACATGGAGGCACACCCGGAGTCTAATCCAATCTTGTCTAACTGGAAGGAGGCGTCCAAATGAAGAGCAGAAAAGAAAAACTGCCGTCTGATGCAGAGTGGTATTGCCGGAAAGATCCAGAAGAAGAGCGGTTTTACGAGATATTTTTCCAGATGTGTCAGAAGTATAGCGTAAGATGGGCCAGTGCAGGGGAAAAAGAGCAGCAGTTTATTGAAGAGGTTACCAGAGTTACCTATGAGCGTGAGAGGGCAATCCGGCTGGGCCTCCCGCTGTCAGATGTTCGGCTGTCCTTTGCCTCCTGATTGGGATTTGACCCATAACCTGACCCACACGGGGAAAGAAGCGGATGGAGGTGATAAACGAGGGCTGCGCTTAAGGGACAAAATTTCTTAGGTCAATCCTGACCTCCCGCTGGTAAAACCGGCGGGAGGTCGAAGCATATCGAAAAGCAGATACTCCGCTCCATGGAGCGCTGCCGCCGCCCCTAATTGTCCCCGAACTCTACATCCGAATCATGCTCATCAAGTCGGAAGATTGTATCACCCAGACGGATGATGGTCAGAGACGCGCCCTCCAGCGGCAGTACCTGAGCGTCTGGCAGAGGGAGCACGGTGCCGCTCTCCGTCACCGGGATGGTTGTGCGCCGGGTGTTGGCCGCAAAGGCGGTGATGAAACTGGGACCGGTCGCCCCTGTGGGACCTGTAGGTCCGGTGGCTCCCACGGCTCCCGTGATTCCTGCCGGTCCGGCTGCCCCGGCTGCGCCTGACCGCCCGTCAGGACCGGCGGGGCCGGTGGGGCCGGTGACACCCTGCATGGGGGAGGCCGTCAAGGCCCCCTGCATTTTCGATTTCAGGAAAAGCTGGTTCTGAACGGCGGCCTCCAGCAGATCGCGGACGCTCTCGTTGGCGGACAGCACATCGCTGACCGTGGCGGGCGGACCGCTGAGACCGGGCAGGGTCCCAAGGATATATTGCAGCTTCTCACCCTCAGCGTTGAGGATATGGCTCAGTCCGAGCTCCTCCATCGCGATGGAAGAAAGGATCTGATTGACCGCATCTTCGCGCTGGATGGGCGGGTCAATATTAGGAAAACTGGGCAGAGACATAGAAGACTCTTCTTTCGGATGGGGCCGCGCCGGGAATACGCCGCAGCGGCGATGCAGGAATTGCTTTTCGCCGGCGCGGTGCCCGAGATAGTTTATGCCCTTGCCATCGAGCATGTTCCTGCTGGCAGTGTCCCTTATTTTGACTTCAGCTGAATATGGCCTTTACTTGGTAACTGTCTCTGCTCTGTCAACTGTTACTTCCAAAATCCCCACCGCTTGACAGGACAGGCAAATGCGATTATACTCTAGGGGAAAATGGCCGGGAGGTTCAGGATTATGTCTATCATTTTGGGAATTGATATCGGCGGCTCCACCACGAAGATCGTCGGTCTGCGTCCGGACGGGTCCGTCATTGCCAAGCACCGCGTCCAGGCCCAGGACCCCATCACGTCCCTGTACGGGGCCATGGGGAATTTCCTGTTTACCAACAGTCTGCAGCTGGAGGACGTGTCGCGGATCGCCCTGACCGGCGTGGGCGCGTCCTATGTGGACGGCAATATCTACAATATTCCCACCGAGCAGGTGGAGGAATTCACCGCCGTGGGCGTGGGGGGGCTGGCGCTGAGCGGACAGTCCCGCGCGGTGGTGGTCAGCATGGGCACCGGCACCGCCTTTATCTGGGCAGAGAAGAACAGCGGCGTCCAGCACCTGTGCGGCTCCGGGGTGGGCGGCGGCACGCTGGCGGGGCTGTGCTCCCGGCTGTGCGGCGCCCGGAAGTACAATCAGATCGTGAAGCTGTCCGCCAGCGGCAATGTCAACAACATTGACCTGACGGTGGGCGACATCACCCGCAACAGCCACCCCTCCCTGCCCCTGGACATCACGGCGGCCAACTTCGGCAACGTGTCCGACGACGCCACGGCCAGCGATTTTGCCGCCGGCGTGGTGAACATGGTGCTGCAGTCCATCGGCACCACGGCGGTGATGGCCTGCCGGGCCTGCCGGTGCGAGACGGTGGTGCTGACCGGGTTTATGCCCAATCTGCCCCAGGCGGCGGAGTGCTTCGCCCTGTTCCACCGGCTCCATGGGATTCAGTTTATCATTCCCGACAGCGCCGCCTTCGCCACGTCCATCGGCGCGGCAATGTATGTAGGAAAGACAAAGGAAATCAAGGCGTAAGTCCGGAGAAGACAGAGCGCCGGGGCCCCGCTTATGGGACTCCGGCGTTTGCCTGTCATTTTTTCAGTTCTCCGGTGGCGCTGGCGGTGAGGTAGGCGTTGATAAAGCCGTCCAGATCGCCGTCCATCACGGCGCTGATGTTGCCGTTTTCAAAGCCCGTGCGGGTGTCCTTGGCCAGGGTGTAGGGCATGAACACATAGGAGCGGATCTGGCTGCCCCACTCGATTTTCATCTGCACGCCCTTGATGTCCGATATTTTCTCCGCATGCTGCTGGGCCTTCATCTCCATCAGCTTGGCCCGCAGCATCTTCATGCAGTTCTCCCGGTTCTGTACCTGGCTGCGCTCCTGCTGGCTGGAGACCACCACGCCGGTGGGCCGGTGGATGAGCCGCACGGCGGAGGAGGTCTTGTTGACGTGCTGGCCGCCGGCGCCGGAGGCGCGGTAGACCTGCATCTCAATATCCTCGCTGCGGATCTCCACGCTGTTGTCATCCTCGATCTCCGGCATCACCTCCACCGCGGCGAAGGAGGTCTGCCGGCGGGCGTTGGCGTCGAAGGGGGAGATACGCACCAGGCGGTGGACGCCGTTCTCGCTTTTCAGGAAGCCGTAGGCGTTTTCCCCCTCGATGGAGATGGCGGCGGACTTGATGCCCGCCTCGTCGCCCTCCTCATAGTCCAGGGTCTTGACGGTGAAGCTGTGGCGCTCCGCCCAGCGGGTATACATGCGGTAGAGCATCTGGCACCAATCCTGGGCCTCGGTGCCGCCGGCCCCGGCGTGGAGCGTGAGGATGGCGTTGTTGGCGTCGTACTCGCCGGTGAGCAGCGTGGCCAGATTGGCCTCCTCCAGGGCGGATTCCAGCTTGCCGTAGCCCTCCTCCACCTCCGGCAGGAGGCTGGCGTCCTCCTCCTCCGCGGCCATCTCCACCAGCGTGGCCAGATCTTCCCACTGACTGGTGAGCCGGGCGTGGTTTTCCAGCTTGTTTTTCAGCTGCTTGGTCCGCTGCAGCACCTTTTGGGACGCCTGGAGGTCGTTCCAGAAATTGGCGTCCCCGGCCTTTTCCTCCAGCTCCTCCACCTCCCGGCGGGCGCCCTCCAGGTCCAGGGCCGCCGCCAGCTTTTCCAGCCGGGGGCCAATGGCGGTCAGCTTCTGCTTATAGGTGTCATATTCAATAATGGGCATGAAATACTCCCTCCATGTCTGTGGTCTCTTCCGATTTTATCCTCTATTATGCCATAAGATGGGGGGGCTGTAAAGGGGAATTTAACCGGTTCTGTCATTCATGCGGCATAAAATTTCCTCCCGCACGGTCCGCTCCCCGGTTTTCCTCCCGTATGCCGCAGGACGGTCCGGGCTGCAGAGGGGCAATCGCCGGAAAAAGGGACCCCGGAGAGCGCTCATCTCTCCGGGGTTCTGCCTCTATGCGCGCCAATCCTACACCGCCCTGGGGATCGCCCGCACGCCGGTCTCTCTGGGCTCCGGTTCCTGCACGACAGGCCTGGGAGCGGCGGGCCGCTGGGAGGCCTTCTGCTTGGCGTTGGCCAGCATCAGCTTCAGGCGGTTCTCCTGATTGACGCGGGTGGCCCCGGCGTCGTAGTCGATGGCCACGATATTGATATCCGGGTTCTTGGCCTTGATGGGCTTCATCATGCCCTTGCCGCAGATGTGGTTGGGCAGGCACCCGAAGGGCTGGGTGCAGACAATGTTGCTGACGCCCTTGTCCGCCAGCTCCAGCATCTCCGCCGTCAGCAGCCACCCCTCGCCCATCTTCACGCCCATGCTGATGGTCCCCTGCACCAGCTCGATGGTGTGGGTGAACAGCGTGGGCGGCGTGAACCGTCCGTGGCCCTCCATGGCCGCGATCATATCCCGCTCCTTGTTCAGCAGGAATTTACAGGCGGCCCGGTACAGCAGCTGCTTCCCCTTCTGCATGCCGTAGAGCTTGTTGTCCAGGATATTGTTGTACACGCAGTACAGGCAGAAGTCCAGCAGGCCGGGGATGACCACCTCCGCCCCCTCATCCACCAGGAACTGCTCCAGATTGTTGTTGCCCAGGGGGGAGTACTTCACGAAGATCTCCCCCACCACGCCCACCATCACCTTCTCCGTCTTCTGCACGGAGATGGCGGCGAAATCGTCCAGGATCCGGCGGTAATTGGCTTTCACCTGCCGGTACCGCACGCCGCCTGTCATCTCCCGGGCCAGCCGCTCGGTCCAGCGGTCCGCCAGGGCCTGGGCCGCGCCCCGCTCCAGCTCGTAGGGCTTGCACTGGTTGACCAGGCTCATGAGCAGGTCGCCGTACAGCACGCCGTACATCATCTTCTGCAGCGTGGGCAGATTGACCTGGAAGCCGGGGTGCTTCTCCAGCCCCATCATGCTCAGGCTGATAACCGGCACATGCGCCAGCCCCGCCTTCTCCAGGGCCTTGCGCAGCAGGTGGATGTAGTTGGAGGCCCGGCACCCGCCGCCGGTCTGGAACAGGATCAGCGCCACATGGTCCGGGTCGTACTTCCCGCTTTGGAGGGCGTCGATAAACTGCCCGATGACCAGAATGGCCGGATAGCAGGTGTCGTTATGTACGTACTTCAGCCCCGCCTCCGCGATCTGGGGCCCGCTGGTCTCCAGCAGCTCCACCTTGTACCCCTGCTGCTCCATGACCTTGCCGATGAGCTTGAAGTGCATGGGCAGCATGTTGGGCACCAGGATGGTGTGGGTGGCTTTCATCTCTTTTGTGAAGACGACATACCCTTTTTCTTTGTCCGTCATCTTCCTCACACTCCTTCTTTTTCCTCTAAGGCGCCGATGAGGCTCCGCAGGCGGATCTTCACCGCGCCCAGATTGGTAATCTCATCTATTTTGATCTGCGTATACAGCCGGCCTTCCTCCTCCAGAATGCGCCGCACCTCGTCGGTGGTAATGGCGTCCACGCCGCAGCCGAAGCTGACCAGCTGCACCAGCTGCACGTCCGGATTGCCGCAGGCGTACCGGGCGGCCCGGTAGAGCCGGGCGTGGTAGGTCCACTGGTTGAGCACATGGACCGGCGCCGGGTCCGCCAGGTGGCAGACGCTGTCCTCGCTGACCACCACGAAGCCCAGGGAGGAGGCCAGCTTGTCGATGCCGTGGCCGATCTCCGGGTCAATGTGGTAGGGCCGCCCCGCCAGGATCATGACCCGCTTGCCGTGCTCCCTGGCCCAGGCCACCGCCGCCTCCCCCTGCCGCCGCACCTCCAGCATGTGGGCTTCATAGGCGGCAAAGGCGTAGTCCACCGCCTTGCGGACCTCCTTTTTGGGGATGCCGGGAAAGACGGGGTCCAGACAGGCCGCCAGCTCCCTGGCCAGCTCCTTCTTGTTATTGATATTCAGGAAGGGATACAGGAAATTCGTCCCGGCCAGATCGTCCATATTGCCGCGGAGCAGCTCCGAGTAGTAGGCCACCACCGGGCAGTTGTAGTGGTTGTCGCTCTCCCGCTCGTCCACGTTGTAGGTCAGGCAGGGGTAGAAGATGGCGTCCACGCCCTTCTCCAGCAGCAGCTCTATGTGGCCGTGCATGATCTTCGCCGGGTAGCAGGCCGTGTCCGACGGGATGGAGAACTGCCCTTTTTCGTAGACCCTCCGGCTGGAAAACCCGGAGACCTCCACCCGGAAGCCCAAACGGGTAAAAAATGCGTGCCACAACGGCAACAGCTCATACATCCCCAGGGCCAGCGGCAGGCCGATCACGCCCCGGATCTCCGGCCCCGGCTGGAGGGCGGCCAGGGCGTCCCGCTTCCAGGCGTACAGGTTGGGCAGCTCCTCGGCGGCGGCCATGCCCAGCCCCTTCTGGCACTGGTTGCCGGAGATGAACTTTTTCTTCCCGCCGAAGCTGTTGACAGTCAGGCGGCAGTGGTTGGTGCAGCCCTTGCAGGTGGACGCCTTTGACAGGTGGACAAAGTCCCGCAATCCCTCCGGCGTGATGATGCCGCTCTCCTGCAGGTCCATGGCGTACAATGCCGCGCCGTAGGCCCCCATCAGCCCGGCGATGGCGGGGCGGATGACCTCCCGGCCCAGCTCCAGCTCAAAGGCCCGGAGGACCGCGTCGTTATAAAATGTGCCGCCCTGGACCACCACATGCTCCCCCAACTCGCTGGCGCTGCCGGCGCGGATGACCTTGTAGATGGCGTTTTTCACCACGCTGACGGACAGCCCGGCGGAGATGTCCTCCACCGTGGCCCCGTCCTTCTGGGACTGCTTGACGGAGGAGTTCATAAACACCGTGCAGCGGCTGCCCAGATTCACCGGCGCGGTGCTGTGGAGCCCCTTTTCGGCAAACTCCGCCACATTGCAGCCCATGGACCGGGCGAAGGTCTCGATAAACGACCCGCACCCGGAGGAGCACGCCTCGTTGAGCATGATGGAGTCGATGGCCCCGTTTTTGATCTTGAAGCACTTGATGTCCTGCCCGCCGATATCCAGAATAAAGTCCACCTGGGGACAGAAATACTTGGCGGCGGTGTAGTGGGCGATGGTCTCCACCACCCCCCGGTCCACGCCGAAGGCGGCTTTAATCAGCTCCTCGCCGTAGCCTGTCACGGCGCTGCCGCAGATGGCCACCCGGTCCCCGCAGAGACGGTAGATGGTCTCCAGCTGCTCTTGGACGATCCCCACCGGGTCCCCCCGGTTGGAGCTGTAGTAGGTATACAGCAGCTCCTTTTCCGCGCTGAGCAGGGCCGCCTTTGTGGTGGTGCTGCCGCAGTCGATGCCCAGCCAGGCCCGGCCGCTGTAGCCGGCAATGTCCCGGCTGGCCACGCCGGCGGCGGCGTGGCGGGCGCGGAACGCCTCATAGTCCGCCTCTGTGGAAAAGAGGGGCGGCAGGAGGTTGGCCTCTGAGCGGACGGACGCGCTGTGCTCAATCTTGTCCATCAGTTCGGCAATGGTGTACCTCCCGCCGGAGCCCTCCGCATACAGCGCCGCGCCCATGGCCACGGCAAAGCGGCCATAGGCGGGGAAAACAGCGTCCTCATCCGGCAGCTGCAGCGTCTCCTGAAACCGGCGGCGCAGGCCCTTGCAGTAGTACAGCGGCCCGCCCAGAAACAGCACCTTGCCCGTGATGCGCCGGCCCTGGGCCAGGCCCGCGATGGTCTGGTTCACCACCGCCTGATAGATGCTGGCCGCCACGTCCTCATGCTTGGCCCCCTGGTTGAGCAGGGGCTGCACGTCCGTCTTGGCGAACACGCCGCAGCGGGAGGCGATGGGGTACAGCCGGGTGCTGCCCAAACTCAGCTCGTCCAGCTCATCCACCGTCACGTCCAGCAGCATGGCCATCTGGTCGATAAAGGCCCCGGTGCCGCCGGCGCAGGTGCCGTTCATGCGCTCGTCGATGCCGCCGTCAAAAAAGATGATCTTCGCGTCCTCGCCGCCCAGCTCGATGACGGCGGAGGCGTCTGGCTGCAGGCGCTTGACCACCTCGCCGGTGGCGAACACCTCCTGCACAAAGGGCACGAGGGCCCCCTGGGCCAGACCCAGACCCGCCGAGCCGGAGATGGCGGCGGTAAAGGGCCGGTCCCCCACCAGGGGGGCGGCCTCCCGGAGCAGCTCCAGGGTCTTCTGCCGCACCTGGGAGAAGTGGCGCTGATATTTTTCAAATAGGATCTTCCTGTCCTCCACGACAACGACTTTGGCTGTGGTCGAGCCGATGTCGATGCCCAGGGACAATCTGCTCTGTTCCTTCATGCTGTACGTTTCTCCGATTCAGAACATGTATGTTCGCTTCCGCGGGGTCTTCCCGCCGCGCAACGCGCAGCGCAGCGGACATCCGTCCAAGACCCCTTCTCTGGCATTATAGCACAAAATCGCGCCGTTGTTTATGGACAATCTGTTAAAGAACTGTTAAGGATTTCGCGGCTTTTTCTCCGTTTTTTCAACAGTTTTCCAGGAAACAGCAGGCCCTCCGGCGTTTTCTGGTGCCGGAGGGCCTGTCTGTATATTGTCACAAAACGCAGCAATGATCTTACGGCTCCACCCTGGGGTTATAGTAACGGCCCTGGTCCTCGTCCGGGGACTTCCAGCGGATGGCCTTGGTGGGGCACCGGTGGAGGCAGCCCATGCACAGCACGCACCGGGGCTTTGTCCACGCCGGCTTGCCGCTGAACAGGGTAATGGCGCCGCAGGGACAGATCTCCTGGCACAGCCCGCACTTGACGCACGCATCTGTGACCAGGAACGGCTTTGTCGCCCGGCCGTGGGCGTAGAGCGGATAGGCCGCGGCGGTGCGCAGGCCGGGGGCCTTGCCCTGGCAGCGGTTGTAGTCGCCGATCCCCAGCGCGCGGATGGCCCTGGCGGCGTCGTCAATATACTCCTCCGCCCGGTCCAGGGTCTCCTCGATCTCCATGTCCTCCGGGATCCGGAACATGGGCACATAGTTGTCCACCATCGGCACGCCGAACTGGGCGGACAGGGTGATGCCCTTGCCCTTCAGCCGCTTCGCCATCTGACCGGCGGCGTCGCCGGTGGTCTCGCCGCAGGTGAGGACCAGATAGACATACTGGTCCGTATAGCCCGACAGGCGGAGCTTATCCAGGAAAAAGGTCAGAATGCTGGGCAGGCCCTGGAAATAGGTGGGAACGACGAAACCGATCCGGGTTTCGTGGGAGACGTCGTACTGATAGCTGCGGCTGCGGATGGCGTCCCGGATAAAGATCAGCCGGTCCTCCGTGGCGGAGGCGATGCGCTCAGCCGCATATTTGCTGTTGCCGGTGGCGGAAAAATAGAAGATCATGGGCATTCCCCTCTCGAATAGATATGTTCCCTATCATACTACACATGTCCCCGGATTTCCAGTACTTCACAGAAAATTCATAGAAGCTCCCCGACCGCAGGGCTCACACCCCCCACAGGTTCTCCGGGTACTGACCGGCGGCGGTCTTTTCCCGCAGCGCCTCCACCACCCGGGGCTTGTCCTCCCGGTAGGTGACGCCGAACCACTTCTCCGCGCAGGGGAGGACCTGGACGCTGGCCTTTTTCCGCCTGAGCAGGTCCTCGATCAGCAGCGGCAGGAAGTATTCGCCCTTCTCCGGGTTTTCCGCCAGAATGCGCTCCAGGAAGTGGGGAAACCGCTCCCAGGCCTCTGTCAGCAGACTGTGCTGGAACCCCCAGAAGTTCATGGATACCGGCGTGCTGGCCGGCAGGGGCTCCCAGGTGGCCCCGCCGTCGGCGCTGAAGCGGGCGTTGGGGCCGTCCTTCTCAATGCAGGTGCGCTCCACGATATCCGTCAGGCGGCCCTCGCTGTCCACGGCGCATACGCCGCGGGCCACGCTGCCGTGCTCCGTCACCGTGTTGCCCACCTGGTAGCCTACCATGGCGTACTGGTAGCAGTCCGGCTGGTCCCTGTGGGTGGAGAGGTAGTCATAGATCGTCCGGAACGCCGCCGGCCCATAGTAGTCGTCGGCGTTGACCACTGCAAAGGGGCCGCGGATCAGGTCCCTGGCCGCCAGGACCGCGTGGGTGGTGCCCCAGGGCTTTTTGCGTCCGGGGGGGACGGCCCAGCCGCCGGGGAGGTCGTCCAGCGCCTGGAAGGCGTAGCGCACGTCCATCCCCTTGCTGGCGCGGTTGCCCACGGCCTGACGGAAATCCGCCTCCATCTCCCTCTTGATGACAAACACAACGGTCTCAAAGCCGGCCCGCCGGGCATCATAGATGGAATAATCTATGATGCTCTGCCCGTGCCCGCCCACGCTGACCATCTGCTTCAGTCCGCCGTAGCGGCTGCCCATACCGGCAGCCAGAACCAACAAAACTGGTTTCTGCATATCGTTTTCCTCCATAATCTTCTATCGTGCCCTTCTCCGGGCTATCTGCCCTGGTATACCTCAATCGTCTTTTTCTCCCCGCTGCAGCAATAGATCTGCCGGGAGAGAATCTCGTCCCGCCGGTTGGCGTTCCGGTTCATGTCCGCCAGGGTCGCCCGCATGGAGCTCACCCTGCGCGGCCCGTCCACAGGGTGGATGTGGACGTCGTAGATGCTGCTGAACACCAGATAAAAGTCCCCGCCCACCATCCGGTGCAGCCGCTCCAGCACGCCGGGATAGAAGGCGGCCACAGCACCGTTGACCTCCTGCTCGGTGGTCAGCGCCGGGGCCAGGGGGTTGTTGAAGTCGATGCGGATGCTCTCGTCGTCCATAAACCGCACATGCCGGGATTTCAGGTTCCCGCCGTCCAGGCCCATGGAGATGTGGCAGAACACAGGGGGCTGGAGCCGCATGGTGTTCTCCAGGGCGCTGTCGAAGGCCTCCTGCTCGTCCACATTCCAGGACTGGAACATATCCTGACGGACCATGGTGGATATGATATTCCGCCCCGTGCCCTGGGCCACGCTGCCCAGGCTGAGATACAGGACCAGAGCGATATCGCCGGTGCGCCGGAAGATTGCCTTGGCCAGCACCTTGTCGTTGTCGTCATAGTTGAGCGGGCGGATAATCAGGTGCTCCCGGATGGCCTGATAATCCCCGAACTGATTGAGCAGCGACAGATTCTGACTGGCCGTGGCCTTCAGGCTCTGGATATCGGCCCTGACGGTGGGCAGCACGCCCTTCATCCCGTCCTTGCGGTAGATGCGGTAGAGCTCCCCCACGTGGAAGTTGACATACTCCGTCCCGTTTTCAAAGGGCAGCTGGATGATCAGGATGCTGCTGCGGATGATGTTGGAGTCCTCGTTGAGGTACCGCGCGTTTCTCCACCGGATGTGGTCGTCCAGGGTGGCGTCCGCCTCCGCAGTGGTCCCCTTGTCGTAAAAGCGGATGTCCTGCTCCGTCAGGGCCAGCTCCTTGTCGCCCAACAGCTCCTCAATGAGCTCGATCACAAAATTCTGTACCGCCATAGGTGCCCTCCTTTGTTTTGGTATTTCCAACCATAGTATACTCTCCTGGGGCGGGAATGCAAAGCCTTTTTCCAGCTCCGGGGGAATTTTTCTGCCTGGGCGGCTGGAGCGGGCTTTTCGGCGGCGCGCCCTCCGCCCGGACAGAAAAATACTGCCGCTGTCCGGCGTCAGTTTTGGTCAAATTTTTCTTGACAATTTCCGCAGGCGATGGTATGCTAACATGGTGTTCGAAACTGTACAAATTGGTCACTGCCGGGTGCTGCCCCGATCATGCGGTCTTGTCCCCCGCAGGCTGTATTTGCACTGGACCAATATTATTCTGGGAGGTATCAAGATGAATACAGGAACTGTCAAATGGTTCAACGCGGAGAAGGGCTACGGCTTTATCTCCAACGACGATGGAAGCGGGGACGTTTTTGTTCACTTCTCCGCAATCCAGGGCACCGGGTACCGCACGCTCAGCGAGGGGCAGAAGGTCACCTATGAGGTGGAGCCGGACCCCAAGAACAGCGAGAAGCTGCGGGCCGTCAACGTCAATATTGCCTGATCTGGCCGAGAACCGACAAAAAGAGCGCCCTTTCCTGTGGGAAAGAGCGCTTTTTTTATCGCTGCCGGCGGGCCGTACCCGGATAATTCATGCGGGGGGCCGCTACCGGCCCCGGAGACAGAAACCTTCAATTTTCCGCCTCATCCGCCCCCATTGTCCGCCGGACATGCTCCTTGATCCTGCCAAAGGTCTCCTCGCTCAGGTCGTGCTCCACCTTGCAGGCGTCGGCGGAGGCCACCTCCCGGTCCACGCCCAGGTACACGAAAAAATCCGTCAGGGTCTGGTGCCGCTCGTAGATCCGCTCCGCGATCTCGGCCCCGGCCGGCAGCAGGCGGATGTATCCGTCGTTGTCCATCTCAACGCAGGCGTTTTCCCGCAGCTTTTTCATGGCGATGCTGACGCTGGGCTTGGAGTAGCCCAGCTCATTGGCGATGTCGATGGAGCGCACCAGGCCCCGCCGCTTGCCGACCACCAGGATCGCCTCCAGATAATCCTCTGCCGATTCATAAACACGCATAAACTCCGCACCTCTCATCCGAAAAGGGGAGCGCTCACGTCCTGTCCCGATACAGCGCCAGGATCCCCTTATAGGTCATATAGCAGTCCAGCTTGGCCGTCACCTCAAAGGGCGCGTGCATGCTCAGCACCGGCACGCCGGCGTCCAGGGTGTCGATATTCCGGTTGGCCATATAGGCCGCCACGGTGCCGCCGCCGCCGGCGTCCACCTTCCCCAGCTCCGCCATCTGCCAGACGACGCCGCTGCCGTCAAAGATCCGGCGGATATAGGCCACCAGCTCCGCCGACGCATCGCTGGCCCCGCCCTTGCCCTTCCTGCCGGTGTACTTGCACAGGCCCACGCCGTAGTTGAGCTGGGCGGCGTTGCGCTTTTCAAACACCTCCGGGAAATTGGGGTCAAAGGCGGCGGTCACATCTGTGGACAGGCAGAAGGATCTCTCCAGGCAGGCCCGCACCGGCACGCCCTGGCTCCCGCACAGGTCCTCCATAAAGGTGTCAAAGGCCGCGGTCTGCATGCCCGTGACCCCCACAGAGCCCACCTCCTCCTTGTCCGCCAGCACGCACACCGCCGTCCGCTCCGGCGCGCCGTCCAGGTCCAGCAGGGCGCGCAGGGCGGCGTAGCCGCAGACCCGGTCGTCCTGGCCGTAGCCGCCGATCATGCTGCCGTCCAGACCGATGTCCACCGCCGGGAACGCCGGCACCGCCTCCAGCTCCGCGGAGATAAAGTCCTCCTCCGCAAAGCCGTACTTCTCATACAGCCGCTTCATCACGGCCAGCTTGACCCGCTCCTTCTCCGCGCCCTGCAGGGGCTCGCTGCCCACCAGCAGGTTCAGCTGTTCGCCGGCAACGCCGTCGGCCAGGGGCTTTTTGCCCTGCTCCTGGCCCAGGTGGGGCAGCAGATCGCTGATAAACAGCTTTGGCTCGCTGCCCTGGCCGATGGCCACCCGGACCACCTCGCCGCTGCGCAGGGCCACCACGCCGCGCAGCTCCAGGGGCACGGCCACCCACTGGTATTTGCGGATGCCGCCGTAGTAGTGGGTCTTCAGATACGCCAGCTCGCTGTCCTCATAGAGGGGGGCGGGCTTCAAATCCAGCCGGGGGGAGTCGATATGGGCGGCGGCGATAACCGCGCCCTCCGCCAGACTCTTCTCCCCGATGACCGCCAGCAGCAGCATCTTGTCCCTGTTGTTGAGGTATACCTTGTCCCCCGCCTTCAGCGCCATGCCCCGCGTATAGGGGCGGAAGCCCCTGCTCTCCGCCAGCCGGACGCTCTCCGCCGCGCACTCCCGCTCGGTCTTCCCGGCGTCCAGAAACGCCCTGTAGCCGGCGCAGTAGTCCTCCATGGCCGGCCGCTCCCCGCCGTCCAGGCGGTCATAGCCGTTCTTCTTCTGGCAGAGGACCTTGGCCATCCATTCTTTCCCATCCATCGCTTTGTCAGCCTCCTTCATCATTTGCGGCGGGCCGCCCCGGTCCCTTTCCGGCAGCAGGTCCGCCAGCAGTTGTTTCACACACCGCTGAAAAACAGACGGGTCGTCCGCCCCATTCTCTATCACCGCGCCGCAGTGGGCCCGATAAAAGCTGTCGGGCTTCTGGGCGGCGATGCGGGCAGCGGCCCGCTGTTCGCTCAGGTGGTCCCGGGCCATGATCCGCCGCAGCCGCACCTCCGGCGGAGCCGTGACGGCCACGGTATAAGAGCACAGCCCGTTCAAGCCTGATTCTACCAGATTGACGGCATCAATTGCAACCCCCAATTGTGAACAATTTTTAACTTTTTGTTCTGCAGCGGCGTACACAGCCGGATAGACGATGGCGTTGAGCCGGTCCAGCTCCCCGCTGTCGCCGAACACCCTGGCCGCCAGGGCGGGCCGGTCCAGGCTGCCGTCCGGCAGGAACACAGGGCCGAAGGCGTCTGTGAGCTGCCGGCGAAAGCCCTCGTCCGCCCGCAGCAGCGCATAGTACAGCCGGTCGCAGTCGACGATCTGGAACCCCGCCTGCTCCAGCATCCCCAGCAGGGTGGTTTTGCCCGCGCCGGTGGGGCCGGTGACGCCGATGACCGTCACAGTTCCCCCTCCCCCAGGTCCACCACCTGGAAGCCCGCCGCCTTCTTCAGCCGGTTGGCCACCGCCAGCCCCAGCCCCCCGCTGCCGGGGCACTGGGCGTAGATGGCGTCCACGTCCGTGCTGTCAAAGGCCCGCAGGGCGTCGAACACCCGCCGGGCCTGCCGGGCCTTGTCGGACACGGGGCCGATGGCCTCCACCGGGCAGCCGGGGAACAGGCCGGCGTACTCGTCAAAGCAGATCACACCGGTATGCTGCCCCAGATTCCGGCGGATATACCGGGCGGTGCGGCGGCTGTCGCCGGTGACCACCACCACCGGGGCCCTGGGGGCGTAGTGGCGGTACTTCATGCCGGGGGCCCTGGGCTTCTCGCCGGGGCTCAGCTGGGCCGTGACCGCCCTGTCCACCGCCACCGTCCCCAGGGCCTCCTCCAGACGCTCCAGGGGCAGTCCGCCGGGGCGCAGCAGCCGGGGCACGGAGGTGGTCAGGTCCACAATGGTGGACTCCACCCCCACGCCGCAGGCGCCGCCGTCCAGGATGGCGTCGATGCGCCCGTCCATGTCCTCCAGCATATGCCGGGCGCAGGTGGGGCTGGGCCGTCCGGACAGGTTCCCGCTGGGGGCGGCCACCGGCACGCCTGCGGCCCGGATCACCGCCAGGGCCAGGGGGTGGCCCGGACACCGGACGCCCACGGTGTCCAGACTGCAGGTCACCGCGTTGGGCACGTTCTCCCGCCGCTGGAGGACCATGGTCAGGGGGCCCGGCCACACCGCCTCCGCCAGGGCATAGGCGGCGGGGGGGATGTTGCGGCAGTAGCGCTCCAGCCAGGACGGGTCCGGGATATGGAGGATGAGGGGGTTGTCCTGCGGGCGGCCCTTGGCGGTGAAGATGCGGCCCACCGCCTCCGGGTCCAGGCCGTTGGCCCCCAGGCCGTAGACCGTCTCCGTGGGGATGCCCACCAGTCCGCCGGCGCGGAGGATCTCTGCGGCAATGCCGATATCGTTTTTCGTTAAAAGTTTTGTTTTCATGGGTTTGCCTTCTTTATTGGGACCCTGCCGCCGCCAGCTTTTCGGCCTGCTCCGCCGTAATCAGGGCGTCGATGATGGGGTCCAGACCGCCGTTGATGACGGCATCGATGCTGAAATTCTTCACATCCCCGTTCAGCCGGTGGTCCGTGACCCGGCCCTGGGGGAAGTTGTAGGTGCGGATGCGCTCGGACCGGTCGCCGCTGCCCACCTGGCTGCGCCGCTGGGCGGCGATGGCGGCGTTCTGCTTCTCCTGCTCCGCCTCATAGAGCTTGGAGCGGAGGATCTTCATGGCCCGGTCCTTGTTCTTGTACTGGCTCCGCTCGTCCTGACACTCCACCACCACGCCGGTGGGCAGGTGGGTGATGCGGATGGCGGACTCGGTCTTGTTGATGTGCTGCCCCCCTGCGCCGGAGGAGCGGAAGGTGTCGATGCGCAGGTCGCCCGGGTCGATGTGGAACTCCACCTCCTCCGCCTCCGGCAGCACGGCCACCGTGGCGGCGGAGGTCTGGATGCGGCCGGAGGACTCCGTCACCGGCACCCGCTGGACCCGGTGGGCCCCGCTCTCGAACTTCAGCCGGGACCAGGCCCCCTCGCCCTCCACCAGGAAGCTGATGCTCTTCAGGCCCCCCAACTCCGTCTCGTTCCGGTCGACGACCTCCAGGTTCCAGCCCCGGCTCTCCGCGTACATCACGTACATCCGGAAGAGGTCCGCGGCAAAGAGCATGGCCTCCTCGCCCCCCACGCCGCCGCGAATTTCCATGACCACATTGCGGCTGTCGTTGGGGTCCCTGGGCAGCAGGAGCAGCCGCAGCTGCTCCCGCAGCCGCTCCATCTCCTCTCTGGCCTCACGGGCCTCCTCCTGGGCCATCTCCCGCAGCTCCGGGTCCCCCAGCAGCTCCTGGGCGGCGTCGGCGTCAGCCTCCGCCCGCCGGTAGGCCCGGTAGGCCTCCGCCACCGGCTCGATCTCCTTCTGCTCACGGGTCAGCCGGCGCAGCAGCTCCGGGTTTGCGTAGGTGGCCGGGTCCTCCAGCTGGCTGACCAGGGCGTCATAGCGGGCGTCGATCTCCCGCAGCTTGTCCATCATTGCGTCATCTCTCCTTTCCGCCGTTTCGGATGGCGGCAAGAAATTCATCCCGCCAGAAGGCGGAGCCCACCGCGTTGGGCCGTATGGACACGGCGTGGATGTGGGGGGAGGGGACGTACAGGTCCATCTGCTCGTAGACCTCCTCATAGCGCACGTCGCTGCCCCTGGTGATGAGATAGGCCACCCGCCGCAGATGCTGGCCGTGCTTTTTCAGGAAGCTGCGCACCGGCGCGCTGCACCGCCCGGCCCACACCGGCGTGCCGATGACCACCAGGTCATAGGCGCTCAGGGGCAGCACGGTCTTGATGTCCCCCACCTCCGGCGTCTGCCGGGCCATGGCCTGCATCCCGCTGCGCAGCCAGCCGGCAAGGCCCGACCGGTCCACGCCGTCGTCCAGGCGGACGCACTCGCACTTCAGCTCCTGGGCGATCTCCCGCACCAGCTTTTCGGTATTTCCCGTGCGGCTGTAGTAGACGCACAAAATATAGGGCATCCCGTTTCCCTCCTCCCCGAATCAAAAGACTATGGCGGCGGCCAGGGCGAAGGCCTCCCGCACGTAATAGTTCAGCGTCAGCGGCCAGAACCGGCCCGGCAGGTAGGCGGCCACGGCGTACGCCCCGTCCCCCCACAGCCAGCGGGCCCGGCAGAGGTGGTAGTCGCTGGAGACGATGGCCACCGCCGCCCCCCGGTCCACGCCCCGCTCCGCCAGCAGCGCCTGGGAGAAGGCCACATTCTCCTTGGTGGTGTCCGCCTGCTCCTCCAGCACGATGCGCTCCGGGTCCACGTTGTGCTCCGCCAGCCACCGGGCCATGCACGCCGCCTCGCTGACCGCCTCATTGGGCCCCTGGGAGCCGGTGACCACGATGGGGAACTGGGCCGGGTCCTGCCCAATGTAGTACAGGGCGGCCTCCAGCCGGCTCAGCAGGCTCAGGGACGGCTCCGTGCCGTTGACCCCCGCCCCCAGAATGACCATGGCCTCCGGGCTTTCCGGCCAGTCCGTCCGGGCGCCGGAGACCACGCAGGCCTCCAGGCCTGTGAACAGCAGCGTCCCCAGCAGCGCCAGGGCCAGAAGGATCCGCCGGCACCGCCGGGCCCAGGACCACCGCCGCCCCCAGCGGCCCAGCAGCGCCAGCAGCACCAGCGCCGCCGCGGCGCACCAGCACAGGAAGCCGGTAAAGCGGACAGCGGTATAGATAAAGCGCATGGCGGCCCCCAGCAGGAACAGGGGGACAGCCAGGATATAGCAGGCCTTTTCTCCGGTACCCATGTCAGCTCTCTACCTCTTCCGCCAGTTTTTCCCAGCGCTCCATCAGCTCCATCAGCTGTCCGTCCAGGGCCTCCTTCTGGGCGTAGAGGGCGCTGTACCTCTCGTAGTCGCAGGCGCTGGCCTCCAGCTCCGCTTCCAGGGCCTTGCTCTCGCCCTCCAGCTTCTCCAGCTCCCGCTCGCAGATGGTCAGCTGCTTGCGGGCTGCCTGCTGGGCCTTGCCGCCCTTGGGAGCGGGTTTGGGCTTGTCCGCCTTTTTCTCCGACTTCGGCTGGGGCTGGGCGTAGGCCAGGGCCTTTTCCCGCTCCTTGATCTCCTTATACCGGCCAAAGGGGACCGGATAGTCGGTAATGACGCCGTTTTCCAGCTCCCAGACGCGGGTGGCGAAGCGGTTGATGAAGTAGCGGTCGTGGCTGACGAACAGCAACGTGCCCTCGTAGGCCTCCACCGCTTCCTCGATCCACTCCCGGCTGTCGATGTCCAGGTGGTTGGTGGGCTCGTCCAGCACCAGCAGGTTGATCTCCTCGTCCATAAGCATGCACAGCCGCAGCCGGCTCTGCTCGCCGCCGGACAAAACGGACACCGGCTTGAACACGTCCTCCCCCCGGAAGTTGAAGGCCCCCAGCCGGTCCCTGGCAGTCTGGGTGGACATGCCCCGCTTGGCGTAGAGCATGGTGTCCACCAGGTTCCGGCCCGGCTGGTCGAAATGGATGATCTGGGGCAGGTAGGCCGTGCGGACAGTGGGGCCGTACTTGACCCAGCCCCGGTCCGGCTGCTCCTCGTCCATGAGGATCTTCAGCAGGGTGGATTTCCCCGTGCCGTTGTCGCCGATGAGGGCGATGCGCTCGCCGCCCTCCACCCGCAAGTCCACGCCGTGGAACAGCTGCCGGTCCCCGAAGGACTTGTCCATGTCCCGGACCTGCATCACCTCGTCGCCGAAGAACTCCTTCTCCCCGAAGCGGTTGGTCATAGACCGGGCCCTGGTGGGCTTTTCCGTCTGGCGGATGCGCTCGATGCGCCGCTCGATGGAAAACGCCCGCTTGTGGAGCAGCTCCGTGCCGTGCTCGTGCATCTTGGTGGCGGTCTCCGTCAGGCGCTGGATCTCCGCCTGCTCCTTCTCGTACCGCCGCAGCTTCTCCAGATACCGCCGCTCCTTCTCGATGGCGTAAAAGCTGTAGTTGCCGGGATAAAATTCCGCCTTGCCGTCGCAGACCTCAATGACCCGGTTGATGGTCCGGTCCAGGAAGTAGCGGTCGTGGCTGATGGTGACCACCGTGCCCTTGAACCGGCGCACGTAGTCCTCCAGCCACTCCACCGCGTGGAGGTCCAGGTGGTTGGTGGGCTCGTCCAGCAGCAGCACGTCGGTGTCCTCCAGAATGAGGCGGCCCAGGTTTACACGGGTCTTCTCCCCGCCGGAGAGGCTGTCGAACAGCTGGGCGCGCATCTCTTTGGAGATGGACAGGCCGTTGGCCACCTTGCTGACAGCCGTATCCGTGTCGTAGCCGCCGATGCCCTCAAACTTGGCGGCCAGCTCGCCGTAGCGCCTGAGGGTCTCCTCGCTGCTGTCGCCGGCGGCCATGGCGGCGGTGAGCCGCTCCATCTCCTCCGACAGCTTCCGGTGGCGGGAGAAGGCGGTCTGGAGCACGTCCTCCACCGTGAAGCCCACCGGGTATATGGGGATCTGGGAGATGAGGCCCAGCCGCCGGTTCCTGGCGATGACCACGTCCCCCTCGTCGGCGTCCAGCTCCCCGGTGAGGATGCGGAAGAGGGTGGACTTGCCCGCGCCGTTGCGGCCCAGCAGCCCCACCCGCTCCCCGGTCTCCACCTGGAAGGTGATGCCGTCCAAGATATTGTTTCCGATTTCAAAGGACTTTTTCAGTCCGTTCACGCTGATTTCTATCATGATTTTCTACCATCTGTTACTGTATACTACGATTTACTGCTCTTGATTTTTTGGACGCACAAAATCCCCGTATAATGGATGTCCGCCTTATGGAAAGGGATACGCCCGCAAGAAGTCCGCCATCAGGTCAAAGCGCCCGAAGAAGTGGGACGCTTTCAGCAGCAGGGCGTCCCCCGGCCCGTACAGCGAGAGCAGGTCCGCCTGGACGGCCTCCCGGTTTTCGTACCACCGCACATCGGGGCACCCGGCCTCCTTTGCCGCCGGGACCATCCACTCCCTGCTCCGGGGGCCAACGGCCAGCAGCACGTCGACGCCCAGCTGCCCTACGCAGGTCCCCACCGCCCGGTGGCCCTCCGCCTCGGCGCTGCCCAGCTCGGTCATGTCCCCCAGCATGGCGATCCGCTTACCCCCGGTATGGCGGGCCAGGATCTGCACATCCGCCTGGACGGACCGGGGGTTGGCGTTGTAGCTGTCGTTGATCATCAGCCTGCCGCCGGGCAGACGCTCCAGGTGCAGCCGGTTGTCCGCCGGCGTATAGGCGGCGATGCCCCGGATGATCTCCTCACGGGCCACCCCCAGCCGCTCCGCCGCCGCCACCGCCAGGGCGGACAGCTCCGCCATATGGGCCGCCGGGGAGGGGATGGTCAGGGGATACCGGTCCCTGGCCGTGACAACAGTGCAGCGGATGGCGTCCAGCCCCAGGCGCTCCAGGCCCTCCACCCGGACGCCGCAGCCGTCGGAAAAACCGCAGCGGACCGTCTCGCAGTCCGGGCGCAGGGTGCTCAGCAGGGCGTCGTCCCCGTTGAGGACGGCCAGACCGCCGGGCCGCAGGTTCTCGAAAATCTCCGCCTTTGCCCGCAGGATGTCCTCCCTGCTGCCGAAGTGGGACAGGTGGACGTCGTCCACAATGGTGATAATCGCCACGTCGGGCCGGATCACCTCCCCCAGCCACCGGATCTGGCCGAATTCATCCATGCCGGTCTCGATGACCAGGGCCTGGTGGCGCCGCTCCAGGCCCAGCAGGGTCAGGGGCGCGCCGATGTCGCCGTTGAGGTTGCCGGGGGTCTTCAGGGTGTCGTACCGCTGGGACAGCACCCCGGCCAGCAGCTCCTTGAGGGTAGTCTTCCCCATGCTGCCGGTGATCTGCACCACGGGCAGATCGAACTGCCCCCGGTACCAGCCCGCCAGGTCCCGCAGGGCCGTTTTCGTGTCCTGAACCAGGATATAAGTCCTATCGGGCCGCAGCGTTTCCGGCAGGCGGGCGCAGAAGCACCCGGCAGCGCCGGCGTCCAGGGCCCTGTCGATATAGTCGTGGCCGTCGAACCGCTCCCCCGCCAGGGGGACGAACCACGCGCCGGGGCCAATGCTCCGGCTGTCCGTGGAGATGTCCGTGATGGTGACGCCGCCGTCGCCATAAAGGGTCCCGCGCACGGCCTCGCACATTTGGGCGGCTGTTACAGGTGTCATCGCCGGTTACCTGCCTTTCGTCATTTTTTCCAGGGACAGCTCCAGGATCCTGCCGCACAGGTCCTGGTAGCTCAGCCCCACGGCGGCGGCCTCCTTGGGCAGAAGACTGCCCGGCGTCATCCCCGGCAGGGTGTTGATCTCCAGGCACCAGGCCCGGCCATCCTCGTCCAGGACAAAGTCCGCACGGGAGTAGACCTCCAGCCCCAGCGCCCGGTGGAGCCGCACAGTGGCCTCGCCCATGGTCCGCCACTGCTCCTCCGTAATGGGGGCCGGGCAGACCTCCTGGCTCCCGCCGGCCTGGTACTTGGCGGCGTAGTCGAAGTAGGCCCCCGGCTGGGGGATCATCTCCACCGCGGGCAGGTATGTATCCCCCAGCACGCCCACGGTCAGATCCCGCCCCCTGATCTTCCGCTCCACCACCACGTGGCCGCCGAAGCGCAGCATATCCCGCAGGGCGTCCGCCAGCTCCTCGCGGGTGTCCGGCAGGGCCATGCCCAGGGAGGAGCCGCCGTTGATGGTCTTCACCGCGCAGGGCAGGGGCAGCTCCCCGGTCAGGCGGGGGATATCCTCCGCCCGGTAGACCAGCTCCCGCCAGGGGGGCGTCAGCACGCCGGCCCGCTCCATGATCTGCTTGGCCACGGCCTTGTTCATCGCCATGCCGGAGGGCAGGTGCCCGGCGCCGGTATAGGGGATGCCCATAAGGTCAAAGGCGGCCTGCACCCGGCCGTCCTCGCCGCACTCGCCGTGGAGGCCCAGGAAGACCATGTCCGCCAGGGCGCAGACCTCCAGCACATGGGGGCCGAAGAGGCTGGGGGACGGGTCCGCTCTGGAGCGGCGCACGGCCTGCAGGTCCGGCTCCTCCGTGTGAATATGGTGCTCCCGGCACAGTCCGTCGGGGGCGCTGAAAATGGCCTCCAGCGGGCCGGTCCAGTCCTCCAGCCCTAAAAACATATCCACCAGCGCGGCCTGGTGGCCCAGGCCCCGCAGGGCGCGGCAGATGTTCTGGCCCGACACCAGGGATACCTGGCGCTCCGGGGACAGGCCCCCGGCCAATACGATGATTTTCATCAGACAGGCTCCTCACATTCGTCTTGATCGATAGACATATTGGTATAGTATAGCATGCCGGCCCTGAAAATACAACTCGTTGGAACGGGGGTTGCCAGAGAAATTTTCTGCCGCGGCGGAGGGCGTTTCCGCAGGGCCGCTGCGCGCCATCCCCGCAGACAGAAAATTTTCGCGGGAAGTAGACACCCTTTCCTCTGTATGGTATAATGCAGCCAATGGAATTATCTGCCGCAAAGGGGAGGGGAGCCATTGAAAGCGTCTTCATTTTTGTATTTTGCCCGCTTCGGCATCCGCTCAATCCTGCTGCGCAGGGAGGAGCCGATCCTGGGCACGATCATTCTCACGGACAAGTGCAATCTCCACTGTAAGCACTGCTCTGTCAATAATATCACGGCGGTCATCCATCCATACAAGCAGATTTATGCGGAAATGGAGCGGCTCTATGGCATGGGCATCCGCATCCTGTTCTTCTGCGGCGGCGAGACCTTTCTGTGGAGGGACAGCGGGAAAACGCTGCGGGACCTGGTGGCGGAGGCCAAGGGGATGGGGTTTCTCATCGTCAACGTGGTCACCAACGGCACCTTTCCCCTGGACCTGCCGGAGGCGGACCTGATCCTGCTGAGCCTGGACGGAGACCGGGAGCGGCACAACGCCATCCGCGGGGATACCTACGACCTGATATTCGAGAACATCCGCCGGGCCCCGGCGGACAATATCTGCTTTTATATGGCCATCAACCAGATCAACAAGGACGCCATCCCGGACGTGTGCCGCGCCGCCCGGGACACGGAGCACGTCCGGGCCGTGTCCTTCAATTTCCACACGCCCTATCCGGACACCGGGGCCCTGGCCCTGTCCAGCGAAGAGAAGGCGGCCTGCTGCCGGGTGATCTCCCGCATGATGGACCAGGGCGCGCCGGTATTCAACCTGAAAAGCGCCTTTCCCTATCTGATCCACAACCGTTTTCCCACGCCCTGCCGCCAGTGTGTGGTGATCGAGGACGGAAAGCTCAGCACCTGCGGGCGATGCATAGAAGTCCCCGGCCTGTGCGAGCGGTGCGGCTACTTTTTTGTGGCGGAGTATACGCTGCTGTTCCGGGGAAATCCCCGGATCATCCTCGACATGCTGCGGACGTATCTGCAGTACATATAGGAGCGCTATGAGTATCATGACCAGCCTGACCAGGATGTGGCTGACCCGCTCGGCAAAGCCCTTCCTTTTTCAAAACGAATACGATCAAGTCCTCCCCTTCGCCCAATGCCGGGATTTGGGGCTTTACGTCCACATCCCCTTCTGCAGGCAGCTGTGCGGCTTTTGCCCCTACTGCAGGGAACTCTATTCCCAGGAGAAGTGCGGCCGCTATCTGGACGCCCTGATCCGGGAGATCCACATGGTGGGGGGACAGGTTCCGGGGCAGAAACCGGTGACCAGCCTGTATTTCGGCGGGGGGACCCCCGCGCTGGCGGCAGAGCGGCTGCAGGAGGTCATCGCCGCATTGGGGGAGCACTTCTCCATTACCCAGGGCATCGGCGTGGAGCTGCACCCGGACAACGTGACCGTCCCTGTCCTGCAGACCCTGCGGGACGCCGGGGTCACCAAGGTCAGCATCGGCGTGCAGTCCTTTCAGGAGAAATACCAGCGCATTCTGGGCCGGGCCGGGGTGGACCGGGCCGCCCTGGCGGAGGCCCTGGCCGCGGTACCCTTTGAGACGGTGTCCATGGACTTCATTTTCGCCCTGCCCGGCCAGCGCTTTGCGGATCTGAGGGCGGATATCGACGCCGCGTTCCGGAGCGGCGCGAATCATGTGGCCATCTATCCGTTCATCGACTTCAGCTTTACCTCCGGCGCGGTCCCGCCTATGGGCAGGCGGCAAAAGCGGGCGCTGCTGGACAGCATCACGCGCTACTGCCTGGAGCAGGGATACACGCGCAGCTCCATCTGGACCTTTTCCAGCGGCCCGGAGGCCCGGTATTCCTCCATGACCCGCGATAATTTCCTGGGCTTCGGCTGTTCCGCCGCCACGCTCCTGCAGGAGCAATTCAAGGTCAACACCTTTTCCGTGGAGGAATACTGCGGACGGCTGGACCGCGAAACCATTCCCACCGCGCTGACGCTCCGCTTCACGCCCCGGCAGAGGATGGTCTACTACCTCTTCTGGACAGCCTACAGCACCAGGGTGGACGCGGCGGCATTCCAGCGCTTTTTCGGCGTGCCGCTGGAGAAGATGTACGGCCTTGAGCTGAAGCTGGCCAGGCGTCTGGGCCTTGTCACCGGGCGGAACGGCGTATATGAGATGACGCTGAAGGGCGCGTTTTACTACCATTACTACGAGAATTTTTATACCCTGGCCTATATTGACAAGATGTGGGGCCTGCTGCGGAGGGAGGCCTTTCCGGAGCGGATGACGCTTTGACCGCTCTTTCAGGCGGAGCATCCCCCCGGTCGGGGCGAGACAACAACAAAGGAAGGAACAGAACATGAAACAGGCGCTTGTGATGACCAGCTTTGGCACCAGTGTGCCGGAGGCGCGGGGCAGTATCGCGGCAGTGGAGCGGGTCCTGGAGGAGGCGGCCTGCGGGTATACCGCCGTGCGGGCCTTTACCAGCCCCACCATCCGGCGGATTCTCGCGGGGCGGGGGGAGGATGTCCCCAGCCTGACCGGCGCGCTGGAGCAGCTGTGCCAGGCGGGAGCGCGGCGGGTGGCGGTGCAGCCGACCCACCTGCTGTATGGGTATGAGTACGACAAGCTGAAGGCGGAGGCGGAGGCGTTTTCCGACCGCTTTGAGCAGCTGGCGGTGGGCCGGCCGCTGCTGGCCGGCAGCCGCGACATTCTGCGCTTCGCGGAACAGCTGGCCGCGGCCCGCCCCCGGCAGGCGGGGACGGCGGTGGTCTGTATGGGCCACGGCACGGAGCATTTCGCCAACGCGGCCTACCCCGCGCTGCAGACGGCGCTGCGCCTGTCGGGCCGGGAGGATATTTTGATTGGTACCGTGGAGGGCTGGCCGGGGCTGGAGGACGTCCTCCGGCAGCTGAGGGCCCCCTGCGCGGTCCAGCTGCTGCCGCTGATGCTGGTGGCCGGGGACCACGCCAGAAACGATATGTCCGTCGCCTGGAAAGGCGCTCTGGAGCGGGCCGGCCACCGCGTCCGGTGCGGCTTCACCGGCCTGGGGGAGCTGGCGTGGGTACAGGACATGTACCGGGAGAAGGTGCTGGAGACCCTGGAGCAGGCCGGACAGTGACGGAGGGGAAAATCGTGGTGAAACCGACCATATTGATCGCGGACGACGAAGCCGGCATCGTGGACATGCTGTGCGCCTACTTTTCCCCGCGCTATGATGTGCTGACGGCCTGCAGCGGGCAGGAGGCCATCCGCAGGGCGGAGCGGCAGCCAGACCTGATCCTGCTGGATATCAATATGCCCGGAACTGACGGCCTGACCGTGTGCCAGACCATCCGGGACCATGTGACCTGCCCGATCCTGTTTTTGACGGCCCGTGTGGAGTCCTCCGACCAGATTATCGGCTTTCAGGCGGGGGCTGACGACTATATCGTCAAGCCCTTTGACCTGGACCAGCTGGCGGCCCGGGTGGCGGCCCATCTGCGCCGGGAGCAGCGGCGGAACAGCCCGTCCGCCGTCCGCTTTTTCGGGGACTGCGCGGTGGACTACTCCGCCCGGACCGTCACCGTTGGCGGCGAGAGTGTATCCTTCTCCCGGCGGGAGTTTGACATTCTGGAGCTGCTCAGCCTGAACCCAGGGCAGGTATTCGACCGGGAGCGGATCTATGAGACTGTGTGGGGCATTGACGGCGAGGGCAGCAGCGACACGGTGATGGAGCATATCCGGAAAATCCGGGTCAAGCTGGCGGCCCATACGGCGCACAGCTATATTGAGACGGTCTGGGGGTGCGGCTACAAGTGGAACGGCTGAAAAACATGAGCTTGCGCAAGTCCTTTTTCCTGCTGACCCTCTGCGGGCTGCTGGCGGCGGCGGCGCTGGCGGGCCTGCTGTGGGCGGGATGTCTGGCAATTGCTGCCCAATACCCGTCCGGCGGGGTGATGATCGGGAGCAGCGGCATTGTCACGCTGCTGCCTGAGCCGACGCCGGAGCAGCGGTGGCTGTTGGAGGCGCTGGGGATTGTGCCGCTGGCGGGCGGCATCCTGTTTCCGGCGGCGGGGCTGGGACTGGCCGGGGCGCTCTTTTACCGCTGGAAGCTGCGGGAGCCCATCCGCCTCCTCCTGGAGGGGACGCGGCGGATTCAGGCCAACGACCTGGACTTCACCATCCCCGCCGTCTCCGCCGACGAGCTGGGGCAGACCTGCGCGGCCTTTGAGGCCATGCGGCTGGAGCTGCTGAACACCAACCGGGAGCTGTGGCGGCAGGCGGAGGAGCGCAAGCGGCTCAACGCCGCCTTTGCCCACGACCTGCGCAACCCCATTACCGTCTTAAAGGGCAGCGTCAGGCTCCTGCGGCAGGACCCCGCCGACCAACAGGCCCTGGACCGGCTGGAGAGCTACACCACCCGAATCGAGCAGTATGTGGAGGCCATGAGCTCCATCCAGCGGCTGGAGCAGATGCCGCTGCGGACCGCCGGGGCAGCCCTGGACAACCTGTGGGCGGAGCTGGAGGAGACCGCCCGGCTGCTGGCGGCGGGGCTGGATGTCACAGTCTCCCCGCCGGATGGGGGAACCGTGCAGATCGACCACGGGATTTTCCTCACTGTGGCGGAAAACCTGGTGGGAAACGCGGCCCGCTTTGCGCAAAGGCGGGTGGAGATCACCCTGGCTTTGGAGCGCGGCTGCCTGCGCCTCTCCGTTGCGGACGACGGCCCCGGCTTTCCCCCCGCGCTGCTGAAAAGCGGGCCCAGGCCCTTTGGAAAGCTGGAAGAAAATGCAGCCCATTTCGGTATGGGGCTGTACAGCAGCAGTCTCCTCTGCCTGAAGCACGGCGGAAGCCTCCGATTGGAGAACCGGGCCGGAGCGGTTGCCACCGCGTCCTTTCAAATAAAACAGGAATCTTGAGAATTTCTTGAGATTTACCCGATACACTCTCCTTACACCAGACAAGGAGGGTGTTTTTATGCACATTGAAGCAAAGGAACTTACCAAAATCTACGGCGGGGGAGAAAACCGGGTAACAGCCCTGGACCGGGCCTCCCTGACCATCGCCCCCGGCGACTTCATCTCCATCATGGGGCCGTCGGGCAGCGGAAAAAGTACGCTGCTGCACCTGCTGTCCGGGCTGGACCGGCCCACCGCCGGCCAACTGACCTATGACGGCAGGGACATCTACAGCCTGTCCGACAGGGAGCTGTCCGCCTTCCGCCGCCGGCGCATCGGCTTTATCTTCCAGCAGTTCCGCCTGCTGCCGGTCCTGACGGCACGGGAGAACATCATCATGCCCCTGCTGCTGGACAAAAAGCAGCCGGACGAGGGATATCTCCAGGAACTCTCCCGGATGCTGGGGATTCATGACCGCCTGACCCATCTGCCCCACGAGCTCTCCGGCGGGCAGCAGCAGCGGGTGGCGATTGCGCGCGCGCTGATTGCCCGGCCTGACAGTATCTTTGCAGATGAGCCCACCGGAAATCTGGACAGCCGGAGCGGCGGCGAGGTGATGGAGCTGCTGAAAACCGTGGGCAGGGAGCTGGGGAAGGCCCTGGTGGTCATCACCCACGACAGCCGCATCGCACAGATGGCTGACCGGCAGTTTATGATCGTGGACGGCGTTCTTTCGGAGGTGACGGCGAAATGAAACAATACCACACTCTGGCGCTGAAAGAACTGCTGGCCCAGCGGGTCACTTCGGTTTTGATTCTCCTGGCGATCATCCTGTCCACCATGATGACGGCGGTGATTGGCCAGTCCATCGGCATCCTGTCCGCCATGCGGCAGCAGCAGGCCATCGCCATCGGCGGCAACCGCCACGCCGGGTTTGTCCAGATGACCGCCCAGCAGCTGGAGACGCTGCAAAACGACCCCAGGCTGTCCTTTGCGGGCAGCTCCGTCGTGGTGGGGAGCGCACAGCTGGACAACACCCTGATCCTGGGTCTCAGCGAGTTCCACGAAGATGTACGGACCGTCTATCCATCCATATCCGCCGTCAAAGAGGGCCGCCTGCCGGCCGCGCCTATGGAAATCGCTTTGCCCGAAGATGTACTGGGCTATCTGGGCTTCTCCGGCGGGCTGGGGGACACCATATCCCTCTCCCTCTCCAAGGCTCTGCGCCATGGGGTCATGACCCAGTCCTATGACTTCACCGCCGAATTTACCCTGGTGGGCATCACCGAGAGCAACTATATGAGCTACGCCGCCGGGTCCATCAACGGCATCGCGGGGCCGGGCACGGCGGAGGCCCTGCTGCCGGAGGAATATTTCTATTACAACGTGGATATCCGGATGGCGGACAAGGGGGCATTCCAGGCCACTATGGACGATCTGACCGCATCCCTCCATGTCCACGAGCTGGATACCGTCTACAACATCCCGTATCTGGAGGCCCTGGGGATCCGGTACAGCCAGGAGGCCGCCGATGTGACGGACACCTCCAGCACCGGATTCCCCTTTATGATGGCGGCGGGAATCCTGGTGGGCGGACTGATCCTGCTGGCGGCGGGACTGGTGATCTACAACATCCTGAAAATCGCCGTCTCCCGGCGCGTGACCCAGTACGGCGTCCTGCGGGCCATGGGCGCGGATAAGGGACAGCTGTATTTTCTGGTGGCCGCCCAGGTCCTGCTGCTGTGCGCGGCGGGCATTCCCCTGGGCCTGCTGCTGGGGACGCTATCGGCAAAGGGCATTCTCACCGCCGCCACGGGATTGCTGTCTCCGAAAATCTTCCTGGCGCGGGATGCCGGACAGCTAAGCCGCCTGATCGAGGAAAACAGCTCTGGCAAGGGCCTGTTCCTGCTGGCCAGCGCCGCCATTACGCTGATCTTTGCCATGATTGCCGCCCTGCCTGCGGCACGGTACGCAGCGCGGGTAGCCCCCACCGTCGCGATGGCGGGCAGGCAAGTGAAAATCAAGCGCCGGGGCCGGAAAGCTAAAAAAATCCGCAATTTTGAGGCGTTTTATGCCCGGCTTAATTTGAAGCGCAGCCGGGGCCGCACCGCCATCACCGTCCTGTCCCTGGTTATGAGCATCACCGTCTTTATCACCCTGCAAGGGGCGGTGGACCTGCTGGACGCCGCCGGGAGCGGCCTGGCGGAGCACTACGGCGACTACTCCATCACCAACGAAGCGGCGGGCTTCTCCCCGGAGGAATATCAGGCCATGGAGGACGACCCCCAGGTGGCGGAGCTGACCGCCATGCAGTTTTCCCTCTATGATCAGGGGGCGGACGGCTATCCGGTTGGGATCGGATTTGGGTTCCCGCTCCAGCCGGGGGAGACCTTCCATGTGGTAGGGCTGAACGCGGCCTACTGGGATCGGGCCTTTTCCGCTCTGCCGCCGGAGACTTTGGAGAAGCTGAAGGCCGGGGAGGGCTGCATGGTCCGCAACCCGCTGCCACTGGTCTTTGAAGGCCAGGAGCTTCCCCGCACCAGCATACAGACAGGGGATGTCATCACCGTGGCGGGGCAGGAGCTGGAAGTGCTGGCGACCATGAATGGCTATGATACGTATCTGAGCGTGGGAAATAATGGCTTTGTCAACGGCGTTCAGGTGGTTGTGAATGAAGACCTGTACGCCGCCCTCACGGGAAAGACGGCGTACAACTGGCTGCTGCCGGCTTTGGCGGAGGGAGTTGACCGGGAAGGATTTGACGGTACTGTGGAAGCTCTGGCGGGGCGGGTCCCCGGCACCCTGTGGCTCTCCTACGAGGACACGGACCGGCAGTTGGCGGAGAGTTTCCAGCAGATCCAATTTCTGGCCTGGGGATTGATCCTGTTCGTGGCGTTCATCGGCCTTTTGAACATCGTTAACACGGTCTACACCAATATCCATACACGAGTCGCTGAGATCGGCATGCAGCGGGCCATCGGCATGAGCGCGGGGAGCCTGTTCCGGGTATTCCTGTGGGAGGGGACCTACTACGGCATGATTGCGGCGGTGATGGGAAGTATCGCCGGGTATATCTGCACGATTTTTGTGGAGGCCGCCACAACGGATACGATCCGGCTGGCGGCCATACCTGTGGTTCCCATTCTGGAGGCCGGGGCGCTGGCCGTCGCCGCCTGCCTGCTGGCCACCTGCATCCCCCTGCGAAGGATCAGCAAAATGAGCGTGGTGGAAGCCATTGAGGCGGTTGAATAGAATCCCCCGCCCCGGGCGGAGGGCCGGCGGGAATTTCTCTCTGAAAACCTACCGGAAAATTAGGAAAAGCCGTTGACTAATCTGGCGCAAATTGATATGATATCCCTATCAATCAGAGAAAGGAACCGCCAGTCATGATTGACATCTTTGACATCATGGGTCCCATCATGGTCGGACCCTCCAGCTCCCACACCGCCGGCGCGGTGCGCATCGGCCGCATGGCCCGGACCCTCCTGGGGGACGAGCCGGTGAAGGCGGCCCTTCATCTCCACGGCTCCTTTGCGACCACCGGCGTGGGCCACGGCACGGACAAGGCCCTCATCGCCGGTCTGCTGGGCATGGCCCCCGACGACCTGGACATCCCCATCAGCTTCGACATCGCGGCGGAACGGGGCCTGAAGTTCACCTTTGACGAGGAGGACCTGCGGGACGCCCACCCCAACAGCGTCAAAATGGAGCTGGTGGGCCGGGCGGACCGCCGCCTGAACATGCAGGCCTGCTCCACCGGCGGGGGCCGCATCCTGGTCACCAAGCTGGACGGGGTGGAGGTGAACTTTACCGGCGACTACCACACCCTGATTATCCAGAACATGGACAACCGGGGCAGTCTGGCCGACGTGAGCACGGCGCTGAGTCTGGCGGGGGTCAACGTGGCCAGCATGAACATGAGCCGCAGCAGCAAGGGCAGCAATGTCATGATGATCCTGGAGACCGACGACCCGATTCCCGATTTCATCGTGCAGCTCATCGAGCGGCAGCCGGGCATTCTGCAGGTGATCCACTATAAGAAGGAGTAGGCCCATGTCTGCGCGCCCCACGTAACAGAATTTTGCGGAATAGGAGATTGGTATCAGATGAATCTTGATTCGATGAAGGATATTTTGTCCGCTGCCCGGCAGGAGGGCAAGGCGTTCTGGGAGATCGTGCTGGAGACGGACATGAAGAACCGGGGCGTATCCCGGATGGAATCCCTGGGGAAGATGGCCGAGGCGTGGCACGCCATGCGGGAGGCGTCGGAGCTGTACACCGGGGAGCGGCGCAGCGTCAGCGGCCTGGTGGGCGGCCAGGGGAAGCTGATGCGGGAGTACGCCGGCGCCAACCCCATCGGCGGGGAGTTTACCGCCCAGGTGATTGCGGAGGCCCTGTCCATGGGCGAGAGCAACGCCTGCATGCGCCGGATCGTGGCAGCCCCCACCGCCGGGGCCTGCGGCGTGCTGCCGGCGGTGCTGATCCCCCTCTACTGGCGGGACAACCTGTCGGAGGACCAGATGCTGGAGGCCCTCTTTACCGCCAGCGGCATCGGCGCGGTGATTGCCTACCGGGCCTGTATCTCCGGCGCGGCCGGCGGCTGTCAGGCGGAGATCGGCAGCGCGTCCGCCATGGCCGCGGGGGCGCTGGTGTATCTGCGCAGGGGCGCCGGCGAGCAGATGTGCCACGCGGTGGCCATGGCCCTGAAGAATCTGATGGGCCTGGTGTGCGACCCGGTGGCGGGGCTGGTGGAGGTGCCGTGCGTGAAGCGCAACGTCATCGGCGCGGTGAACGCCATCGCCGCGGCGGACATGGCCCTGGCGGGCATTGAGAGCCGGATCCCCGTGGACGAGGTCATCGACGCCATGGGCGAGGTGGGCCGCCGCCTGCCGGTGGAATTCCGGGAGACCGCCCTGGGCGGCCTGGCGGCCACGCCCACCGGCAAGGCGGTGAAGAAGCAGCTCCACGGGGACAAGAAAAAGCAGCGCACCCTGACCATCAAGGACTCCCGGTGGAAGCTGGAGCGGTCCGAAGAGGCGGAGGAGCCCGCCGTCAAAGACAGTCCCAAAGGCAAAAAAGGGTCCTGACCGGAAAAATACATAGCACAGGCCGGCGCGGCCATATGCGGCGTCGGTCTCTTTCCCTGTCTGGCGGCGAAGAAAATGCATGAACCTGTTGACATCCGGCCCAATGCCCGTTAAAATATAATAAATAAAATAAAAGAGAACCACCCGGAAGAGATTGGGGGAAACCTGATATGTACCACTGTCATCTGACGATATATTTTGCCGGCTGTCAACCGGAGCTGCAGGATACCATCCAGGCGATGGCGCCGCTGGAGGGATTTACCCACTCCTTTTCAGCCAGCGGCGCGCCGGATCATGCCCTGGCGGCGCAGGCGGACCTGATCCTGGCCGATCTGTCGGCGGGGGAGTCGGAGGAAATGACGGCGGAGCTGCTGGGCTGCAAAAAGCAGGATGCGGAGCTGATCGTCCTGGGCGGCAAGGAGCAGACCGCCCACCTGCCCCTGTCCATGCTCTGCGATATTTGGACCACGCCCCTGTCGGAAAAGGAGCTGCGCTTCCGCTTCCGGCGCTGGCAGCAGCGCCGCAAGCAGGCCGCCGAGCTCTGGCAGACCAGCCACTATCTGGAGGCCACCATCAACAGCGTGCCCAACCTGGTCTGGTACAAGACCAAGGACGGCATCCACGAGAAGGTGAACGACAGCTTCTGCCGGACAGTCAACAAGACCAAGGAGCAGGTGGAGGGGCGGGGGCACGCCTATATCTGGGACGTGGAGCAGGACGACCCCGCCTGCATCGAGTCGGAGCGCCAGGTGATGGAAAAGCGCGCCACCTGCGTGTCCGAGGAGGTGGTCCAGACCGGCGAGGGTACCCGGCTGCTGACCACCTATAAATCCCCCCTCTACGACCTGGACGGCAGCGTCATGGGCACTGTGGGCGTAGCCATCGACGTGACCCAGGAGCGGGCCTATGAGGCGGAGATCATCCGCAAGAGCCGGGAGCTGGAGGCCCTCTTTACCACCATGGACTGCGGCGTCATGTGCCACACCCTGGACGGGTCCCGGATCATCCGCATCAACCGGGCGGCCCTCCAGATCCTGGGCTACGGCTCCATGGAGGAGATGATTGAGGACGGCTTCGACACGGTGGCCTCTACGGTGCTGGACGAGGATAAGTCCCGGCTGCGCAGCTGCATCCAGTCCCTGACCAAGGTGGGGGACAGCGTCAGCCTGGAGTACGTTGTGCGCCACAAGAGCGGCGCTACCCTCCACGTCATGGGCAACGTCAAGCTCATCGAGGAAAACGGGGAGCTGTTCTACCAGCGCTTCCTGCTGGACTGCACCGCCCAGAAGCTCCAGCAGCAGCGGGAGCGCATGGATGAGCAGCGCCGCCAGATGGAGCTGGTCCAGGCCCTGAGCACGGACTACAACCTGGTGTGCTATTTTGATTTGAACACCGGCCTGGGCGGGTCCCTGCGGGTCCACGACTGCCCGTACGACGTGCTGGAGGACATCTTTGACAGCCGCCAGCTGGTGATGGAGGAGTGCCTGGGGCGGTACATAGACTGCTGCGTCTACTCGGAGGACCTGGATCTGATGCGCCAGGTGGTGTCCCGGCACTTCCTGCTGGAGGAGCTGCAGGACAAGAGGATCTTCTATGTCAACTACCGGACCATGTGCGGCGACGAGCTGCGGTTTTTCCAGATGAAGGTGGTGCGCACCGGGGAGTGGACAAAGAGCCGCCGGGTGGTGCTGGGCTTTCGCAACGTGGACAACGAGACCCGCAAGGAGATGGAGAAAAAGATGCTCCTGGAGGACGCCCTGGCCCAGGCCAACCGGGCCAGCAAGGCCAAGAGCGTGTTCCTGAGCAACATGTCCCACGACATCCGCACGCCCATGAACGCCATCATCGGCTTTACCGCCCTGGCCACCACCCACATTGAGCAGAAGGAGCAGGTGGAGGGCTATCTGAAAAAGATCATGACCTCCAGCAACCATCTGCTCAGCCTCATCAACGACGTGCTGGATATGAGCCGGATTGAGAGCGGCAAGATCACCCTGGAGGAGAAGCCCTGCACCCTGCCGGATATTCTCCACGGCCTGCGCAACATCGTGCAGGCGGACATCCACGCCAAGCAGATGGAGCTGTATATGGACGCGGTGGACGTGGGCCATGAGGACATCTTCTGCGACCGCCTGCGGCTGAACCAGATCCTGCTGAACCTGCTGAGCAACTCCATCAAGTACACCCCGGCGGGGGGCGTGGTCAGCCTGAGGGTCATCGAGAAGCCGGGGGCGGCGGCGGGCTTTGCCAACTTTGAATTCGTCATCAAGGACACGGGCATCGGCATGAGCGAGGACTTTGTCTCCCATATCTTCGAGCCCTTTGAGCGGGAGCGCAACTCCACCACCAGCGGCATCCAGGGCACCGGCCTGGGCATGGCTATCACCAAGAACATTGTGGAGATGATGAACGGGACCATTCTTGTCAAGAGCCGGCAGGGCGTGGGGACGGAGTTCATAGTGGATATCCCCTTCCGCCTGAGCACCCAGGAGAAGGCGTCCCCGGCCATCCCGGAGCTGAAAAACTGCCGGGCCCTGGTGGTGGACGACGACTACAACACCTGCGACAGCGTCTCCTGCATGCTCCAGCAGATTGGCATGTGGGCGGAGTGGACCCTCTCCGGCAAGGAGGCGGTGCTACGGACCCACCAGGCGGTGACCCGGGGGGACCTGTACAGCGTGTACATCATCGACTGGCTGCTGCCGGATATGAACGGCATCGAGGTGGCCCGGCGCATCCGCAAGGAGACCGGCGGGCAGGCGCCCATCATTGTGCTCACCGCCTACGACTGGTCGGACATCGAGGAGGAGGCCCGGGAGGCGGGGGTCACCGCCTTCTGCAGCAAGCCCCTGTTCCTGTCGGAGCTGCAAAGCTGCCTGCTGAGCGTGGTAAACGCAGAGGAGGAGCCGGACGAGAACAGCCAGACGCCCTCCTATTTCGGCACAGGGCGCATCCTGCTGGCGGAGGACAACGAGCTGAACCAGGAGATCGCCACCGCGATTTTGGAGGAGGCCGGCTTCACTGTGGAGACGGCGGAGAACGGGCAGAGCGCAGTGGAGATGGTGGAGCGCTCCCAGCCGGGGTACTATCAGCTGGTGCTGATGGATGTGCAGATGCCGGTGATGAACGGCTATGAGGCCACCAAGCTGATCCGGAAGCTGGAAAACCGGGAGCTGGCCAACATCCCCATCCTGGCCATGACCGCCAACGCCTTTGAGGAGGATAAGCAGGAGGCCCTGCGGGCCGGGATGAACGGCCATGTGGCCAAACCCATCAATATCGAGAAGCTGCTGGAAACGGTGGAGGAGATACTGAAGTAAAGAGAAAGGCTGACGGGAGGCCCCAGGCGGGGCCTCCCGTTTCACATGGAGGTTATTCATCTGTCCCGGTGTTGAAGGACCTGGGCGAGACATAGCTGTGGGGGCTGGACGCGAAGCCCCCCTGGTATTTTACCGTCAGATAGAGGCTGCCGCCGCCGGTCCTGAGCTGGACATAGCACACGCCGTCCTCGTCAAACTGGCCGGTGATCTCCGTTTCCCCGCCGCGGTAACAGACCCAGACGGAGCCGTCATCCCTGTACTGCACATCCGGCGAATCCAGGTGGTCCATAATCTCCTCTTCTGTGAGGGGGCGCTCGCTTCCGTCGCTGTTAAAGGCCACGCCGCCGCCGCCGAATTCATGGGAAACGCCGTCCTGGTCCTGATACGTGACCGTGTAGCTGCTGTCCCGGACGTCCAGCACCGCGTCGGTCTGGTCGCCGTTCACCCAAATCTGGATGCTGCGCTGAATGCCGCCCACATCCGCGGCATAGGCCGCGGAAGCCAGCCCCATCGTCAGCACCGCCGCCGCGCAGGCGGCCGCCAGCCGGGGCATATAAAGTCTCCTTGTGTGTTTCATGGCTTTTACCTCCCAAAGATTGTCCTCAGAGGCATGAAGCGCAGAAAACGTCCTTTGATACCGCTGTTTATTCGTCATCGTTCCATCCCTCCTGCAGCATATGTTTCAGGAGCTTCCTCCCCCTGTTCAGCTGGCTCTTGACCGTTCCGCAGGGGCGGCGCAGGATGCCCGCAATCTCCTCAACGGCGTAGTCCTCATAGTAGAACAGGTGGATCACTGTCCGGTACTTCTCCGGCAGGCGCATGACGGCCTCAAACAGCCGTCCGTCCTCCGGCTCTTCGAAGGCCAGCTCGTTCATGTAATCCTCCCACTCGACCTGATGCTTCCGCCAGAAAGAGGATGTGATATCCTTCGCCCGGTTGACCGCCACCCGGATCAGCCACGCCTTGAGATGCGCCTCGCTCGCATAGTCCTTGCTGAGCGAGTAGTAGCGGAGCAGGGTGTCCTGCACGACGTCGTCGGCATCGGCCCGGTTCCGGCACACGCTGAACGCAGCCGAAAAAATCCGGTCCCCGTATTTCTGGAATGTCTCGTCCACTGATAGTCTCATGGAATCGCTCCCGTTTCTTATTGAAGGGCCCTTCATAAGCTATACGATTGTGAACAGGGAAAAGGTTGCACCGGAGATTTCTTTTTTTGCAGAAGGCACGGCAGTTCCTCTTTTTGTCTATACGGCTTATACCGGCGAAATCAAAAACGAATATATCATCCAAACAGCCAGGCCCAGGAGCAGAACGCCCAGCAGCCGTATAAGCGCCAGGTTCAGCTTGGTGGGCTTTCCAATCGACTCTTTCAGGGGGAACAGCTCGTTGAGCGCTGCCTCAACTTTATAGGAGAAGGATGGATTGAAAGCATGGATCCCCCCAACCATCACAGTGACCATAATCAACAGGATTTCCATATGATATGCCTCCTTTCCAAGCGTGAGCGGAACGGCTCACCGCCTTCCCCCCCGGAAACCGCCGCCGCCGCTGCGGGGACTGCCCCGGAATCCTCCTCCGCGGGAGTGAAAGCCGCCGCCGCCGGGGGAGCTGTTTCTGAAGCCGCCGCCCCGGCCAAATCCCCCTCCGCCGGTGCGGGGCGGCGGAGAATACTTCGGCGCGGAGGGCCTGGGCGGGTTGGGGCTGTAGGGCGGCGGGAAGATGCTGCCGGGTCTGCCGCCGGGCCTGCCGGGCGGCGGGGGAGGCGGCGGGTTCCTGCGCATGCGGTACCAGGCGCTGCCGGGGCGGTGCCACCACAGGATGGGGCGGTAGACCACCGGCGGCACGCCCATGGCGCCATAGCGCCGGTTCCAGCGGTCATACCGCATGCGGTCCAGCCAGGTAAAGACGCACACCAGGACCAGCAGCAGGATAAGAATGTTGATCACATCCCCCAGCACGATCAGCCCATCCACCCGGCCATAGGCCGCAGACGTCTCACCGCCTGCCGTATGGAACAGGCCGGCATGGATCTGTTCAAACAGCGCCAGGACCCCCGCGTCGTACTGTTCCGCCTGGAAATCCTCATAGAGATACTGGGCCAGATACGTGCTCTCCCCGCCGTCAAAGCGGTCCGCAAAGGTCCCGAAGCTGAGCAGATAGCTGTCCACCGCAGCCGGGTCCATGAGCAGGAGGGCGTCGTTCTCCCCCAGCTCCATGTTGTCCGCCCAGTCCCAGGCGGCGTCTGCGATGTCTCCGGCGTTCTTTTCCGTGACAACTGCCAGGATGCTGCCGCCCAGACTGTCCCAGTTGGCGTTATAGAAGCTCAGCTGCTTTTCCGTGTCAGCGGAGAGGATATTCGCGTCATCGACAATATAGGGCGCAAAGGCGGCGGTGCTCAGGCTTGTGTCCAAATCTGCAGCCTGCCCCGGCTCCGGCCCGGGGAGCGCGGCCTCCGGTCTTTTCGACAGGCCGTACAGAGAGGACAGCACGACTGTCATAAGCAGCACGGCCACGGCAAATCCCCTGTTTTTGAGTAATTTCATAAGCCTCCTCCACTTCTCGCGCAGCCGGTGGGTCCAACCGCCCGCCTCAGGAGCGCAGCTCCATCAGCTTCTGCTTCAGCTCGCCCTCGATGCGGCCCAGCTCCACCTCGGCCTGGCGGCGCTTCTGGGCCCCCTCCTTCTGGATCTGGATCACCTCGTCCAGGGTGCTGATGAGCTGCTGGTTGGTGTGCTGGAGGGTCTCGATGTCAATGATGCTCCGCTCCGCCTCCCTGGCTGTGGCCACGGTGCCCATCTTCAGCATCTCCGCGTTCTTGCGCAGCAGCTCGTTGGTGGTGTTGGTCACCGCCGACTGGGCCGCCGTGGCCTTGCGGCTGTTCTCCATGCCCAGGGCCAGCACCATCTGGCTCTTCCACAGGGGGATGGTGTTGACCAGGGACGACTGGATCTTTTCCACCATCATGGTGTCGTTATTCTGCAGCATCCGGGTCTGGGGGCCCATCTGGATGGACACCATCCGGGTCAGCTCCAGGTCGTGGAGCTTTTTCTCGAAGCGGTTGCACATCTGCACCAGGTCGTTATAGGCCTGGGCGTCCTCCGCCGCGCCGGTGCGCTCGGCCTTTTTCCGCAGCTCCTCCAGCTCCTCCGCCTGCACCTGGGCCAGCCGCTTCTTGCCGGCGATAATGTACATGGTCAGCTCTTTGTAGTACTTCAGGTTCAGCTCATACATCTGGTCGAACATGGCGATATCCTTCATGAGCACCCGCTGGTGCTGCTCCAGCTCCCGGGCGATCTTGTCCACATTCACCTCCGCCTTGCTGTACTGGGCCTTCATGGTGTCCATCTTGTTGCCGGCCTTCTTGAAAAAGCCGAAGATGCCGCCCTTGTCCTCCTCCTCCTGGCCGAAGTTTTTCAGCTCCACCACCAGGCTGGACAGGGCGTCTCCCACCTCGCCCAGGTCCTTTGTGCGCACATTGTTCAGGGCGCTCTCCGAGAAGCCGGCCACGCTCTTCTGGGCGGCCACGCCGTAGTTGAGCACCAGCTGGGAGTCGGAAATATCGATCTTCTTGGAAAACTCGTCCACCTGCCGCCGCTCCGCCTCGGAGAGCATGCTGTCGTCGATCACGACCGGCTCAACTTTCTTCTCCTCCGGCTGGGGGGCCTCCGGCTCGGCGCCCAGGGTCAGCATGGGGGCCTCCACCTTGGCGGCGTCGGCGTTCAGGGTCAGCTCGGGCATCATGTTTTCGGTATCGCTCATCTTTTTGTCCTCCGTTCGCTGTTTCTCCAAAGTAAACTGTTTGTATATTGACTATGGGGCGGTCCATCGCGGACCGCCCCACGGTTTGGTCAATCCTCAAGTTCGTCAAAGTCCTCCGGGCCCGCGCGCTCCTCCTCCTCAGCGGCCTTCCACAGCTGGTTGGCCATCACGCACTGCATCAGGGCGTTGAGATAGCAGGTGATTGCGTAAAAGATCCGCCTGGGCTCCCAGTTGTTCTCCCTGGCCTGGCAGAGCCAGCGAAAGGCCAGGGTGCTCTCCAGAACTGACAGGCCATAGATCAATGCCGCGCCGATTTTCAACATAACCGTACCTCCATCATAAAAATATTGTTGTTGCTTACAGGTTCAAATCGATGTCCGTACCGTCGCCGTTCCTGGTGGTCTCCGCCTCCAGCTTCTCTCCGGCCAGCCCCTCCTGGACCAGCATGGACTCCAGCACGGAGATGTCCGTGGAGATATCCAGGGCGTCGCTGCCGAAGAGGCTGTCCAGCTGCTTTTCAAAGGCGGCCACAATGGTGGTCATCATCTCCTCCACCCGCTGCTTGGTACTGTCGATATTCTGCCCGCTGACGCCGGCGGCATCCATGCGGTCATAGGCGTTGAGCAGCTTCAGGGTGGTGGGCAGGTAGTAGTCCATAAACCTGCGGATCTGGGGCAGCTTGGCCGGGTCCGCCTTCACCTGCTGGAAAATGCTGTTGCTGACCGCCTCCAGCCGGCGGATGTCGGCGGAAATTTTTTCGTCCGCGATATTGGCGTCCAGCCGCCGCATCTCGCTGATGGCCAGCCGCCCGTCCCGGATCACGTTGTCCAGCTCCGGATTCCCGGTGGACGTCTCTTGTTCCGGCGGTTCGGGGACGGATATCTCCTCTGCCGGGCAGACGGCCCGCAGCAGCAGCAGGACGCCCCCGCTCAGCAGGGCCGCGAAAACAAAGTGGCTGGGCCGGTACAGCGGGAACGCGGCGGCATAAACAGCCCAGGCGGCGGCTGCGCCGTAGATGGGCAGGACTGATTCCCGTGTTTTTTTGACTGTGTTCGCCATAAAAAGCCTCCTGTCCTGACAGGTCTGAGCGGCACATATTCAGTATACTTCGAAATTTCCGCCAGGTCAATACGTATTTAATGATTCCGGCACAATTTCCGGGCTTTTCCTCAACCGCGCGCCCCGGCAGAGGCTGTTGAAAAAACTGGCCGCGCCGGGAAGGAGGTTCCCTGCACAGCCAGTTTTTCTGTTATTTTCCGCTGTCGTGGTCCGGGCCCAAGATGGCGCGGCAGTTTTCCACTGCCTTTGTCAGCTGCTTCTGCAGGCTCTCGCCGGCAGTGCCGGCATTCAGCGCGGCGTGGGCGTCCACCAGTTCGAAGCGGGGCGACGCCCCCTCCTCCCGGTCCAGCATGAACATGGGCGAATAGGAATACCCGGTCACCTCCGTCTTTCCGGTCACGTTGTCCCGCGTCAGCTCCAGCTCCAGGGCCACGGTGGTGTCCGTCAGCTCATAGTTCTGGGAGGAGATGAAGTTGCCCAGGGAGTAGCAGACAAAGCCCTGGCGGCTGCCGCCGTCCCCGTCGGGAATGGCGCGCAGGCCCATGGGCTGCAGCACGTGGGAGTGCCCGCCCAGGACGATGTCCGCGCCGTGGTCAAAGAGGAAGTCCGCGATCTGGTCCTGATAGCTGTTCTCCGTGGTCTTGTACTCCACGCCCCAGTGGATCATTACCGCGATCAGGTCCGGGTTCATGGCCTGGGCCGCGGCCAGGTCGGCGGACAGCTTGTCCGTATCCAAAGCGGAGAGATTGGTGAGATAGTCCGTGTTGAAGAGATTGATGCAGTAGGGGTGGTCCTTATGTACGGGAATGCCGTTGGTGCCGTAGGTATAGCCCAGAAACGCCACGGAAATCCCGCCCACATCGGCCAGGACAATGTTGTAATCGTACTCCTCCTGGGTCCGGCTGGTGCCCACGTGGGCAAGCCCCACCTCGTCGAGCACGTCCAGAGTGCGGCTCAGGCCGGAATAGCCCTTGTCCAGACTGTGGTTGTTGGCGGTCAGGCACAGGTCAAAGCCGATCTCCTTCAGGCCGCGGGCCATATCGTCCGGCGAGTTGAAGTTGGGATACCCGGAGTAGGGCGGGCCTCCGGCCAGGGTGGTCTCCAGGTTCACCACCGCGTAATCCGCCCCGCTGACAATGGGCTGCACGGCGGACATGATGCGCACGTAGTCGTACGCGCCCTTTTCCTCGCTCCAGGCGTCGTTGGTCAGGGGCATATGGCTCATAGCGTCGCCGCAGACAGCCAGCGTCGCCACAGTGGGCTCCGGCGGCGCGGGGGGCTCCGGTTCCGGCGCGGGCTCCGCCGGCTTGGGCTGGGCCCGGTCCTCCGGCTCCGACACGGGCTTCAGCCTGTCGGAGGTATCCTCATATTCAGCGGCCTGCACCACCGCCACATGTGACGCCGCGGACCCGGCACAGCCGGAGAGCAGGAGCGCGATGCCCAGCAGCAGGGCACAGATTTTGCGATACATAGCACATTCCTCCAATCACGCGATGGCTTCGTAGATATATTGGCTGATCTCGCTGCAGACGGCGTAAATATTCCGGTCGTCCTTGACGCCGCTGGCCCCTACGGTCAGCACGACTACGCCGTCTCTTTCGGCGGGGTCGTAGGAGAAGAGATTATAGACGCCGTAGGCGCTGCCGGTGTGGTAGTAGAGCCTGTCCCGGCCATAGAGGTTGTCCTGGCTCCGCAGGGCGACGGCCTGATAGGTGCCGTCGGGCAGCAGGGTGTCGTCCCGGGTCTCCAGCAGCTCCACGGACTCCGGCTGCATCAGCCGCAGGCCCTCATAGTACCCGTCGCTGGCCAGCAGCGCCGCCATCTTGGCCAGGTCCCTGGCGCTGATGGTCAGCCCGCCCTGGAAAAACGCGCCCGTGCCGCCGGGGGTGTCCTTGGGCAGGTAGGAGGCCTGGGCCGCGGCGGTCCGGCTGACTGCGCCGCCCTGGTAGAGGGTGGCAATCAGGTCCTTTCTGTCCACGCGCCCGCCCTCAAAGGCGGCGTCGATCTCCATGATGTCCCACATGCCGCTGTCCATGACCGCGTCCAGATACTGCCCGGAGGCCAGCTCCAGCGTCATGCCCAGCACGGCGTAGCCGTAGTTGTTGTAGCTCCAGGAGCTGATAGCGCCAGGCATTTTAGCGGTGAAGCCGGAGGGGCTGGACAGCTGGGCCTTTACCGGGCCGTACAGCCGGGAGGCGCTGTCCAGAACGCGGATGGAGGAGGTGTGGGTCAGCAGGCTCCGGATGGTGATGGGGATGTTGGGATATGTAGGATTCTGGATTTTGACGCCCCAATAGGCGCTGATGTCCTGATCCAGGCCGATGTACCCCTGCTCCCGCAGCAGCATGGCGGCCATACCGACGGCCACCTTGGAAATGGAGGCGGCGCGGATCTTGTGTTCCGCCGTCATGGGGGTCTGTCCCTTTGCGGCATAGCCGCAGGTATAGGCGTCCGTAACATGCCCGTCCTCCACCACGGCCACCTGCAGGCCCACCGCGCCGTATTTGGAGGCGGCTTGATCCACCAGCAGCTGGATGTCCTCGTGCTTGTCCTGGCTGGCGCTGACGGCGATCTTGGCGCTCATCTGGGTGGTCAGTGCCGCGGCGACGGGCTCCTCGCTGCCGTAAGCCGTCAGGGCCACCAGCGCCTGGGCCAGCTGGGCGCGGGTGACCGGCAGCTTGGGGTGGATGGTGTTGGCAATCATGCCGGAGAAGAGACGGTTTTCCAGGGCCCAGGCCATGGGGCCGCGGGCGTAATCCGGTACGGAAGCGCCGTCGGTATAGTTGGCGAGCTGTTCGTCATAGGGCTGGCTGCCCCCGGCGGCACAGCGGTAGAGCAGCGCCGCCAGCTGGGTGCGGGTGACCGGCTCCAGGGGGCGGAGGGCGCCGTCGCTTCTGCCGGTGACGATCCCCGCCTGCGCCGCCCAGGACACGGCGTCCGTGTACCACTTGTCCTCCGGCACGTCGGGAAATGCGCCGGTATAGGCGGGGGCGCCGTCCCCGCTCATCCGGTGCAGCACAGTGACCACGGAGGCCAGGCTGGCCAGGCCGTCGGGGTCAAACCGGTCCTCTGTCACGCCGGAGAGCAGCCCTTGATAGGCGGCGTAGCGGATGCAGTCGGCCTGGGAGCTGTCCGTCGGCAGGTCCTGAAAGCTGACGAGGCGGATGGCCTCCAGGGTCAGGACCGGGGCGGGTTCCTCCTCAGGCTCCTCAGGCTCCTCAGGCTCCTGGGCGGGGGATTCCTCCGCGGGCTCCTCCGGTTCCATAGCGGGCGCGGGGGACGGGGTCTCCGGGCTGTCCCCGGCGGCTTTGGAGACATTGGAGACAGAGGATGCTGTGAACAGAAGGGCGGCGGCCAGACAGCAGCACAAAACCGCAGCCGCTAATTTCTTGTACATGGTCTCGACTCCTTTGGAAATCGTTTCCCATAGAGTATAGCGCATGCCGGGGAAAAAGTCAAATTTTCGCGGGCCGGTTTTGCAGGGTAATTACTGCGGCATTCGGGGCGCCGCGCCCTGAATCTCGTTGATATCGAAGGGCGTGGTCTGATAGACAAAGTAGTTCAGCCAGTTGCTGTAGAGCAGATTGGCGCAGGAGCGCCAGGTGACGCGGGGGGGCTGGGTGTCGTCGTCGTTGGGATAGTAGTTCTTAGGCACCGCAATGGGCTTGCCCAGGTTCTTGTCCCGCAGGTACTCCTGCTCCAGGGTGAGGGCGTCGTACTCGCTGTGGCCGGTGATGAAGATCTGCCGTCCGCTCTCGGTGGCCAGGGCGTAAATGCCCGCCTCCGGGGACGTGGCCAGAATTTTCAGCGCGGGCGCCCGCTCCACGTCCTCCCGCAGCACCGTGGTGTGCCGGGAGTGGGGCACCATGAACACGTCGTCGCTGCCCCGGAAGAGCATGTTGCTCTTCCTCTCCACGATGTGGGGGAAGACGCCGAAGAGCTTCTTTTCCAGGGGGTATTTCCGGATGCCGTAGTGGTAATACAGCCCCGCCTGAGCGCCCCAGCAGATATGGAAGGTGCTGTGGACGTGGCTCTTGCTCCACTCCATGATCGCGCACAGCTCCGGCCAGTACTCCACCTCCTCAAAGGGCAGGTGCTCCACCGGCGCGCCGGTGATGACCAGGCCGTCAAAGTTGCGCTCCTTCACGTCGGAAAAGTGCTGGTAGAAGGCCAGCATGTGCTCCTGGGGCGTATTCTTGGGGATGTGGCCCTGGGGGCAGATCAGCTCCAGCTCCACCTGCAGGGGGGTGTTGGACAGCAGGCGGCTGAGCTGGGTCTCAGTGGCAATCTTGGTGGGCATCAGGTTCAGCAGCAGGATGTGCAGGGGGCGGATGTCCTGGGTCATGGCCCGTGTCTCGGTCATGACGAAAATATTCTCTCCGGTCAGCGTCTTGACCGCGGGGAGCTCGTTGGGGATGCGGATAGGCATAGTGTTTCCTCCTTGTCGCCATTTTTCGATTGCATGGATGATCCGTTACCGGACGGCGGAGCCGGTTTGACGCCGCGAAGCGCATTGGCCGTCCGCCCAGGACAGCGCATTGGCCGTCCGCCCAGGACCAGCAAAAAAGCCGTCCTGGATGACAATGCATCAAGGACGGCAGAAAAAGCCGTGGTACCACCTTGGTTCGCCTCCGTCTCGCGGCGGAAGCCTCAGCGGGTACAAGCATACCCTGGCGCTGTAACGGGCGCACCCGTCGCGGCCTGTGCGGGAAACTCCCCGCAGTCGGCGCGCGGCTCCAAGACCATGTTCGGCAGTGCATTCCGCGCCCTTTCCCACCAGCCGGGCTCTCTGCTGCGTAGCTCGCTGCCTACTTCTTCTCTTCACTGCCTTTGCAGAAAACTGGATTGTGTTTAGTTTACGTCAAAATCCCCCGTTCGTCAAGAGGGAATTTTTCAGCGCCGGGGCCTATTTGCCCACAGCCTCCGCGATATATCCGCCAATCTCCTCCTTGGACATGTCGAGGGCGACGGCAAGCTCGCCGTAGAGCAGCTCCTCCGCCCGCTTCATGTACCGCTCGTCCACCTGTCCCGGCTTCGCGCCCCTGGCCCGCCGGGCCTGGGACTTCCGATACGCCGTCTTGATCAGCACGATCATATCCGAGCAGTCGTGGGACCGGATGATCTCCTGATAAAATGCCCCCAGCACCCGGGGATTCCTCTCCGTAAAGCAGGGGGCCTCGATCTCCGGGATCTTCCGGATCAGGTCCTCCGCCTCCTTCCTGGACAGCACGGGCCGCATCAGAACGGACGTGTCCACTGGCGCATAGATCTTTCCCATACGATAGAGCGGCGCAAGCGTATAATACGGTTTATCATTTTTTGCACCGGACACAGCAATTGGGCCTACCGCCTCTACTCTGCAAACGCCTTCTCCACCATATACGATCAACTCTCCTACCTGAAACATGGTCTTCCTCCTTTCCAAAAACCAATTCCGATGGCCGGTGCGGACAAACGCCGCATGTACAATTTTATTTTAGCACACTTTTTCCACAAATGTAAGTAAAATTTTCAATTTTTGAAAAATATTTGTTGCAATAGGATAAAATCCAGCAAAGTTGTGGAATTTTCATGCGCAAACCGTCGGAAAGTGGTATAATGGAAGCGAAGACCAGGAGGGGGGTTGACAAAATTGGAAAAAATTTGCTATCTTTTCGGGGCAATGGACCCGGAAACTGTCTATTTTTCGACCAAAAATAACCAATTGATTATTGCCGCCGACGGCGGCCTGCGGCGCCTGGAGGACCGGGGCATCGTCCCCGACTACATCGTGGGCGACTTTGACTCCCTGGGCCGGGTGCCGGCGGGGGACAACATCATCCGGCACCCGGTGGAGAAGGACGACACGGACATGCTGCTGGCCATCAAGACGGGGCTGGACCAGGGCTGCCGGACCTTCGTGCTGTACGGCGGCCTGGGCGGGCGCATCGACCACGCCTACGCCAACTACCAGGCGCTGTGCTATCTGGCGGAGCGGGGGGCGTCCGGGTGGCTGCTGGGGGGCGGGAACGCCGTCACCGCCCTGCGAAACGGGACGCTGCGTTTCCCCGCCTCCTGCGCCGGAACGGTTTCCGTCTTCTGCGCCGGCGGCAGGGCCGCGGGCGTGACGCTGGAGGGGCTGTACTACCCCCTCCATGAGGCGACCCTGACCAGCGCCTTCCCCCTGGGAGTGAGCAATCAGTTCACCGGCGTGCCGGCGGCGGTGACCGTCCGGGACGGCACGCTGCTGGTCATGTGGCAGGAGGCGGCAAAGACCGTGGTGGAGCGGCTGTGAACGGGGGGCTGGCGATCGCTTCAAAAAAGCGCCCTGATGCCGGAACGCTGCAAAAACGGTCCGGCGGAAATTGACAAAAAGCACGTGGTGATGTAGAATAAAAAAGCCGCCCGATCGGGGCGGACAGAAGTGCGCACTGTTTGTATAAAAGGCGGTTGGCTCATTTCCCCTGAGCAGATTCCAACAGAGGGGAGGTGAGGCGTGTGTGGAAAGAACGTATATGGCGGACCCTGTTGACGATTGCTTTCGCAATCCTGGCGATGCTGTGTTTGACTACATATGCGTGTTGACCGCCCGGATGGAGCCCGAGCGGTCAACATAAATTAAGTTGATTTGCTGAGCCAACCGCCATACAGCAGTGCCCTTCTGCTTCTATTATACGCACCTGCCCGCCCATTGTCAAGGGCGGATAAAATGAAAACTGGCAAAAGGAGTATACGGAGTCTTATGAAAAACTGGTTTACCACCGATAAAATAGACAGTAATTCCTATATCATCAGCGAGTACCGCCACTGGGAGGAGACCCACTGCTACCTGCTCAGCGGCACAAAGCGCAGTCTGCTCATCGACACCGGTCTGGGCGTCTGCGATATTGCGGACGAGGTGAACAAGCTGACCAGTCTCCCGGTGACAGCCGTGGCCACCCACATCCACTGGGACCACATCGGCGGCCACGCCTGTTACCCGGATTTTTACGCCCACGAGGCGGAGCTGAACTGGCTGGACGGCGAATTCCCGCTGTCCATAGAGACCGTCCGGGAGATGGTGCTGGACCGCTGCGAGGCGCCGGAGGATTTCCGCATTGAAAACTACACCATGTTCCAGGGCCGCCCCACCCGCGTCCTGCGGGACGGGGATACCATCGACCTGGGCGGGCGGACGCTGGAGGTGCTGCATACCCCCGGACATTCGCCGGGCCATATGTGCTTTTTCGAGCGGGAGACCGGATATCTCTTCACCGGCGACCTGATTTATAAGGACGTCCTCTTCGCCTACTATCCCTCCACCGACCCGGCGGCCTATCTGGCGTCCGTGGAGCGGGTCGCCCGGCTGCCGGTGAAGCGGGTCTTCCCGGCCCACCACAGCCTGGACATCCAGCCGGAAATGCTGGACCGGGTGCGGGATGCCTTCCGGGAGCTGAAAGCCGCGGGAAAGCTGCGCCACGGCGGCGGGAAGTTCGATTACGGCGACTTTGGAATCTGGGTGTAACCATCAGAAAGGATTTGACTTATGCAGAAATTAGATCGGGAGACTGCCCGCATCATGGCGGAGCGCTTTGGCAAGGACACCCTCGTCGCCCTGGCCACAGAGGAGGACGGCGTCCCCTATGTCCGCCATGTGAACGCCTATTACGAGGACCGGGCCTTTTATGTCATCACCCACGGTCTGTCCAACAAAATGCGGCAGATTGCGAAAAATCCCATCGTGGCCATTTCGGGCGAGTGGTTCACCGCCCACGGCGAGGGCGCTGATCTGGGCTGGTTCAACAAGCCGGAAAACAGCGCGATGGCCCATCGGCTCCGCGCCGCCTTTTCGGCGTGGATCGACAACGGCCACAATGATTTTGACGATGAGAACACCTGCCTGCTGCGCATCCAGCTCAAAAGCGGACTGCTGTTTTCCAACGGGACCCGCTATGAGATCGATTTTACTCTGTAGAGACATAGAAAGGAGCGGCCTATGCCTGTCATTGAACAGCTCTCCCCCCATGTGGCGGACCTGATTGCCGCCGGCGAGGTGGTGGAGCGGCCCGCCAGCGTGGTCAAGGAGCTGGTGGAAAACGCCATCGACGCGGGCTCGTCCGCCATGGTGGTGGAAATACAGCGGGGCGGCATGGGCCTCATCCGCGTCACGGACAACGGCTGCGGCATCGCTCCCCAGGAGCTGCCGGTGGCCTTCCTGCGCCACGCCACCAGCAAGCTGCGCAGGCCCGAGGACCTGTCCGCCATCGGCACCCTGGGCTTTCGGGGGGAGGCCCTGGCCGCCATCTCCGCCGTCAGCCGCCTGGACGTCATCTCCCGCCAGAAGGGCGCGGAGAGCGGGGCGTCCCTCCACCTGGAGGGGGGGCAGCCCCGGCAGGTGGAGCCCGCCGGGTGCCCGGAGGGGACCACCCTGGTGGTGCGGGAGCTGTTCTACAACACCCCCGCCCGGCTGAAATTCATGAAGAGCGACAGCGCGGAGGCCGCCGCCGTCAACGCCGTGCTCCAGCAGATCGCCCTCAGCCACCCGGAGGTGTCCATCCGCTATATCCGGGACGGCAGGGAGGAGCTGCACACGCCGGGGGACGGCAAGCTGCTCTCCGCCGTCTACGCCGTCCGGGGCCGGGACTTCGCCCTGGGCCTGACGCCGGTGGACGGCAGCGGCGAGGGCGTTTCCGTCCATGGATTTGTCACCCGGCCCCTGGCGGGCCGGGGCACCAGGGCCATGCAGACGTTTTTCTGCTGCGGCCGGATCATCCGCTCCCAGATGCTCACCGCCGCCCTGGAGGAGGCCTACGCCAACCGGCTCATGAAGGGCAAATTCCCCGGCTGCGTCCTCCACATCGACCTGCCCCTTCAGCAGGTGGACGTGAACGTCCACCCGGCGAAGACGGTGGTGAAATTCGCCGCCGAGCGGGCGGTGTTCTCCGCCGTCCACCACGTGGTCAAGGACGCCCTGGACAAGGCGGAGCAGCCGTCTCCGCCGCCCAAGCCCGTCTCCGCCGCCGTCAATCCCAGGGGGGACTTCTTCCAGACGATGGACGCGAAGACGTTCCGGGAAAAGGGCGGCGCGCCCACGCTGCTTTCCGGCGGGAAAAAGGTGGAGCCGGAGCTGAGCAGGCGGGCGGCGCTCCGCGACGTGGGCACAGCCGCGCCGGCTGTCCCGGCAAGGGATATTCCTGTACACGCCGTCTCTCCCGGCCTGATTGCCCCCCCGCCAATTCCGACCGGCTGTAAAGCCCCTCCGCTTGCCGGAAAAATACCTGAAAAACCGACAGCGCCCCCTGTCCGGACAGACGAGGAGCCGCCGGAGCAGATGTCGGTGGAGCCCCTCCAGGCGGCCCCCTGGCAGTTCCGGGGGGAGATCCTGCACACCTACATCATCGCCGAGGACGGGGATACCGTCTGGCTCATCGACAAGCACGCCGCCCATGAGCGCATCAACTTCGACCGGCTGAAGGCAAATCCGGAGCCGGTCATGCGCCAGCAGCTGCTGACGCCCGCCGCTGTGGACCTGGCCCAGGAGCAGTACGCGGCGCTGCTGGAGAATCTGCCGCTGCTGGAGGAATTCGGCTTTACGGCGGAGGACTTCGGCCAGGGATGCCTGATGGTGCGCTCCGTGCCGTCGGACATCGCCGCCGGCCAGATCCGGGAGACGCTGGAGACCCTGGCGGACAAGCTGCTCGCCGGCGGCGCGGACCCCGCCGCCGCCCGTGACGCCATGCTCCACACCATGGCCTGCAAGGCCGCCATCAAGGGGGGCTGGACCAGCGACCCGGCGGAGCTGCGGGCCCTGATCGCCCGCGTGCAGAGCGGAGAGGTGCAATATTGCCCCCACGGGAGGCCGGTGAAAATAAAAATTTCCAAATACGACATTGAAAAAATGTTTAAAAGAGCGTAGAATAGACAGAAATACCCGCCGGGGCACAGCACCGCCCGGCGGAGAAAGGCGCGTCCTCTTATGAAGCAGCTGCCCTGTATCGTCGGCCCCACCGCCTGCGGCAAAACCAGGCTGGGGATCGAACTGGCAAAACAATATAACGGCGAGGTTGTCAGCATGGACTCCATGCAGATCTACCGCGGGATGACCATCGGCACAGCCGCGCCCACGGCGGAGGAGATGGACGGCGTGCCCCACCATATGGTGGCCGTGGCCTCCCCGGAGGACAGCTGGTCTGTGGCCCGGTTCGCCGAAGCCGCGGACCGGTGCGTGCAGGATATCCTGGCGCGGGGCAGGCTGCCTATCCTGGTGGGCGGGTCCGGGCTGTACCTGGACGCCGTGATCGCCGGGCGCTCCTTTGCCCCCGGCTGCAGCGGCGGCGCGGTCCGGGCCGCTCTGGCGCAGGAGCTGCGCCGGGGCGGGATCCGGCCCCTTCTGGAGGAGCTGCGCGCCGTGGACCCGGAGGCCGCCGCCAGACTCCATCCCGCCGACGAAAAGCGGATCCTCCGGGCCCTGGAGGTGTACCGGGAGACCGGCAGGACCATCACCGCCCACAACCGGGAGACCCGGACAGCGCCCAAGCGGTACGCGCCGGTGTATATCGGCCTGGCCTTCCGGGACCGGGAGGATATGAAGGCGCGGATCGACCGGCGGGTGGAGGGGATGGTGGCGGCGGGCCTGGCGGACGAGGTCCGCGCCCTGCTGGCCGCCGGCGTGCCCCGGAACGCCACAGCCCTCCAGGCCATCGGCTACAAGGAGCTGCTGCCGGCTGTTGACGGCAGCTGTTCCCTGGCAGAGGCGGCGGAGGAGGTCAAGCTCCGCTCCCGCCAGTATGCCAAGCGGCAGCTGACCTGGCTGCGGCGCAATCCGGACATTCACTGGATATACTGGGAAAAAGAGCAGGATTTTGCCCGCGCTCTCCAAATTGCGACAGAAATCCTTACCGCCAATGGAATACAATAGGACCAGGCCGGACAAGCCCCCCGGCTTCCGGCCAAATACGAATGAAAAAAAGAGAGGTACATCATTATGTCAAAAACACTGAACCTGCAGGACGCCTTTTTGTCCTCCGCCCGGCGGGCAGAGACCCCGGTCACCGTGTTCCTGATGAACGGCTTCCAGATGCGGGGCGTCATCACCGGCTTTGACGCCTTCACGGTGGTGCTCACAACGGACGGGCGGCAGAATCTTATCTACAAGCACGCCATTTCCACCGTCAGTCCCCTGAAAACCGTGGACCTGAGCGAGTGGGAGGAGGACGGATAACGCGCAAAGGAGCATACCAATGAAATCCAGCACCCTTGCCACGCGGCTGTTGTTCGCCGCCATTCTGCTGGCGGCCCTGGTCTACTTCGGCCTGAGTCTGACGGCCTATCTCATGGACCCGTACAAGACCACCGTGGCCTACAACTACATCAGCGACAACGCGGTGGCCGTATCCGGCTACGTGGTGCGGGAGGAGGAGGCCCTCTCCGGCAGCGGCGAGCTGGTCTACTCCTCCCGCAGCGAGGGGGAGCGGGTCAGCGCCGGCGGCACCGCCGCCATCATCTACCAGAGCCCCCAGGCCCTGGAGGACGCCAACACGCTGCGCAGCCTGGAGGAGCAGCTGGAGCAGCTGACGTACGCCCAATTTCTGGCCTCCGGCGCCCAGGCCAACGCCCGGCTGGACGACGAGGTGACCGCCGCCCTGCTGACCTTCCGGGGCGCTGTGGCCAACGGGAGCCTCAGCGCCGCCGTGGACAGCAGCGACAAGCTCCGCTCCGCGGTGCTCAAGCGCAGCTATGCCTATTCCGGCACCGAGGACCTGGAGGCGGCCATCGCCGGCCTGCGGGAGCAGATCAGCGCCCTCAGCGCCGCCGCCGACCCCGGCACCACCAGGGTCACCGCTGCGCAGGCGGGGCTGTTCTCCAGCCTGGTGGACGGCTATGAGAGCGTTTTGAACCCGGACATGGTCCGGGAGCTGACCCCCTCCGGCTACCGGCAGATCGCCCCGGCGGGCCCCACCGGCGGCGTGGGGAAGATCGTCTACGGCTACAAGTGGTACTTTGTCACCGTCATGCGCAATGAGGACATCCGGAGCCTGGAGGTGGGGGACGCCATTACCCTCCGCTTTCAGAAGGGCCTGGACCGGGACATTGAGATGAAGGTGGACACCATCAGCGCCGCCGAGGACGGGGAGCGGGTGGTGGTCTTTGAGGCGGAGAAGTACCTGAACCTGTCCACCCTTCTGCGCAGCCAGAACGCGCAGGTGATTTTCAACAGCTACAGCGGTATCCGCGTCCCCCGCAGCACGGTCCGGGTGGAGCAGGTCCCCGTCACGGACGAGGACGGGAACGCGCTCCTGGAGCCGGACGGCAGGGAGAAGACCCAGTCCGTTACCTGCGTCTACTGCCTCTGGGGCGTCTACGCCCGGCGCAAGCCGGTGACCGTGCTCTGGCAGGAGGCGGAGTATATTCTGGTGGCCCCGGACGACGGGTATCTGGCCACTCTGCCCTCCGCCGACGCCCGGGAGGGCCGGCGGCTGCGGGCCGGGGACCAGGTGATCACCGCGGCGGCGGATCTTTATGACGGAAAGGTGATTCGATAATGAGTATTGCGGAAAATATACAGAGCATCCGCAGCCGGATGGCGGCGGCGGCTGAAAAAGCCGGGCGGGACCCAAGGGACATCCTGCTGGTAGGCGCCAGCAAGATGAATGACGCCGCCGCCTGCCGGGCGGCCATTGCGGCGGGCATCGACGCCCTGGGGGAGAACCGGGTCCAGGAGATGACCGCCAAGCTGGCGGAGAACGCCTATGACGGCGCGCCCCTGCATTTCATCGGCCATCTGCAGCGCAACAAGGTGCGGCAGGTGGTGGGCAGGGCGGCGCTGATCCACTCCGTGGGCTCCCTGGAGCTGCTGGAGGAGATCGACCGCCGGGCCGCCAAGCTGGAGCTGGTGCAGGACGTGCTGCTGGAGGTGAATATCGGCGGCGAGGAGAGCAAGAGCGGCTTTGCGCCGGAGGAGCTGTACGCCGCCGCGGACAGGGCCAGGGCCTTTTCCAGCGTCCGGGTGCGGGGATTGATGACCATCCCCCCCGTGGAGCGGACGCCCCATGGGAATTTGCCTTTTTTTGCAAGAGTATCAGAATTATATGTTGACATAGGCCGGAATTTGTACGATAATACTTTTGTGTATTTGTCTATGGGTATGAGCGATGATTTTGAAGACGCCATTGCCGCGGGCGCTACCATGGTGCGTGTCGGCTCCGCTATCTTCGGACAACGGCACTACCAATAAGGTTTGGAGGTCCCTATTCATGAGCTTGCTTGATAATATCAGGAAAATGATCACGCCCATCAGCGATGAGGATGATGATTACGATGAGGTCTTCGGCGAGCAGGAGTCCCCGTTTTTTGACGAGCGCCCCCGCTATGACCGCGGCGCCGTGGACAGCCGCCGCAACGGCAAGGTGGTGAATATCCACGCCACCACCCAGCTGAAGGTGGTGCTGGTGAAGCCGGAGCGGTTTGAGAATGCCAGCGAGATCGCGGACCATTTGAAGGAGAAGCGCACGGTAGTTGTCAATTTGGAGTCTACCCACAAGGACATCGCCCGCCGGCTGATCGACTTTCTCTCCGGCGTGGCCTACGCGGGGGAGGGCAAGATCAAGAAGGTGGCTGTCAATACATACATCATTACCCCCTATTCTGTGGACATCCAAGGTGATTTGATCGACGAATTGGAGAATAACGGCCTGTATTTCTGAGGGAGCGGGGCCCCGCGGGTCCGCTTCCGGTAGGAGGGATTTGCTATGATGACACCACAGGAGGTGGCAAACTGTACGTTTGCCAAGGCCGCCATCGGCGGCTACCATATGACCAGTGTGGACGAGTTTTTGGACAGGCTGACGGAGGACTACTCTGCCCTGTATAAGGAGAACGCCGCCCTGAAGGCAAAGCTGAAGGTGATGGTGGACAAGATGGCGGAGTACCGGGAGGTGGAGGACGCCATGCGCTCCACCCTGCTGACCGCCCAGAAGATGGCCACCTCCATGGTGGCTGAGGCCGAGCAGAAGCGGGACGCCATGATCGCCAACGCCGCCGCCGCTGTTCAGAACAGGAAGAACGAGCTGGCCAGGGAGGTGGAGGCGGAGGAGCGCCGCCTCGTCGAGATTCGAGCGCGGGTGGACCGGGAGCTGGAGGCGGAGCGCCGCCGCCTGGCCCTGGGCCAGGTGAAGCTGCGGGAGTTTATCCGGGAAGTGACCGTTGTGTGCAACGAGGAGCTGGCCCTGCTGGACCGCCTGCCGGAGCTGCCGGTGGAGGAGGAGCAGCCCGTCCAGATGGCCGCCCCGGCGGCCCGGCAGACCCAGGAGGCCCCGCCGCCGGTGTCGGACACCAAGGTGCTGCCGGTTGAGCCGGCGGCTGTCTCCCAGCCAGTGGCCGCGGTTTCGGAGGAGGAGAGCTCCCCGCCCGCCGCGGTGGCCGCGTTCGCCCCGGCGGCTGCGGAGGAGGCGGACATGCCCCAGGGCGACCCCTTTGCGGAGGACAGCGCCCCCGCTGCGCAGGAGGATGTGGAGGCGACCAGAGTTTTGAATTTGGAGGACCTCCAGTTTGGCCGCAACTATGTGAAGGATTAGACGCCGGGCTCTGCCCGGACCCGCCGCCTTTTGAAAAAGGCGGGCGAAAACTTTTGATGTTTGTTGGGGAAAGGGGGCTGCTGTGCCCCCTTTCGTGCTTTTTGTGGTCGGATAGGAGGTTCTATATGGCTGGCAAGACGATTGTCGCGCTGCTGTACGATTTCGACAAGACCCTCTGCACCCAGGATATGCAGAACTACGCCTTTATCCCCAGGCTGGGTATGGCCCCCGGCGACTTCTGGCGGGAGGCCAACGACTTCGGCCGGCAGCAGCATATGGACGGCATTCTGGCGTATATGTATATGATGGTCCGCAAGTCCAGGGAGCTGGGGATTCCGCTGACGCGGGATACGCTCAGGCACTGCGGGCGCAGCGTGTCCTTCTTCCAGGGCGTCCCCGACTGGTTTGAGCGGATGAACCGGTATGGAGGGCTTTTGGGCGTGGAGGTGGAGCACTATGTCATCTCCTCCGGCCTTAGGGAGATTATTGAGGGCAGCGCCGTGGCGGGGGCGTTTAAGGAGATTTTCGCCAGCGAGTTTTATTATGACCAGGAGGGGTTTCCCGTCTGGCCCAAGCTGGCGGTGAATTTTACCGCCAAGACCCAGTTTGTCTACCGGATCAACAAGGGCGTCCTGGATGTGGCCGACGACAAGACCCTCAACGCCTCTATGCCCGACGACAGCAAGCGGGTGCCCTTTACCAATATGATCTATATCGGCGACGGCCTCAGCGACGTCCCCTGTATGAAGATGATGCGCTCCTACGGCGGCCAGGCCATTGCCGTCTATCAGGCCGTGAACAAAAAGGGCGTGGAGCAGCTGCTCCGGCAGCGGCGCGTGGATTATATTTATCCCGCCGACTACCGGGAGGGGTCCGACCTGGAGATCACGGTGAAGAATATTATCCGCAAAATGGCCGTCAGCCAGCAGCTCTATGAGGAGAACGTCCGGCAGCTGCGGGCCGTCCGGGAGAATCTGTAGAATTGGGGATAGACGCGGGGAGAGGAGTGCCGCCATGGCGAATGAAAATTTGGCGTACCGGGAGGAGTGGCCGGAGGAGCTGATTGACGGAGAGGTCATTGCCATGTCTCCGGCCACGCCCAACCATACGATAGCGGGCCGCAGTTGTGACGCATTTTCAATGCAGCCTGTTCGATGACCTGGATATCCCCTTGGAGGATATTTTTGAGGACCTGCTGCCATAAAAGAGCAAAAATCCGCCCCCGGTGCTTTTCAGCACCAGGGGCGGATTTGCCTCTTTATGATAGATTCATTGGCGCTATCAGAACAGCGGCACCACAGCGCCCTCGTAGGTCTCCTCAATAAAGCTCTTGACCTCGTCGCTCTTCAGGCACTTGATCAGCTCCTGGATGCCCTCGTCGTTCTCATTGCCCTCTTTCACCGCGATGACGTTCACATACGCCTCCGCGGCGTCGCCCTCGGCGGACTCCACCGCCAGAGCGTCCGCAATCTTCAGCCCGGCGTCAATGGCGTAGTTGCCGTTGACCACGGCCATGTCCACGTCCTGCAGCACGGTGGGGGTCAGACGGGCCTCCATCTCCACAAACTCGAAGTTGTGGGGGTTCTCCTCCACGTCGCTCTTGGTGGCGGACACGCCCACGCCCTCCTTCAGCTTGATCAGACCCTCCTGCTCCAGCAGCAGCAGCGCCCGGGCCTCGTTGGTGGCGTCGTTGGGCACGGCGATCTTCGCGCCGTCAGCCAGATCGGCCAGAGAGGCGGTCTTGCCGCCGTACAGGCCCAGAGGCTCGTAGTGGATGCCGGCGGCGTTGACCAGATGGGCGCCCCGCTCGTCGTTGAAGTCGTTCATGTAGGTGACGTGCTGGAAGTAGTTGGCGTCCAGAGAGCCGTCCTCCAGGGAGGTGTTGGGGGTCACATAGTCGTTAAACTCCTTGATGTCCAGGGTGTACCCGTCGGCCTCCATCAGCTTCTTGGCAACCTCCAGAATGGCGGCGTGGGGAGCGGGAGTCGCGCCGACGGTCACGGTCTTGCCGCCTGTGCTGCCGGCATCGTTGCTGCCGGCGGCGTCACCGCCATTGCCGGCGTTACCGCTGTTGTTTCCCGCGCCGCTGTTGCCGCCGCAGGCGGCCAGAGCCAGGACCATGGCCAGGGCTAATACAAATGCAAGAAACTTTTTCATCACTTTTTACTCCTTTTTGATTGGGTTTTATTGATACGCCGGTCCGATTTTACAGACAGGGCGGTACCGATGGATTGCAGGATCTGGACCAGAACCACCAGCAGGATTACCGCGGCATACATCACCACCAGCTGACCCCGCCCGTGGCCCCGCATCAGGGCGATGGCGCCCAGTCCGCCGCCGCCGATGGCCCCCGCCATCGCGCCGTAGCCCAGGATGGTGATGGCGGCGTTGGTGGCCCCGTTGATGAGGGACGGCTTGCACTCCGGCAGCAGCACCTTTGTGATGATCTGCCAGGGGGAGCAGCCCATGGCCTGGGCGGCTTCAATGACGCCCCGGTCCATCTCCCGCAGGGAGATCTCCACCAGACGGGCCACATAGGGGGCGGCGGCTACGGTCAGGGGGACGATGGTGGCCACCGTCCCCACGCTGGTGCCGACAATCATGCGGCTGACAGGGATGACCATGACCATCAAAATCAGGAACGGCACGGAGCGCAGCAGGTTGACTGCCGTGTTCAATATCCGCATGAGGGTCTTCGGCAGGGGGCGGATGCCTCCCTCCTCGCCTGTAACCAGAATAATGCCCAGGGGGAGCCCCAGCAGATAGGCAAAGACCGTGGCCAGGGCGGGCGCGTAGACGGTCTCCCAGATGGCGAAACCGATGGCGGGCAGGTCTGTGAGAAATTCGGCCTGACTGACCGCGCTGCTCTCCCGGACGCCCCAGGATTGGAGCAGGGACAGGATGGTATCATACATGGTAATCCGGCACCTCCTCCACGGTGATGTCCTTTTGGGCGGTGATGTAGGCCAGGGCTTTTTCCGCCCCCTCCTCCGGCAGGCCCAGCAGCATGGTGCCGAAGGCCCTGCCGTCGATGTTCCGGGTGTCCGCGCCCAGGATGTTGGCCTTTACGCCGCAGTCGATGGCCAGGGAGGCCACCAGGGGCTGGTAGGCGGTGCCGCCGTTGAAGGCCACCCGGATGACCCGCTTGCCCTTTTTGTCCCGGTGCTGGGAGAGCATTTCGTAGGGCACGCCGTCGGGGTAGACCAGGCGGCGGCCTGCCTCGGTCTTCGGGTGGGAGAAGACCTCCTCCACCGTGCCGGTCTCCGCCAGGTGCCCGTGGTCCAGGATGGCCACGCGGGAACAGATTTCCTCAATGACCTTCATCTCGTGGGTAATGACCACCACCGTGATGCCCAGGCGGCGGTTGATGTCCTGGATCAGCCGCAGGATGGACCGGGTGGTCTTGGGGTCCAGGGCGCTGGTGGCCTCGTCGCACAGGAGGACCTTGGGGTTGGTGGCCAGGGTGCGGGCAATGGCCACCCGCTGCTTCTGCCCGCCGGACAGCTGGGCCGGGTAGGCGTTGGCGCGGCCGGAGAGGTCCACGATCTCCAGCAGCTCCCTGGCCCGCTCCACGGCCTGCCTGCGGGGCGTCTTGCTGATTTCCAGGGGGAAGCAGATGTTGTCCAGGGCCGTGCGCTGCATGAGCAGGTTAAAGCCCTGGAAGATCATGCCGATGGATTTGCGGGCCGTGCGCAGCTGGACGTCGCTGAGGGCGGTCATGTCCTGGCCGTCCACCATGACCGTGCCGCTGGTGGGCCGCTCCAGCAGGTTGATGCAGCGGACCAGGGTGCTTTTTCCCGCGCCGCTCAGCCCGATGACGCCGAATATTTCCCCCGGCTGGACATCGATGCTGATATTTTCCAGGGCGGCCACCTCATTTTCTCCTGCGCCGAAGTGCTTCGTCACATTTTTCAGTTGAATGATCGGTTCAGCCATATGATTCCTCTCTTTTCCAAGCAGGCGATACCCGCAGGCGCAGGAAAAGCGCCGTCCCTGACTTTCCATCAAGGACGGCGCTGAAACACCGTGATACCACCTTGGTTCGCAGCTGCCTCGCGGCAGCGGCCTCATCAGGTACAAGCATACCCCCGCGCGATAACGGGCGCTCCCGTTGCAGCCTAAGCGGGTTCTCCTCCGCTGTCGGTACACGGCTCCGGAACCATCTTCGGCAGTACCCTCCGCGCCCTTTTCCACCCGCCGGGCTCTCTGCTGCGTACTTTACTGCGTACTCTTTCCTTCACTGCCTTTGTTTTGGTTGATTTGGGCTTAGTATACGATAAAACAGCAGCCCCGTCAACCGGTAATTTGCCGCAAATAAGCCATCCACGGCGGAAAAAAACCGGCAAGACTATACAAAGAAGGGACAAAACCGGCTTCCCGCCTCACTGGGGAGGCGCAGCCGCGGGAACGGCGGCCTCCTGCTGTGCGAGGCGGCTGAGCAGCTGCTCGCGGCTTGCCGACGGCGCGCCGCAGGCCCCGTCCCGGCACAGATACAGCATCTGCCCCCTTCTGGGGATGGGGAGTTCCGCCGTATGGGGGGCCAGCAGCGCCAGGGCCCGGCTGTTGTCCGGGGTCTTGGCCGCCGCCAGCAGGCGGTGCTCCTCCGCCGTGCCGGCCAGCCAGGCCGGTGTCCGCTCGGCGGATACGCACACCAGCTCTCCGGCGGGATACTGGGCCTCCAGGATTGCCAGCAGTCCGCCGCAGCCGGCCATGGGAACGGCTCCGATCTGTCCGGACAGCCACGCCAGCTGCCGCTGCCACAGCTCCCGGAAACGCGGCTCCCCTGTCAGACGCCACAGCCGGCCCAGCGCCAGCGCCGCCACAGCGTTTCCGGACGCATAGGGCCCGTCCCAGACCCCTTTCTGCCGGACGATGAGCGGTTCGCCGTTCTTTGCGGTGGCGTAAAAGCCGCCGTTTTCCCGGTCCCAAAACAGCTTCTCCAGCGTCTCCGCCAGCACCGCCGCCTCTCGCAGACAGGAGACAGAGAAATTGGCCGCATACAGTTCCAGCAGCGCCCAGCAGTAGTAAGCGTAATCCTCCAGCTGGCCGTCCGCCGCCGCCTCGCCCTCCCGCCAGCAGTGGCGCAGCGTGCCGCCCGGGGCGGCCAGACGGGTCCGCAGGAACATCCGCGTGCTCTCCGCCGCCCGCAGATACCGCTTTTCTCCTGACACGCGGTATGCTTTTGCCAGGGCCGCCGCCATCATGGCGTTCCAGGCGGTGACCACCTTGCCGTCCCGGTGGAGGGGGCTGCGCCGCCGCCGGTAGTCCGCCAGCGTCTCCCGCTCGGTAATAAACAGGCCGGCAGAGCTATCAAACTGGCCGTTTTTCAGCAGATGGGGAATCTGCTCCCCCTGCCCGTCCATGCCGTACCATTGGCAGAACCGCTCTCCGGCCTCCTGGCTCCCCAGGGCGCGGCAGACCGCTTGTCTGGTCAGCAGATAGTACCGGCCCTCCTCCCCCTCGCTGTCCGCGTCCTGACCGCAGGCAAAGCCGCCGCTGGGCAGGCGCAGCTCCCGCAGGGCATATTCCAGCGTCCGGCTGGCGATGGTCTGATACCAGGGCCGCTTTGTCCGGGCGTAGGCCTGTAAATACAGGTAGGAGAGCAGCGCGTTGTCATAGAGCATTTTCTCAAAGTGGGGCGTCAGCCACGCCTCATCGGTGCTGTAGCGGCAGAAGCCGCCGCCGATGTGGTCAAAAATCCCGCCGCGGGATATCTGGGTCAGGGAGAGCTCCGCCATCTCCATGGCCTCCGGACTGTGGGCACAGGCGGCATATTCCAGCAGGAACAGCAGCTCATGGGGGGTGGGGAATTTGGGCGCGCCGCCAAAGCCGCCGTTTTCCCGGTCAAAGCTCTCCCGGCACTGGCGGACGGCCTCCTGGAACAGGAGCGGGGCAGGCTCCTCCGGCGCTTTCTCCTCCGGTTGGGACAGGCGGTCCGTGACCCGCTGCCCCAGCGCCAGCAGGCTGTCCCGGTCCAACCGCCACAGCCGCTCCACCTCGCCCAGCAGCTCCACCAGCCCCAGGCGTCCGCGCTGCCCTCTGGGCGGGAGGTATGTGCCGGCCCAAAAGGGCTTCTGGTCCGGCGTCATGAGGATGGTCAGGGGCCAGCCGCCGGAGCCGGTCAGGGCCTGACAGGCCGCCATATAGACGGCGTCGATGTCCGGCCGCTCCTCCCGGTCCACCTTGATGGAGATGAACGTCCGGTTCAGGGCCTCCGCCGCCTCCGGGTCCCGGAAGGTCTCCCGGCCCATGACGTGGCACCAGTGGCAGGTGGAGTAGCCGATGGACAGGAAGATGGGCTTGTCCTCCTGCCGGGCGGCCTGAAAGGCCTCCGGGCCCCAGCCGTACCAGTGGACCGGGTCCTGGGCGTGCTGGAGCAGGTAGGGGGATTTGGCGTGGCGCAGCCGGTTCTCGCCGGCGGCTGTAATCGTTTCGTTCATGTCGCAAGCACTCCTCTGTTTCGAAGATTTTTCTGTGTGGTTAGTATGGGCAGAAGCGCAGAAAAGATGAGGCGGCGGGAGCTGGCAAAAGGGACCAGCGGACCTGCTGCGATGGAACTGGGTGCGCTGGCCGTTGTGTTCGGCGCGAAGGGCCGTGGGGAGCGGAAGAAAGCAGAATAGCGGCAAAAAAGGGGCCTGACAGCGGCAGTCAGGCCCTCTTTTTCCTATATTTCCCTCTGCCTCTTCATAATATCGACGGTCTCCTTTTGTCTGGACGCCGGGAGGGGTGTCAGCACACTTTGCTGCCTTCCCTTTCAGACAAAAGCGCTGGGAGCAATTTTGTCTTTACATCTTCCGGCAAATCGTGAATACTTACCTTCCCATCGGAATAGCACGGTGTATCATATAGCTTCTGGTCATTTTTCCGGCTGAATATGTAATTGCACTCGTATTGGTGGACGCTCCGGTCAAACATATCGCCATCCCGCAAAGACTTGACAATATAATAATCGCTTTTCTGACTGCCTGTTACCGGGTCTATATCCCTGCCAAGACAGAGAGTGAATTTCAATTCCGTAAACGCAAAGTGATAGGTCTCTGTCGCCGTACCTGCATCCTCCAAAACAATCAGAGCAGAGTTGGCAACGGAAGCGAGGTTTTGGATGTGCTTCATCTTGCGCTTGCATAAATGGAACCGATGATTCACGTCGAAATATATCTGACTTTCCTGTAAGGTGCCGTCAACGGCCTTGTCATAAAAAGAAAGTGCGGTCAAACCGCGAGCAGCAACACCCGTGAGGTGACGAAATTCTTTGGCGTGATATGCAACCTCTATCATGCGTCCTTCAAAAACATAAAGGAACGTCTTGCCTACTAAATGCTGCTTGTATTGAACTGCCGCACTTGTGATCGTTTGTATGATTCGCGCTTTATTCGGAGTGGTTCCCATAGTAAAATTCTCTCTAACTATGCAAAAAAGCGGACAGCTCGGCGCCGTCCGCCCTTTTGCGTTAAACTGCGTGTTTTCTCCTGGCTGTCAGGCGCACTATCCGTTAGGATAGCTACACAGGCGTAGGTTTATTAAGTCCCCTACGGGACTGCCCGCTTGTCTCCCAGGGGCCGGGCGCAGCATCCGTCAGGATACCAATACAGGTATGGGCCTTTACCCTCTCCCATATAGAGCACAGCTTTAACGTGCCGCCGCACGAGAGACATTACTGCCTTTATATACTAGTATATGCAAAAACCACACGATTGTCAACAAATAAATTCTGAGAAAGGCCTGACAGCGGCAGTCAGCCCCCCTTTTTGCACTGTTTCAGCTCTTCAAACCAAATTCCTGCGCCAGTGCGGCGAGCTTATCAGCGTCTGATATGGCGGCAAGCAGTTCGCCGACCCGGCCCAGAGGGTCCAACCGGCGCTGCAATTCACGGTACAGACCGACGACTTCCTGGCGGCCCTCCTGACGGCCCTCCTGACGGCCTTCCCGGCGGCCCTCCCGGTGCGCCTCTCTGGCAATCTCCTGTCGGTCCAGTTCCCAAACCTCCTCCTGACTAAACAGCATCTCCATAATATCAACGACCTCCTCCCGTCTTGCCGTCAGAAACGGCGCCAGAATATCCCGTTCGAGACAAATGCGAATGGTCTCCTGTATGGCCTCCTTGGTCAGCCCATACAGAGCCCTCTGCTCATCCGCGATCTTGCAGAACGCCACGTACTGCCCCACAATGCTGCTGTCGCTTCATTTCCGGCATCATGGATCACCTCATGTCCAGTATACCATGGAACCATGCCGTACACAAGCGGAAATGTTGACTTTGCCGCAGAGGCCGGCAGAAAGGGGACGCGGCGGTACTATCAGGAATTCTTCCCGCTGATGGGCTGCCGCACCAGCAGCCGCCCCATGGCCTTGCCGTCAAAGGGAATGAGCGGATAGAGGTATCCTCGCCCCAGAATCGGCTTCGTGGAGGCCAGCAGCAGGAACAGCCCAATAATCCCCCCGATCAGGCCCCACACGTCAAAGGCTGCCACCAAAATCAAAAACAGCATCCGTATCAGCTTCAGCGCGTAGCCCAGCTCAAAGCTGGGCTGGGCAAAGTTGGCGATGGCCACAAAGGCCATATACACCAGCACCTCCGGCACCAACCACCGGGCCTGCACCGCAAAATCCCCCAGAATCAGCGCCCCCAGCATGCTGAAGGAATTGCTCAGCGCATCCGGCGTATTGAGGCTGGCCAGCTTCAGCAGGTCCACCACAAAATCCAATAGCAGCAGCTGCACCAGCAGCGGCACGCTGCCCGGCTCCTCCGGCACGATGAACTGCAGCGCCCCCGGCACCCGGCCGGCGTCCTTCACCAGCAGGTACCACACCGGCGTGATGAACAGCGCCAGCAGCAGCACCACCATCCGCAGATACCGCAGGTATGTGCCCACCAGGGGCGGGAAATAGTAGTCGTTGGCCTCCTCCATGAAGTCAAAGAGGCTGGTGGGCATGATCATCACAGACGGCGAGTTGTCTACAAGCAGCACAATACTGCCCTCCATAATGCATGCTGTAGCCGTGTCAGGCCGCTCTGTGTACCGCACCTTGGGGAAGGGGTTGTACCACTGCGGCTTGACAATGGCCTCCGCCACGCTCTCCTGACTCATGGCGATGGAGCCCACGTCGATTTGCTCCAGCTTCCGCCGCAGCTCCTCCAGGTCCTTGGGGTCTGCCTGGTTGTCCATATAGGCCAGTACCACGTCCGTCCGGCTCCTGCCCCCCACCTGGTGGCTCTCCAGCGTGAGATGCGTATCCCGGATGCGGCGGCGCAGCAGGGCCGTGTTCTGCACCATCGTCTCCGTAAAGCCGTCGTGGCTGCCCCGCAGGACCTTGCCGTCCGACGGCTCCTCCACGCTCCGGCCGGGAAACTGCTTGGCGTCAATCATGGCGCAGTAGTCAAAGCCCTCCAGCAGGAGGATGGTCTTGCCGATGAAGGCCCCCTTCAGGACCTTATCAACGTTGTTTTCACAGTCCACCTCGCAGAAGGTGACGCAGCGGTCAATAAAGTCCTGCATGTCCGCCGCCTCCGCCGCCAGGTCCCCGCCCCGCCCCAGCAGGAAGGATATGATGCGCTCAATAACGCCGTCGTCGCCATAGCCGTCGATGACGTACAGCCGCCCCTTCCGGCTGCCCACATAGAGGTCCCGGTTGATGACGTCGTAATTGCGGCCCACGCCCAGCAGCGTGTCCAGCGTCCGCTGGTTTTCGCTGAGGCTGTTTGTCAGTGTGTCCATCCTCTTTCCTCCGATTCCCTGTTTGCCCCCTAGTATGCGCCGGGAACGCCCCGGTTATCCGCGGCCCATGCCGCTGGGAAATTTTGAAAACCTGTAACCAAAATGTCATTGATTGCCTCTTGCTTTTCTGGGAATTTAGAGCGATAATAGGGTATGCTAAATTTTGTCGAAGGAAGTCGTTTGCTATGAGCCGTCTTGTTTCCATACTTCTGTCCGCAGCCCTGTTCTTTTCCGGCTGCGTTGTCCACGCCGCCGCACTCCCGGAGGAGGAACCGGCCGCTCCCGCCGCTGTTCTCCAGCAGCCCCAGGAGGCCGCGGACAGCGGGGAAACGGCGGAGCCGGCCCCCATGGAGCCGGAGGAGCCCTATGTCCGCGTCATCGACCCGGCCAAGCCCATGGTGGCCCTCACCTTTGACGACGGCCCCCACGAGATATACTCCAACCAGATCCTGGACGTCCTGGAGGCGAACCACGCTGTGGCCACCTTCTTCGAGGTGGGCGTCAACGTGGCCAAATATCCCGCCGTTGTGGCGCGGGAGGCGGAGCTGGGCTGTGAGATCGGCAGCCACTCCTATGTGCATAAAAATCTCAGCAAGATGAAGGCCGGCCCTCTGCTGGAGGACCTGGCGGCGGCGGACGCGGCCTTTATCGCCGCCGGCGTACCCGCCCCTACCCTGGTCCGGCCCCCCTATGGCGCGGTGAACAAGACCGTTCGCACCGCCACAGGCCGCAGCCTCATCACCTGGAACATCGACACCGAGGACTGGCGCACCAAAGACCCCCAGAAGGTGGTCAGCTATGTGCAGAGCCTGCAGAATCTGGACGGCGCTGTGGTGCTGATGCACAGTATCCGCGAGAGCTCGGCCCAGGCGGCGGCAGCGCTGGTCCCCTGGCTTCAGGAGCAGGGGTATCAGCTGGTGACTGTCACGGAGCTGATGGCGTATTACTACGGCGAGCTGCCCCAGCCCAATGGGCTGTACGGCTTTACATATTTCTCCCAGGGGCGGACGGATGCACCCCTGACCCTCCCCGTACCGGCTGCGGAACCGGAGGCCGCGCCCGCCGCGTAAAAGTAAATCCACAGCCCGCGGCAGCAGGGGTTTTGCCGCGGGCCTTTTGCGCTTTCAGACTCCCCGGCGGCGGCCTTCGCCGGTTCGCAAGAGGAATATAAACAAATTTTAAAGGATTTTACTTGCTATTTTAAAGAAAAACGACTATACTGTTACGCAAAAGAGGCCTGCGCCGACAGGAGAGCGCATGGAGCCAGGTGGGAAGGTGATGGATTGAGTCGTTTTTTGGACAAGATTTTCCTGCTGCGGAGGGAGACAGACCCCTCCTGGCCGGTATGGAAAAAGACCGTCTACTATATCTGGCGGGCCGCGCTGCTGCTGGCCGCCGGGGTGGGGCTGGGCATACTGGTGCTGCTGCTGGCTGTGGGCGCGTTCCCCCGCGAGGTCTTCTACGGATATCTGGAGTCCTGGGATACCACTGTGCTGAACATCGCGCCGGTGGTTGTGCTGGTCCTGGCCGCGTATACCCTGCTGGGCCGGGCCTGGGCGGGCTTTTTCCTGGGTGGGCTGGCCGCCTTTGGCCTGAGCCTGGGGAATTTTTTCAAAATTGAGTTCCGGGACGACCCCCTCCTCTTTGAGGATATGTTCAACCTCCGGGAGGCCACCGCCATGGCGGACAGCGGACACTACGACCTGTTTGTCAATACCCGGATGCTTCTGATTGCCGCCTGCCTGCTGGCGGGTACGCTGCTGCTGGCCCTGTTGGCCAGAGGCCGGCTGCGGTGGCGGCAGCGGCTGGTCCCGCTGGCGGCCCTGGTCCTGGCCTGCGCCGCCCTGCTGCCGTTCTATAACGACGTGGACCGCTATGACGCGGTGGACAATTTCGAGCACCTGGAGATGTGGAGCGACACGGAAAATTACATCGCCCACGGCTTTTTCTACCCCTTTGTCTACAGCATCCGGGATTTTTGGGAGATCCCCCCCGCCGGCTACAGCAAGGGCAAGGCGGCGGCGCTGCTGTCCGCTTATCAGGACGAGGACATCCCGGCGGACAGGAAAATCAGCGTCATCGCCATCATGCGGGAGGCCTACGCTGATTTCTCCCGATACGACATCCCAGGGCTGGACACCAGCGGCTACGAGCTCTATCACCAGCTGGAGGCGGAGAGCTATACCGGCAATCTGGTGACCAACATCTTCGCCGGCGGCACCATTGACACGGAGCGGTGCTTTCTCACGGGCAACTACCGCCTCCACAACTTCCGCCATAACGTCAACTCCTACGCCTGGTACCTGCGCAGCCAGGGCTACACGGCGGAGGGCAGCCACCCCTATCACCAGTGGTTTTACAACCGGCAGAATATCAACGCCTACATGGGCCTGGAGCGCTACCGCTTCATGGAGGGCGACTTTGAGAACATGACGGACGCCATCTACCCCGAGGACGCCTATCTTCTGCCCGCAATCTACAGCGATTTTCAAAAGAACAAGGCCACCGGCAGACCCTATTTCTCCTTCTCCGTCAACGTGGAGAGCCACGGCCCCTACGCCACCTGGGACATGGGGGTGGAGGAGCTGCTGGCGGGGGACTACAGCCTGGAGTGCCGGAAGGCCATCACCAACTACCTGGACGTGATTTGGAAGACCGACCAGGAGCTGGCCAAACTGATGGACCGCCTGCGGGAGGATGAGGAGCCGGTGGTGCTGGTGACCTTTGGCGATCATCTGCCCTGGATGGGGGACAACAAGGTCTTCTATGAGGAGATGGGCGTGAATCTGGATCTCAGTACGGAGGAGGGCTTTTTCACCCACTACAGCACCCGCTACCTGATCTGGGCCAACGATGCGGCCAAGGCCGTTATCGGCCACGACATGACGGGGGAGGGCCCCAGCGTGTCGCCCTGTTATCTGATGAATGTCCTCTTCCGCCAGCTGGGTTGGAAGGGCTCCGCCTTTACCCAGGCCATGGATCAGATGATGGATGTTTTCCCGGTGGTCAGCATCAAGGGCCGCTATGTGGTGGACGGCGTATTGACCGACGCCGTCCCGGCGGACCGCCGGGAGCTGTATCAGAAATTCGTATACCTGCAGCAATATTGGCGAAATGAATTCCTCTTTGGAGACGTCTAGGCCCCGCTATGACATTGAGGCGCAGGGAGATTACTACCCCGGATATCCGCTGCCAAAGCGGGGAATCTATTACTGCTGCCGGATGATCTCGGCACAGTATGGTACGGAGTTCACAAACTCAAATTATCAGGATATTAAAAAGGTATACAGCATTTTTATTGCAATCAGGCCGCCGGTGAATCGGCAGAATACGATTACACGCTATCGCATTGTGGAAGAGGATATGGTTGGCTATGTGAGGGAGCCGGTCCGGAACTATGATTTGATGACCTTGCTTATGATTTGTCTGGGCAAACCGGAGGACACAGACTGCGATATCTTGAAATTGCTGGATGTGCTGCTGTCCAATGACATCGAAGTGGCGGAAAAGCGGCAGGTCCTGGAGAACGATTTTGGTATCCCGATGACGCAAGAACTGGAAGGGGGGTTAAATGATATGTGTAACCTGGGTATTGCTATTGAACGCGAAGGGATTGCGAAAGGGCGTGCAGAAGGTATGGCGAAGGGTATGGCGAAGGGCATGGCGAAGGGAGTCATCACTTCTATTCAGAACTTGATGGAAACCACATGTTGGTCAGCGGAGCAGGCTATGGAGGCACTAAAAATTCCCGAAAATGAGCGGCAGCACTATGCGGAGCTTTTAACCAAGCAATAAGAAGCGCCATGATTCCCCCCAATGTCAATACGCTCCCACAGAAGACCGTGCGCCTTCTGTGGGAGCTGTTTTGCTGAGTGATTCTGATGGAAGTGGGACCGCTCTCTACGGCCTGTTCATCGCCGCCTCCTGCAGCTGGTCAAAGGCCGCCATGCACTCGTCAACCGACGCGCCGCCCAGCAGCTCCCGCACGATCAGACAGGTGTTGCCCCACTGCTCCACATTCATCCCCGCGTTGGAGCCCAGGACATACACGCCCTCCTCGATCCTGTCGTTGAGGGGGCGCAGGGCGGGGACGCAGTCCACCTTGACGTTTCGGGAGGGGGAGATGACCCGGTTGGTCTCGGAGAAGAGCTGGAGCGCCTCGTCGGAGACCATGCAGTCCAGAACCTTGACCGCGTCCTCCCGGTGCTCCGCCTCCGCGCCCACGGCCCAGCCGGTCATGGGCATCACCGGCATCTGGCCCCGGCTGCTGGGGAAGCCGATGACCTCCATCTCAAAATCCGTCTTCCCATAGGCGGTCTCTGTGTTGGCCGCACCCCAGTAAGCCATGACGATGGGGGTCTTTCCCGCCAGAAAATCCGCGCCCTCGCCGTCAATGGCCTCGCTGACCAGAGCCTTTTCCGCGTCCACATAGCCCTCGTCGATCAGCGTCTGAAGAAATTCAAAGCCGGGGCGCATGTAGTCGCTGTACCGGGCCTCTCCGCTGTTGAGGGCGGCAATTTCCGCCTCCGTGTTTCCCCCGTTGTACAAATCGGCGTAGGCCTGGGCAAAGACAAAGGTCTCCAGCCACCAGCGATTGGCGCCGATGGGCGTCTCGATCCCGTTGTCCTGGAACACCCGGCAGCACTCCAGGAACTGCTCCGGCGTCTCCGGCAGGCCAAGGCCATACCGCTCAAACAGGTCCTTGTTGATAAACAGTCCGTAGGCCACCACCTCCTGGGGGATGGCCACCAGCTTCCCGTCCACTGTATTGGCGGTGCGGATGATCTCCCGCAGGTTCTTGGCGCTGTCCAGCCCGGACAGGTCCACCAGCTTTCCCTCCGCACCCAGAGTCAGAATGGTGTCCGGATTGAGCAGGTACAGGTCGTCCATATCGCTGCGGGCCCGGTCAAGACACACATCGTCATAGGTTTTATCCTGATAATCCTCCGCCGTATAGGTCCGGTAGGCTATGGTGACGCCCAGACTTTCCTCCGCCATCGCCACCGTCAGGTCCGCGGCGGTCCGTGCCACGTTGTCCGCGTCAGGGTTCGTTTTTTCCATGGGGCTGAACAGGTTGACCACCGGCCTGTCCTCGTCATCCTGCTTCACCAGGTTCTGGGGGGTCTGCCTGCCGCCGCAGCTTGCCAGCAGCACTGCCGCCAGCGCCGCCAGACAGACGGCAAACCATCTCTGCCTCTTCATATCCGTCATTGTCCTCCCTTTCGTCCTCTTAATTGCGCAATGACCTTCCTCAACTGCTCCATATTCAGGGGCTTGGGCACGTGGGCGTCCATCCCGGCATCCAGAGCGGCCTTCTCGTCCTCGGCAAAGGCGTTGGCCGTCATGGCGATAATGGGGATGCGCCCCGCGTCCTCCCGCGCCAGGGCGCGGATGGCCCTGGCGGCCTCGTGGCCGTTCATCACCGGCATCTGCACATCCATCAGGATCGCGTCAAACTCCCCCGGCTCCGCGCGCTGGAAGCGCTCCACCGCCAGGCGGCCGTCGGCCACAATCTCGCAGGACGCGCCCTCGATGTCCAACAGCTCCGCCAGAATCTCCGCGTTGATCGCATTGTCCTCCGCGGCCAGGAACCGCATTCCCGTCAAGTCGCCGGCCTCCTCCGGCGCCGGCGGGGGTGCCTTGTCCGGCGGGGCCTCCTCCAGCACCCGCAGCTCCAGCTCCACCCGGAAGAGAGTGCCCTGGTCCACCTGGCTGCGCACGTCGATGGTGCCGCCCATCAGCTCCACGATGCTCTTGGTGATCGTCATGCCCAGACCGGTGCCCTGCACCTTGTTGGTGGTGCTGTTCTCCGCCCGGGTAAAGGCGTCGAAGATCGTCTCCAAATACTCCGGCGTCATGCCGTAGCCATTGTCCTCCACCTCAATGCGGATGTGCTCATACTGGCTGGAGCGCTGCTTCAGGCCGATGATGCGCAGCCATATCTCGCCGCCCTCCGGGGTGTATTTCACGGCGTTGGAGAGGAGGTTGATGAGGATCTGATTGATCCTGGTCTCATCCCCCACCAGGTACTCGTGCCGGATGTCTGTTGTCTCCAGGTGGAACTGCTGTCCCTTGGCCCTGGCTATGGGCTGGATGATGGCGTCCACGGAGGACACCACGTCGTCCAGGGCGAAGCGCTCATAGTTGAGCACCACTTTCCCGCTCTCGATTTTGGAGACATCCAGGATGTCGTTGATAAGACTGAGGAGGTGCTGGCCGGAGGCGGTAATCTTCTGGGTATACTCCCGCACCTTGGCCGGGTTCTCCGCGTCCCTGGCCAGGAGGGAGGTAAACCCCAGCACCGCGTTCATGGGGGTGCGGATGTCGTGGGACATGTTGGACAGGAACATGGTCTTGGATTCGCTGGCGATCTGGGCGGCCTGCAGCGCCTCCGCCAGCTGCTGGCTGTATCGCTTCCGCTCCGCCTCCTGTTCCCGGCGCAGCTTCTCCTGCTGCCGCCAGTTCCGGTAGTACAGGCCAATGCACAGCAGAAACGCCGCCAGCAGCGAGACCACCACAATCATGATATTCTGATTGACGGTCCGGCCCTCCTGCTGAATCGCCGCTACCGGCACATAGCCCACCAGGAAGATCGTCCCGCCGTTGACCGACCACATGTAGTTGAGAGCCTGTTCGTCCCGGATATCGTGGTAAAACAGCGCGTTCCGGCCTGTGTCCAGGCACGCCTCCACCTCCGCCTGAATATCCGTGTTCCCAATTTCGTTGGCCCGGTAAAAATCCGCCAGATTCAGATGGCCTGCGCTGCGCTTGCCCATTCCCTTGGGCTTCAGGACGAAGCGCTGGCTCTGTGAGTCCATGATATACAGCGAGGCCTGCTTATTGTAGAACCCGTCCGGGAGGGACTGGTCAATGGTATCATAGATATACTCCGCGTAGAGTGTTCCGATCACCTGTCCGTCCCGCTCAACGGGACACTTCATCGTATAGGCCCACGTGCCCATGTAGTTCACATAGGACTGGGAGACCGCCAGACCCATCACCGCCCCGCCGGCGGAAAAGTCCAGCTCCGCTTCGGTGAACCGGTCTCCGGTATTGGAGACGCCCTCTGTTTCGCCGGAAACGATCAGTGACAGCTTTGCCATGGTCTGATTTCTCTTATAGGTGCGGATATACGTCTCCGGGTTCTCCGCCTGGGCCACCTCCTGGGCAATCAACAGCTGAAAATCCGCCTGGCTGCGCAGGATTGCCTCAATGGTGCTCTGGATCAGATCCAGGCTTTCGCTCAGATTTTGGATGGCGGACTCGCTCATCTCGTTGGCCATTCTCCGCGACACAGCAAAAATGGTCGCCCCGAATATAGAAAAAATCAGTATTATGGAGAAGAGCAGGGAGAAGCCCCGCTGTGTTTTTTGGCTGTTTGGCCTCTCGTTCATCGACAACCCTCCATTCATATGCTCTGCAGAAGCACCCGGCCGCAAAGAAGACATGCCCATTTGTTTCATAAAGCGTATCCATCTGTTTCCATATTATACTATTTCGGCCCGCTAAGTGTCAATAGCCATTGGGCAGTCGGAAAAGGACCATGGAGAAAAAATTCCCGCATGGTCCTTTGGCCGGCAGACATGATGGCATCCGCGCCCTGTTAGGGCTTGCACTGCCCGCAGGGTGCGTACCCCTGGTCGAGGAGCTCCTGCCTGCTGCCGGTGAAATCCTGCCGGTTTCCCTGGCTGATGGAGGCGGCGTTGGCGCAGCCGGGGTCGTGGAATTTCTTCGAGTTGGTATTGAGTATGTAGCTCGCCGCGCTGCCTGTGCCGGCGGACGTGCTGTCCTCCTCCGCCAGGCGGCTCTCCCCGGTGGCGTAGTCGATGGTCACGCCTGGCTGCACATTGTAGACAAAGACGTTGAAGGACACCGCCTCGCCGCCGTCCTCCACGCTCAGGGCCTCCATCTGCACGCCGTCCGCCACCAGATTGTCCCCGTCGAAGATGGGCGTCACCCGGTAGAGCACGTGGTTCTCCGTCTCCTTCACATAGTCCGCCACCAGGTTTTCAAAGGGCAGCATGCCGTCCACATTGAGGGACCTGGTGCCGGTGATGAGATTTTCCCGGTTGGCGTTCTCCCCTGTCAGCTGAAAGCCGATCAGGTGGCAGCGGTTATACAGGTACTTTCCGTCCACGCAGTCATATTTGACGGTCTGCCAGCCTGTGGGCTTCACGGAGCCGATGGACCCCCGCTCCTCCGTGGGCATCAGGTCCACGCCCACGCAGGCGCAGGCCGTGCCGCAGCGGCCCAGGCTGTCCAGGGGACTGTAGGTCTCAAAGGAGTTGGTGGTCATGTCCGCATCCGTGAAGCCGGGGACGTTGTCCGACAGGGCCACATAGGCGCTGCCGGAATAGGCGGGGATGGCGTCAATGGTAACCGTATTGACCGTATTGGCGGTGGCCGGCGGCGCTTCCGGCAGCTGCACGGTGTCCCCGGCGCTTCCGGCGGTTCCAACGGGGCCGGGGCCGCCGGCCTGACCGGCGCAACCGGCCAGTAGCAGGCAGCACAACAGGGCGGACAGCAGGCGGTATTTCATCGGGTATAGACCTCCTTTGTGATGTTCTGGTGGGAGGAACCGGCGAACTCCTCCTGCCGGACCAGCGTCCACTGCTCCAGGGGCAGCGTCAGGAACAGGTCGGCGGGATAGGTGCGGTTCCAGCGGTATACGATCAGGCCCTCCGGCGGCACGGGCCAGGACGCCGGGTCCTGGGTCTCCGTCAGGCACAGCTCCCCCGGCCCGGCCTGGGCCGGGAAGTCCTCCGCCACCCGGACGTTGTCCGGCAGGGGGGCGAACTGCTTGGCGGAATACCCGTTCATCCACAGCGGCCCGCCGCCGGCCTCCCGCAGCAGGTCCTCCCGCAGCAGGCGGTCCTGGCTCTGGCGGCGGCGGTTGAAGAGCATGCCGCCCTTATCATCGATACAAACAACAGCAATCATAGTCTTTCTCACATCCTCCTTTTCAGGCCCGCAGCAGCGCCCGGCGCTCCCGCCAGTCGGGCATCACCTGGGCCACGCAGTCGTAAAAGGCCCTGCTGTGGTCCTTGTGCCGGATATGGGCCAGCTCGTGGACCACCACGTAGTCGATGGCCTCCTCCGGGTACTGCATCAGCCGCCAGGAGAAGCAGATGCGGTTTTTCCCGCTGCAGCTGCCGAACCGTTTGCGCGCGCCGGTGATGGTGATGCCGGTGGGATACAGCTGCATTTCCGCGCTGTAGCGGGCCACCTTCCCCGGCAGCTCCTCCATGGCCCGGCGGATATACGCCTCCCGCTCCTGCTCCGTGGGCTCCGGGTGGTTGTCCCGGCGGGCACGCTGGCGGGCCATGTGGGTCTCGATCCACTGCTTGTGATTGGCGACAAATTCGTCAATATGCGCCCGGCTGGCCCGCAGGGGCGCCCGGACCACTACCCGGCAGTCCGCCGTGATCTCCAGGGCCAGCGTCCGGCGGCTGGAGCGGATGAGCTCAAACTCCGGCAGATTCGTCATATACGCCCTCCTCCTCCAGAATGACTGCCTCCCAGGGCTGCAGGGAGCCGTTGAAGCTCCGGCGCGGGCAGCTGGACCGCACCAGCGTCCCCCGCAGGGGGGATTGGGCCGGCCTGTCGCTGAAATTCAAAACGATCGTGAGGGACTCCCCCTTCAGCTCCCGGCGGTAGGCAAAGACCTGCTTTCCGGCCTCCAGGAGCACAAAGTCCCCCCGGCGGAGCACGCCGCTGCTCTTCCGCAGGGCCAGCAGCTCCCGGTACCAGGACCAGATGGAGTCCGGGTCCCGCCGCTCATCCGCCAGGTTCACCTTGGTGCAGTTGTGGTTGACCCCCAGCCAGGGCCGCCCGGTGGTGAAGCCTGCCTGCTGCCCCCCTGTCCACTGGAAGGGCGTGCGGGCGTTGTCCCGGCTGGTGCGGGAGATGACGCGCCAGCGCAGCTTGGCGGGGACACGGAATTTGGCCAGGATCCGGTTCACATTGCGGCTCTCCACGTCGTTGACCTGCCGCATGCGGGCGAAGTCGAAGCCGGTCATGCCGATCTCCTCCCCCTGATAGATAAAGGGCGTGCCCCGCAGGGTCAGCAGCAGGGTGGCCAGCAGCTTGCCGCTCTTTTTCCAATACTTCTTGCTGCCGAAGCGGGGAATAGACCGGGGCTGGTCGTGGTTCTCCAGATAGAGGGCGTTCCAGTCCAGCTCCTGCTGCCATCTGCTCAGGCATTCAAAGAACACCTGTGGGCGGAATTTCCGCTTCAGCCACTTGACAAGGTACTGGTCGCACTCCATATGCTCAAAAGAAAATACCATATCCAGCTCCCGGCGGTCCTCCCCGCACAGGTCCCGGGCCATATCCGGGGTGACAAACACCGCCTCCCCCACGGCAAAGGCATCGTACTCGTCCAGCACCCTCCGCAGCTGCCGGAGGATCTCGTGGTTGCCCTCCTGGGACAGATACTGCTCCATACCGGTGAGCACGGCCCGCTTTTTCCCGCTGGCCAGGCTCTCCTTCCACAGCACGTTGACCACGTCGCAGCGGAAGCCGGCCACGCCCTTGTCCAGCCAGAAGCGCATGATGTCCTTGACCTCCTCCAGGACAGCGGGGTTGTGGTAATTCAAATCCGCCTGCTCCTTGGAAAACAGATGCAGGTAGTATTCGCACCGCTCCACGTCGAACTCCCAGCAGTCGCCGCCGAAAAAGCCGGTCCAGTTGTTGGGCAGGCCGCCGTCGCCGTCGCCCCTGGACCAGTAGTAATAGCTGGAGTAGGGGCTGTTCCGCTCCCGGCCCCGCTGGAACCAGGGGTGCTCCGTGGAGGTGTGGTTGATGACCAGGTCCATGATGACGCGGATGTCCCGTCGCCGGGCCTCCCGGATGAGCCGCTCCATGTCCTCCATGGTTCCGTATTCCGGGTTGATGGCCCGGTAGTCGCTGATATCATACCCGTTGTCCACATTGGGGGAGCGGTAGACCGGGCTGAGCCAGATGGCGTCCACGCCCAGCTCCTCCAGATAACCCAGGCGGCTGATGATGCCCGGTATATCGCCAATCCCGTCGCCGTTGGAATCCTGAAAGCTCCGGGGATAGATTTGGTAGATGATCGCGTCCTTCCACCATTCCATTATCTGTCGTTCCTCCCTTTCTGTTCTCGCCTCCTATTCTACGACAGATCGCTGGTTTTTTCAACCATAATCGGTTGCTTTTGGGGCCGCAGCATAAATCCCTTTGACTCGCTGGCCGTTCGGGGGGCGCCGGACGGCCAGCGCGCTGTCGTGGTCAATGGGACCGCCGCCAGCACTGCAAAGACCAATAAGAAGAGGACTGCCGGGGCAGCCCTCTTCTCATATTGGGAATTTACACCGCCTTGGCCTTCAGGGCCTCCGCCATGTCCAGCCGCTCCCAGGGCAGGTCGATGTCCGCGCGGCCAAAGTGGCCGTAGGCGGCGGTCTGCTCGTAGATGGGACGGCGCAGGTCCAGCCTGCTGATGATCTTGCCGGGCCGCAGGTCAAAGCACTCCCGCACCAGGGCGCTCAGCCGCTGGTCGCTGAGCGTACCCGTGCCCTGGGTGTCCACCAGCACGCTCACCGGCTCGCTGACGCCGATGGCATAGGCCAGCTCGATGTTGCACCGCCGGGCCAGCCCTGCCGCCACGATGTTCTTCGCCACATACCGGGCCATATACGCCCCGGACCGGTCCACCTTGGTGGGATCCTTGCCGCTGAAGCAGCCGCCGCCGTGGCTGGCCGCGCCGCCGTAGGTGTCCACGATGATCTTCCGTCCGGTCAGGCCGCTGTCGCCCACCGGCCCGCCGATGACGAAGCGCCCGGTGGGATTGATGTAAAATTTGGTGTCGCCGTCGATGTACCCGGCGGGGATGGTGGGCTTGACCACCGTCTCCACAATGGCCTCCCGCAGGTCCTTGATGGAGATGTCGGGGCTGTGCTGGGTGGACACCACGATGGCCGGGCAGCGCACCACGCGGCCCGCCTCGTCGTACTCCACCGTGACCTGGCTCTTGCCGTCGGGCCGGAGCCAGGGCAGCCGGCCGCTCTTGCGGGCCTCCGCCAGAGCGCGGCACAGGGCGTGGGCCAGGGAGATGGGGGCCGGCATCAGCTCCGGGGTCTCGTCGCAGGCGTAGCCGAACATCATGCCCTGGTCCCCCGCGCCGATGTCCTCGTCGCTGTCGCCGTCCACGCCCATGGCAATGTCGCCGCTCTGCTCGTCAATGGTGGTCATCACCGCGCAGCTGCGGGCGTCAAAGCCGCAGGCCGGGTCGTTGTAGCCAATCTTCTCCACCGTCCTGCGCACGATTCTGGGGATGTCCACATAGCAGTGGGTGGAGATCTCGCCCATGACCATCACCATGCCGGTGGTGGTCACGGTCTCGCAGGCCACCCGGCCATTGGGGTCCTGGGCCAGGATGGAGTCCAGCACCGCGTCGGAGATCTGGTCGCACACCTTGTCGGGATGTCCCTCTGTCACGGATTCGGATGTAAAAATACGGTTTGCCATAAAATCTGTCCTTTCCTCGTGTGTTGCCGCGCAGCAAAAAATGCACACCCGACGGTGTGCATGTAAAGGAAAAAGCATCCTCATCTTGCGCTGACCGCCGGAATTGGCACCTTGCTTACGCAGGTTGCCGTGGTTTCATCGGGCCGTTCCCTCCGCCACTCTTGATAAGGTATGAAATTGTTGTAACCCCAGTATACCCTATGGCGGGGGGCTTGTCAACAGGAAATTTGCGCTGCGCGCAAACGGCCATCCGCGCGGGAGCGGCAAGACGCCCGAAACATGTTCGTCAAAAATTTTTAACAAATGCCCGGAGGGGTATAGACTTTGCCGGGCAGATGTGATAAAATCTGACCAAAAAAAACGCTCCCGCGGGAGTGTGCGAATGACAACATTAAACGAGGAGGTACGTCCATATGCGCGGCATTCCATCCCTGATTACGGATATCCGAAAAAGAACCTTCACCGAGGTGGCCAGAATGGCCTATGAGGGCGGCGACTACACCAGGAGCGAGGACCTGCCCTACATCATCATCCCCGGCGACAACCCTCTGCACAGAGAGTCCATCTTTTTGGAGCGGGCCATTGCCGGCGAGCGGGTCCGCCTGGCCATGGGCCTGTCCCTGCGCTCCATCCAGACCCGCACCCTGATGACCGAGGGCATGGACCACGCCGCCATTGCCGAGCAGTATTACGAGCCCCCGCTCATCAATATCATCCCCTACGCCTGCCACCGCTGTCCCACCCGGCAGTACCGGGTCACGGAGCTCTGCCAGGACTGCCTGGCCGCCTCCTGCCGCCAGGTGTGCCCCAAGGACGCCATTACCGTCATCAATGGCCGCAGCCGCATCGACCAGAAGAAGTGCATCAAATGCGGCAAGTGCGCCAAGGCCTGCCCCTATAACGCCATCACCTATCTGGAGCGCCCCTGCGTGGCCGCCTGCGGCATGGACGCCATCGGCAAGGATGAGCAGGGCCGGGCGGTCATCAACCAGGACCTGTGTGTCTCCTGCGGCCAGTGCCTGGTGAGCTGCCCCTTCGGCGCCATCGTGGACAAGGGACAGATCTTCCAGGTGGTGCGCTCCATTATGGAGGGCAATCAGGTCGTCGCCATTGTGGCCCCGGCGTTTATCGGGCAGTTCGGCAAGAACTCCACGCCGGAAAAATTCACCACCGCCATCAAGATGCTGGGCTTTGACCAGGTGGTAGAGGTGGCCGTGGGCGCGGATATGTGTACCATTGAGGAGGCCAAGGACTTTTTGGAGAAGGTGCCGGAGGAGCAGGACTTCATGGCCACCTCCTGCTGCCCGGCCTGGCACTCCATGGTGGAAAAGCTGTTCCCCGGCCAGTTCGAGAATATCTCCATGACATTGACGCCGATGGTCTTTACCGCGCGGCTCATCAAGAAAAAATATCCCAACTCCAAAGTGGTCTTTGTGGGCCCCTGCGCGGCCAAAAAGCTGGAGGCCATCCGGGAAAATATCCGCTCGGACGTGGACTTTGTGCTGACCTTTGAGGAGCTGCAGGGCATGTTCGAGGCCAAGGGCGTGGACTTCGCGGCCATCCCGGAGGGGGACTCCATGCGGGAGGGCACGGCGGCAGGCCGGGGCTTCGCGGTGTCCGGCGGCGTGGCCAAGGCGGTGGCGGACCTTATCCGCGAGACCCATCCGGAGGTGGAGGTCAAGACCGCCGGGGCAGAGGGCCTGCGGGAGTGCCGGAAGCTGATGACTCTGGCCAAGGCCGGGAAGTACAAGGGGTATCTGCTGGAGGGCATGGCCTGTCCCGGCGGCTGCGTGGCCGGTGCGGGGACGCTGCTGCCGGTGGAGCTGGCCGCCACGGTGGTGGGCCGCTACCAGAAGGAGGCCGACCAGACCAGCCCCATGGACAGCGCGTACCGGGATGAGGGCAAGCATCTGGATTAAAACAGACTAGGGGGAGGGGACCGCGTTTGGTCCCCTCCCCCGCTGTATGCAATTCCTTAGGACTCCACCGTGCAGGCGTCCAGCACCATTTTCAGCGTCTCCAGCGCAAAGGCGCTGTCTGTGGAATGGGAGGCCGTGATCTCAAAGCGTACGCCGTTGAGAGAGAACAAGGCGGCGTAAAGGGCAGGCTGGGCTTTGACCTGTAAAATGATGGTTTCCAGCCCGTCCGGGGTGGTGTAGTCCTCCTGGACGATCTCGGCCCCATCCGGGAAATATCTTTTTTTCCACGTGTGTTTTTCGTCCTCTGCCTGCCCCTCCCCCATCTTGGCGTAGATGTCGGTATAAAGGTCCGCGCGCAGTTCCACTTCCACCTGCTCTTGCCCGCCGGCTAAGCTGCCGAACATATATCTGGTCACGACATTGACGCCAGTCAGCCCCTCCTTGTTGGCGCTAACCATCATGAGGCATCCGCCCCTCTCCGTATTCTCAGCGTCCGAATAGATCCCCCCGGTGGGCGCTTTGTCAAAGAGAGCGTTGTCCAGGAGGTTCCTGCCAATATAGTCCTCCGCAAATTCCAAACGGACGAAAGCCTTGTAGCTCGTCTCACAGGGGTGCTCCAGGGCCAGCTGGTTGATCTCATCGGAAAGGCTGTCCGCCGGGATATAAGCCGCGCCGCCCACGATCTCATAGCCGCTGTGGGAGTCATTGTACCCGTATTTCACAAGGGATTTCTCACTGCTAAACAGCCTTATCACCCGCATCCCGGCCCCTCCGGCGGCAGCCGCCGCGGTCCCCGCCAGAATCAGGCACAGGCAGGCGGCAATCAGGGCGGGCCTGCTCCATCCCGCCCGCCGGGGGGCGGGCCGGTCCGCCTCCTCCACCAGGGCGGGGTCTATGTGGGCCATTGCCTCCATGATCTTTTCCTTATCCATGGTATAAGTCCTCCTTTTCCAGGTAGATTTTCAATTTCTTCCGCAGCCGGAACAGGGCGGATTTTGTCCGGCTCAGGCTCCAGCCCGCCCATTCGGCGGCCTCCTCCACCGTGTCGCCGTACCAGTACCGGCGGAGAAAGACGCCCCGGCTGGCGGGGGCCTGCTCCGCCAGGAACGCGGAGAGGGCGCGGCCCAGCTCTCTGGCCTCCAGCGCCTCCTCCGGCCCGCCTGCCAGGAGCCCTGCCAGCTCCAGCGCCGCCGCCTCCGCCTGTACCGGTTCCCGAGCCCTGGCCCGGCAGTAGCTGACAGCCTGGTTCCGGGCCACGGTCCCCAGCCATCCCTTCAGGTGGACGGGCCGCTGGGGCGGGATGGCGTTCCACACCCGCAGCCAGACGTCGCTGACGCACTCCTCCGCGTCCTCCCCGCTGCCCAGGATCCGCTGGATAATGGCCCGGCAGTAAGGACCGTATGCTGCCTCCGTGGCCGCGATGGCCTCCTGATCCCTGGCCAGGTACAGCCCGATCAGCTCCTCGTCCGTCAATTCCTTCACCCCCTCCGGCGCCAAACATGAAAGCTGCTTTCACCTATAAAGACGCATCTGCCGGGGGGCAGGTTGCGCGGCTGGAGAAATGCGCCGCGTTTTTCCACAAAATATAAGGGGGGAGGGGACCAGACCCGGTCCCCTCCCCTCAGCGTTTTTCCCTCACTCCCCGTCGCCGTAGACCAGCTCGCCGAAATAGCTCTCCCGGACGATCTCCCGGACGTTGTCCAAGCGCCCGCTTTTCAGCGTCTCATAGAGCCGGTTGTGGGCCTGGAACAGCTCCTCGCTGCGGCCGCTGTTGATCATCTTGGATACCGTCTCATAGCGCATGGCGTGGGTGAGCGTGCGCACGACGCGGCTGATCTTGTCGGCCAGAGGATTTTTCCCCATCTGGGAGACCATGTCGTGGAACTGGTTGTCCACCTGGAAGAACCGGTCCACCATGTCCTCCCCGCTGTCCAGGATGTCCTTCATCTGCTCCAGCAGCTTTTCCAGCGCCCGGCCCTCGGACTCATTGTACTTCAGGGTCGCCAGGCGCATGATGCCCGTCTCCGTCATCTCCCGCAGCTCCATCAGGTTCTCAAAGGAGTCCTGATTGAGGATGATCCCATAGATCATGGGGTCGATCATGCTCTCCTGGAAGCCGCTGCAGACAAAGGTGCCCTCCGCCCGCTTGCTCTCCAGCACCCCCAGGTAGGTCAATATTTTGATCGCCTCCCGTACGGAGCTGCGGGCCACCCCCAGCGAGGCCGCCAGATCCGGCTCCGGGGGGATTTTGTCGCCGGGCTTCAGCTCTTTATTGCGCATGGCGTCCGTGAGGCAGTTGATCACGCTCTGCACCACGGATTCTTTTTTCAGATTTTTCAGATAACCAGGTGTTTCGGTCATGGTTTTCACGTCCTTCCCAACGATTGACTTATGTATAACATAATACAAATCGCCGGTTCTGTCAAGCACAATGCTAAATACCGCGGACGTTTCTGCATACGCCCGCGGCATGTTTATTTACGGTTTCAGCAAAATTCTACCCACCCGCTCCAAATCCATCTGTTCCAGCACATAGTCCGCCTCCGGCGTTGGCTCGTCGGGTGAGAGATTGGAGCGGATATAGATGGTATCCATCCCCGCGTCCCGTCCGCCCCGGACATCGCACAGGCCGTCATTGCCCACCATCACCGCCGTCTCCGGCGCAATATTTCGCTCCCGGAGCAGTGCCTGGAAGAAACGGCGGTCCGGCTTTTTGACGCCGTAGTCCGAGGACAGGTAAATCCCGTCGAAGTACTCCGCCAGTCCCAGCCGCTCCAGCTCCCAGCCGGCAAACATGCTCTGGGCGTTGCTGAGCAGCCATACGCCGCAGCCCCGCCGCCTTCCTGTACAGCATCCGGGTCTCATAGGGCCGCAGCGGGCCCGACGGGTCCGGGTAATTGGCCAGCAGCGTTGCAGCGTCCCGGAACAGCGCCGGGCAGACCTCCGGCAGCTCCTCCGCCGTGAAATTGCACACCACCAGCAGATGCTCCTCCCCCGTGTCCCTGGTATAGGCGAAGCGCTTCTCGTCCTCCGGGTCCAGCAGGGTGAAGGTCCCGTCCCGGAACACCGGGTACTGCTTGCGCAGGGCGATGAGCCGCTGATAGAAGTAGAAGACGGAATCCGGGTCCGCCAGCGCGGCCTGGACATTGATGGCGGTATAGTTCGGGTTGACCGGCAGCCACGGCTCCGCCTGGGAAAATCCGGCGTAAGGACCGTCGGACCACTGCATGGGCGTGCGGGCGTTGTCCCGGCCACGGGCGTAGATGGACGCCATGATATCGTCGTGGGCGCAGCCCTGAGCAATTCTTTCGGCGTACATGTTCTTGATCTCCAAGTCGTCGTATGCCTCAATGGGGAGGCGGATGTTGGTCATACCGATCTCCTCCCCCTGGTAGATATAGGGCGTGCCCTGCATCCCGTGGCACATAGCGGCCAGCATCTTGGCGGACTGCACCCGGTATTTCCCGTCGTCCCCCCAGCGGGAGACGATGCGGGGCAGGTCGTGGTTGTCCAGGAACAGGCTGTTCCAGCCGCAGCCGTGGAGCCCGGTCTGCCACCGCTCATAGCACCGCTTCAGCTGCACCAACGGCAGGGGGATGGGCTCCCACTTGCCGGTCTGGTCCAGGGTGGTGTGCTCGAACTGGAAGACCATGCTCAGCTCACTGCCGCCGGTGTACTGCTTGGCGCTCTCCACCGTGGCGCTCCACGCCTCGCCCACCGTCACCAGCGTATCCTCGCAGAACGCCTTCTCCCGCAGCTCCCGGATGTACTCGTGGAGATGGGGCCCGTTGTCGACAACGCCCCTGTCCGGCTGCTTGCCGATGCAGTCGATCACATCCAGCCGGAAGCCGTCCACGCCCTTGTCCACCCAGAACCGGATCATCTCGCACAGCTCCCGCCGCACGTCCGGGTTCTCCCAGTTCAGGTCCGGCTGCCAGGGGCAGAAGTGGTGGAAATAATACTGCCTCAATTCCGGCACATAGGTCCACGCAGGACCGCCGAACACCGCCCGCATATCGTTGGGGGGCGCGTCCGGCGTGCCGTTCCGCCAGATGTAGTAGTCGTGGTACGGATTGTCCCGGCTGCTTTTGGCCTCCTGGAACCATCTGTGCTGGTCGGAGCTGTGGTTGAGCACCAGGTCCATGATGATGGAGATGCCCCGGTCCCGTGCCTTGACAATCAGCTCCTCCATATCCGACATGGTGCCAAAGGCGGGGTTGACGGCCCGGTAATCGGAGATGTCATAGCCGTTGTCCCGCTGGGGGGAGGCGTACACCGGCGAGAGCCAGATGCCGTCCACGCCCAGCTTTTCCAGGTAGTCCAGGCGCTCGATCACGCCCCGCAGGTCGCCCATCCCGTCGCCGTTGGCGTCCTGAAAGCTCTTGGGGTACACCTGGTAGAATACGGCGGATTTCCACCAGTCCCGTTTCGTCTTATCCAGCATGGCTGTCAGCCTCCTTTTCGATGTTCTCCAATTGTTCATATACCCGCAGCAGCTCCCCCACGCTCCACGCCTGGGCAAAGCAGCCCTTGGAGGGGCCGGGGGTCCCGCCGTCGTAGATTTCCGGAATCTGTCCCACGCAGCCCTCCCGGAGCATGGCCTCTACCGGCTCCAGCTGCTCCCGGACAGTCCGGGCCGCGTCCGGCGTAAAGGGCCGCACCCGCAGAGTGCAGGGAACTGAGGAGCGGTTTTCGATGGTGTACGCCACCGCCGCCGTGTTGGCCCCGTACTCCACGGCGCACCGCCGCCATCAGAATACTCTGGTCCCGCCGGGTGACGGAAAACGCCGCCGAGGCGGACATATACCCGCCCAGCCCGTTGGCCAGCAGCCAGCACCGCTCCTGGGCCCGCTCCAGGGTGGGGGAATCCTGTTTTCCGAAGATAAAGCGCATGGCGGTCTCCCTCCTATCGCTGTCCAAAAATCGCGGCGGTCATGGGGGCCAGGGGGGCGGTGCCGGAATACACCTCCGGCGACTGCCACCGGAAGCTGGACTCCCCGTCCGCCAGCAGCTCCCACTTGCCCTCCGGCAGCGGCAGCAGGACTGCCTCCTGCCGGACGCTGTACAGCAGAAACAGCCGCCCCTGACAGGTAAAGCAGATGGCCGCCGCCAGCCGGTTGGCCCGCAGGATAGCCGGGTCCAGCCGGTCATACTGCCGCCGGGGGTCCATGGTCAGCACCAGCTTATCCCACAGCGTCCAGTCGTCGTGGGAGGAGAGGTAGGTGATGGTCTGGGAGGGGGCCTTCACGGAAAACGGCCCCTCCGCCCCTGCCCAGCCCCGGACACAATGGGTCAGAATCCCGGTGTCCAGCCCGCCGCCGTTGACAAAGCCGGGCTCCGTCTCCCGGCCCACCTCGATGGGGCCCTTCACCGCGTCCCGAGTGGCGTCGCAGAACGCGCCGGTCTCCCGGTCCAGCCGCTTCAGGCTCTCCTTCCCCGCCAGGCGGGTGCCGGGCCGGACGGCGGTGCCGGCGGCGGACCAGGGCTCGCCGAAGAGCAGCTTTTCGCCCTTTCCCCACCGCCGGTCCAGCTCCTGCCGGATCTCCTGCATCAATTTTACACCAAGCAGCCCCACAAGTCAAACCGAAATCCGTCCACATGGTACTCCTCCGCCCAGTACAGCACCGAGTCCAGGATGTACCGGGCGCACATGCTCCGCTCCGAGGCCATGTCGTTGCCGCAGCCGGAGCCGTTGGAGGGGCCCCCGTCCTCCCACTGGCAGTAGTACCAGGGGGCGGTCCGCCACAGCCAGGAGTCCAGCAGGTAGGTGTGGTTGTAGACCACGTCCAGAATCACCCGGAAGCCGTTTTGGTGGAGGGACTGGATGGCCTCCTTCAGCTCCCGGATGCGCACCTCCCCCCGGCGGGGGTCCGTGGCGTAGGCCCCCTATGTACCAGGTGTTGGTGGTGAAGGGCACGCCGTAGAGGTGGCATACGAAACTCTAGAGAAACAGCAGCGGGATTGATTTTTGTCGGGGAATGCTTTATAATAAACCTGAAAATCCGGGGGACGGAGGTGCGTCTATGGCAACAATGGACGATATTGCCAGGCATCTGGGCGTGACAAAGGGGACGGTGTCCAAGGCGCTGAGCGGGGCGGCGGATGTCAGCGGGACCATGCGGAAATCCGTTCTGGAGGCTGCGGTGGAGCTGGGGTACTCCCGCATCCCCCGGACCGGCGCCAGCCGCCGGGTGTGCATCTTCATCCAGAACATGGACTGGGAAAAACCGGAGGACTTCGGCTGGGAGATCGTGACGGGCTTCCGGAAGCTGGCGGAGCCCGCCGGGTATCAGGTGGACATCGTCCCCCTGACGGAGCCGCTGCAGAAGGCGTCCCCCTATGACGAGTATATGCTGCTGCACGGCTACCAGGGGGCGCTGTTCCTGGGCCTGACGCTGCTGGACCCCTGGATGAAGGACTTCCAGACCTGCTCCACCCCCGCCGTGCTCTACGACAGCTGCGTGAAGTCCAACCCCGCCGTCACCCAGGTGGGCATTGACAACGACGAGGGGATGGACATGGCGGTGACCCGCCTGCTGGAGCTGGGCCACCGGAAGATCGGCTATCTCAGCAGCGCCCTGGGCGCGTACATCTATCAGGCCCGCTACGCCTCCTTCTTCCAGGCCCTGCGGAAAAACGGACTGCCCGCCCAGCGGGAGCTGGCCGGTTACGCCTTCCGGCTGGCGGAGTGCGTGGAAAAACACTTCCCCCGGCTGCTGGACCGGGGCTGCACGGCCATCATCTGCTCCCACGACCTGCTGGCCCATATGGTGCTGATCCACTGCCTGGAGCTGGGGATCGCCGTCCCCCGGCAGCTGAGCGTCATCGGGTTTGACGACCTGCCGCTGTGCCAGTACACCATTCCGCCCCTGTCCACCATCCGGCAGAACCGGACGGAGCTGGGCAAAAGCGCCTTCTACGCCCTCTCCAGCCAGATTGAGGGGACGCCCATCAGTACGCTGCTGCTGCACGCGGAGCTGATCGAGCGGCGGTCCGCAGGGCAGGCCCCGGATGCGGCGGCGACCTGAACAGAACAGGGAAAAGCCAGAAGAGGCTGCCCGGATAAGGGCGGCCTCTTCTGGCTGCGTGGTATTTTGCCGGGAATCTTACTGGTTGCATTACTTCTTCTGCAGATACTCGTCAATGGCCTTGGCGGCGGTCTTGCCCGCGCCCATGGCCAGGATGACCGTGGCTGCGCCGGTGACGGCGTCGCCGCCGGCATACACAGCTTCGCGGCTGGTCAGACCGTCCTCGTTGACGATGATGCCGCCCCGCTTGTTGATCTCCAGACCCTTGGTGGTGGACTTGATCAGCGGGTTGGGGCTGGTGCCCAGCGCCATGATCACGCAGTCCATCTCCATGTCAAACTCGCTGCCCTCTTTGACGATGGGACGGCGGCGGCCGGAGGCGTCGGGCTCGCCCAGCTCCATCTCCACGCACTTCAGGCCGTTGACAGAGCCGTTCTTCGGGTCCCGCTTGTCCTCCGGATTGTTGTAGCCCAGGATCTCCACCGGATTGGTGAGGGTCTTGAAGATGATGCCCTCCTCCTTGGCGTGCTCCACCTCCTCCGCGCGGGCGGGGAGCTCCGCCTCGCTGCGGCGGTAGACGATATGTACGTCCGCGCCCAGGCGCTTGGAGCAGCGGGCGGCGTCCATGGCCACGTTGCCGCCGCCGACCACCGCCACCTTCTTGCCCTGCAGGGGCATGATGGGCGTGTCGGAGCCGTCCTTGTACGCCTTCATCAGGTTGATGCGGGTGAGGAACTCGTTGGCGGAGTACACGCCCTTCAGGTTCTCGCCGGGGATGTGCATGAACATGGGCAGGCCCGCGCCGGAGCCGATGAACACCGCCTCGAACTTGAACTCCTCCATCAGCTCGTCGATGGTGATGGAGCGGCCAATGACGGCGTTGGTCTCAATCTTTACGCCCAGCTCCTTCAGCCCGTCCACTTCCTTCTGCACGATGCTCTTGGGCAGACGGAACTCAGGGATGCCGTACACCAGCACGCCGCCCGCCAGATGCAGGGCCTCGTACACCGTGACCTCGTACCCCTTCCGGGCCAGGTCGCCGGCGCAGGTCAGGCCGGAGGGACCGGAGCCGATGACCGCCACCTTGTGGCCGTTGGACGCGGGGGCGACAGCCTTTTCCGTGGCGTTGGCGTTGTGCCAGTCGGCCACGAAGCGCTCCAGGCGGCCAATGCCCACCGGCTCGCCCTTGGCGCCGCGCACGCACTTTGACTCGCACTGGCTCTCCTGGGGGCAGACGCGGCCGCAGACGGCGGGCAGGGCGCTGTCCTGGGAGATGATCTGATAGGCGGCCTCGAAGTCGCCCTCAGCAACCTTTGCAATGAACTCGGGGATCTTGATCTGGACCGGGCAGCCGGACACGCAGGGCATTTTCTTGCAGTGGAGGCAGCGCTGCGCCTCGTCGATCGCCTGCTCCTTCGTATAGCCCAGGGCCACCTCCTCAAAGTTGCCCGCGCGGACGACGGGGTCCTGATGGGGCATGGGGTTCTTCTTAGGATTCATATTCGGCATGTCACTTTACCTCCTGCTTGAACAGATTGCAAGCCTCGTCCCTGGCGTGGAGCTCGAAGTCCCGGTACATCGCGCCCCGGGCCATGGCCTCGTCAAAGTCCACGAGATGGCCGTCGAACTCCGGGCCGTCCACGCAGGCGAACTTGGTCTCGCCGCCCACGGTCAGCCGGCAGCCGCCGCACATGCCGGTGCCGTCGATCATGATGGGGTTCATGCTGACCACGGTGGGGATGTTGTACTCCTTGGTCAGCAGGCACACGAACTTCATCATGATGACCGGGCCGATGGCGATGACGCGGTCATACTGCGCGCCGGAGTCGATCTGCTCCTTGAGCAGGTCGGTGACCAGGGCCTTCTTGCCGTAGGAGCCGTCGTCGGTGCCGATGATGAGATTGGTGCTGGCGGCCTCGAACTCCTCCTTGAGGATGATGAGGTCCTTGTTGCGGAAGCCCACGATCAGGTCCACGTGGCAGCCCACGTCGTGGAGCTTTTTCGCCACGGGGTAGGCGATGGCCGTGCCCACGCCGCCGCCGATGACCGCCACCCGCTTGAGGCCCTCGGTCTCCGTGGCCCGGCCCAGGGGGCCGACGAAGTCCTGGATATACTCGCCCTCCTCCTTGTGGTTGAGCTTTTCCGTGGTGCCGCCCACGATCTGGAAGATGATGGTGACAGTGCCCGCCTCGCGGTCATAGGCCGCGATGGTCAGGGGGATGCGTTCGCCGCCGGCGTCCACCCGCAGGATGATGAACTGACCGGGTTCGGCTTTCCTGGCCACCAGGGGAGCTTCGATCTCCATCAAGGTGACCGTAGGATTGAGTACCCGCTTTTTGATGATCCGATACATAGTGTTTCCTCTTTCCACTTGATTTCGGTTGCTTGATGCTGTGTGCATCTGCGTGCACAGCTTGATTTTAGCACAGCCTGGCCCCCGCGTCAATTGCGATGGGTTCATTTGCGGAAATTTTGTATAAAATGCGGATAGACCCCCCTCTCCGCCGCGCCATGTCCTTCTGAAGGGGGAGTTGTCAGCCGTAGAGGGTGGGTTCCTTCCTGGGGTTTTGTGCCGGAAATGCTTGACAACTGTGGGGGAATACTTATAATAAAAGTAAAAAAGAGGTGATGACATGAGAGAGGAATATGACATTGAAATGCTGCATCCAAGAAAAAACCCCTATGTCAGCATGCTGAACCGCCAAATCACCAGCAGCATTGACCCCAGCGCCGCTGACTGCCCTGAGGCCCTTTCCGAAACCGATGAGCGCCCTCCGGTCCCTGCTGAATTTTTCCAGCCCTGCGGGCAAAAGTAATGCTTGCCATTATTGGGAAAATATCTTATAATAGGCGTAGAATTCGGCGCGGCCGGACGCTCGCCCTCTGCCGGGGCGGCCCTGGACCGGCCGCATACTGTCCATATCTTTTTTTTGGAAGGAGATTTCTAGCATGAAGAAACGTTTGACGGCATGGCTGCTGGTGTTCTGCATGGCCCTGTCCCTCTTGCCGGGGACGGCGTTTGCAGCGGAAGGCGGCGGGGATGGGACTGTCACCATTACATATGATTTGAATGATGGCATTTCCGACTACCAATTGCAGTTGAAGACCACGCCCGGTCAAGAACCGGCCAATTCACCCGGCGCGAAATGGGCCGGGCGGCCTTTTGCCGGGTGGAGCAGCGATAAGGCCGGCAAAGTTGCGCCTGACTACAACAAGGATACCACTCTTTATGCCCAGTGGCTGAGTGGCTATAAGGTTACGCTGGACTTTGATATTGCGAAAACAGGGACCATAACGTTGCCTGCTGGCAGCAGTATTGTACTGGACAACGATTTATTAGTACTGAATACAAACGACGCTGGTATGGTAGAACCTGCTGATCTTGCGGATATCCAGAAAATCATTGAAGGTATTGAAAAAACTAAAGATAATTTGGCATTTGGCGGCTGGTATACAGACCAGGCATTTAGAAACCCATTTGATTTGAGCGACACCATAGAGACAAACGGTATAAAGTTGTATGCCAAGTGGGTGGATGTCTATAAAGTTATCCTTAACTATGACTATCATGCTGGTACTACTGGTACTATTATCAGTGGAAAAGAAAGCGCAACAATCAAAACAAATGGAGAGGGCAAATTATCAGATACAAGTATAAATGGGATTCCAACTTCGGAACTTGTCAGCCCTACAGTTGAAGGGTACTCCTTCGGAGGGTGGTACATTCTTGCTATGGGGACTAACCAAGGCGGTCTTATTGAGGCAGGCAGTCTTGCCCCTCAAAGAGGAATTCGGATTGAAAATCTCACTACATTTGACTTTGCAGACTATGCTAAAGAAAATAGTATTTCATCATCGGCGATTAATATTAATATTTACGTAAACTGGGCACCTCCCTACCATATCTCTTACAATGCAAACTGGGGAGACAATCCGCAAATCCAGATTGTTGACACAAATAAGGATGATATGTATGTCCTGCCTGCCACGGATCCTGTCCGGCCAGGATACACTTTTGATGGGTGGTTTACAACAGATGGAACCGAACTTAAAACAGAGGCCCCAGACTCGAATACTACAACGGAAAAGTTTATAAATGGACAGTCCCCCACGACCATTTACGCCCACTGGAAAGAAGGTTACAAAATTACATTCCAATATTTGGGCGATGTAACAGATCCATCAAATCCGACGACGCCACCAGAAAAGAGCGTATGGACAAATTCCAGAGGCGAGATAAAGGTTGAAGATCGTGATGAAGTAAAGGGCTGGATGAATGACCAGACTGTTGCTGGACATGTTTTTATTGGCTGGTATTTGGACGGACAGGAAATCACATATGAGCAGCTTTTGCTAAAACAATTTACAGGTCCTGCTACGATTGAGGGGAGATGGGAAGAAGGATTCCTCATTACATTTAATGTTAATGCTGATGATGCTACTTTGGCCGGGGCACAGAATAATCGTACCGATGTAAAGGGACGCCTTTTCAAAGGAAAGTGGCCCCAAGACCCCACTCGTCCAGGATATACATTTGGTGGCTGGTATGAAGATAAGGGGGGTACAACCTCGCTTACGGAGGGGACAGATGCTACTGTATCTCCACCAGAGTATTATCAATTTACTAAATCCACAATCATTTACGCAAAATGGACATATCCCTACACAATTACCCTTGATGCTGATGGTGGAACGGTAGAAAAACCAACATTGTATACGGACAAAGTTGATGGCGAGAAATTACCTAAACTTCCCACGCCAACAAAGGATGGATACACGTTTAAGGGATGGTATCCTGTAAACCTCCCCAATGGTACATTGGGAGACACTGCGGCTGCAGAAGGCGGGGAATGTAAAGGGCCTGTTACTCTAAAGGCTGTATGGGGGGCCCCCTTTACAATTAATCTTGTGGCTGATCCTGGTACTATAGTTCCTGATACCATAAAGACTGCTGGGACACCGGATGCAGACGGAAATGATACATATGCCAATTTGACAGATCCTGTAGCTCCTCCTAATACAGCTACAGACACATGGACTTTTAAAGGCTGGTTTACAGCCGCTTCAGGCGGCATGGAGGTCAAGAATGGTAACACATGTACCGGCCCCGGCACACTCTATGCGCAGTGGACCCGAACAACTGTCACCAATGGAGGCGGCACTGTCACCACCTCCACCACCCCCAACAAAGTCACCGCCGCGTCAAAGCCTGCGGCGGCTAGTACGCCCATGCTCACGGCAGCGACTGGCGAGTTCGACATTAGTTTTGATTCCGATGGCGGTAAATTGCCGGATGGCGTAGAGTCTACAGCGGAAACCACGAATCAGAAGCTGGCCACTCTGCCGACGCCCACAAAAGAGGGCTGGACCTTCCAGGGATGGTTTGCGACCATAGACGGTAATGAAACCCGGATTATCGCCGGGGCGAATGGGACTGAATTCAAGGGAGACACTGCGGTCAAAGCTAAATGGGGCGCGCCTTTTACGATTACCTTCGACTATAAAGGCGCTGAGGGAATGCCCCCGACCCTGACATTGCAAACAGGGACAAATGGTATCCTGCCTGTAAGCCAATTGCCGTCAGCTCCTGTATGGGAGGCCCATGAATTTGGCGGCTGGTACACAAATCCAGACTGTACTGGCGATGAATGCGATTTGGGGCAAAAGTTCGACAAGCCCACCACTATTTATGCCAAGTGGACAGAGACTGGCTATGCCATTACGTTTGATTTCAACGATGGCACAAGCCCCAATATCACCAGGCAAACGGTAAACGGGAAAATCACAGGGCTTCCCGACCCTGTCCGCGATGGCTATACCTTTGATGGCTGGCACATCTCTAAGGATGAAGGCAGTGCGGAAATAAACCTGAATACCTTCACATTTTCTGAGGCTATTACTTTGTACGCCCACTGGACGAAGGAGATTACAGTCACCTTCCACCACAACAACCTTACTAACAAGACAACTGTTGTTACAACAAAGCATGGTGAGTGGGTAAAAAGCGATGGTAGCGTTGCTGCGCAGTTTACTGATTTGTTGCCTGATCCTGAGTTTGGCGGTCACGAATTTGCGGGCTGGTTCAATGCCGTGACCGGCGGAGTTAAGTACAGCAATCCCGCAGAAATCATGGGTGATATGGACCTGTACGCCCATTGGAACGAGGATGAAGTTGAAATTACGTTCCTGGATGATGGAGAGGAAATTGCAAAGCTAACAACGGTAAATGGCAAAATCCCCAATTTCCCCGATCTTCCAAACCGGATAGGCTGGAAGTTTGAGGGCTGGTGTAGTACTCAGAATGACATAACCACCAAAGTTACGGCAGATACGCTGTTTAGTGCAGATACTTCTCTGCATGCCCTGTGGACGGATATTACCGCTGTTACCCCCAAGAATCCCGTTATAACCTTTATTGTGGATGTTCCCACTCCCTTGGAGGGGGCGGCGCATTTCACAATGGAGCTTACCAAGACCACCGGCTATCTCTCTCAGCTCCCCACTCTGATTGGCAGAGACGATGCGGACGGCTGGCGTCTGGAGAACGGCAATCATGTAGACGAGGGCCAGCTCTACACCAAGGACACCAACCTCTACGTTGACACAGCCAAGACCATCCTCATTACCTTCGACTGGAACAACGCCAAAGACGGCGGCACTTCCTCCAAGACCACTGTCAGGACTGACAAGGACGGCAAAATCCCTGAGGACAAGTGGCCTGACACGGATGGGAAAAACCCCGGTTATCACTTTGACAACTGGTACACCGAGGCCACCGGCGGCACGGTAGTCTCCAAGCTCGCCACATTCAAGGAACCCACCACCATCTACGCCCACTGGAAAGGCCCCTTCACGGTGACCTTTGACGCCAACGGCGGTAAATTCCCGGACGGCGAGACCACGAAGGGCGTAGAGACGGACGACGACGGCAATCTGGACCCGACAAAGATTCCCGCCGACCCCACCCGTGAGGGCTACACCAAGTTCGGCGGCTGGTCACTGACCAAGGACGGCACCGAGGCCGTGGAGCCGGACGCCCAGCCCTACACCGGCGCGGCCACGCTGTACGCCATCTGGGGCCCGCCCTATGCCATCGAGTACGACGCCATGGGCGGTGAGGTTACCCCCACTGAGGAGCAGAAGCTGTCCACAGAGGACGGCAAATTCCCCGAACTGCCCGTGCCCACCCATCCCCGCGACTCCTTCGGCGGCTGGTATACCACCAAGGATTACCAGGAGGGCACCCTTGTCTCGGCAGGCGGCGACTGCCCCGGCGCGGTGACGCTGTACGCCAAGTGGACCCGCGAGCCGCCCTATACCATCACCTTTGAGGCCAATAATACGGACGCCACCATGGAGGACCCGGCCAGCGGCCAGCCCGTGGCGACCATCACCCTGAAGACGGACGACAAGGGCGTGCTGATGCAGGCCCCGCCGGAGCCCACGCTCCGGGGCGGCAAGTTCCAGGGCTGGTACACCAAGGCGGAGGAGGGCGCCGGCGAGCTGATCTCCGACGCCGCCACCCGGACGTACACGGACGACATGACCCTGTATGCCCATTGGGAAACGCGGGAATTCACAATCACCTTTGACTTCAACCTGGGGGCGATCATGAGCAACCCCCTCACCATCACCACGTTCACCACCACGAAGGGCAAATCCCTCACCTTCCTGCCCGACACGCTGCCCCAGGCGGCCTCCGGCAACTACAAGATCAAGGGCTGGTACAGGGTCCAGAACCCCGTGGAGGGCAAGGACCAGCCGGTGACCACCAGCAGCACCTTTGACCGGGATACGACGCTGTACGCCCAGTGGGAGCTGGCCACCGACCTGCCGATCACGTTCAAATACCCCAACGTCACGTTCCTGGACGCGGAGAACGGCAACGCCCTGGTGACGCTGGAGGTAGACAAGGACTACAAGATGTCCTCCGTTCCTCCGGGACCGTACAAGGAGGGCCAGACCTTCAGCGGCTGGTTCTACCGTGAACCGGACCGGCCCGACGGCGAGGAGAAGCAGTTCACCAAGGACACAGAGGTCACCGGCAGCCTGCGGGTCTATCCCAAGTACGTCGGCGCGGGCTTCACCATCACCTTTGAGCCCGGCGAGGAGAGCGAGCTGGAGCCCATCAAGGTCAAGACCACCTCAGAGGGCCGCATCCCCGACGGCGAGATGCCCAGCCCCACCTGGGAGGGCCACACCTTCACCGGCTGGTTCACCGCGGCGGAGGGCGGCACAAAGATCAACCGCCGCACAGTCTTCACCCAGGACACCACCGTCTATGCCCACTGGGACAAGGACGATAGCTCAGAGCCCGGCGGCCCGGACGATCCCGGAGAGGATAAGCCCGGCCCCACCTCCCCGCCCTATACCATCACCTTCAACCCCAACGGCGGCAATCTGAACGCCAGCACCACCGCGCTCACGGACCTGAACGGGCGGCTCATGTCCCTGCCCACCCCGGCCCGCACCGGCTACAGCTTTGACGGCTGGTTCAACGGCAGCGAGCGGATCACCACCGCCACGGTCTTCACCGCCAACACCACCATCATGGCCCAGTGGAGCACCGGCTCCGGCGGCAGCGGCGGCAATGGCTCCGGCGACATCAACGGCTATGCCATAACGGTGTCCAACACCAGCGGCGGGCGCGTCAGCGTGTCCACCACCTACGCCCGTGAGGGCGACCGGGTGACGGTCACGGTCCGGCCCTATTCCGGCTATCAGCTTGACCGTATCGAGGTGACCAATGCACGGGGCTACGACGTGGACCTGCGGGACCAGGGCAGCAACCGGTATGTGTTCTACATGCCCGCCTCCCGCGTCACGGTAGACGCCGTGTTCATGGAGCTGATCGCCAACAACGGCAACGGCGGCAATACGGGCAATACCGGCAGCACGGGCGGTAATACCGGCGGCAATACCAACTGGAATCCCGGCGGCACAGTCACGCAGCCCTCCGGCGGCGCCAGCTCCGGCATGGGGATATTCTCCCAGCCGGTGCTGAACACGGTGCCCATGCCGTATCTGGACGTACATCCCAGCGACTGGTACTACAGCAGTGTGGACTATATGTGGCAGCGGCAGCTGATGGGCGGCGTGTCGAACAACCGCTTTGGTCCCCAGGCCACCACCAGCAACGCCATGGTGTGGACGATTCTGGCCCGTCTGGCTGGCGTGGATGTGACCAGCGGCGCGTCTGTCTGGTACGAGAACGCCCGCAGCTGGGCGGTCTCCAACCGGATTTCCGACGGCGTCGGCCCCAACAGTGCGGTCACCCGCGAGCAGCTGGCCACGATGCTGTGGAACTTCAAGGGTTCCCCGGCGGTGGGCTATGACCTGGGCCAGTTCGGCGACCGCGGCCAGATCAGCACCTATCAGGCGGAGTGCGCTCTTAGTTGGGCGGTAGCCAACAACATCGTGACCGGCACCGCCAACCGGCTCAATCCCCGCGGCACCGCCACCCGCGCGGAGGTTGCGGCCATGATTACCCGCTTCTGCCAGAACACGTAAGCACAGCAAACAGCAAAAAACCGGCGCGTCCCATCAAACGGGGCGCGCCGGTCTTTTGTGCTGCGGTCAATAGTTGGTGTTGTTCCAGACAGGGGGAGGCGGCGGAGCCAGACGCCGCCGGGCCTCCTCGAAGTAGGCCACGTCGCACAGGGTGGTATAGGGGGTCAGCCAGATATCCAGGAGGAAGGAGGCCACGACCACCGGGTACAGCCCTATCAGGCCGAGGAAGGCGGACAGGATGGCCGGCAGCATGAGCCAGCCCAGAAAGCTCAGGTCCAGCAGGAACAGCTCGCCCTTCATGCCCATGGTCTGGCGGCAGCTGAGCCGGATCGCGTCGCTGGCGGTCATCGTGGGATCGGAGAGGATGTTGTAGTAGGCGAAGCGGTAGCGGTATGTGGCGATGATGCCGGGGAAGAGGAACAGCAGGCTCCAGAGGATGATTTTTACCGTCATCTGGATACTGCACCAGATCAGCTTGCCGGACACGGACAGCCCGTCCAGCAGGGTGGAGTAGGGCATCCGTACCCCTCTGTGGATGCCCAGGCAGTAGGCGTAGTAGCCGCCGTAGAGGATGGTGGTGAAAAGGCTGACCAGCACGGAGAAAAAGGAGGGGATTTCCGGGGAATCGCCTACCAGTGCGGGCAGGGCGTCGGGCAGGGCGCTGACATTACCGGCCAGCAGGGCGTCCAGATAGGCGGCGTTGTAGGTGTAGCTGTAGAAGAGGCTGCCGTATTCCGCCAGGTCGGATACCCGATCCAGCAGGAACACGATCAGCAGCACGATGGCGGACATCATGAGGGGGGAGACGGCGGCGGTGCGGATCAGCAGCCGCGCGTCCGCTTTGATCTGTGGGCGGTTGAGCATAGGGAGGACCTCCTGAAACGGCAATAAGGTTGCCAATCTTTTCCTCTATCATAGCACGGCGGCAGGGAAATTGCAAGGGCGGCGGAAACACGGGGGAATTGCAGGCGTAAAAAAGTATGAACAGAGGACGCTCCTCCATGGTTCGGCAAATGATGCAGGGCGTCCTCTCTTTTGGCGCTGGACCGCGCAATAGTATTTGGATGTTCACTGCCGATCAGGCGCTCTTTTTTCCCACAGCTGTCTGAGCCTTTCGTCGGCCCAAACAACTCTGTTCCGGCCGTTTTTCTTTGCATCGTACAGCATGGTGTCCGCAATTTTTAAGGTAAAGTCATAGTCGTTTCCCTTGTCCGGGACAATGGTGACCCCTCCGACGCTGACCGTGACCCATTGCGACACGGACGGGTCATGGGGAATATGTAGGTCCTCCACCGCCTGACGGATCTTCTTTATATGTTCAAATATCTGCTGCGAGCTGTCGCCCAGGGACAGTGCCACAAATTCCTCGCCGCCATAGCGGGCAAAAAAGTCCGTACTGCGTTTCAAAGAGGCAGCCGCTGTCTGCGCAACGGAAGCAATCACTTTATCTCCGGCAGGATGGCCGAAGGTGTCGTTATACACTTTGAAGTGGTCAATGTCAAACATGCAGACGGAGAACGGAAGGTGCAGTCTGACTGCTTCGCTCCATTTCATGGCGCTGTATTGTTCATATCTGCGCCGGTTGGCAATCCCTGTCAGCTGGTCAGTCATGGACTGCTGCTCAATCTGTCTGCGATATTTGTAGAGTTTGATATGTGTGTTGACCCTTGCCTTAACGATCAGGGGAATGTATGGCTTTGTAATATAATCCACGGCTCCTAAAACAAGTCCACGCTGCTCATTCGTCACATCTACAAGGCTGGTAATCAAGATGACCGGGATGCTTTGAGTCACGATTTGTTCCTGCAACATTTTCAGCAGCGTAAAACCGTCCATTCCAGGCATCACGACATCCAGCAGAATGAGGGAAAAATCCCCCTCGCTCACTAAACGCAGCCCGTCCTCCGCAGTTTGTGCGACGGTAATATCATACTCATCTTCTATAATTGACTTTAGCTGTGCTGCCTGCACAATGCTGTCGTCCACGATCAATATTTTTTCCATACTCATATCCCTCACTATATTTAACTCAAGCTGCCTATTAACAACTTAATTTTTGTTATGTTGTATGATAGCAAGCAGCAAAATTCCAGACAAAGTGGCGGAACGCCCTCCCAGCCCGCCGGGACCGATCCTTGGTTATTCCAAAGTGAATAAACGTTCACCCTGCGGGGAGCAAAATATTTGCCCCCGGAGTCACACTTGGGGACGTTAGTGAATGTTTATTATTCCACGGCAAAAATGAACCGCCTTTCAGCGGTACATTTTCATTTTTTCTCCGGTTTTTTAGACTTGTCTGGTTTCAGGTAGCCGCTCAGCCCGGTCGTCAACAACTGAAATACGGTGTCCTCGGTTTCCTGGCTGTTGGGCAGTATTCCCTCCACCACATATTTGGCGTACATAACAGTAGATGTGAGCACATGGAGCCACAACAAATCCTGATTGATCCTGTTCAAGATTGGAAATACCGTTTTGAAAGCGTGAACCATTCCCATAAAGGTCTTGAAATAGGTCACATCCCGGATTTTGTCGTATCTGGGGAAAAATGTACTGTCCCGAAAACGGTGGTAGAAAACTGCTTCATCCGGATGAGATGTCCAAAAGCGAAAATAGGGCAGCCACAGCGCCTTGACCGCGCCCATCGGGTCAGTGAGCATAAGCAGGGGATTGAACTGCAAATGTTCAAAGATCGCTGCCGCCTGTTTGTCCACATAAGTGAAACACTCCACCAGCAGTTGGTCCTTGCCGTCAAAGTGGCGGTAAATCGCTCCTGATGAAATCCCCGCCAGCTCGCTGACGTTCTGGATGCGCACCCCCTCCAGGCCATACTGCCGCACAGCCCTTATCGCCGCAAGAATAATCCGCGTTTTGGTGTCATCCAGCGTAATCACTTCCCCCCTGTAGCAGCCACTGCTCCCACCATCTGTCTACAGAGGGATTATATACTAATTTGCTCCTTTTGGCAATACTTCTTTGAAGGCTTTCCCGGTTGTTTTTCCGATTGTCCGCCCCCCGGCAGTTTCATTTTGTCATCATCCCCCACGGCGGCAAACAGCGCTTTTACGCATAACCTGATTCCAGTCCGCATAGGCTGTACTGACAAGCCGGCCCGATGACGCCGGACTACGAATGAGGTGGACGTACATATGGATGAAACGCGCAATCTGGTACAGCTGCGGGGCGCCGCCGCCGGCGAACCCGCCTTTTCTCACGAGAACCACGGGCAGCAGTTCTACCGCTTTTCCTTCTCCGTCCAGCGGCTGTCGGGCCAGGCGGACGTGCTGCACGTCATCGCCACCGGCGACCAGCTCCGGGGCCTCCTGCCCCTGGAGGGACGGCGGCTGGCGGTGGAGGGCCAGCTGCGGTCCTTCAACAACAAGTCGGGCTGCGGCAGCAAGCTGGTGATCTCCGTCTTTGCCCGGACGCTGGAGGCCACGGAGGAGGAGGACCTGAACAGCATCCAGCTGCGGGGGGTCATCTGCAAGCCGCCGGTCCTGCGGCGAACGCCTCTGGGGCGGTGCATATCGGACATGATGCTGGCGGTCAACCGGCGGTACGGACGGGCGGATTACCTGCCCTGCATCGCCTGGGGCCAGGTGGCGATGATCACCGGCCGGATGGACGTGGGGGAGACGCTGGCCCTGGAGGGCCGGGTACAGAGCCGGGTATACACGAAGGTCATCGAGGGCTGCGCCCAGGAGCGGACCGCTTTCGAGGTCAGCGTCATGCATCTGCTGGATGATGTCTAGGCCCTGCGCCGGCCAATGGACGCAGGTGGTTTGCAATCCATGCGCAAAAGACGCACACATGGACGCTTGACATTTGCGGCGCAGTGTGGCAAAATAAACCGTCCGGCGCGGTGGACCCGCCAGCGGGCGGGAATGGGCCGCGCGGCATTGGAAAGGACGCATGGAACGATGGATATGGAAACCAGAATCAGCGAGCTGTCCGAGCATCTGACAGCCCATGCGGAGGAGGGGCAGACGCCGGGCGGTCCGGCGCTGCGCCTGCAGCCGGACCAGGAGACGATCATCCGGGTCCTGGACCTGTTGCGGAACATCATGTTCCCCGCCCACTTTGGACAAAAGACGATTATCAATGATTTTGCCGTCAAGTACGAGCACGGCTCCCAGATCGCGGAGGTGTACACCGCCCTGTCCGACCAGATCTCTCTGGCGCTGCTGCACCACCCGGACTACTGCGAGGCGGAAAAGGCGGTGCGCCGGGAGAAGGGACGGGAGCTGGCGGCGGCCTTCCTTGACAGGCTGCCCAACATCCAGGCCTGCCTGAAGACCGACGTCCAGGCGGCCTTTGACGGCGACCCGGCCGCGCGGGACAAGGACGAGATCATCTTCTCCTACCCCGGCTTCCGCGCCATTACCGTCAGCCGCATCGCCCACGAGCTGTTTCTGCTGGATGTGCCCATCATCCCCCGCATGATGACGGAGCACGCCCACTTTGCCACGGGCATCGACATCCACCCCGGCGCCACCATTGGGCGGTACTTCTTTATCGACCACGGCACCGGTGTGGTTATCGGCGAGACGTCGGTCATCGGCGACAGAGTGAAGATCTACCAGGGCGTGACCCTGGGCGGCCTGTCCACCCGTGCGGGCCAGGGCCTGCGGGGGGCAAAGCGGCACCCCACCATCGGCAGCGATGTGACGATCTACTCCAACACCTCCATCCTGGGCGGCGAAACCGTCATTGGCGAGGGCTGCATCATCGGCGGCAACTGCTTTATCACGCGGTCCATCCCCGCCCATATGCGGGTGACCGTGCAGAGCCCGGAGCTGCGCCTGCAGCCGGACCGCCGGGCGGCGGAGGGCGGCTGCTGGGTATACGAAATTTGATACAAAGCGGGCGGGCCCGCCGGTTTCTCTCCGGC